>NZ_JBXART010000001.1:1863974-1864560 GCF_058808495.1 Alcaligenes sp. GW821-FHT11D07
TTGGCAACCATAGTAAGTCTTGTGCCCAAGCATTAGGAACAACGGTACTGAAGGCTTGAGGGAATAGATTCAGTATCTATTGCCGGGGGGGGCGAACTAAAACTGTGTGGAAGCAGTAAGCAGGCTAGATCGAATGCTGCTTGAGGGAATGAAACGCGATGCAAGCTGTGGTGTGCTGGTGTGCGCTATGACGCTAAAAGACGATCATGTGCAACGTTAGGCGCGCAAGCCGGTGAGCCGGCGGCTCACTAGCTGGGAGGTCAGGATGGTGCTCTATAACGCGAAAAAAAACGGTCTCATGCGCAGCGCCAAGCGCACAGGCGCTAGCTGGGAGGTGCGGATGGTGCACTATGACGGGGAAAAACGGTCTCATGTGCAGCGCCAGGCGCACAGGCGGGTGAGCTAGCAAAGAAGTGTAAATGGAGCTCTAGGGCGCGGAGAGACAATGATGGGCAGCGCAACCGTACAAGCCGGCGAGCTCTTGCCATGCCTTGATTTGAGCTTTAACGGTATGACCGTGGCAGGTACGCCACCGTTGGTCGTGGATGTCTATTTCGAGCGCACAAAACAAAACCCCCACAAGCAG
>NZ_JBXART010000002.1:0-692838 GCF_058808495.1 Alcaligenes sp. GW821-FHT11D07
TTGCGCCGATGATAGTGGACGGACGTCTGTGAAAGTAGGTCATCGTCAAGCTCTTATTCCTCAAAACCCCCGCAAGCACTGCTTGTGGGGGTTTTGTTTTGGGCGCTCGAAATAGACATCGGCGACCAACGGTGGCATACCTGCCACGGTCATACAGTTAAAGCTCGAATCAAGGCGTGGCAAGAGCTCGCCGGCTTGTACGGCTAACGCTGCCCATCATTGTCTCTCCGCACCCTAGAGCTCCATTTACACTGCTTTGCTAGCTTACCCGCCTGTGCGCCTGGCGCTGCACATGAGATCGTTTTTCCCCGTCATAGTGCACCATCCGCACCTCCCAGCTAGCTCCTGTGCGCTTGGCGCTGCGCATGAGACCGTTTTTTTTCGCGTTATAGAGCACCATCTTGACCTCCCAGCTAGTGAGCCGCTGGCTCACCGGCTTGCGCGCCTAACGCTGCTCATGACCGCCTCTCCGCGTAATAGCGCACACCAGCACATCACAGCTTGCATCGTGTTTTATTCCCCCAAGCAGCTTTCGATCTAGCCTGCTTCCTGCTTTCACACAGCTTTAGTTAGCCCCCGGCAATAAATACGGAAAAAAGTGCTGACTGATCCCGTTTATTTTATTGCCGGCAGATTCTCTGAGTATTCACTGTCAATCATCTGGAAGCGGAGCAAGGCAAAGCAAGACAAAGTTAGGCAAAGTAAAGTTAGTCCGGGTTGGAAACAGGAATAGACTTCCATGCCTCAGTAAAAGCAGGAAGAAACTCATAAAAAACCTCCCGAAAAACCTATCGAAGAGCTAGCTCCGCTGTACGAAACCACCCATCATTTTCCTACTCTCAAAAATTTATCCCTTCACCTAAGGTGGTCAAATTTGACTGCTTCTTGCTTGGATCTGCTGTTAAATCATGCTGAACTAGGACTTCCGACTAAGTCCTTGTCTTGATTGTTCACTGCCTCAAGATCTGTTTGACTTGCGTCAATCAGGCGCCGAGCTAGTGTGAGCCGGAAGGTAGGGAGTGTGTCAGTCTAGCTAGGGTTTCATTTGGTTCTAGGGAATAAAGATGGTCGCTCAAGATACTGCTCATCAGGCAAGCAATGAGGGTTCAGCGGATACAAGGTTAGCCGTAGCTGAGGGGCCTGGACGTTGGAAACGCATACAGGCGCAGCTGGCGCATCTGCCAATATTCAAGGAGTTGCCACCGGAGCAGCTGGAGCCCATTGCCAAAGGGACGCAGGAGGTCCACGCCTTGCGGGGGACGACTCTGTTTCGGAGTGGCGACCCGTGCCTAGGCTTTCACATGCTGGTCTACGGCCGGGTGAAACTGGTTTTTGTATCCTCATCTGGGGCAGAGCGTGTGGTGCGTCTGGTTGGTCCAGGCGAAGGCTTCGGTGAAGCGCTCATGTTTATGGGGCGCAACTATATTGTGACGGCCCAGACTTTGGTGGATTCACTGCTCCTGCATATTGGTCGGGATACTTTGATGGAGCAATTAGGCAAGGGGAGTGACGTAGCGCGTCTGATGCTGGCGGGTTTGAGCGAGCGGCTCTACAGACTGATGGGCGAGCTGGAAGCCTACACCCTGCAAAATGGGGTACAGCGATTGGTGAGCTATTTGCTACACGAGTGGCCCGGAGAAGAAGGGGCGACGTTCAGAATAGATGTCGGCAAGTCGGTAATTGCTTCGCGCTTGAATCTGACCCCGGAGCATCTGTCTCGCACCTTGCGCGACTTAATTGACCGGGGCCTGATTCGAGTCCAGCGCCGCAATTTTACGATCCTGGACAGTGCTGCTTTGCGACAATACGGTGCTTTGCCTGATATGCGCGCATAGCACGCAGGCTTTGGTGGTAGCGGTGCCATGCCGTCCATAGCGCCCAGGACAGGGTGATAAAGGACAAAAGCAGCATAGGGGCAGCTACCTGGGCAAATACCTCAATACCCAGACCGGCGCCCGTCCAAATGATGGTGCTCAGGCTATGCAAAGCCCAATGAGCACGCGCAATAGAGGCAGGAATGTAGTGAGCTGTTTTAGGGATCAGCCGCAGAAGCGCACGGGTGTGTTCGGGATTGTCGGCATCTACACTGACCTGCTCTTGTGCTTCGCGCCACAGCAGGAATGGCACGATGGTATAGAGCATTCCGCAAACTACAGATCCCAAGGCACCCATGATAAGCAGGACACCCAAGGCCAGATCCCCATTGGTGCCCGCGGGAGAGTTCGCCCAAAAGTTCAGCGCGACACCGACCAGCAGGCTGCTTAATGAGCTGTACCAGAATAAGGTGCTGGCACCAGCTGTCGGACGTTTGCGTTTCCAGATTCGTGTCCAACTGACTATGGCCCACAAGGCGTAGGCCAAGAAAATCAGATAGGTGACTAGGTCACGGACGGGTAGCCAAGGACCGGGCAGTGGCGCCAAAGCCCATTGAGCAATTAGAAAAGCCGCGACGACCCACGGTAGCCAGCGCACTAAAGGGGCGGGATACAGCTCGGTAACTTGAAAAATGGGTACTAGCTGGAAAGACATGGCCATCAGCAGTAAGCCTGCCCAAGCGGCCAAACCCATCATCATGTGCAGGCTCAGCAGATTGGGTATGGTTTGTCCGCTTGCGAGAGCGATTAGCATGGCTAGCCCCGTCGAGACGGTAAACAGCAGGCCTAGCAAGGCCAGACGAATCGGAGCCACTATCTCTTTGGCTCCGCGAAATACCTGTCGGCGGGAACGCCAGAGGGCTGCTGTTGCGCTCAGTAAGTAGGCACCTAGAGAGACTCCCAGAAAAGGGGCAGCCCATTGATAGGCCCAACTTTGCCAGCTTATAAATCCAGTGATCAGCAAGAGTGTGCCGGCACTGAACAATCCCCAAAATAGGAGTGCTCGTGTCCGGGATACCTGAATGGGGACATTACAGGCGACCGCCAGAATATGAGCCAGTGCGCCCAGCATGGCGCTGCCTATGATGCCTAAAGTCCAGGCATGGGTCAGAGCGAGAGTGCTTGGATGCCAGCGGGAGTTAAATAGCTCCGGTCCGCTGTAGATGGCCAGGATGGCAGCCAAGAGTCCAAAGAAAGGCACGTTTGCGAACAAGGGCAGGGTCAGGGACAAGGAAGGCGACTGATCCAGCGATAAAGCGCGTTGCATAGACTTAATTCCTGCGGATGGTGAGCTTGAAGCCGTTCTCTTGCATGGTGCCGTGATAGATAAAGCCGCTGCGCCGCAAGATTTCATACAAAGGAAAGGGCTCCCTGTCCAGCAGCATCAGCAAGCTTTGCTCCGGACCCAGCTCAGCCAATATTTCCAGGCAGTGTTCCAAAGGCTCGGGCGCGGGCAAGCCGCGCGCGTCCAGGGTGATCTCAGTGTGTGTCATCAAGGGCTCCGGCATGAAGGGCTTGGCAGGCATTGTGGACCATTGTGCGGGCCTGTGGCACAAGCAAAGTGGGACTTGTTTGCCGCCGGTCAGGAGGTGGGAAGAATTTGATATGCGTTAAGGCCCCTTAATTTCAGAGCAGGCATAGTGGTGGTCTTATCGAGCCAGGATCAGCCCTGGCCAGATTTCTGATCGGGGAGTGTCATGAATACAGCGTCCACGGCGTTTGCCGCGCCTGAGAACCCGCAGATGGAATTGGTCTGTCCGGCGGGTAGCTTGCCTGCTTTGAAGGCGGCCATTGATAACGGTGCAGATAGCGTTTATCTGGGTTTTCGGGATGCCACCAATGCCCGGAACTTTGCCGGGCTTAATTTTGATGCCCGTGCCATCGCCCAAGGAATTGATTACGCACACGAGCGTGGCCGCAAGGTGCTGCTGGCGCTTAATACCTATCCTCAGCCCAGTGCCTGGCAGCAATGGCGCGACGCGGTAGATCGGGCGGCACAGGCCAAGGTCGATGCCGTCATTATGGCGGACCCTGGCTTGATGGCTTATGCCAGCCAGCACCATCCGGATTTGCGTCTGCATTTGTCGGTGCAAGGCTCCGCCACGAATCCAGAAGCCATCAAGTACTACCACGAGCATTTTGGAATCCAGCGTGTGGTGCTGCCCCGTGTGTTGTCGATGACGCAAGTTGAACAGGTCTGCGAACAAGTCCCGGTGCAAGTGGAAGTATTTGGCTTTGGCAGCTTATGCGTGATGGTTGAAGGACGCTGCGCTCTGTCTTCCTATGCAACGGGTGAATCACCTAATACTCACGGCGTTTGCTCACCTGCGGCCCATGTGCGCTGGGAACAAACCGATCAGGGTCTGGATTCGCGCCTGAACGGGGTGTTGATTGACCGCTATCAGGACGGAGAGAACGCTGCTTACCCCACCTTGTGCAAAGGGCGTTTTGATGTGGCGGGTGAAAACTACTATGCACTGGAAGAGCCAACCAGTCTGAACACCTTGTCGCTCTTGCCGCAGCTACTGGCCGCCGGGGTCAGCGCCATCAAGATTGAAGGCCGTCAACGCAGCCCCGCTTATGTAGCGCAGGTGACTCAAGTCTGGCGTCAGGCCATCGATCTGGCTCAGTCTACGCAAGCCCGCTACTCAGTGCATCCGGCCTGGATGGGGGCTTTGAATAAATTGGCCGAAGGGCAGCAACATACGCTGGGTGCCTATTCTCGGCCCTGGAAGTAAAGCATGGGAGATTCGAACATGAAACTATCTTTAGGCCCCTTGCAGTACTACTGGTCGCGCGTTGCTACTTTGCAGTTTTATGAATCCTGCTGCGCTTGGCCTGTGGATGTGGTCTACCTGGGCGAAACAGTGTGTTCCAGACGGCATGAATTACGGCTGGAAGACTGGCTGGATATTGCCCAGATGCTGGCCGAGGCTGGCAAAGTACCTGTGCTGTCCAGTCAGGTGTTGCTGGAGTCGGGACGGGATGTGAATACGCTGCGCAAAGTCACTGAACAGCACGACTATCTGGTCGAAGCCAACGATATGGGGGCAGTACGTTTGATGCAGGGCCGGGACTTTGTCGCCGGCCCTTTTTTGAATATTTATAACGGGCCAGTGCTGGACCTGATTGCTTCTCAAGGCGCAGTACGCTGGGTGATGCCTTTGGAGATGGGCCGAACGGGTTTGATGCAGTTGCAGCAGGACAGACCAGCAGGTTTGGAAACAGAGGTTTTTGCATTTGGGCGTTTGCCTTTGGCTTTCTCGGCCCGTTGCTTTGCCGCGCGTAATCGTAACTTGCCTAAAGATAACTGCCAGTATGTGTGTATGGACTACCCCGATGGTTTGCTGCTAGAGACTCGTGAAGGACAAGGATTTTTAACGATCAATGGCATACAGACGCAATCAGCTTGGGTCTACACCTTGTTGGAGCAAGTGCAGGATTTGCGTGAGCTTGGGGTGGACATGCTGCGTTTAAGCCCTCAGTCACAGAATATGGAAGGGGTCGTCAGCCTGTTTCATGATGTGGCCCAGGGGCGTATTCAGGCAAGAGATGCGCAAGAGGATTTGGTGGGCTTATTGCCCGCCAAGGCTTGCAATGGATTTTGGCATGGGCGCCCCGGCCTGGAGTGGGTAGCGCCAGTTTCTGAGCGTTTTTAAGGGATGGATGTAGCTGTGAATGAAACAACAATGCAAGGCTCTTTCCCCCGCTTGCCCACCGCCGTGGCGGGCGTATTGAGTCGCTTGCCGCCCTGGCCCGGATCTCGTCTGTTTTGCACAGGTTTGAATGTGTTGATGCGTCCGCATCTGCCCGCGGATATTGCTGAACGCCTGGAAGGTCGAGCTTTACGCATACAGGTAGCCGACGCAGGTTTGGCCTTTGATTACACCTGGCGTCAGGGGGCTTTTTATCCGCTGAGCGCAAACACAGAAAATCCGGACTTGATCCTTAAAGCCGATGTCTGGGCTTTCTATCAGCTGTTGCAGCGCAAGGAGGACCCGGACACCTTGTTCTTTAACCGGCGTTTGTCTATTGAAGGGGATACGGAGCTGGGTTTAATGGTGAAGAACACACTGGACTCGCTTGATCCTGATCTTTTGCATCCGCGCGCGGTGATCAAGCAGGGGCAGGCAGCTTTACAAAATGTGCTGCGCCGCCCGCTTCGTTCTTCTGCATCCTGAGGGCACTGCTTCAGGAGCGACGTACCTCGAAATGTGGGAATAGCTCTTGAAGATTCTGCAGGACATCTTCACCTGGGTAGGCTTGCAAAGCCTGCCCATTTTTTTTGAGTAGATCATCGTCGCAGCCTTGGCTACGGAAAATTTGCACGGCGTAGCGCTGCACCCCCAATTGATGGAGATGCTGCCCCAAGGCTTGAACGGAGGAGGGGCTGTGCAACTGCGGGTGTATCGTGCTGCGGCATTCAAACAGGACGCCTTCATTCAGCAGCAATTGCAAGCTGCGCAAGGCTGGGGCTCCGCTATTGGGGCGTTGAGTGATGGCATCGTAGTGCTCGAATTCAGCCTTGATGTCCAGACCTATCCAATCGACCCAAGGCAGAATCTCCAATAGTCTGGCCGGATGAGTGCCGGCCGTATGCAAACCTATCTTGAAACCCAAGCTGCGCACGGCTCGTATCGCTGCTCCCAGTTCAGGGTCCAGTGTCGGTTCACCACCGCTAAATACCACGGCATCCAGCAGGCCTACGCGCCTATTCAAAAAATCCAGCAGGCTGTCCCAAGCAATGGCGCTGTCTGGCGTGCGCTCTTGCAGATGCGGGTTATGGCAGTAGCCACAGCGCCAAGGGCAACCTTGGACAAAAATGACGGCGGCCAATTGTCCGGGGTAGTCTGTTGCCGAAAAGGGCGTACAGCCCCCCACCTTGAGGGCAAGGCTGCGTGATGGCCGGACGGCTGGATAAAGATGGCGCGTGGCGTGACTCATGATGTTTACGTGTTTTGTGCAGAGGTATCTAGGGAGGCACCTGCTTCAGTAAAGTAACGTCGCTCATGAAATTCGCCTTGCTTGCCTATATTGAATGACGACAGGGGGCGGTGATAGCCCATGACGCGGGTCCAGATTTCGCAGGGCTGGCGTTCGGAATCGTGCAGAGTGATGGGGGTCTGGTTCATGAAAACTCCTTAGATAAAAGCTTGTTTCTACAGGGTGCAAAAAGGGTGGGACGCCAAGGGGCGGGGTTCAAATGACGGCTATGCGCTGATAGGCTGCAGTGCTGCTAGAAGCGGTGGGTGTTGGTGTGCCAGCGTGAAAACCGCAGGGTTTAGTGGATGGGGGCTTGCGCTGGGTCGGAAGCCGATGCCTGTCGTTGGGAGCTGGCGTGGGCGTGATTTTGCAGCGTATCCTGTGATTCTTTTTGTGCTTGGGCCGCCTTCTTGCGTGCCAGTAGTTCACTATCACAATGCGGACAAAACTCATGTTTGCCGGACAAATAGCCATGCTGGGGGCAGATGGAAAACGTAGGTGTGACAGTGATGTAGGGCAAGGAGAAGCGATTCAAGGCCCGTTGAACCAAGTTGCGGCAGGCATCGGTGCTGGATAAGGCTTCCGTCATGTACAGATGCAGCACGGTACCGCCGGTGTATTTGCCTTGCAGCTCGTCCTGGCGTTCCAGGGCTTCAAAGGGATCTTCCGTAAAACCGACGGGCAGTTGCGAGGAGTTGGTGTAATAAGGCATCTGATCGGTGCCCGCCTGCAAAATGTCAGGCCAGCGCGCGCGATCCTCTTTGGCAAAGCGATAGGTGGTGCCTTCGGCCGGCGTTGCTTCCAAGTTGTACAGGTGGCCAGTGTTTTCTTGAAATTCCACCATGCGTTCACGGATATGATCGAGTAGACGCAGGGCAAAGTGGTGCCCCCACGGTGTACATAGATTGTGTTTGTCATTGGTGAAGTTGCGGATCATCTCGTTGATACCGTTTACCCCCAGCGTGGAAAAGTGATTACGCAAGGTGCCCAGGTAGCGGCGTGTGTAGGGAAACAAGCCCTGATCCATCAGTTGCTGAATGACGGTGCGCTTGATTTCAAGGCTTTCGCGGCCCATTTCTAGCAATTCATCCAGTCGAGTGAACAAGCCTGCCTCATCACCTTGGTACAGGTAGCCCAAGCGAGCACAGTTCAAGGTGACAACGCCCAATGAGCCGGTTTGCTCGGCGGAGCCAAACAGACCATTGCCCCGCTTTAACAATTCTCGCAGATCCAGCTGCAGGCGGCAGCACATGGAGCGGATCATATTGGGTTCCAGTTCAGAATTAATGAAGTTCTGGAAATAGGGCAGGCCGTACTTGGCTGTCATGGCAAACAGCCGCTCGGCATTGGGGCTGTGCCAGTCAAAGTCGCGGGTGATGTTGTAGGTGGGGATGGGGAAGGTGAAGGCGCGTCCGCGAGCGTCCCCTTCGCTCATGACCTCGATATAGGCCTGGTTGATCATGTCCATTTCGGTCTGCAGATCACCGTAGCAAAAGGGCATTTCCTCGCCACCGATTAGCGGAACTTGCTGGCGCAGATCATCGGGGCAGACCCAATCAAAGGTCAGGTTGGTAAAGGGCGTTTGTGTGCCCCAACGCGACGGCACATTCAGGTTGTAGATGAGCTCCTGCATGGATTGACGCACTTGCTTGTAGCTCAGCGCGTCTTTGCGCACGAAGGGCGCCATATAGGTGTCAAAGGAGCTGAAGGCTTGGGCTCCGGCCCATTCGTTTTGCAGGGTGCCCAGGAAATTGACGACTTGCCCAACTGCACTGCTCAGATGCCGGGGCGGTCCGGATTCTATTTTTCCGGGGACGCCGTTCAGGCCTTCGTTTAAAAAGGTCCGTAAAGACCAACCTGCGCAATAACCAGAGAGCATGTCCAGATCGTGGATGTGCAGATCCGCTTGACGGTGTGCTTGGCCGATTGCTTCAGGGTAGATATGGCTGAGCCAATAGTTGGCAATCATTTTTCCAGAGCTATTCAGGATCAACCCACCGAGCGAATAGCCCTGGTTGGCGTTGGCCTGAACGCGCCAGTCCTGGCGGTCTAAATACTCGGTGATAGACCGGATAATGTCGAGCTGCGCAGCGGGGCGCTGTGTGGTTTCCTGGGTAGCCATATTCTGCTTAAAAACCTATATATAGTGATTTTTAGGATTCATGACACTATATATGGTGGTTTTTGGCTGGGCTAGACGATTGTGGACCAGGCTTGATCTAGGTTAATTTCTAGAACAGACGAGCTCGCGGTGGGCGATGTTCACTTGCTGTCTGATGCCGCTAAGGGGGGGCGAGGTGTGGCAATGCCTGTCATACCCTTCTTTTGATCCAGCAATTAGGGGGTGCAATGCGGGCGAAGAAAACAAAACTGCCGGCATTGCGCCGGCAGTTCTTGGGTATTCAGTCAGCCTGGTTTAACTAAAGCGCGCTTGGAGTGCGACTTTCAAGTTGTGTTGATACTCAGCAACCTGCTCCAGCAGATGTTCTTCGTGGGACGACCAGCTTTGCTTTTGCTCAGCATTGCGTTCGGGTGCGGGTGACCAGGCAGAGTCCGGGAAATAGGGATCATCACGCCAGCGGGGGATGATGTGCCAGTGCAGGTGGGGGACTTGGTTACCAAACTGGGCCAGATTAATTTTGGCTGTCCCCAGCAGTGTGCGCTGGGTTTGTTCGACCACGTACACCGCTGCCATAATTGCTTGCCGCTGTTCCTCGGGCAGGTCCGTCATCTCAGCGACATGCTCTTGCCAGATCACGCGGGTATAGCCGGGAAATGGGCTGTCCGTGACGGCAAGTACCAGAATGCCAGCGCCCGACCAGAGCAGTTGGTCGGGCTTTAACGCACATAAGGGGCATGTGCCTAGGCTCATGCGGGTTGGCCAAAGAAGAGGTTTTGCAGGGCAACGCCAGGATCGGGCTCACGCATGAAAGCTTCGCCGACCAGGAAGGCTTGAACCTGATTCTCACGCATCAAAGCGACATCTTCCAGAGTGTGAATGCCACTTTCGGTGACCACACGTTTTTCGCTGGGGATGAAAGGCAGCAGATCCAAGGTGTTCTGGGTGCTGGTTTCAAAGGTGCGCAGGTTGCGGTTATTGATGCCCAGCAGGCTGGTCTTCATTTGCAAGGCAATATCCAGCTCGGCACGGTCATGCACTTCAACCAGTACATCCATGCCCAGCTCATGGGCCATGGTTTCGTATTCCATTAATTGGTCTTTATCCAGAGCCGCCACGATCAGAAGAATGCAGTCCGCACCCATGGCCCGGGCGTGGATGATCTGGTAAGGATCAATGATGAAGTCCTTGCGCAGCACGGGCAGGGCGCAAACAGCGCGTGCCTGACGCAGGTGGTCGTAAGAACCCTGAAAATACTGGATATCGGTCAGGACTGACAGGCAAGCCGCACCGTGGGCAGCGTAGCTGGAGGCAATTTCTGTAGGGTTGAAGTCGGCACGGATCACGCCCTTGGACGGAGATGCCTTTTTGACTTCCGCAATAATGGCAGGCTTGCCTTGCGCAATTTTGTCTTCGATGGCGCTGGCAAAGCCGCGCAGGTCGTTCCGGTTCTTCGCTTCGCGCAGCAAATCAGATTCGCTACGCAGTTGGCGGGCGGTGACGACTTCAGCTCTTTTGGTGTCGAGGATTTTGGCCAGAATGTCGTTCATGGGTTTAACTTCCTTGTATAAGCGCGGAATTGTTCGAGTTTTTCTCGGGCGGCGCCGTTGGCTATGGCCTCAAAGGCCATGCGCAGACCTTGCTCTATGGAATCAGCGTGATTGGCGGCGTAGATGGCCAGCCCGGCGTTGAGGCCCACGATATCACGAGCCGTACCCTCTTGGTTATTGAGGGCTTCCATAATCATCAAGGCGGATTCTTCGCGGCTGGTGACGCGGATGCTGCGGTTGGAGGTCATGGCCATGCCAAAATCTTCCGGGTGAATCTCGTATTCACGTACCTGGCCGTCTTTCAGCTCACCCACCAGCGTGGCGGCGCCCAGAGAGGCCTCATCCATACCGTCTTTGCCGTGCACAATCAGAACGTGCTTGGCACCCAGTCTTTGCATGACTCGAACCTGAATCCCCACCAAGTCGGCATGGAACACGCCCATCAGCTGGTTTGTGGCACCCGCTGGGTTCGTCAGGGGGCCCAGAATATTGAAAATGGTACGCACACCCAGTTCTTTGCGGACTGCGGCGACGTTTTTCATCGCACCGTGGTGGGCGGGGGCGAACATAAAGCCGATATTGGTTTCAGCAATGCTTTGCGCCACTTGCTCCGGAGAGAAAGCCAGACTGACGCCTAGTGCTTCCAGCACATCCGCACTGCCTGACGATGAAGAGGCACTGCGGTTGCCGTGTTTGGCCACTTTCACCCCTACCGAGGCGGCCACGAACATGGCGGCGGTGGAAATATTGAAGGTATTGGAGCCATCCCCGCCTGTGCCACACATATCCAGCAACTCGTCTGGGTTCGGGGTAATAACTGGCGTGGCAAATTCGCGCATGACTTGGGCGGCAGCGGAAATCTCACCCACGCTTTCTTTTTTCACGCGCAGACCCATCAGCAGGGCTGCGGCAATTTGTGGCGACATTTCACCACGCATCAGCATGCGCATCAGGTGCAGCATTTCGTCGTGGAAGATTTCCCGGTGTTCGATACAGCGCACCAGTGCTTCGGTAGGAGTGATGGTGTTCATGATTTACAGGTCCAGAAAGTTCTTCAGCAGGGCGTGACCGTGCTCGCTCAGTACGGATTCAGGGTGAAATTGCACGCCGTAAATAGGCAGTTCGCGGTGCCGGATACCCATGATTTCGCCATCTTCGGTTTGTGCCGTCACGTGCAGGCAGGCGGGCAGACTGTCGCGCTCGATCGCCAGAGAGTGGTAGCGGGTGACGTTAAAGGGCGAAGGCAGGTCGGTGAATAAGTCTGTGCCCTGGTGGCTAATGGGGGAAACTTTCCCATGCATGATTTGCTGCGCACGGATGATGCGTGCACCAAAGGCATGCCCGATTGCCTGGTGGCCCAGGCAGACTCCCAGAATCGGCAGCTTTCCTGCAAAGTGCTGGATCAGTGCGACTGACAGGCCCGCATCCACAGGGGATTTAGGGCCGGGCGAGATGCACAGGTGGCTGGGGTTCAGGGCTTCGATCTCTTCAAGGGTGACTTGATCGTTGCGTCGTACCACCACTTCCTGGCCCAATTCTCCGAAGTACTGGACCAGGTTATAGGTGAAGGAGTCATAGTTATCGAGCATGAACAGCATGGGAATACTCCGGCAAAAAAAAGGTGGCTGTGGGGCGATTAAATGGGCTCGTCCAGACCGAATTGCACTTGTTCAGCAGCGCGGATAACCGCACGGGCTTTGGCTTCGGTCTCTTGCCATTCTTTTTCGGGATCGGAGTCGGCGACAATGCCGGCAGCCGCTTGTACATACAGCATGCCGTCCTTGATGACACCGGTGCGGATGGCAATGGCCAGATCCATTTCACCTGAGTAGCTCAGGTATCCGGCGGCACCACCGTAAACGCCACGGCGCACGGGCTCCAGCTCATCAATAATTTCCATGGCGCGCACCTTGGGGGCACCCGTCAAAGTGCCAGCCGGGAAGGAGGCACGCAGCACGTCCATCTGGCTCATGCCGTCTTGCAGCTCGCCGCAGACGTTGGAGACCAGGTGCTGAACGTGGGAGTAACGCTCGATGGTCATGGTGTCGGTCACTTCCACCGTGCCGGTCTTGGCGATACGACCAATGTCGTTGCGGGCCAAGTCAATCAGCATCAGGTGTTCAGCGCGTTCCTTGGGGTCGGATTTCAGCTCGGCGGCCAAAGCAGCATCGGCCTCGGGGGTGGCGCCGCGCTTGCGGGTACCGGCCAGGGGGCGAATGGTGACGCGTTCCTGATTGCGGCCTTCGTGACGGTGCTCTTCCTGACGAACCAGAATTTCTGGCGATGCACCGACCACCTGGAAGTCTTCAAAGTTCCAGAAGTACATGTAGGGCGAGGGGTTCAGCGAACGCAGGGCGCGGTACAGGGACAGCGGCGAATCGCGGAAGGGCTTGGTGATGACTTGGCCAACCTGGACTTGCATCAGATCGCCAGCGGCAATGTATTCCTTGGCGCGGGTGACGGCTTTCAGGTAGTCCTCTTTGTCGAAGTCACGTTCGCATTCGGTCTGCATGCTGGCGTAGGCGTAAGGAATCACCACCGGCGAGCGCAGTTTTTCGCGCAATTCTTTCAGGCGACGCTTGGCTTGTACGTAGGCTTCAGGCTGGGCTGGGTCGGCGTACACCAGCAAGTAGGTGCGACCGGCCAGATTATCCACAATTACCAGTTCGTCCACTTGCAGCAGCATGATGTCAGGCACGCCTTCCTCCTGATCGGACGGGAAGGGCTTGCGGTTCAGACCCAGGGACGGTTCGATGTGGCGTACGGTGTCGTAGCCAAAGTAGCCGGCCAGGCCACCCGCAAAACGGGGCAGACCGGGGCGCAGGGCCACTTTGAAGCGAGCCTGGAACTGTTCGATGAACTCCAGCGGGTCGCCTTCTACCGTTTCGACGGTCTTGCCATCGTGCAGCACTTCTGTGTGGCGGCCGTAGCTGCGAATCACGGTACGGGCTGGCAAGCCAATAAAGGAGTAGCGACCGAACTGCTCGCCGCCCACAACCGATTCCATCAGGCAGCTGTAGCGGCCGCCCTCAGGGCCGTTGTGTGCCAGTTTCAGATAAATGGACAGGGGCGTATCCAGATCGGCGTACGTTTCCGCGATCAGGGGGATTCGGTTAAAGCCTTCTGCTGCTAGGGCATTGAATTCTATTTCTGTCATTTGGATCTCGAGGGTCAGTGGGTACGACGAGCCGGACAGAAACAAAAAAAAGCCCGGTCGTTGTGATTACCGGGCTTATTTCCTGGAGGCGATCCGCTGTTTACTACTTTGCAGGGACGCCAGACTTCAAGGTTATATCTACCCGATACACGAACGCCACCAGCGCCAATAAGCGCCGTAGATAGTGGATGCGTGAGTGCGAGTAGACATGAATTTTATGACGTAAATATGGTGTTGCGTTTGTTGCGCAGCCACATGGCTGCGTCGGCAATAGAGGCAACTATACCATCGGAATCCAGGCTTTGCACATCCAAGCCCTCGTTATATCCATATGGGACTAGCAGGACGGGTATCCCGGCAGCCCGTGCTGCTTGGGCGTCATTGACTGAGTCGCCCACCACCAAAGTTTGGGCCGGATCGATCTGCATCTGCTCGCAAGCATGGAGAAATGGCATGGGATCGGGCTTTTTACGCGGGCAGGTATCGCCACCCACAATCAGCTCGAAATAATGGGCCAGCCCGGTTTTTTCCAGCAGGGGACGGGCGAATTGTTCTGGCTTGTTGGTGACGACCGCCAGACGCACTCCCTGGCTTTGAAAATCATCCAATCCTTCTAGTACACCTGGATACAGGCGGCTGTGCCGCCCATTGCACAAATGGTAATGGTAATAAAATGATTCCAAGGCCTGGGACTGGTTCTCAGGCGGATTTGGCAGATCGGTCAGTGCACGCTTCACCAGGTTTTCCGAGCCTTTACCAACGAAGGTGGCAATAGTCTCTACTGGGAGTTCGGGTAAACCCAGGTCTACACGCATGGAGTTACATGCGGAGGCCAAATCGGGAATGGTATCGAGCAGTGTGCCGTCCAAATCAAACAGTACAGAGAAAATATTCATCTTTTTGTAGCGAACTTGTGACAAAATATTGTCAAATTCCTGTTAATGTCGAGCAGAAAAAGGTTTCGGGATGTCGGGTTTTAATCTCGTTTGATTCATCATGATAAAGCTCCTTACTGCACACGGGCTTATCGATTTAGTGAGCAAACCGTATTTTGGTACAAGATTGGCTTTCGATTGTCCGTTCAGAAAGGCCCTAGGAGCGGAAGTATGATGCTCGATACATTTCATCAGATTCTCGTAGAAAAACAAGTTACGCCCGTCTTTCAGCCCATTGTTGATTTGAAGTCGGGCTTTATTCTGGGTTACGAGGGCTTGATACGGGGGCCGAAGGACACCAGTTTTTATTCGCCATTAGCCTTGTTTGATGCTGCTCGGCAGTGCGGGCGCTTATGGGATTTGGAAGAGCTGTGTTGTCACACCCTGATCAACAGTTTTAATCGCCAGGGCTTGCTGGGCAAACTATTTTTGAATTCCAGCCCGGATGTGGTGATGCGCATGTTGCCATCGGCCCGCATTGAGCCTCGTACAGGGATGCCGCAGCTGGAAGGCATTGATTGGAGCCGGGTCGTTGTTGAACTGACCGAGTCGGAACGCACGGACAGTTATGACTATTTAAATCAGGCCATTGAGCTTTACCGGCAGGAAGGTTTGCAGTTTGCCATTGATGATTTGGGTGAAGGCTATGCCTCCCTGCGTTTATGGTCGGAATTGCGCCCCGAATACGTCAAGATCGACAAATACTTTGTGCGGGACATTGATAGCGATGTGCTCAAGCAGCAGTTGGTGCGATCCATTTGCGATATAGCCAGCCATGCTCACTCCATCGTCATTGCCGAAGGCATCGAGACTAGTGCTGAATTACGCACCTTACGTTACTTGGGGGTAGCTTGCGGCCAAGGTTATTTGCTGTGTCGCCCACAGCCCAATCCCCCGCCTCAGTTAGAACCGGTACAAGCTGCTCTGTTTGGCCCTTTGAACCAGCGGGCGCAGCGTCAGGTGCAAGGTCGCGATGCCATGAGTGTGCGGCGACTGCTGCGTGCAGCGCCAGCAGTCCCGGACCACACCCCTACTAATCGTGTTTATGAGCTGTTTCAAAGCCATCCGGATTTGAGTGCAGTGGCCTTGTTGCGAGATGGCAGGCCCACGGGGATTTTGCGCCGCAGCCAGCTGTATGACCAATTGGCCCGCCCGTATCACCGCGAGTTGTATGGCAATAAACCTTGTTCTTTGTTCATTGAAACCCCGCCGCTGATCGTGGACTGCGACACCAGTTTGCTGGAGTTGGGAACGCTGATGACTCAAGGAGCCGGAGATGCCTTGAGCGATGGCTTCATCATTACGGGGGCGGGCGAGTATTTGGGCCTGGGCTCCAGCGTGGAGCTGATGCGGGAGATCACGCAGATTCAGATCATGACGGCTCGCTACGCCAACCCCTTAACGCAGTTGCCGGGCAATGTGCCTATTGATGAGCATATTGATAGCTTGCTGCGCAATCGCCAGAACTTTGCGGTGTGCTACGCCGATCTGGACCATTTCAAGCCTTACAACGATTTATACGGCTATCGCAAAGGGGATGAGTTGTTGCGCACGATGGCCGAGCTCTTTACGCGTCATGCTGTGGCACGTATGGATTTTGTGGGCCATGTGGGCGGGGATGATTTCATTTTGGTGTTCACCAGCTCCGATTGGGCCGAGCGTTGCCAAGGGATTCTGGACGAACTGACGACGGAACTAGAGGCCTTGTACTTGCAAGAGCATCGGCAAGCAGGTGGGTATCTGGCTGAGAACCGTCAAGGAGTGCAGGTGTTTCACCCGCTAGTGAGCCTGTCCTTGGGGGTAGTCACCGTTGATGAGCCCGAATTGTATTCGGGCTCTTTAATTGCAGAGCTGGCCAGTTCTGCCAAGGCGCAGGCCAAGCGGGTTCAGGGCAATGCGCTGTTTGTAGAGCGACGACGCCCTGACAATCCGGTGCGACAAGAAAACTTCAGTTGCAATACGGTCTTGCAGTAATCCTGCCAGAAGGCAGGTTTGCTGCAAGCGTAGATCTTAGGGATGGCTGTTGAGGCTTAGGCTTTTTCGGCCAGCGCAATCTCTTTGCGCATTTCGCTGATGACTTGAGCGTAATCGGGCTGACCAAAAATGGCCGAGCCAGCCACAAAAGTGTCTGCGCCGGCCGCGCGAATGGCGCCAATATTGTCGATTTTCACGCCGCCGTCGATTTGCAGCACAATGGGTTGGCCGCCTTGCTCCGTCCAGGCGTCAATACGGGCACGTGCCTGACGCAGCTTGTCCAATGCGCTGGGGATGAATTTCTGGCCACCAAAGCCGGGGTTCACCGACATCAGCAAAACCAGGTCCAGCTTGTCCATCAAGTGATCCATCCAGTTCAAGGGGGTGGCCGGGTTAAATACCAGGCCGGCCTTACAGCCGTGGTCGCGGATCAGCGACAGGGTGCGGTCCACATGGCGTGAGGCTTCAGGGTGAAAGCTGATGTAGTTGGCACCGGCTTTGGCAAACTCGGGGATCAGGGCATCGACAGGTTCCACCATCAGGTGCACGTCGATGGGAGCCGTCGTGTGGGGGCGCAGCGCCGCACAGATCATGGGACCGAAGGTCAGATTGGGTACAAAGTGGTTGTCCATGACATCGCAGTGGACCCAATCGGCGCCCGCAGCGATAACATTGCGGACTTCTTCGCCCAGACGAGCGAAATCGGCCGATAAAATACTGGGAGCGATACGTGTGGAGCTGGCTTGGGACATAATAGGTGCCGTAAAGATTAGACATCACGAAAATCGTGACCATATGTCATCATTATAGTTTCAAGCGGGATCGCGTGCAGCGGCCCGTATTTGTACAGCCGTAACCTGGAATCCATTATGAAGCCTGACGATATTGAGGTGCGCATCACGCCCCAGTACCTGCCTGAGCAATCTGAACCCGACAGCAATCAGTATGTTTTTGCCTATACCGTTCGGATTACCAACAATGGACAGCAGACGGCGCAAATTATCAGTCGTCACTGGATCATTACTGACGACAATCAGCAGGTTCAAGAAGTCCGAGGCCTGGGAGTAGTCGGGCAACAGCCGGTGCTGGCCCCGGGCGAGACCTTTGAATACACCAGTGGTTGTCCCTTGAGTACCCCGTTTGGCACGATGCGGGGAAGCTATCAATGTGTTGGTGAAAATGGCGTGCCCTTTGAAGTCGCCATTCAGGAATTCATCCTGTCCTCTCCCCGTACCTTGCACTAAGGCCAAAACCCAGCCATGAAGATAATCTATTGCGTGCCAGCCGTACTGCTGGCATTAAGTGCCTGTTCCACTACCCCTGTGGATCAGGGCTCTTCGTCAACGGCTCCGGGTGCGGCAGACAGCGGGACAGACATTGCCCTGCAACCCTTGCGTGTGCCGTCTTTGTCGGCCCTGCCGGAAACCCCGGCACGTGCGCTGGCCGGCCGCTATCAGGCGGTGAACTGGTCTACGCTGCCGGGCTGGCAGGCGGACTCCATGGATCATGTCTGGAAAGGCTTTATTAATAACTGCAAGGGCTTGATGCGCCCGGTCAGTGGCTCTCTGGCCATGCCGGCCCGTGCCAATCCACGTGCCTGGCAACCTGTGTGCCAAGCTGCTGCGGCAGCAGGTCTGAACGCCGAGACCAAAGATACGGCAACAGTACGCAATTTCTTGCAGCAGCACTTGCAGCCCTGGCGCTTGTTGACGGGTGACGGCAATGTGGCTCAGAACACAGTCACGGGCTATTACGAGCCCTTGCTCAAGGCCTCGCGTACCCGCAGCGCAGGCTACCAGTGGCCACTTTTTGCGGCTCCGGATGATTTGCTGACGATTGATCTGGGCAGTCTTTACCCGGAGCTGGCTGGCAAGCGCATTCGTGGCAAGCAGCAGGGCAAACGGGTTGTGCCTTACGACACCCGTGAACAAATTATGGCCAAGCCCGAGCGCCAGCCGCCCGTGATTGTCTATGCAGAAGATCCGGTTGAAGGCTTCTTCTTGCAGATTCAAGGTTCAGGCCGCGCGATTTTGCCGGACGGCAGCGCAGTGCGTCTGGCCTATGCCGACCATAATGGTCGCCCTTACGCCTCCGTTGGCCAATGGCTGGCCAAGCAGGGGGAGATGCCTTTGGCTCAAACGTCCATGCAAAACATCAAGGCCTGGGCGCAGCGCAATCCGCATCGCGTACAGGAAATGATGAATGTGAATACGGCGATGGTGTTCTTCCGCGAAGAGGCCATTGTGGATCAGGATCTGGGCCCTAAAGGGGCTTACGGAATTCCCCTGATTGGCCTGCGCGCCGCAGCTATTGACCCCACCTACGTGCCGTTAGGCACGCCAGTGTATTTGGCGACAACGCAGCCTGCTACCAATCAGCCTTTGCAGCGTTTGGTGTTCGCTCAGGATACAGGTGCGGCCATCAAGGGTGCGGCTCGCACGGACTTGTACTGGGGCACGGGTGATCAAGCTGGTGCACAGGCCGGTCGCATGAAGCAGCAAGGTCAAATGTGGCTCTTGTGGCCACGTCAGGCAGGAGCACCGAGCGCACGATGAAGAACGAACGTATTGTGGTGTGCGGCGGGGCATTGGCCGGCATGGCCAGTGCCTTGGGTTTGCGCAAGGCCGGGTTTGATGTCTCCATCCTGTCTCCCGCCTACAAGCCAATGGAATTGGCGCCGGGGCAGTATCACCCCCGTGTCTATGCTGTTTCTGTAGCCAGCCAGCGCTTTCTGGCTCAGCTGGGAGTCTGGAACCTGATGTCTGCGCAGCGTATTGCGCCGGTACAGGCTATGGAAGTACATGGTGACGGTGGTGGTTGCCTGAATCTGCACGCCTGGCAGGATGCTCAGGATTATCTGGCTTGGATTGTAGAGTCGGGGCAGATGGAACAGGCGCTCTACCAGGCTTTGCAAGTGTTCGGTGTGCCTTGGATTGAAGATCGCTTCGAGCGTTTGGAAGGCAATACCATCGTCACGGCAGGGCAAAAACGGATCAGTGCTGATTTGTTTGTGGGGGCGGATGGAGCTCGCTCCGGCCTGCGCACGGCGACGGGTATCGAGCACCACGCCCGTGAGTACGGTGATGCCGGTCTGGTTGCTCACTTCAATGTAGAGCGCGCGCATCAGCAAGTGGCCTTGCAGTGGTTTACAGGTGATTCGATTCTGGCGTTGTTGCCTATGCCGGATGTCGATGGCAAGCCGCAAGTGTCTATGGTTTGGTCTGTGCCCCAGGCACAAGCGGACAAGGTACTGGCGATGGCTGCTGATGAACAAGCGCTCTATCTGCAAAACAGCTTGTTTTCCTTGTCCAATGGTCGTTTGGGCCAGCTCACTTTGCGCAGTACGGTCCATGGTTTTCCCCTGACCTTCGAGCGCAGTGGTTTGGTGGCACCAGGAGTGGCCTTGGTGGGAGATGCGGCGCATCGTGTCCATCCCTTGGCAGGACAGGGTTTGAATCTGGGCTTGGGTGATATCGAAGCCTTGATCAAAGTCTTGTCAGAGCGCGGGCCCCATTATTCCGTGGGTGATATGCGCGTACTCAATCGCTACAAGCGGGCTCGTGCCGAGCCGATTGCCGCCATGCGCGCGGCCACAGATGGCTTGTATCGCCTGTTTTCCGCACCGGGCGCGCCCGTATCCATGCTGCGCAACGCGGGCATGCAGGTGGTGGATCGCCTGCCTTGGGTCAAACGTCGTCTGATTGCACACGCTGCCGGAGTGAATCCGGGTTCTCTCTTGTTTTAATGACAGCAGGGCCTTGTTGATTAGCAAAGGAAATAAGTTATGAAGTTGCACCTTCGTTCAATGTGGGCTCTGGCGATTTTGTCGCTGTGCAGCCTGGCTCAAGCCGCCAGCCCCAAGGTAGAGGCTCGTTTCGAACCAACACGCCAGGCTTTTGAGGCCGCTTTCCCCGGTGTGCAAGTGGATGGGATTCGTGCCACGCCTTTTGCCAATCTGCTGGAAGTGGAAGTAGGCGGCACCTTGCTTTATACCGATCCCCAAGCCAGTTTTGTGATGCAGGGTTCTTTGCTGGACAGTAAAAGCCGGGTGGATCTGACTGAGCAGCGCATGCAGGAGCTAAGCCGTATTTCTCTGGACGACTTGCCACTGGATAAGGCGATTAAGTTGGTGAAAGGCGACGGCAGCCGCCGGATGGTGGTTTTTGAAGATCCCAACTGCGGTTATTGCAAACGTCTTCATACAACTTTGCAGGAAGTAGACAATGTTACGGTTTATAGCCTGATGTTTCCCATCCTGGGCCCGGACAGCCGCCGTAAGGCCGAGGATATCTGGTGTGCCGATAATCCAGCCAAGACCTTGAGCGACTGGATGGGGGGCGGCACCCGTCCCGAGAAAGCGTCGTGTGAACATCCTTTGGATCAATTATTGGCGATAGGCCAGAAATTGCGTGTTCAAGGGACCCCTGCGATTTACTTTGCGGATGGTAGTCGCGCTGATGGTTGGCTGCCTGCCGCCCAGCTGCAATCGCGTCTGGAAGCGGCCGCCCAGTAAGTATTTGAGCCCCACTTGATGTAGGACAACCCGCCCTTGAGCGGGTTTTTTCACGCCTTAGCGTTATAAAATCTATAATTATTTATGGGGTGCAATTTTAAAAGAATTCAGGCTGGAAAATAAATCCAAGATCGTTCTGAGAGTAAGGTGGGTGTTATTTTGAAGACAAAAAATTTCAAACGCCACATTTGACCATTCTTTACTTTGTGCTCTGTATTGTTGAAGTGATAATTCTAACTATTGATAAAAATAGTATTGTCGGCCGGCGCTGAGGCCATCGTGAGTCTGACAATAGTTAAATAGTAGGCGCTTATGGAACATGCTCGTGGCGTGTTGGTTGTGCTGGAAGAAGGCGAGGGCCTGCAGTACTGGCAGGAACAGTTGCGGATTTTCGGTACCAAGACCGTCGTTATACGGTCCTTGGATACAGTGGCCGAAGCGCGGCTAAGCCAGTCGGACTTGTTATTGTTTCCAGTCGAGGTGGGTTACATCCCCCTGATGGTAGCCAAACTGCGTAATGATTTTGGCTCGCTGGGTATTGTTGCGATGCAGTCTGGCTTGACGGCCAGCGCACGGGTACAGCTGTTGCTGACCGGTGCCGATGCCTGCCTGTCTTTGGATATTCAGGTGCCTGAACTGGTGGCCTGGTGTCATGCCGTGCGCCGTCGAAATGTGTATGCAACAGTTGATACCAACTACGCAGACAGCGAGGAGCAAGAACCAGGTGGCCAGCAAGAATGGATCTTGCGTGATAAAGGCTGGACTCTGCTTGCCCCCAACGGGGTGGGCCTGGAGCTGACCCATAGCGAACGTCAATTGATGGATGCCTTCATTCGGCATGCGGATGCGCGTTTCAGCCGTGAAGATTTGATGCGCGACAAGGGGCTGGCCGCCACTGACAGTCGTGCTGTTGACTCACTGATTAGCCGTTTGCGCCGCAAGGCAAGTCAGGCGGGTGTTGCGCTGCCTATCAAGTCCGTCCATGGCTGGGGTTATACCTTTACGGGCAAGCTGATTGCTCAGCATGAGCCCCAGGACAGCGAAATCATGGAGTTCTACGCCGTCCGTGAAGAGCCTGAGCCGGAGCAGCCCACACCGCTGGAACTGCTGCGCGTATTGGAAACGCTGGATGTGTTCGATCCGCAGGCAAGTGACGCCCTGTCCTTCTCCTACCAGTTGCGGGTAGCCACCAGCACGGGTCAATACAGCGGGGTCGATGCTCAGGTGTTCTGGACTGCGCCTACCGGTCTGCGCCTGTCCTCGGATCTGGTGCTGCGCCATATCTCGGATTCCACTCGCCGTCAGGCCTTGTGCGAATGGATGTTACGCACCTTGATGGCCGATGTGCGCCGCTGGTGGCAGGAATACTCCCTGCGCGCCAGCCATATCGGCCTGAAATTGCCGGTCGATATGGTCTTGCTCATGCACAAGCGCTTTCCTGTATTGCTGCGTCAATTTGATTTGCAGACCTGCTGCGTGGAGCTGGATGTATATAGCGACGATGAGCTGGAAGAGACGCCAGAACTGATTGAAGCCTTGCAGTCTTTGAAGGATCAGGAAATCCAGGTCTGGCTGACCAGTACCGATATTGAAAACAATAATTTGAATCGCCTGCGTGGCTGGCCAATTGCCGGCGTCAAATTAGAAGCCGAGGTTATCCAGCGCGCGTGTCATGACGCGACTTTCAAGTCTTTGCTGGAGACCGCTTGTCACCTGTTAAGTGAACAGGGCTTCGAACTGGTTATCAAAGGAGTGGATAACCTGGAACAGCGCGATTTGGCACTGAATCTGGAACTGGGACATTACCAGGGCCGTTTGACCTCCGAACTAATGTCCGAAGACGGCTTTTTGCTGACCTTGGCCAGCAGTGAGCCTTCTTTTGGAACCGGAAGTGATGCTGCTCGACGTCTGAGCAGTAGTTATTTGTAAGCCGCCTTAGCATCCAATCGATTCGATATGTAACTTTAGTTAAGTATTTCGAAGTTAACGCCGTTACCCAGCTTGTTCGATGGGCCTTCCTGCAGGCCGACCGTGTTTTCACGGTCGGTTTTTGCATATCTAGGGTCTGTCTTTTCAGCGATGGTCGGGGAATATCATGCGTTTGGGCTTAAAACAGAAGTTGTGGTTGCCGTTAATTTTGTGTTTGATGGCATTGGTGGTGGTCTTTTCGTTTGTTAACTATCAGTTGTATCAGGCGCAGATGGAAGAGCGCCGAACGAGTTTGCAGCATGTCGTGAATATTGCCGCAAGCATTACGCAGGATTATCAGCAGTTGGTGAGTAAAGGCGTGCTGAGTCAGGAAGAAGGCCAAAAGCAGGCCTTGCAACGTATTAGCAGTATCCGTTTTGGACAGGAGGGCTATGTATCCGTCCTGTCGACCAATGTTATTTCCATCATGAACCCTAGCCGCCCGGAATTGGATGGCAAGGACGTAAGCGCGGTGGTCGATAGCAATGGTGTCCATCCCTTTGCTGAAATGAGCCGTATCGGCCGCAATGGGGGGGAAGGTTTTCTTGAGTATCACTGGCCCAAACTGAGCGACAAGAGCAATGCGCCCAAGCTGGCGTATGGCAAAGGCATACCGGAGTGGGACTGGGTGCTGACTTCTGGCGTCTATATCGACAATATTCACGCCCGCTTCTTCAGCAACCTGCTCAGCTCCTCGCTGGTGTTTTTGCTGATTATTGTGGTGGTCGTGAGCGTCACGGTGGTTCTGGCTCGCCAGATCTTTACCGAGCTGGGTGCAGAGCCTAAAGTCTTGCATGACACGGCGCAAGCCATTGCGGACGGTGATTTGCGGGTCGCCCATTCCTTGCGTTCGATTCCAGAAGACAGTGTGATGGCCTCGATCGAGCAAATGCGCTTGAAATTGAGCGAAGTCTTGCGCACCTTGCAGCACAGCAGTGGTGTGATTTCGGATGATGCCTCGCAGTTGTCGGCAGGGAATCTAGAGCTGTCCAGCCGCACTACTCAACAGGCTGCGGCCCTGCAGGAGACGGCTTCGGCCATGGAAGAGATGACAGGCACGGTACGCATGAGCGAAGAGAACGCCATGCGGGCCGAGGAAGTCTCCAGCCAGGTGCAGAAAACCGCCCAGCACGGCGGGCAGATGGTCAGTGAACTGGTGGACCGCATGGGTGCCATTCGTGACACCAGTGGCAAAGTGGCTGATATCACCACGGTGATTAACTCCATCGCATTCCAGACCAATATTCTGGCTTTGAACGCAGCGGTGGAAGCAGCACGCGCCGGTGAGCAAGGCCGCGGCTTTGCGGTGGTGGCAGGCGAAGTGCGTGCCTTGGCACAGCGCACCACAGCCTCTGCACAGGAAATTGCTCAATTGGTGGAAGCCTCTTCCAGCAGTACGCGCGAAGGCGTGCAGTTGATGGGGCAAGTAGGCCAGGTGATTGATGAGATGGTCACGGGCAGTTCGCAAGTGATGACGATTGTTCACGAGATTGCTGCCTCGACCCGAGAGCAGACCATTGGTATTGAGCAGATCAACGTCGCCGTGGGCCAGCTGGATTCGGCTACTCAGCAAAACGCCGAGATGGTTGGTCAGGTTGCCCACACCTCCAGCGAGTTGCAGGAGCAGGTGCAGGAGCTGGATCGTTTGATTCAGGCTTTCCGTTTGGTCTGATAAAAGGCCGCGGCAGGCACCAGCCAAGGGGTGCGTGGATTATTTTTGATCGTATACTTCCTTTTGGTCCTGGGCTTGTCCTGCGGCAAACCGGTATTTAGGAGGATGTATGTTGCGCGCACCTGTTGTAGCAGTATTGATGGTGGGAATGGTGGGGTCGTCCTGGGCGGCGACACTGCCTTCGGCTCAAGGTCAGGTTCAGGCGCACGAACATCATGAACGAATACTGAGCTTGCAGCAGAACGATTTGGTGCAGGGCAGTTGGAAACACAGTGGTGATGTGGAACTGGCCTTGTTCGGACCCGACGGCAAAGCAATTCGCAGTTGGGCCGATGCGCCGGACCGTGGTGGCGTATTTGGTTTTATCGCTGGCATGGCGGGCGAGTACCGTTTGCGGGTGTTGGGCCAGGGCCAGTATGACTGGCAGATCAAATCGGTAACGGCGCCACAAGCGGCGCCCCAGGCCGAGCCTTTGCAAGGCGATGTCATCCGTCAGTGGAACATGCGCTTGCGCGCTGGCGAGCCTTCTACAGGCTTTTGGGACTATGTGCAGCGTGTGGGCTCCCCCTTGGTGGAACGCTACAGCGCGACACAAGACCGCGTCACTTTTGTCTGGCGCGGTGCCAAGCAAGAGGTCCGCATGCATGGTGGCCCATTCAAGTACAGCGATCGCATGCAGCGTCTTGGTGAGTCCGATATTTGGTACATCACCTACGACCTGCCGCGAGACTCCCGTTTTACGTATCGGATTGCACCGGATGTGCCTTATATGGGGCCGGGTCTGGCGCGTGAAGTCCTGCGCGCCGCTTTGCAGCGCGATCCTCATAATGCCCAGTCCTTACCTGAAAACAGCACTGATCTGTTTGACGGGGATTCGGTTGTGCGCCTGTCCCAAGCACCGGCCGAGGCAGTGGCTCTGGAGCCGCAACAACAAGGTCAGGGGCAGTGGCGTACGGAGCGTCTTGCCAGCGATGCCTTAGGGGTTGAGCGGCAAATTCAGATTTATCAGCCAGCAGGGACACGCGCTCAGGAAATTGATCACACCGTGATTTTGTTTGATGGCCGTGATTACCGCGACGAGGCCCGTGCGCCTGCCATGCTGGATACCTTGATTGCTCAAGGGCGGGTTCCTGCTGCCTGGTTAGTGCTTGTGGACAATCCCGGCATGAAGGAGCGGGCGGCTGAGCTGCCCCCGAACGAAGCGTATATCCAGTTTCTGGAAAAGGATTTGATGCCTTGGTTACATGCTCAAGGTGTTCAGTCTGCAGCAGACAAGACGGTGATTGGCGGTTCCAGTTATGGTGGTTTGGCGGCCATGCACGCGGCCTGGCGTTTGCCGAATTTGTTTGGCAATGTGCTTAGCCTGTCGGGTTCGTACTGGTGGTCTCCTAAGGGAGAGCGTGGGCAGTGGTTGACCCGTCAGATGGCCGACTCTCCCGCTGTACCAGTGAAGGTCTACATGAGTGCCGGGGTGTTTGAGTCCTCCGGTTCCAGTCAGGATGTCAGCCTGGTACAGGCGAATCGCCATCTGGATGATGTCTTGAGGGCGCGTGGCTACGATGTGAGCTATGTGGAAAGTGCTACGGCCCATGATTTTATTGCCTGGCGCGATGCCTTGGCCTTGGGATTGGAGCATCTGTTCGGGGTAGAACCTGAGAAGGCTCCGGTAGAAGAGAAGAAGTAAGGCTAGAGCTAATTTAGAGCTCTGGGCTAGGGGCGCGATTCGGACCGGGGCAGACTCAGGCTGGGCTGACTGTTTGCTGGTGTTGCACACCAGTTCCCTTGGCATAAGATTGCTACGGGCGGGGCCTGAACTCGTGGAGTACCTTGTCCACTGGACAAGGTACAAGCGCTCCACTCAAACAGCAGGCCCCTTGCATCCCTACGCAATCTCATGCCCGCGGCAAACAATCTGATCCGCCCTGCCTGAGTCTGCCCCGGTCCGAATAGCGTGGTGCCAATTCTCTAAGTGTCTTAATACTGGCTAATAAAAAAGGACGGAATATCCGTCCTTTTTTTTACCCAGCCGTTTTATTTAGCCTTGGTCCAGCGTTGCACCGCCGTCTACGCGCAGGTCGGACAGGGTGATGTGGCTGGCGCGGTCCGAAAGCAGGAACAGCACGGCCTCAGCAATTTCTTCCGGCGTGGCGATTTTCTGCAAGGGAATGCCCAGACGGTAGTTTTCGCCGGAGCCCTCAATCACGGTTTCGCGGGAGCTACCTTGCTTCCACATGGCTTGTTGCATGGGGGTGTCGGTGGAACCGGGGGAGATGATGTTCACCCGGATGCCGTAAGGAGCCAGCTCCAGGCCCAAACAGCGGCTCAGTTGGGTGACCGCTGCCTTGGAGGCCGCGTAGGCGCCCATGGCAATACGTGGAGTAGCTGCGGAATTGGAACTGACGTTGACAATGGCACCTTGCTTGCGCTCGATCATGCCTTTGGCCACGTTACGACAGACGTTGAAAACACCGGTCGTGTTGATGGCAAAAGTGCGATCCCATTGCTCGTTGCTGAGCTCTGTGATGCGGCCCATCTGCAGGACGCCTGCCACACAGGCCAAGCGCTGGATTGGTCCCAGCTTGGCTTGGCCTTGTTCAAGAGCCTTGTCCACCGCATCGGATTGGCTGATGTCCACGACATGGCAGGACACGCGTTCGCTGTGTTCGGACTGGCTCAGTGCTTCCAGGCCCTGAGCATCCAGGTCCAGGGCGATGACGCGAGCGCCACGGGCCAGCAGCATCTGGGTCACGGCAGCGCCAATGCCACGGGCAGCGCCCGTGACAGCGACACATTGACCCGCAAAATCTTGGCTTAAATCAGTCATGGGAGCTTCCTGTTCAGGCCGTCAGGCTGTCCTGGATCTCGGCGCAGGTCAGGCTGACGCCGCAGCGTTGCGAGACGTGGCGGATGGCCAGTTGGTGTTCTTCCAGCGAGAAGTCAGCGACGCCGTCAATGGCCAGGAAGGGCTGTACATCTTGCATAAAGGCTTCCAACGCCGTGGTCATGCAGCCGATGTGGGCATAGACGCCGGTAATGATCAGTTGATCGCGGCCCAGATTGCGCAGTTGCTCGCGCAGGTCCGAGCGTTGGAAGGCGCTGTAACGCCACTTGGTCAGCATGATGTCATTGTCGGCAGGAGCCAGTTCAGGGATCACGGCTTGTTGCTCGTGAAATTCGCTGGCTGTCAGGCCGGGGCCCCAGAAGTCGTTCAGCAGGGCGCGGTCTTCGTCCGGCTGCTCGGTAGGCTGGGCGGTGTAAAACACGGGAATACCCAGCTTCTGGCAGGTCGCGCGCAGGGCGGCGATGCGTTCAATCAGCATGGGAATGGGGGCCTGGCTCATATCGTACTTTTGCAGAAAGTAGGCCTGCATGTCATGGATCAGCAAGGCGGCACGATTTGCCTGAGGACGCCAATTGACGCGGTTGGCTACGGGGGTTTGGGGCAACTCGTAGCTGGGCAGCGCGTGAATTGTCATAAGTCGGTCTCCGTTAAAGTGTTATGTTTTGCGCCAGACCCAATGAGTTGATCAGGGTCATGAGTTTATTGCCGGTTTCCTGGCGTTCCGAGGCCGGGACGGAACCGTCCACAATGCCTGCGCCAGCCGATAAGGTCAGGCCTTGCTGGGTGTAGTGACCGCAGCGAATTGCCACGGCCCATTCACCATTCCCTTCGTGATCGCTCCAGCCTATGGCGCCGGCAAAGTAGCCACGCTCGAACACTTCCGTTGCCTCAATGGCCTGCATGGCCGCTTGAGTAGGCAGTCCGCACACCGCAGGGGTGGGGTGCATGGCCAGAGCCAGTTCCAAAGAGGTGACAGAAGGATCGCGCAAGCGTCCGCTGATGCGGGTGGACAGGTGCCACAGATTGGCGGTGCTGGTCAGGCTGGGGCCATCAGGCACTTCCATGTCGTCGCAGAACTGGGACAGGATGCGCACAACATCTTCGATCACGTAAGCGTGTTCGCGCAGGTCTTTGCTCGATGCCATCAAGCCTTCGGCACTGGCCTGGTCGCGTTGCGGATCGGCAAAGCGGGGGGCGGTGCCTGCCAGCGGATTTACGGTTACCAGATCGCCTTGGCGGCGCACCAGCAGTTCGGGGCTGGCACCAAAAAACAGGTCTGGATCGTCCTCTTTGCCGCCGGGCAAGGGCAGGGCATAGGTGTAGCCCGCTGGATTGCTGTGGAGCATATTGCTCAACACAGTCTGACGGTCCAGCGCTTCGTTTAGCGTGATGGTTACGGTACGCGCCATCACGGTCTTGGAAATATTCTGTTCGCGCATGGCCGCCAAAATGCCAGTCACGCTTTCTTCATAGCCCTGGCCATCGGGCAGCAGGGTCTGGGTGGCAATGGTATTGCGGGATGTGGCCAATGGGGGCCGCTGTACCGGGCGCAACAGGACAGGATCGCGTCGGTAGTCCTTAGGAACGCGCAAATAGGCCTGGCGTGCCGGGTTAAAGGGGATGACCCCCAGCAGCAGGGGAGCTTCCAGACCTTGTTGGGCCGCGTGTGCCAGCAAGGTTTGGGCATCGGCCAGCAATTGTCCTTGAGCATTCGAGGTATGCCGCTCCAGTGCCGTGCCGTGTGCCATCAAACTGATGGTGGGAGAGGCAAATACGCTGCTGTCGGCCTGATAGCGCTTTAACCATTCTTCAATGGTGCTATGGCGGACTTGGTCGTCGATACGGCTATTCATAGGAGTCCTTTGTGGGGCAAGGGTCAGCCAGTGACACCCCGGCCTGAACCGGGGTGTGCCGGGCTAATTACTTCAGGTGAAGACGCGTGATGCGGTCAGCGCTTGGGTCGTCCTTACCTTTGGACTTGTTGACCAGGTAAGCATTGCCTTCGCCGTCCAGGGAAACGTGGTTAGCAAAGCTGCCACCGTCCAGGTTGGCAACGATTTCGCCTTTACCGTTAACGGCCGTCACAGTGCCTGCACCGCGGGAAGCTACGTAAGCCAGGGAAGTCTTGGGATCGAAGACCACGTTCAGTGCGCCGGCACCAATCTTGACGTCGTGTTGTACGGAGCCGTCTTTGGCATTCATGATCAGCAGGTTGTCGCTGCCTTGGGCAACCACGTAAACCTGATCATTCTTGCTGTCCACGGAAACACCGGCCAGACCACGAGCACCGGGGACGGGGAAAACGGTCTGGGCGTTGCCGTTTTTCAGATCCACAATGATCAGCTCATTGGTGCTGGCGCTGACGGTGTACAGACGGTCTTTCTCAGCGTCCAGGATCAGGCTCATGCTGCCTGGTTTGTTGCGAGTCTTGCTTTGCAGTTCGATCGAGTCCAGCTGGCTCAGTTTTTTGGTGTCGAACACGGCCAGGGTGTCAGCGCCGGGCGAGGACACGTAAGCACGGTCGGTTCGTTCGTCTACCACCACATCGCGGGGGTGGCTGACCACGCCGTCTTCAAACTGTTTAACCAGTTTCAGGTCTTTCTGGCTGTAGACCGCAATGGAGCTGCTGCGGGTGTTGGTAACCCAGACATTGCCTTGCTTGTCGTCCACGTCCACGCCGTACACGGCTTGAACCTGACCATCGTCACGGCCTTTTTGGGCGGCAGGAGTCACGCTGGCTTCAATAGCCAATGTTTTAGGGTTGACCTTGATCAGCTGGGATTCTTTCACGGGTGGGCGACCCACGGCCGAGGTCACGAACAAAGCCTTGTTCTTGGGGCTGTAGGCACTTTGGTACAGGCCTGGCACCAGACGCTGGGATTGCACTTCAAACTTGTCCTGGCCGCTCAGCTCAACTTTAGGGGAGACCTTCAGGTTGAAGATGGTGGCAGTCGAAGGCTTGCTAACTTGCACAACAACCGGGTGCAGGCCAGTGGCGGCTTCGGCAGGAATGGCGATGGTGGTGCTCAGGTTGCCTTCTTTGTCGGCGACCAGTGCGCTAGGGGTCAGTGTGTGACCGTTTTGCAGCAGGATCACTTCCTGACCGGGGGTAAAGCCACGGCCTGCCAGTTGGGCTTCAGCACCGGCATACACCACACCAGCAGCATTCAGGGAACCACGGAAGTCGGCATCAGGTTGGTCAAAGGCGGGCGCTGCAAAGGCATTGGCCAGGGACAAGGACAGGACGGCGGCGCTCAGGCCGGCCTTGCGCAACAAAGCAGCAGGGGTACGGCGAATGCAATTGACATTGATTAGCATCTTTTAATCCTAAATAAAGGTTCGGTCGACAAGACGGTCCATGTAGGAGATCTTTCTACAGGCATGCAGCAGGCGTGGGTAGAACAAAAGAGAGGTATCAGGCATTGGGCGGGCCGTCCTGTTTGGTGGCCGAGCGCAGGCCTTGGTTAAGAATGCCAAAACCACCGGCGACCGCAGCGCAGGCTAGTCCGCCAACCGCCACTGCCACGGCAGGGCCGAGCAGGCGGGACAGATAACCCATTTGCATATTGCCCAGAGCTTGGCCCAGGGAGTATTGCGTCATCCACAGGCTGGAGACGCGGCCCAGCAGGTAGTCGGGGGTGTGGTGTTGAACCAGCGCCATGCGCATGATCTTGGAAATAGTATCCGCCGCACCCATGATGGCCAGGCAGATCAAGGCCCACAGCAGGGATGCTTGCAGGGACAGGGCAGCAACGGCCAGACCCCAGATCAATACCGCGATCACGATAGCTGCGCCGGGGCGGGCGACCTGGCGGCACCAGCCGCTGGACAGAGCTGCCAGCGTGGCACCGACAGCGGGAGCAGCGTACAGATAGCCGGTTGCTGTAGCGCCCATGTTCAGGATGGTGTCGCCCCATTCAGGCATCAGGGCCAGCGGCGTGGCAAGAATCAAGGCAGCCAGATCAATCAGGAGCAGGGCGCGCAGCAAAGGGTGGCTCGCAACGAATTGCAGGCCGTCACGCAAGGATTGAAAAGCATTTTTCTGGGGCTGCTTGCCAGCCTGCGGGGGCAAGGGCGGCAAAGCGCGCAACAGCAAAGGGGTGACGATCACGCCGCACAGCACGATCACGTAGCAGAAAATCAGGCCGGGCCCGGAGATCAAGACGCCAGCCAGCGCAGGGCCGATAATGCCGCCCAATTGCATGGCCAGACCGGACAAAGCCGCTGCTGCTGCCAGCTTGTTGCGACCAACCAGCGCGGGAGTGGCCGACATCATGGCTGGCACACTGATTCCGCCTGCCGCGCCACCAATGGCGGCAGCGACGTAAATCAGCCAGACCTGAGGGTTCGGCAGCAACGTATTGAGCAGAAACAGCACGACGCTGATGATGTAGACGCTGCGCGACCAGACCATCAGGCTGCGCCTGTCCATGCGGTCAGACAAGACCCCGCCCACAATTAGCGCCAGCACCATAGGGGTGGCCATGGACACGTTCAAAAAGGCAACGGCCACGCTGGATTTGGTCAGCTCATACAGCTGCACGCTGGCCGCTACCATCAGCATGCCGGTGACCAGCACAGTGGCGGCGCGAGCGAAGTAGGCAAAGCGAAATGCCCGGCTTTCGATCAGCGGTGAGATATCCAAAAAGAAACGGCTTACAGACATGGCTTACACATCAAGTTCAGGTTGGGCTTGTGCCTGTTCGGCACCCGCCATTGCCGAGTCCATCAGCGGGGCCATAACGGCCACGGCTTCAGTACCGGTTAAGTGAGCGTGCAGCGATGCAATATCGTGAATCTGCAACTGCCCGGCATAGGGCTGCCACAAATCAGGATGCAATTGAGTACCTGCATGATCCAGTGCGGCTCGGAAGTACAAAACAGGCCCGTCATACGCGTGATGCTCGTACAGGCGCACCAGACGGTTATTGTTTTCCACCACCTGGAAGACAGCGTCCAGACGGGAATCAGGCAGCTCGGCCAAGGGGTGTCCGCTGCGCTTTAGAAAGTCCACCACGCCATGACGGGTCAGTGAAACATCCGGCAGGCTATCGGGGTCGTGCCCGGCAATGTGCAGCAGCGCTTTGTAGATGGCATTGGGTTCAGGAGCGGGCTCATTGCGCCACGCATCACTGGGGTAAGCGTCCAGCAGGGACAGCAGGCCCACCAACTGACCGCGACGACGCAGCTCGACAGCCATTGCCTGGGCAATAATGCCGCCTACTGACCAGCCGGCCAAATGGTAAGGGCCATGAGGCTGTACTTGCTCGATGCGGTCCACATAGACCTTGGCCATCGCATCCAGGCTGCCATCCTGTCCCAAGGAGGGATCTGACAGCACACTGGCTTGCAAACCATATACGGCGCGGCCAGGGGGCAGATGACGCGCCAAAGCGCCATAGCACCAGGACAGGCCACCGGCTGGGTGAATCACAAACAGAGCAGGCTGATCGCTTTGAGCCGGGCGCAGCGTAATGATGGGACCGAAGCCATCAGCAGCGGTGCTGCCCGCTTGATCCAGGTGGCGCGCTAAACGGGCAATAGTGGGGTATTCAAAAATAGTGCCAATCGACACGGCCTGTCCGCGTGCTTCGCGCAGCAGCAAGGCCAGCTTGGCCGCCAACAGCGAATGTCCGCCTAAAGCGAAGAAGTCATCATCAGCGTAAAACGCGTCCGTGCTTTCCAGCACCGTGGCAAAGGCCGCCGCAATTTGCTGTTGCGTGGCCCCTTCCAGCGGCAGACCGGCCGAGCGTGCCTGCAAGGCAGGAACGGGCAAGGCCTTGCGGTCCAGCTTGCCATTGGCCGTGACGGGCAATTCGTCCAGGCTGATCCAGGCGCTGGGCACCATATAGGACGGCAGGTGCTCGCCCACATAGGTGGCCAGGGTATTGGCATCGCACTGGCTGTATGCCTGTGGCACCCAGTAGGCCACAATCGCCATTTGACCGGGTACATCTTCACGGGCAATCACGGCGACATGGGCCACATCGGGATGACGAGCCAGCAGGGCCTCAATTTCACCCAATTCGATACGTTGGCCGCGCAGCTTGATCTGGTGATCGGAGCGGCCCAGGAAAATTACCGCGCCATCCTCGCGCCAGCGAGCAACGTCGCCGGTGGCGTACATGCGATCGCCATGCAAGGCGTAGGGATCGGGCACGAAACGCTCGGCGGTCAGATCCGGGCGGCCCCAATAGCCTTGGGCTAATTGGCGGCCAGCCAGATACAGATGCCCTGCGACGCCCGGAGGCACTGGCTGCAGTTGTTCGTCCAGAATGTACAAGGCGGTGTTCCACACAGGGAAACCGATGGGTACGGGCTGGGAGGTGTCGTCACGGGAAGCGGGCCAATAGGACACGTCCACGGCAGCTTCGGTTGGACCATACAGATTGTGCAGTTCTGCCGTCAGCAGGCTGTGGAAGCGGTCGCGTGTAGCGGCTGACAGCTCTTCACCACTGCAAAAGACCAGTCGTGGTCTCAGTCCGCGAGCAGCCGGCTCGTCCAGGAAGGCAGCCAGCATGGAGGGCACAAAGTGCAGCACCGTGATCCGGCTATCGCGCATCAGGGCTGCGATGTGAGCAGGGTCCCGATGCGCTTGTGGCGGGGCGACGACCAGCGTGGCACCCGACAGGAAAGGCAGGAAAAACTCCCAGACCGACACATCAAAGGTAGCCGGGGTTTTTTGCAGAATGCGGTCACCGGCCCCTATGCCGTAATGCGTTTGCATCCACACCAAACGGTTGACGATAGCGTCGTGATTCACCAGCACGCCTTTGGGGGTGCCGGTCGAGCCGGAGGTGTAGATCAGGTAGGACGGGTCATGCGGGCCAGCCGGAGTCCAGGCGTCTGCGGTGCAGGCTTGTTCCGGTTTTGGCACCAGCAGTGTGGCGTTCAGGGTGCAATCAGGCTGAGCGACCAGCAAACGGGGTTGGGCCGCCTGCAAAATCGTGTTCAACCGATCAGCGGGTTGTTCCAGATCCAACGGCAGGTAAGCTGCGCCAGCGCGATGAATGGCCAGCAGCGACAGCACCAGTTCCAGTGAACGGGGCAGGGCAACTGCCACAATATCGCCGGTCTGCACGCCTGCTTGGCGCAGCTGTGCGGCCAGGTTGGCCGTTTGCGCATCAATCTGGGCGTAACTCAGAACCTGGCCTTCAAACTCCAGGCCATCTTGCTCGGGGTTGGCCTGTAGTTGGGCCTGAATCAGCGCCCACAATGTGGTTTCGGGTACAGGATGAGCGGTTTGGTTAACCGTTTCAATCCAGTGATGATGTTCGGCTTCGGTCAGCGTCGGTACGGCAGACAGGCTTTCCGCTTGCAGGGCGCGCAGCAGGAAGTGTTCCAGACGCACTAAATGGGTCTGAATTTGCTGTTCCTGGTACAGACGCGGATTGGCCTCCACTTCCAGACGCAGGCCACTGGCATCGGGCTGGGCGCGGAAGGTGAAGTTCAGATCTTCTACCGGGCCAGCGCATAAAACAGTCTGGCTGGCAGACAGGCCAGCTTGTTCGTAGGGCGCGTCAAAGGGCAGCACGTTGATGATGGGGCCATGCAAACGGCGCATGCCACCAAGCAAACCCAGGTCACGACGCAACTGCTCACTGCGGTAGCGGCCATGGCGGCGAGCTTGGCGCAGTGCTTTGGAAACCTGAATCAGGTATTGATTCAGCGGCTGGGACTCATCAATGTGCAAACGCAGCGGAGCCACGTTCATGACAGTGGACACGATGCGGGCACTGATATGGCCCAAACGTCCCATCCAAGGCACGCCCACCGTGCATTCGTCCTGACGCGTATGGCGGCGCACATAGGCCGCGGTAAGCGCAGTCAGAATGTCCGGCCAGCTGATGTCCGTGCTTTGAGCCAAGGCTTGCAGGCGCTGCGTCAGTTCGGTCTTGACGGCGCTGCGAGCCAGCAGGAAATGATGATCGCTCAGGGCCTGGGTTTCGCTCAGGCTTTGAGCCGGTTCTGCATCGCTTAGCGTGTCCAGCCAGAACTGTCGGTCTTTCTGACGGCGCTCGCTGTCCCGATAGCTTTGGTCGTCATCCTGTAGAAGGGTGAACGAATCCAAAGCATGTCCGTGATCCTCGCGGCCACTGAGCAAGGCTTTGTAGAGCTTGACCACCCGCGTTTCGATCAGCGCCATGCCGTAGCCGTCTGCCGCCAGGTGATGAATGCGCTGATACCACAGGTGATGCTGAGGCCCCAGGACGAACAGGATGTGGCGTGCCAAAGGCGCAACCGTAGGGTCCAGCGGTGTGCGCAGGTCGGCCATCAACAGCGTTTGCGCCTGTTCCGCTCCGTCTGCCTGGGCAGACAGGTCAATGATTTCCAGCTGGACAGGCTCTTGCGGACGCAGATACTGGGCAGGGCCCTCTGGGGTATCCACCATGCGCAAGGTCAAGGCGTCCGCCTCGGTCAAGGTCAGGTTGATCGCCTGCGCAAACAGCGCTGTGTCCAGCGCGGAATGGATATGCGTGCAGTGCCCGGTATTGAAAATCGGGTTGAGCGGGTCCAAACGCTGGGCGTACCACAGACCTTCTTGAGCTTCGGTCAAAGGGCGCAATGGCAGTTCGGAAGAGGAGCTAAACATAAGCGTGCTGCAGTAATAAAGATCAACGGCCGTTTTGCTGGGCTCGCTCGATCAGCGACCACCATTGGCCCAGTGTGACCACCGATGCCATTTCGGAAAACTCGATAGGTGCGCCAGCTTCGCGCCAGCGGGTGGCCAAGGTCATGACGCGCATGGAATCCAGGCCCAGGTCGATCAGGTTGTCGTCGTCCAGAATGTCCTGGGGGTCTTCATGCAGCATGGCGGCAATGTCTTGTCGCATGCGTTCTAAGGTAAGCGCAGTACTCATGATTATTCTTGCGTAGTGTTCTCTAATTGCTCGCGCAACTGGGCGCGCAGTTCTTTACGGCTGATCTTAAGTGCTGCCGTTTCCATGAAACGGTCCACAAAAACGATCTGATCAGGCACTTTAAAGTCGGCCAGACCGCGGCTGCGTATCCATTTCTTCAGTTCGATGGCGCGTGGCTTGTCATCTTTTGGGATGATGAACGCGCAGCTGCGCTCGCCCAGAAACTCGTCCGGCACTGATACTACGGCAGCATCAAAGACTTGCGGGTGAGCCAGCAAATGGTCTTCGATTTCTTCAGCGGAAATTTTCTCGCCAGCGCGGTTGATATGGTCAGTGGCGCGGCCTTGGACCATCAAGTAGCCTTCAGGCGTCATGCGCACCACATCGCCCGTGCGGTAAAAGCCGTCTTCGGTAAAGGAGCGGGCATTGGCCGAGGGGTTGTTGTGATAGGCGCGGATGGTGTAGGGGCCACGTGTCAGCAGGTAGCCGGTTTCGCCTGGGGCGACCGGATCACCGTTATCGTCCACGATCAGGGTTTCATCATCCGGGCTGATAGGGCGGCCCTGGGTATTGATGATGGTGTCTTCCGGATCGTCCAGACGAGTGTAGTTGACCAGACCTTCGGCCATGCCAAATACCTGCTGCAAGGTGACGCCCAGAGTGGGGCGCACGCGCTTGGCGGCTTCAGAGTTCAGCTTGGCACCACCGACCTGAATCACTTTCAGGGTGTCCAGCTTGGCGCTGGTCTTGGTAGCAGCGTCCATCCACAACATCAGCAAAGGCGGAACCAGACTGGTGTCGGTTACGCCTTCGCGTTCAATCAATTCAAAGCACACGTCCGGGCTGGGAGCAGGGCTGAGCACCACTTTCGCACCGGAATACAGCGCACCCAGAAAACCGGGCGAACTCATGGGGAAGTTGTGGGCAATGGGCAAAGCGCCCAGGAACACACTGTTCTCGTCCAGACCGGCAATCTTGGCGCTTTCGCGCAAGGTGTAGATGTAGTCATCGTGCGTGCGCGGGATCAGCTTGGACAAGCCAGTACTGCCGCCCGAAATCTGCAGGAAAGCCACTTCGGAAGGTTGCGCGGCCGACACGGGGACATCCACATTGGCCGCACTGCTTTGCAACTGCTCCAGGGACGTAAATTCTTGTGCTTCGCCTACGAGGTAAACCTGCTCCACCTGCGGGCAGCGTTCACGCAATTCACGTACCAAAGGCAGGTAGTCAAAACCTGCATGCGTATCGACGCCGATATAGGCGCGCGCCTGGGCGCTATTGGCAAAGTGTTCAACTTCCGTGATGCGGTGCGCGGGCAAGACATACACAGGCAAAAGGCCGGCACGGAACAGGCCAAAAATCACGCTGACAAATTCAGGGATATTAGGCAGATGCACCAGGACGCGGTCACCCTTGCGCAGACCGGCTTGCAACAAGCCCGCCGCGATCTGGCTGGCGTACTGATCCAGTGCGCCATAGGTCCAGCGTTGTTTGCCACCGACCACGGCTTCACGCTCTGGATGGCTTTGCGCGCGCGTGCGCAACAAGGCACCAAAGGTTTCCCCACGCCAGTGTCCAGCGTCGCGATATCGCTGAGCAAAAGCGTCAGGCCAAATTTGTTCTACAGGAATAGATTTCATCATGGTAATGAGAACTATTACATAAATAAGTAGGCTTGTCAGATTTACTCGTGGTAGGTCAGCTTGGCGTCAGGCAGTTGAATACTGTCCAAGAAGCTGACATTCCAGGGAGCAAAGGAGGTGTTCAGACAGACCGCGGCTGCATAGCGTGCTGCAGGCTGATTGCTGTGCACCACCAAACCTTGCAAGATGGGATGGGGGGATTGTACGGTGCATCCGTGATCTGGGTGACCGTCCAAGGATAATTCTTGAGGCTGAATATGAAAACCCGTGCCCGCATGCTTGAGCGCCGCCTCTTTGGCGCACCATAACGCATAGAAGTCCGTATCGCTCTGTAGCCAGCCGCGTTCGGATGGCACGCTGCAATGTTCTACCAGGCCGCGCTTGACCGGCAGGCGCATGGCTTCAATGTCCACACCAATGGTTTGATCGGCAATGCCCACCAGGACACGTTCACCACTATGGGACAGGCTAAAGTGCAGATCTGCATCGTCCATGTCCAGCACCGGCTTGCCTCGGTCAAGATTCTTGATCGGGACAGTTTTGGGCCTGCAGCCTAGCAAGGGTGCCAGAAAGTGGCGCAGGGCACCATGAGCCAGCAGGCTCAAATGCTGGTCGGACTGGCGCTTGCGGCGGGCAATCACCGCCAGTGTGCTGTCGGGAATTCGCTCTTGTAACCAGAGCTCCAGACCCGGTGGCAGGGGAAGGGACAGACTGTACAAATACAGCATGTCAAAGCCCCAGATGGCGTTGCAATAAAGGTGCGTCCTCACGCAGCTCGTCGGCAGGGCCATCAAACACCAGTTGTCCGTTACCCAGCAGCAAGGCGCGATCAGCCAGCTCCAGAGCCAAGCTTAAATTTTGCTCGGCCAGCAAAACGGTGATGCCTTGCTCGGTCAGGGTTTGCAACTGGGGCAGCAAGGTATCTTGAATGGTCATGGGGGCCAAGCCTTCACTGGGTTCGTCCAGCACAATAATGGACGATTGCGTCAGCAAGGCACGGGCCAGCGCCAGCAATTGGCGCTCGCCACCGCTCAAGGCCGAGCAGGAGGATTGGCGGCGCTCGTACAGACGCGGCATTGCTTCGTAAATCCGTTCCAGCGTCCAGCGATCCTCAGGGCGAGGGCGGCGGGCGAGCCCTGCCAGTCGCAGGCTTTCTTGTACGGTCAGCGTTGGGAAACGGCCGCGGCCTTGTGGCACCAGTGCCATGCCAAGCAGGGCGATGCGGTAGGTGGCCATGCCTTCGATATCCTGGCCGTGTACTTCGACCTGGCCTTGCCACTTGGGGCCCATATTGAACAGGCAATGCAGCAAGCTGGTTTTACCGGCACCATTGCGGCCCAGCAGGGCGACGCTTTGTCCGGCCGGAATATCCAGCGAGATGTCTTGCAAAATATTGGCCCGATCATAGCGGGCGTTGAGACCGGAAATGCTTAGTGCGTTTTTCATGCCGTCTCCAAAGCCAGTTCGCCTAAATAAGCTTGTCGCGCACCAGCGTGCTGGCGCACGGCATTGGGTGTGTCACAAGTTAGCAAGACGCCGGATGACAACACAGCAATACGATCGCACTCTTGAAAAACAATATCAATATCGTGGCTGATCAGCAGGACCGCGCATTGGCCGCGCATGGCATGTACCAGCGCCATTACCTCGCGCGATTCGGACTCGGACAGGCCCGCCGTGGGCTCATCCAGAAGGAGCACACGCGGCTGCTGAGCCAAGGCAATCAGCAGATCCAAAATACGTTGCTCGCCATAGGAGAGCGAACCGGCTAGCAGATGGCCGCGACCGGCCAGGGCGCTGTGCTCCAGCAAATCTTGAGCCGCTTGTTGGCTGGCTGCGCGAGCAGCCTTGCGTCCCCACCAGTGGTAGGCGCAATCTTTTTTGATGCGCACGGCCAGTGCCAGATTTTGCAGCAGCGTCAGTTCGGGGAAGATCCGGCTGGTCTGAAAGCTGCGCACCATGCCTTGTTTGGCACGTTCAATGGGGCCCAGACTGCGCAGGTCTTTTCCTTCCAGAAATACCTGTCCGCTGGAGGGCGTGGCCAAACCGCTAATGATATTGAATAGCGTGGTTTTGCCCGCTCCGTTGGGGCCGATCAGGCCCAGCGTTTCCCCGGCGTACAGTTCCAGGCTGACATCGCTCAGGATATCCAGGCCACCTACATGCAGGGCCAGTTCACGGGTGCTGAGTAAAACGCTCATGCAGACCTCTTGCGTCGATCAGCCAGGCCGTTGGGCATGAACAGAACGGTCAGCACAAAGATCAAACCCACCAGCAGTTGCCAGCGATCGGTGTAGGAGCTCAGGTAGGTCTGCGCAAACAAGTAGAAGGCGGCGCCAATGAACGCTCCGCGCCAGGTACGGATGCCACCGATCACACCCATGATGATGAGGGTGGCCGAAAAGCTCCAGTGCACTTGCTGCGGGCTGACGTATTGATTGGCAAAGGGGTACAGGCCACCGGCGGCACCTGCCACGGCACCGGCAATCATGAAGGTATAAAGACGGATGCGCCAGGCTTGATAGCCTAGGGCAGCCATGCGCAAGGGCTGGTCGCGCAGACCCGTCAAGGCCAGCCCGATAGGTGCGCGGCTAAACGAGCGCAGCAGCAGCCAGCACAGTACCGCCAGGACCAGCGCCAGAATCATCAAGGTGTAGGGGGCGCTCAGGGGCAGATCACCCAGGCTCAAGCGTGGAAAGCCGCGCAGTCCGTCCGCGCCACCCGTGACATCACGCCAGCGAAAGGCCACTTCCCAGACAAGCTGGCCAGCGACCAGCGTTGCCACCATGAAAAACAGTTCGGAACTGCGCAGGCTGATCAGAGCCATCAACATGGATAGCAAGGTACCGGCCACAATGCCGACCAGCAGCATCAGCGGCAGGGAGGCCCCCCAATACTGGCTGCTGATAGCAGTGGCATAGGCTGCAAAGCCAAAAACTGCCCCGTGGCCCAAAGAGACCAGACCGCCATAACCAATCAACAGGTTGATGCTGAGAACCGCGCAACCGATGAGCAGGGCTTCGGTACCGAAGCGCCACAAAAACGAGTCGCCCCAGAAATAGCTACTGAGCAGGACCAGGCAAGCCAGAGCGGGCCAAAGTCCAGTGCGTAGCAGGCAGGTGTTGAGCTTGTTCATTTAAACCTGACGCGTAGCAGATTTGCTCAGGCCATTGGGCCAGCAAAGCAGTAAGGCCAGCATGACAGCCAAGGTGGCCGCATTGGCAAAAGCCGGGACCCAGACGCGAGCAAAGGTGGTCACAAAACCCAGAATCAGCGCGCACAGCAAGGTGCCGCGCACCGAGTTCAAACCACCGATGACCACAACCAGCAGGGCCAGCAGCAATATTTCTTCATCCAGACCGGGGTAGACCGACAGCATGCCTGCACCCAGCGCGCCACCCAGACCGGCCAGACCAGCGGCCAGCGCCATGCCCACGGCAAACAGGCGGCGCGAATTCAGCCCCAGGGTTTCAACAATCTGGGCATCTTGCACGCAAGCGCGAATTGCCGCGCCCCACAAGGTGCGGTCCAGCAAGAGCCAGAACAGCAAAGCCAGCGTCAGACCGGTGACGATCAGGAACAGACGGTAGGTGGGGAAGGGCAAGCCCATAATCCACACCCCGCCGCGCAGCACTTGCGGCAGCATGGGCGAGAGCGTGTCGGCACTAAAGCCCCAACGCATCAAGTCCGCCAAAATCACGGACAGGCCGTAGGTCAGCAGCACCTGCATCAAGTGGGTGCGTTGGTAAAACTGGCGAAAGGGAAAGCGGTCCAGCAAGAAACCCATCAGGCCGCACAGGGCAAAGGCGGCGGGAAAGGCCAGCCACCAGGGGGCGCCGGACGCCAGCCACTGCACGCTGATATAGCCGCCCAGCAGGAAAAAGGAGCCGTGCGTCAGGTTGATGAAGTTCATCAGGCTGAGCACTAAAGACAGCCCTAGCCCTGCCAACATCAGCAAGGCTGAGAAGGACAGGGCATTGAGGATTTGAAGCAGGAAATAAGACAAGGTGTGGCTCAAGAACGCGGGCCGGGGTCCTGGATACGCTTGTAGGTATGTACCACGGTGTTAAAGGGGCGGCCTTGTTCGTTTTTCTCAACCCGGTTCACGTAGATATCCAGAATGGACTGGTTATTGCGCGGGTCAAATTCCATGGGGCCAAAGGCAGTGTTGATAGGCTGGTCCAGCAGGGCTTGCTTGAAAGCCGCCTTATTGGACAGCTCGCCTTTGACGGCGTCCAGGCCTGCTTTAATGACTTGGCCGGTAACATAACCGGACGTGCTGGCCTCGCCGGGCAAACGGCCACGGCTGGCTTGGTACGCAGCCACAAAGTCCTGGGCAGCAGCAGCGCCGGGTGATTGATGGAAGGTGCTGACACCACCCAAGGCGGCGTCGCCTACCGTGGCAACCACGTCTTCCTGGTCGAACAGGGCACCGGGGCCTACGATCTGGATCTTGCCGTGCAACTGGTAGTCCTGCATTTGCTGGTGGAAACGCACGGCGTCGGCACCGGCCAGGAAGGTGTACACAAACTTAGGGTTGCTAGCGGCCAGATTCATCAAAATGGGTGCGAAGTCTGGAGTGCCCAGGGGTGTCCAGATGCGCTCGCCCAGTGAGCCGCCTTGTTCCTGATAAGTATTGGCGAAGTCGTCAATGTATTCGCGGCCTGCGGTGTAATCCGAGCCCAAGGTGATGCCACCGGACTTTTCGATGTGTTCGTAGGTCCACAACGCGCCGGTATGGCCCAACATCCAGCTAGTTTTGGTGGGGCGGAATACATAAGGGCTGGCTGCTTCTCGGGCCAGGCCGTTGGCGGCGGCATTGGAAATAAAGGTAGGCAGCTGCGCATCGTGCACGATGTCACGAATGGCCAGGGCGATATTGGCGCTGATTACGCCGCCCAAAATATCGATCTTGTCGCGCTCGATCAGTTTGCGCACTTTACGAATGGCTTCATCCGGTTTGCCGTGGTCGTCCTCAACCAGCAACTGAACCTTGCGACCGCCCATCTCGTAATTGCACTGTTGCAGCATCAGTTCCAGCCCGGCGCGCATGCTCTCGCCCAGCGAGGCAAAAGGGCCAGACAAGGAAGTGAGCAAGGCAATTTTCAGGGGGCCGTCCTGGGCGCGAAGCAGGCGGGGTACGCCAAAAAGCAAAGGGCTGGCCGCAGCGGCCAGCAAGAGCTGGCGACGTCCAGCACGGGAGGGGGAGAGAGTCACGAGATCTTATTTCCGTATGAGAGCCAGGCGTACCTGGCAAGACATCTCAGGCAGGCGGCTGCGCTACTAAATGTTAATCATTATCATTTTAGGAGCTTTCGGCTGGTAAATAAAGGCTCATCACCACCCACTGGTCATTTTAGGGGGTGACTATCAGGGGCAAGCGCCCAGTGGGCGCGGCCAGATGCCCGCCTGAAAGCGACTGTGTGGATGGTTTCGGAGCGGTATCTGAGCCGGTATCAGCAGGCCTCACCGTTGCTATTGGCGCGAATGCGGTTCAAGAACTGGCGCAGCAGATCCAGCTCCTGTGCAGAAAAACCTTGAATGGCTCGGTGATGAATCTCCAGGGCGGCGGGTAAAACGCGCTGAAAATGCTGGCGGCCTTGTTCGTGCAGGTGAATCAGCACGCGGCGCTGGTCCAGAGGGTCAGCCTGACGTGACAGATGTCCGGCGTTCTCCATCACGACCAAAGCGCGGGACAGGGTGGTTTGATCCACATCGGTATATTGAGCCAGGGTGCTGACGCCCAGACCATCGGTCTCGTTCAGAAAAGCCAGCACACGCCAGTGCAGCAAAGTCAGTTCGTGGCTGCGCAGCAAGGTTTGAAAGTCAGCATTTAAGGCCGAAGTGCTGCGGTTGAGCAGATAGGGAATAAACGTATCGTGCCCGGAGTAGGCGTCGGTCAGTGGACGGCTGGCCATAGTAAAGCGGCTTCCTTGATGCAAAAAAAACAGGCTACTCGTTCAGAAAGATTGAGATAGCCTGCGAAATCCCGGTCATCGCTGCAAGTTGGCCGGGCAAGTGGCTGTTCAGGGCCTTAACACGTAAAAAAGGCCTTAGTTCGTATGATCCACTTTGCGTTGCAAAGCGGCAATCGTCAGGTTCAATGCAAAACCCAGCAAACAGATCCAGACCAGGGGCACAAACATGTCGATGGTGCGGTAGCTGCGTGCAGCGGCAGTCAACATATGGCCCAGGCCGTCGGTGGAGGCAATCATCTCGGCCAGAAACACCACCACGCAGGCGATCACTCCCGCGACTCGCACCCCGGCCAGAACGGTAGGGCTGATTGCGGGCAAAATGATTTTCCACAGGCAGGCACTGCGCGATGTTCCAGCGGCGCGTGCCGACCAGATCAGCTTGCGGTCCACCGTTTGCGCGGCGACCCAGCTGGCCATCAGCACAGGGAAAATCGCGTCGGAGACGACCAATGCAATTTTCGATGAGCTTTCAAAACCCATGATCAGGATTAACGCCGGGTACAGCGCGATCTTGGGGATAGGGGCCAGCAGGCGGATCAGAGCATCCAACAGAAAGGAGCTCCAGCGTGTCAGTTGTGCAACGAGCGCCAAGGTGACACCAGCCACACAGGCGATTAACAAACCGCTGATCAGTCGGTACACCGTAATGCCCAGGTTCTGCCAGAAGTCGGCCTGGCCTGCCAGTTCCAGTACCCGCAAAAGGATGGACGACGGGGCTGGCAGCAGTTGCGGGCTGACCCAGCCTGAACGTGTGCACAGTTCCCAGATAATCAGCATGATGGCCGGACTGATGCATAAAGACAGGCCGGACAGATCCCGGCGTTTGGCCGGGCGGGTTTGAGTAGAGCGCATAGCGTGTCCCGGTGAGGCTAGGGTTTTAGTGGTCATAGCGTCATCCTTTGTCCATCAGGCTTTGGGTCGAATCATGCCAGTGGGTGCAACGCTTGCGCACGAACTCAAAGAGCGCATCACAGGCAATGCCCAACACGGCCAGCAGCATGATGACGGCATACACCGTGGAGTACTGCGCCATATCCATAGAGGTGAACAGCAAATTGCCTATGCCTTCCTGGCGGGCAATCATCTCGGAGGACACCATCACAATCAAAGCCATGACCACGCCTACGCGACAACCAATCATCACTTCTGGCAAGGAGGCAGGCAGCACAATCTTGACCAGCCGGCCCACGGGCCCCATTCCCATGGATTGAGCCACCCAGATCAGCTTGGGCTCAATGCGGGTTGCACCGTGATAGCTGTGATAGAGCAGGGGCAAGGACACGCCCAGCGCAATCACCAGGATTTTGGAGAAATCCCCCAGGCCAAACCACAACATCAAAATGGGCATCAGTGCCGCTTTGGGCATGGGGTAGGCCATGGCGACCAAAGGGTAGAAGGCGGTATAGACCAGACGGCTGCGGCCCATGGCCAGACCCAATGGCACAGCCACCAGCAGGGCCAGGGCATAACCGGCAAACATGCGGCCTACCGATTGCAGAATCGCTGACCAGGCCATGGGATCACTGATCAGGGCGGGCAGCTCGCTCATGGCGGCCAGTGGACTGGGGAAGGAATCCAGGTCAATCCAGCGGGCCAGCCCGCCCCACGCCAACAACACCAGGATGGCCGCCATGACCAGCGAGGCCCAGCGATTTTCATACCAGTGCTGAGGGGTCATGGGTGGGCCTCCGCCATCAGGGACTGCTCCAGGCGAATAATTGTTTCCTGGTAGACCGGATTGCGCAGCAGTTCACTGCGAACCCGAGGGCGCGGCAGGTCTATGTCCACAATCTCTTTGATCCGGCCCGGAGAGCCTGTCATGACAATGACGGTATCGGACAAAAACACCGCTTCGTCTACGCCATGCGTTACAAACACCACCGTATTGCGCAACTGCTCCCACAGGCTGAGCAGTTCGGTTTGCAGGGTGACGCGGGTGTGTGCGTCCAGCGCCCCGAAGGGCTCGTCCATCAGCAGAATATCCGGCTCGTAGGCCAGGGTGCGAGCAATGGCGGCGCGCTGACGCATGCCGCCGGACAGTTCACGCGGGTAAAAAGAGGCGTAGGGCCCCAGCTTGACCTTGTCCAGCCATTCGCTGGCGCGCTGTTCTGCCTGATCACGCGCCATGCCTTGTTCACGCATGCCGTAGGCGACGTTTCCCAGGACGGTTTTCCAGGGAAACAAGGCGTATTCCTGAAAGACCGGACCCCGGTCGGGGCCCGGGCCGGTAATGGGTTTGCCTTTGACGCGGATCTCCCCGCTGGAGCAGGATTCAAAGCCGCCCAACATATACAGCAAGGTGCTTTTGCCGCAGCCGCTGGGCCCCAGGATGGACACAAACCGCCCTGCCGGAATGCTCAGGGCGATGTCCTGCAAGGCCGTATGGCTGCGGCCCTGCCGGGTGTTAAAGGTTTTACCGACACCATCCAGTTCTATCATCGTGCTTCCTCCCGCAGGTCAGCCCGATAAAAGTCCTGCACGTTCAAGGCTTGCTTTAAGAAACCGGCCTTGTGATAGCGGTCGTACGTACCCTGGATGGACTCCAGATTGGGCTGCATATCCGGTACGCGGGCAAAGTCCTTGTCGGTAAACAGGTACTGGGACAGCAGATCTTTGGGCGCACGGGTGATCTGGGCGGTGACATCCACGGCCAGCTCAGGCTCTTTGCTGAGCATGCTCATGGCGTTTTTCAGATCCTGCACGTAGGCACGCACCACATCCGGATTCGCGTCGCTATAGGATTTGCTGCAGGCCTCAAAAATCTGCACCGAAGGGCTGGCCACTTCCGACAGGGAGAACAGCTTGCGCAGGCCGCCTTTTTTCTCGTTCAGCAGCGCAAAGGGTTGGGCCATGGGGCCTGCATCAATGCGGCCGCTGCGAATGGCATCAGCGGCAGGCGGGAAGCCGGTTTCAACGATTTTTACGTCTTTTTCCGGGTCAATCCCGTTTTGGCGCAGCCACAGCAGCATGTCAAAGTACACGCCTGCCCCATACGCGTTGGTGCCAATGACCTTGCCTTTCAGATCGGCCGCCGTTTTGATGGGGCTGTCTTCTTTCACGGCCCAATAGACGGAGAAGTGATCATCGTCCGAGTGCACGTGTTGGGCCACGATATAGGCTTCCAGACCACTTTCAATCGCCCCGTTAGCCAGCGACATGGGCGCCATGGTGGAACAGTCCAGCACGCCGGCGCGCATGGCTTGAACCATGGGGGAGGTGCCCTGGAACTGGGTCCATTGGATTTGATATTTCTTGCCCAATTGCGGGAACAGCTCGGGGCGCTTGGCCATCAGATATTTGGCTTCCTCACCCGGAATGGTCCAGCCTACTCGCAAGGTGGGGACTTCCTGAGCTTGGCTCAGACCGTGACAGCTCATCAGGGCAAACAGCAACGCAGCGGTTTTTTTCATTCCTGTGTCTCCTTGGCAAGGTGGTCGGCGCGGGCAGGGGCCAGGCCGATGTGATCGAGCATTCCCAGCACGCGGGCCAGCACATCGCGGCGATACGCCTGTTGCTGGTCGGCCGGGTATTCATGAAAGCCCTGTCCGCTGCGCAGACCATTGCGGCCGCTTTCCATATAGCGGCTGATGATGTCGGGCACGGCATAGCGTGCCGGGTCCAGGTTCTGCGAGAGGTACTGGCCGGCGTGGTACAGAATGTCGTTGCCACCGTAGTCGATGAACTCCAGCACACCAATGCTGGCAAAGCGAAAGCCCAGCCCATAGCGGGTGGCTTTATCGATATCAGCTGCGCTGGCTACGCCTTCTTCCACCATGCGTGCGGCTTCGTTCATGATCAAAGTTTGCAGGCGCGGCACGATAAAGCCGGGGTGGCAGCCGCATACCACAGGCACTTTGCCAATCGATTCCAGATTGCTTTGCAGGCGGCTCAAGGTCTGTTCGCTGGTGCCGGGATGGGCGCTGATTTCCACCAGGGGGATCAGGAAAGCGGGATTAAGCCAGTGCGCGTTCAGAAAACGCTCGGGGTGGCTCAGCATAGGGGCCAGGTCGGAGGCCAGCATGGTGGAGGTGGTAGAGGCAATCAGGGCATCGGGCTGGGCCAGTTCGCCAATGCGTCCCAAGGCGTCGGTCTTGGCTTCCAGGGTTTCGGGCACACCCTCGTAAATCAGGTCTGCCTGTCCCAATACCTGAGCGGCTTCGCTCAAGGGAGCGACGCCGATGCAGCCCAGGTGGGTATCGATTTGCTCGACAGAGAACATGCCCAGGTCGGCCAATTGTTCTAGGGTGGCACGCAGCTCCTGGCGGATCTCGGCTTCCAGGCGGGCGCTATCGGCCGGCTCGCGGGGTTTGAAGTCCAGTAAGGTCACGGTTTGACCGCGCAGCGCATAGGCCAGGGCAATGCCCCGGCCCATGCGACCTGCGCCCACCGCAACGATACGTTTGATCGGGGCGGGCGTGCTCATCAGGCTCTCCCGGCGTGCAGCATCTCTTGCAGTTGCTCGCGGTTCAGCTTGTCCAGACCCAGGCTGGCCAGTGTGCGTTGGCCTTGACGCAGATCCTCACCCACGATGGCACCGGCAATCGCCAGCAAGCCTTTGGTGACCGGGGCATCGACACCGGCCCAATCCGCCACGGAGGCAAAAAAGGCCAGACCCAGCATGGTGTCTTCACGCATGTAGCGGTGTTCGTGCAGGTCAATCTTCTCGCGCCAGTCGCCGCTTTTCACCAGTTTGGAGTGCGAGGAGCGATCGCCATACATCCACTGGTCGTTTTCGTAGTGATCAGACAAGGGGAAATGGGGGGCGCCATAGCCCAGGGCTTCGCGGATGCGCATGCGCTCCTCATCCAGCTGGGTGGTCACGGCGCGTACCGAAGGCTGAGTGCCTTCATTGTGGATATCCCAGGCCGGGAAGTGTTCCAGCGGGCCTGCATTCATCATGATCAAAGGTGGGTGGATGATGGGGCCTGCATTCATCAAGGCACCGGAAAGGGCATCTTCGCAGCGCTCCACGCTAGGGAACACCTTGCTGATCACATCCAGAGCGTGATCGGTATTGCGGGCCGGGTAAACGCCGGTAGGCAGGCGGGTGGCGCGGGTGGTGATGTTGATGACGGTATCGCCATGTTTGCGGGCCAGCCAAGGCAAAGTGCCCGTTTCGGCCCAGCTGACATCTGCCTTGTTGCCGGTGCTGCGCACGATCTCGCTCATGATGAAAGAGCCGAAAGTGCCGGGCGGCAGAAAAACCACTTGGCCGTCAGTCAAATGGGGAGCCATGACGCGGGCAATGTCTTCCTGAGCAATGGCAGGCGATGGAATCAGTACCAGGTCGGCCCCGGCGATGGCTTGTCCAATGTCCGAGCAGACCTGGGCAATCGGGATTTCACGTTCGCCCGCTTCATCTTTCAGGGTCATGACCGGACGGTCCAGCAAGGGCTGAAGCGCAGCAGTATCACGACGCCACAAACGGACCTCGTGACCCTGTTCGCTCAAATCTGCCGCTGCCGCGTAACAACCGTGCCCGCCACCTAATACCGCTACTTTCATGTTGTCTCCAATCTCTTTTTTTGATTTCTATGCACTTGCATATAAATACAGACTAAAAGAAGTTGAGGTCTAAAACAAGAGGATGAAAGGGGGGAGTTACCCTAGGACGGGCACACTTTCAGAGCAGAATAAAGGGAGTGGGAAGCAGAGCTAGGAAATACCCTTAAGCCGCGCCGCTGGCCAGTTCCAGGGCGCGCAAGGTCGCTTGGGCCAGCACATGGCCGTGCCCGGCGCCAGGCAAAATATGCAATTCTGCCTGCATGCCTTGGGCTCGTAGTTGCGCTTGAAGTTTTTGCATGGTGGGCAAGGTGGGCACACCATTTTTGCGACCCTCGGGACCGGCTGCTTGAGCGCTAAGCGGATACCAGGCCTCGGAGGCCCCGGCCAGAATATCGACCTGAACCGGCTTGCCCAAATTGTCCAGCAAGTTCCAGATCAAAGGGTCATGCCACCAAAGCGAAGGGCTGGCACACAGGTAGTGCTGGATAGGCAGGCTTTGCTGGCTGAGTGCGTACAAGACGAACAAGCCCGCGTAGGAGTGGCCATACAGGCTGAGGCGGGAATGAGCCAGGGAGGGCTGGATTTGCTGCGTCAGGGCCAGGGCCATACGCACTTGTTCGATCATGGCGGGGGCGCCGCCTGCCTGCCATTGCGGCACGCGTGGGTCTTCCCACACGGTGCCTTGCGGGCTGGGCGGAGTGTAATCCAGCGCCCGGTATCGGGTGATTTGGTCGCGTTCGCCCTGATAACCCAAGGCCAAAATGGCGCAGTGTTCTAAAGCGGGATGGCCGCTTTCTTCCAGCAAGGGCAAGGTCCACTGCCCATCGAGCAGGCACAGCAAAGGCAGGGGGCCCTGCGAGGGCTCCCTGTCTGGCAGGCGCAGCAGTACGTGATGGGGATGTCCGCCCGCCGGGGGCAGATCCAGAGGAATCAGGCGAGCCATACGGGTTTAGGGCGTGGGCTGGTCTTTCAGATCAATCATGTAGGTGCCTTCCATGGGCACTGTCAGGAAACGCTGATTCACCTCTTCCAAGGTATTCAGGGCAGAAACGCCCTGGAAGCGGTCGGGGTGAATCCAGGTTGCCAAGGCTTCAATGAAGATCATGTGCAAGGGCGAGTCGTTAAAAGCATGCCAGATGCCGTGGCTATTGCCGCTACGTACAGCAGGCAGGGCCTGCAGACGGTTGCCGTCAATAATGGCTTGCAGGCTTTCACGGGCTTGTTCCGGCGTCACGCCTGTACCAATGCGCAGGCCACCGGAGGTGGCGCGTTTGCCCGCGCCTGTGCCAGTGGCTACATAAACCACAGGGGCACGGGAATGGATGTATTCAAAGTTCAGTTTGCCCGTGGAGCTTTTGAGCACGTCAGCCCCGATATTGTGGCCGCCTGCGTAGCTGATCATGTCATTGAACGTACCGGCACCGGGGGAGTTGCAGCAGTCCGTGCTGCCTGCATGGGCGTGTACGAATACCGGGGGATGATCGGTTTTGGGCAAATCAGCCAGTCGTTTGGCCACATCCTGCATGTGTTCTTCGTAAAACTGGATGAATTCGTCGGTGCGCTCTTTCTCACCCACGGCATACCCCAATGCACGCAGGCTGGGCACGGTGTTTTCAAGCGGGTTCACAAAGAAGTCGATAACGATGACGGGCACTTTGGCTGCCGTCAGGCGCTGGATCAGGGCCGAATCACGGGTGTCCTGGCCGGGAGTCAGGCCCGCAAAGGCGGCGGTCAGCACGACTAGATCGGGGCGCAAGGCCAGGGCTTGTTCTACCGAAAAGGTGTCAGCGGTATGACGTCCCACAACGGGGATCTTGGCCAGTTGCGGATAGTGCTTCAGGTAGGTTTCGTATTCGTTGGAAAAGGAGGTCTTGAACTCGTCGGACCAGCCAGCAATCAGGTTGGCAGGCTCGGGGTGCACCAAAGCCAGCACGGGAAAGTGCCGGGCCTGAGTCAGCACGATGCGCTTGGCCGGGGCGGGCAGGGTGACGGTGCGACCCATGGCATCGGTAACTTCAATGGGCTGGGCCTGCACGCCCAAAGGCAAGAGCAGAGACAGCGACAGCAGCAGGTGGCGCAGGATGTTCATGGGTTCTCCAGGGTCACAGCACAGGCTCTTGCAGCCCGTCGATAATAATTTGCAAGGTGCCTTGCGAGCAGCTTTCCACACGGGCTCGCACACCATACGCTTGCGCCAGCGAGGTGGGGGTAATCACCTTGTCAGGTTCCCCTTGAGCCAGCAGCCCACCGCCTTCAATCATCAAGGCATAGTCGCTATGGCGCAGCGCCACATTCAGGTCATGCAAGACGATCAGGGTGATCAGATTATTGTCGTGGGTTTCCTGGGCCAGCAAGTCCATGACGTGGAATTGATAGTTCAAGTCCAGGGCTGACAAGGGTTCGTCCAGCAACAGCAGGGTGGGCTTGCGGATCAAGGCTTGCGCCAGCCCCACCAATTGCTTCTGGCCGCCCGAGAGCTGGTCCAGATAGTGCATGGACAGATGCGCAATGCCCAGGCGCTGCAAGATGTGCATGATGTGATCGTGGTCCACATCGCGAGCATGGCCACCGGGTGCCGAGGCGTTGGCCGCCACCAGCACGGATTCAAACACGCGCAGGTGCACCGAAGCGGGCAGGGACTGGGGCAGATACACCACTTTTTGGGCGCGCTGCTCAAAACTCACACCGCTAAGCTCCTGGCCGTCCAGCAAAATCTTGCCGGTGGTGGGCTTGAGCAGTCCCGCCAGGGACTTGAGCAAGGTGGATTTGCCGCTGCCGTTCGGGCCCAGCAAGGCCACCAACTGACCAGGCTGCAAAGGCTCTATGGTCAGCTTGGACAGAATTTCGCGTTTACCGTAGGACAGGCTGAGATCGTGGACTTCAAGCATGGTTCACTTTATTTGGCGTCGCAGCACAACGCCCAGGAAAAAGGGCACACCCACCAGCGAGGTGACGATGCCAACCGGGATGATGATGCCGGGCACAATGTTTTTCGAGGCAATGGAGGCCAGCGACAGAATCACCCCGCCCACCAGCGCGCTGCCGGGCAAGTAGAAACGGTGGTCTTCACCAAACATGCGGCGGGCAATATGCGGTGCGATCAGGCCTACGAAACCGATGGTGCCCACAAAGGACACGGCCAGTGCGGCCAGCAAGCTGATACGCAGCAAGGACACCAGACGCAAGCGCGATACGTTGATACCGAAGCTGGTGGCCCGGTCTTCGCCCAGGCGCAGTGCAGTGAGCTTCCAGGTATCGCGCAGCGACAGCGGCAAGATCAGGGCAAATACGGCCAGCATGATCCCCACCTTGCCCCAGGAGGAGCGCGACAAGCTGCCCATGGTCCAGAACACCAGGCCTTGCAGGGCCTCGGCGCTGGCAACGAACTGAACCAGCGATACCAGAGCGTTAAACGAGAACACCAGTGCAATGCCAAACAGCACCAGATTGGCGGTACTCATTGCCCCCCAGCGGGCCACGGCGTCCAGCAGCAAGGCGGACATCAAGGCAAAAACAAAGGCGTTGGCAGCAATGGTCCAGGCTTGCGGGACACCGGGAATGGATAAGTCCAGCACAATGGCCAGGGACGCGCCAAAGGCCGCCGCCGAGGATATCCCCAGCGTGAAGGGGCTGGCCAGCGGGTTATTCAAAATGGTCTGCATTTCCGCGCCGGACAGACCCAGCGCCAGGCCAATGGCCATGGCCATCAGGGCATAGGGCAGGCGGATTTCCCAGACGATGACGCGCGTGGTCGGGTCGGACTGTTCCGGGTTGAACAGGGCGTGGCTCAGTTCTGACAAACTCAGGCCTGACGGTCCCAACATGAAGTCGGCCACAATGGAGGCCAAAATCACAAGAACCAGTGCACCTACCAGGAGCCAGCGACGTCTAAGGATGTGTTGATAGTCAGCCAATGCGGGGGCTGAAACAGCAGATGTGGACATTAAGTCTCTGAATGATAACCGTTTACATAGAAAGAAAGTATAGTTCATCGGCTGGTCTTTGGTACTCTTGGCGCGATTCTTTTATGCAGCTTGAACATTTGGATTTTCTTTCCCCTTTGGGCCGACAGTATCGTCTGTCTTTGGCTTGGCCGCAGCTTTCTGCCCCGCATGAGGGCTGGCCATTGCTGTGTGTGCTTGATCTACCGCAATTTGATGCGGTGCTGGCGGCCTGTGAGGATCAGCCCTGTGCCGTGCTGGGCATAGGGTATCCGGGGCAAGTCTGGCGCGATCAGGACTTTACGCCTGCCCTGAACGGCGAGGCTGGCCACGCCGAAGATTTCCTGACTTTGCTGCAAGAGGTGTTCCTGCCCTGGGCCTATGCACAGACGCCCTTGAATGCCCGGCGCCGTTTGCTCTGTGGACACTCTTTGGGCGGCTTGTTGGCACTGCAGCTTTTGTATCAGCAGCCCGAGTCCTTTGATGCCTTGGTGGTGTCCAGCCCCTCGGTGTGGTGGGGAGACGGGTATCTGAAGCGCTTGCTGACCCAGCCCCTGCCTGAAGCGGCATTGCGTATCTCGGTGCAGTTTTCTGTGGGCGAGTACGAGCAAAGTCTGGGACCTGCTGAGCAAGACATGCCTGAAGATAAACGTGAGCTGCGACGCTTGCGTCTGCAGGAGCGCCGCATGGTGGATGGCACCCGTGAACTGGCGCAGGCTTTGGCCGCACAACAAGGCGGCGAGCCACGTTTTCGGATTGTGTCCGGCTGTAATCACGCCCAGTCTGGCTTGACCGCCTTGCCCCAAGGCTGTCTGGACTGGCTGCGTCAACAATAAGTGCGCTCGGGGGCAGCCTGCGACAAGATGGCGGGCGGTTAGGCCAGGTTTACCGAAGATCGGCGCGAGCCTCTTTTTAGTTCAGTCCTACGCTTCCGAGCCTTTCAATGTGGTCCAAATGCAGAGGCTCCCAGAGGTCTGTGCTGATCTTCTGAATGCCGCTTAGCCAGACCCGTATAATGCTGCTCATGCTTGCTTGAACCGGCTTTTCTGCCCTTCTTGTCTCTTTCTCCCGTATTTTCAGGTCCCCGCCCTATGGCTGCGCGTCGCGCCCCGTCTGTTTCTGATTCCTCCGTCCCCTCTCAAGCGGGTTTATTGCTCCGTCCCCAATGGCTGGACTATCCGCGTCTGGAAGGTGTTGCTCGTCAGGTTGCCAAGAAAGCGCGTTTTCAAGACCGGGCTGGAATACGGCGCTTGTGGTTGAAAGCCTGGCGCTTGCCGCAAGAGGCGGCTTTTTTCAATCAAATCATTAGCGCCGAGCTGGGTTTGAAGGATGCCGACCAGCTTCTGAAGGCTCAGAATGTGCCGGAAGTAGTGATCAACACCCTGCGCTTGCTCTATGACATGAGCCAGGAGCAGCTGGACGCAGAGACCTATGCCGCCTTGCGCGAGCAATTGATCGAGCAACGTGGGCAGTTGGCCGGGGCGATTGCGTCGCAATCTTTGCCTTTGAGCGAAAACTGGCCCGAAGACCAGCGTGGCCCCCAGTTGCAAGCCTTGGTTCAGGCGTGGCAATCCTTGCCGCTGGCGCAGACTTATTTGTGGCAATTGCAGGCCGAACAGCGTGACCGCGAACAAAGGGCGCAGCGTTGGGAGCAAGCGCAAAAAGAACGTGAACAAGCGCGTCAAAAAGAACAAACCGACAAACAGCGCAAGTTCGATCAAGCCCAGGAGCGTTTGACGGCCTGGCTGCAAGAGCAGGGCTGCAGCCCGCAGCACATTTCGCTGGAAGCATTTGAAGGCTTGCAAGCGGGTGAGCCTGCCCATTGGTTTATGACTGTGTATGGTCGCAACGCCAGTGCTGCTGTTCTGGCGCAAGAATTCAAGCTGGATGCCGAGCAGCAAGAGCTCTTGCTGCAAGCTCAGGCACAACGCCAGGAGCGAGTGCGCGAGCAGCGTCAGCAGCGCTGGGCTTGGGAGCAGGAATGTATAGGCTCTGAAGAAACCATGGCGTTGCTGGGCATTACCCGCCATGAATATGAGCAATGGTTGGCGGATCGACGTTTGCCCAGTAGCAAGCTGGAATTGCGCGGCGGCACCAATGCCAGCCGTGATCGCGTGGTGCATCATCCGGATTTATTGGCTGCGATTGATCAAGAGCAGATTGAACAATGGCGTGAGCAGCATGCCAGTGGTCTGAACACGCGTGAGCGATCTCAGTATCAGCGCGCAGCAGACCGGGCCCGCACGCAGTGGCGTCAGCAACAAGTGCTGAAGCAGATTCAAAAACAAGAAGAATGTGAATACGAGATAGACCCGGAAGACCCGCAGCGCTTGTGGTGGCATAAGGATTTGTGGCTGGCCGTGAATGTGCCGGTCGCTGGCGAGCGTCAGCATTGGCGTGCCAATGTGCGCATGCAGGCAGCCGTGCCTTTGCCGCGTACGGGCTCGGAACTGGATCGCTTGCCCGCACGGGTTGCGGTGCTGTTCAACGTAGCCGCCCAGAATCGTTTGTCCCAACGTCTGGAAGATGCGCTGGATGCTTTCTTGCAGACTCAACGCCCCTTGATCGATGGCTCGTCCTTTCTGGAACTGGCCAAGGCGCTGCGCATGGCGCTGGAAGAGGGCATAGAACAAAAAGAAATCGAGGCGGGTGATTTTGAGTCTCGCCTGCTTAGTGGGCCGGTACGCCGCATTCTGGAAACGGTTGAACAGCAGCGTGCACAGGATTTGCTGCGCCTGGGCGACTTTCCGCAAATGTTCAGCCTGGCTCGCGGCATACGTCGTCATCTGGTGTTCCGTTTGGGGCCGACCAACTCAGGCAAGACACACGAAGCCCTGGAAGCCTTGATGGAAGCGCGTTCAGGCGTGTATCTGGCCCCTTTGCGCTTGCTGGCCATGGAAGTGCGCGACCGCCTGATGAATGCCGGCATTCCCTGCAATCTGGTCACCGGCGAGGAACGCGTCATGGTGCCCGGTGCGCAGCATACCGCCTGCACGGTCGAGATGATGGACCCCACCATGGAAGTGCGGGTGGCGGTGCTGGACGAAATCCAGATGCTGCAAGACGAGCAACGGGGCTGGGCCTGGACGGCGGCTCTGGTTGGTGTGCCTGCCCGTACCTTGTTTGTGTGTGGCGATGCCTCGGTGCTGCGCCCTTGCGAGCGCTTGCTGCGCTCCATGGAAGAAACCATGGAGCTGGAATTTACCGAGCGCAAAACGCCTCTGGAAGTCATGCCCTACCCGGTGGAGCCGCCGCGCGCCACCGGCAAGCAACAGCGCGACCCGCCATGGCGTGGACGTAAAGATCGTCAGCGTGAAGCGCAGGGAGTGGCCAAAGGTGATGCCGTAGTGGCCTTTACCCGCAAAGACGTGTTGACCTTGAGCGCTCGTTATCGTGCTCAGGGCTGGAAAGTAGCCACCATTTACGGTGCCTTGGCACCCGAGGTGCGACGCACAGAATCCGAGCGTTTTTCCCAGGGTGAGGCCGACATCTTGGTGGCTACGGACGCCATCGGCATGGGTTTGAACCTGCCGATTCGCCGCGTGCTGTTTTCCACCGTGCATAAATTTGATGGTCGTTCCATGCGTGCCCTGAACTCTACCGAGGTGCGCCAGATTGGTGGACGGGCTGGCCGCTATGGCTTGTACCCCAAAGGCTATGTGGGTGCGATGGACAAGCAGGATCTGAACCATGTGCGCACTCAGCTGCAAGGGGAGACGGCCAGTGTGGATTTGCGCCTGCCTATTGCCCCCAGTCCGGATCACATCCAGGCTTTGGCGTCGCTCTTGGACAACAACAATATCGGTGCGGTGTTGCAGTACTTTGCGCAGAAAGTGGCCTCCGACAGCCCCTTGTTCCAAACCGCAGGGTTAAAAGACGCGATTGAGCTGGGCTTTTGTGTGGACCGCCTGGCTCCTCGTCTGGAATTGCGCGAAAAGTTCACCTTTGCCTGCGCCCCCGTGTCTGTGGATAAAGACACAGAGCTGGATTACTTCAAGCGCTGCCTGTCGGCCTATGTGGCGCAGCGGCCTATGGCTTTGCCACCGGCACCGTCCTGGTTGAAGTCCGCCAGCCCGTCGCGCCTGGAAGATGCAGAACTGCTCAGCAAACAGATCAGCCTGTACGCCTGGTTCAGCATGAAGTTCCCGCAAGTGTTTGATCAAGGCCCGTGGCTGCCGGAGCTGCGCTCCGAGGTCAGCCGCTTTATTGAACGCAGCCTCTTGCATCAAAGCGGTTTTGCGCAGACCAGCCGCGAAGCTTTTGGGACACCTTCTCCAGGGCGGCGCTAACCCCGTCAGGGCAAGTAGAATCAGCAGAGAACCGGGCCTGAATACCGTGGCCCGGTCTCGACCCTGGCTATATCGCTTGATACACTAGTGCCCGTATATAACTGATCCGTACGGTCAGATTCAGGGGTACCATGCCCCTTTTCTTGCGCTGTTTTCTGGCGCCCTCCCTGTTTTCCAAAGCAATTTATGAATTACCGCAAGCTGACCTTGGTGTTGGCGGCGCTGGCCATGCTGGGGCCCTTTGCCACAGATGCCTATCTGCCGTCATTTCACCGCATTGGTGACGAATTTTCCGTTGACCAGTCAATGGTTCAACAGACTTTAAGTCTGTACTTGTTTGGCTTTGCCTTCATGAGCCTGTTTTGGGGCACGCTGTCTGACAGCTTCGGACGTCGTCCCGTCATCCTTGCCTCGCTGATCCTGTTTTTGATTGGCTCCATCGGTTCAGCCTTGGCTCCCAGTTTTTCCTGGCTCTTGTTTTTCCGCATGCTGCAAGGCTGTTCGGCCGGAGCGGGGCGCGTTGTGGGGCAGGCACTGGCTCGGGACTGTGTGCAAGGCGTGGCCGCTCAACGGCTGTTCGCGCATATCACCATGGTGTTCAGTCTGGCACCGGCCATTGCGCCGGTCGTGGGCGGATATTTGAGTAGTCACGCTGGCTGGCGTTCGGTGTTCTGGATGCTGACACTGCTTAGTATTGCTCTGATTGCGCTCTGTTGGCGGCAGTTGCCCGAGACCTTGCCGGTGGCCTCGCGCCAGCCCATGAAGCCCATGGTGATTCTGGCCAACTACGGCCGCGCGCTGCGTAATGGCCGCTTCGTGCTGGCGATTTCTGCCGTGGCCTGTGCGTTTTCGGGTTTCGCTTTGTATATCTCGTCGGCGGCCAGCTTTGTCATTGGCGTGTTGGGCCTGACGGAAACGGCCTTTGCGTGGCTGTTCCTGCCCTTTATTGGCGGTTTGCTGGGTGGTTCCATCGTGAATGCCCGCTTTGCCGAGAAGCTGGCCCCCGCCCGCATGATTCGGCTGGGCTTGACCATCATGTTGACCGGGGCGGCGATCAACACCTTGTACAACCTGCTGTTTCAGGCCCAAGTGCCTTGGGCGGTCATGCCTATCTTTGTCTACGCCTTTGGCATGTCGATGGCTTTGCCTGGTATGACGGTGGTGACATTGGGCACCTTCCCGACCATGCGCGGGCTGGCCTCCTCAGTTCAAAGTGCCTGGCAGATGCTTTTGTTTGCCACTGTGTCGGGAGTCGTGGCGCCGCTGCTGTTTGATAGCGGCTTGCTGCTGGCTTTGGGCATGTTGTGCGCCGCTTCCTTATCAGCCGGTTTCTGGTGGTGCTGCCAGTACCGCTGCCCAGCTCCTTAAAGCTAAGTCCTCAAGAACGTGTGCTGGCTTGATCCTTTGGGCTGGCACTCGTGCTGGGATCGCTGTTTTGGGCCATGTGTCGGGGGCTCTGATCCGCAGTGGCGTGCTTGTCTGTGGCCTCAGTGTCTGCAACTGGCCCCGAAGGCGTGAACCACTGCACCAGACCCATACCCATCAAAATCAGCAAGACACCTGCGATGCGCCCCATATGTACCGGGCGCGGGGTCAGTCCCATCAGGCCATAGTGGTCAATCAGCATGGAGCTGAGCATTTGGCCCGCCACCACACAAACGATAAAACTGGCTGCTCCCATACGCGGAGTCAGAATCAGGGCAGCACTGATATAAATCACCCCTCCTATACCGCCGGTCCATACCCACCAGGGTGCGTTCGCCAGTTGCGCAGTCAGGGGAGCCGGTGCGCGCATCAACCATAAGGTCGGTACGACCAGTGCCGCACTGATGCACAGTGAAACCAGAGTCGCCCACAGCGGATGGCCCAGGACCTTACCTAGAACGGCATTGCTGGCCGCCTGAAAAGGCACGGCAGATCCGGCAACAAGCGCTATCAACATACTGAATAAAGCGGTACTGGGCATTAGTGGCACTCCTTAAGAATCAATGCTCTATAGTGCACTATTCGTTATTCTTATTGAAATTAATAGTATGCACACTCAATATTCGTTATATGGATGAACTTCGACGCATCGATTTGAACCTGCTGCTGAGCCTGCATGCTTTGCTGACTGAGCAACATGTGACGCGTGCCGCGCGTCGGCTGCATAAAAGCCAGCCAGCGGTCAGCCATGCCTTGGCGCATTTACGGGAAATATTTAACGATCCCTTATTGATTCGGCGCGGTTCACGGCTGGAACCGACGGCCTTGGCCCTGCAATTGCAGCGGCCTTTGGAACACGCCTTGCTGCAACTGAATGGCTTGCTGGATGCCGGTGGCTTTGACCCGGCCAGCGAGCAGCGGGAATTCCGTGTCGCCATGTCCGATTACGGTGCGCACATCGTCCTGCCGCGCTTGATGCGCATATTGCGTCGGGATGCGCCTGGTATTCGTCTGGCGGTCAGTCAGGCCAGCCGGGAAGCGATGTTGATGCAGCTGGAAGATGGCGAAATTGATTTAGCTCTGGGGGTGTTTTCTGAAATCCATCCCGGCCTGCAGGCGCAGACCTTATTTGAAGAGCATCTAATTTGCATTGCCGACGCGGCCAGTGTGGGGGAAGCGGGCAGCCTGACGCTGGATGATTGGTTGCAGCGGCCCCACGTTTTGGTCTCCATGCGCCCCGGAGGGGAAAGCGAAGTGGATAATGTGCTCAGCCGCCAGGGGCTGCGACGTCAGATCATGCTGTCACTGCCCCATTGGAGTGCGGCGGCCCAGGTACTGACGGGCACAGATTTGGTCTTGACGGTATCCAGCCGTATTGCCGGGCCTTTGCGTGACAGCGCCAAGCTGGTGTTTTTCCAGCCGCCCCTACCTATCCCCACCGTACTTTTTCAACAGGTTTGGCATAGCCGTCGGCATGCCGACCCGGCCCACGTCTGGCTGCGCCAGCAATTAATGCGCAGTTGTGAGGATTAGCCGCTGATGCTTATTACAGGCAGTAGCTTGACGATAGGGCCTGGAGTTTCCGACAATTTACGTTTGCCGTTGAATTCTCTCTTTGTAGCGTTTAAACGAAGGAATAAAACGATTTGAGCTGCCCTAAGCAGCCCGTGTGTAGTGCTTTATAGATTGATTGTTGATGAACCCTGCTAATGCCTTGAATTTGGATGAAGACACCTTGCACAAGGAGGCACGAGCCTGGGTCAGCCGCCTGAAAACGTCCTCGCTGACCTCTCGTCAGGCCCGGGAACTGCGCCGCTGGTGTGGTCGCAGCTCGTCCCACGCATCCGCTTTCGCGCAAGCGCGTGAAATGTGGGATGCCATGCCCCAAAACCGTGAAGATTGGCTGCGCGAAGCCAAGTTGACCCGGCCACGCGGCCACCAGCCCCTGCGGCGCGCCCTGCTGGGCGGCCTGTTGCTGGGCGGCGGCCTTTATCTGGTGGTCAAGCCGCCGCTGCAGTTGTGGCCTTCGCTGGCGGATTTGCGTGCCGACTATCGCACCGGCGCGGGTGAACAACGACGTGTGCAATTGCTGGATCAGGTGTGGCTGGACATGAATACCCGCAGCCGCCTGAATGTCAGCGACGACCCGCATGTGGGCCGTGTGGTGGCCTTGCTGGACGGGGAAATTGAAGTGCGCCAGTCCGAGCGCTCTGCCAAGGTGTGCACCGTATTTGCTGGCGGGGGGGCGATTCAGACCTTTAATGGTCGCACCAACATCCGCTATCTGGACGGGAAAACCGAGGTGACCTGTCTGTCCGGTAGTGCTCAAGTGGATTTTGCCGGGCAAGGGTACAGGCTGGGGGCGGGTGAGCAACTGGTGTATGGACGCCATGCCATCAGTTCAGTGCAGACGGTATCGGCCGATAATTTGCCTAGCTGGCGTCAAGGCAATCTGGTGTTTCATGAACAGCCGCTAGCGCAGGTTCTGGCCGAGCTGAATCGTTACTGGGCTGGCCATTTGATTTTGAGAGATGCCACATTGGGGCATCTATTGGTGAACTTTGCCGTCAACCTGGATCGCTTGCCTGAAGCGCTGGATACCTTGCAGGAGCTGTACGGACTGAGCATCATGCGATTCCCCGGCGGGATTGTGTTGCTAAGCCGCGCTTAAGCTGAGTGCGAAGGGCTGAACTTCAGACCTTCGCACCCTTTATCCTGCTTTACTCCTGAGTCTCTTGTGGCTCATTCAAGCGGCTGACATGCACGGTAGCAATGCGGCGCTGGCTGACTTCCGTGACTTTGAAGCGCAGGCCATCGGCCTCCACCACGGTGCCAATCGTTGGCAAAGAGTCCAGACGTTCCAGCAAAAAGCCCGCCACGGAATTAAAGCTGCTGTCCTTCAAGAGCAGGTCGTCCGCTTCCACGGCCTGGGCCAGCAGCAATAAGTCGATACCGCCGTCCACTTGCCACAGATTGGGGCCAATTTGCTGAATAGCGGGTTGTTCGTCCTCGTCGGGGAACTCGCCAGCAATGGCTTCCAAAATGTCGATGGGGGTCAGCAAGCCTTCAATCGCCCCATATTCGTCAGTAACCAGGACAAACTGCCCGTTGGACTGCTTCAACATGGCAATGGCGCTGAGCACATCCGTGTGTTCATGCACGATGATGGGCTCGCGCAAGTCTGGCCACAGTTTCACTTGCGGGTAATCGTCCAGATCGGCCAGCAAGTCTTTGGCACGGGCCACACCCACCACCTGATCCAAGTCGCCCTGACACACGGGCAAGAAGCTGTGCGGGGTAGAGCGCAATTGCTGGCGCAAGGTGTCGGTGGAGTCTTCGATATTGAGCCAGGTAATTTCTTGACGGGGCGTCATCAAAGAGCGGATAGGGCGCTCGGCCAGGCTAAGCACCCCGCTGACCATATTGCGCTCCTCGGTACGGAAAGCCTGTTCGTCCAGTTCTGGCTGGCCGTCATTTTGGCTGTCGTCCTTGTCTTCACCTTTACGGTTGCCCAGCATGCGCAGCACGGCCTCTGCCGTGCGGTCACGCAAGGGCCGGCGCGACTCGGAGCGCAGCAGGCTGCGGCGAGCGATCTGGTTGAAGAACTCAATCAGGATGGAAAAACCAATGGCGGCGTACAGATAGCCTTTGGGGATCTTGAAGCCCAGGCCTTCGGCGGTCAGCGTCAGACCAATCATCAGCAAGAAGCTCAAACACAGCACAACCACGGTGGGGTGGTTGTTCACAAAGCTGGTCAGTGGTTTGGAAGCCCAGATCATCAAGGCAATCGAGATGATGACGGCAGCCATCATGACGGGCAGCTCTTCCACCATACCCACGGCAGTGATCACTGCATCCAGCGAGAACACGGCGTCCAGCACCACAATTTGCGCAACGACGACACCAAAGCTGGCGTAGGCCTTGTTGGCGCTGGAGTGGTGGCCGCTACCTTCCAGGCGTTCGTGCAATTCGCTGGTGGCTTTGAACAGCAAAAACAAACCACCCAGAAGCAGAATCAGATCGCGGCCGGAAAAACTGAGTGGTCCTATTGAAAACAGCGGGGCGGTCAGGGTAACCAGCCAGGAGACCACGCTTAGCAAGCCCAGACGCATAATGAGCGCCAGCGACAGGCCAATCAAACGGGCGCGGTCGCGCTGATGGGGCGGCAGCTTGTCCGCCAGGATGGCGATGAAGATCAGGTTGTCGATGCCGAGAACAATCTCCAGCACCACAAGAGTTAATAAACCGACCCAGATGCCGGGATCGAGTAGCCATTCCATGATGTTGTCCTGTTAGACAGAATAATTAGTGCAAAAAAGCGGGAGCAGGGCGCCGGGGCGCGTCAGAGGATCAGACGCGCGGCGGGCGGTGCTCCGGAGCAAACTCGCAGCAAATAGCAGGCAAGGAATAAGGCGGGCAAGCCGCAGGCCAGGCATGCAGCCAGAAAGACTGTACCGGGCAGGGCAAAGGCGTATCCGCGTGATCAGCGTACAGTTGCATCGGCGTTTGCGCCAAAACGGCGCGAAGCTGCTGCAAAGGATGAGGTCCGGGGGTAAGGCTGCGCTCAACAGGCTCCGCACTGGATTCGTGCTGGACGAACAATGCGTTTTGACCACCCTGCACGGTTGCGTGGTAGTGGGAGCTATAAGCCTGCAGAGGGAGGATAAGAAGTAAGACGACGACGAACCAACGTCTCATGGTGTCTTCAAGGGAGTCGATGACGGCTCAGTATATCGTAAGCGGGCTGGCTCAAGGCAAGCGCGCCATCAAGAGGGGGCCGCAAGGCTGGCGGCTGTCACAAGCTGCGCCGTGGTGGCGCTGCTCTCGGGTACGAAGGTCCACATCAGACCACATAGCCAAAACGCCCCTCATCAAAGTCCGTAATGGCCTGGGTGATGTCTTGTTGTGTATTCATCACAAACGGGCCGTAGCCCACCACGGGTTCCAGGATGGGCTCACCACTGAATAAGAGCAGATGGCTGTCGCTTGCAGCCTGAAGCTCAATCTCCTGCCCTTCTTGCCCCAGTACGACTACCTGTGCCGGGCGGGCCTGGATTTGCTGATTGATTTGGGCTTGGCCTTGCAAAAGCAGCAGGCTGGTGTTCCAACCCTGGGGCACTTCCAGGCTCAGTTCGTGCCCAGCCGTCAGGTGGATGTCCCACACAAGCAGGGGGCTGTGGCTGCGCAGTGCACCTTGCTGATCTTGATACGGTCCGGCAATCACCCGCAGCTGGCCGGCTTGGTTTGCCAGGGAGACGGTCGGTACGTCGGCACAGGGCAGGTACTGGTGTTGCGGTGGCAAAGTTTTCGCGTGGGCGGGTAGATTGACCCACAACTGCACCATGTGCCAGAGGCCGCCTTGCCGGGCGAACTGCTCTGAATGGCAGGCTTGATACATCAGGCCCGATCCTGCCCCTAGCCACTGCACATCACCCGGAGCCAGAAAACTGCTGTTGCCGCTGGAGTCGCGGTGCTCCATCTGGCCTTCATAGACAAGGGTGAGCACATCAAAGCCGCGCAAGGGGGAGGCACAGGCTTTGCTGCGCCGGGACTGTGGCGGGTAAGACGTGGGGGCGGCGTAGTTCAGCCGCAAAAAGGGACTGTGCTGGTCTGCATGGTCCTGATAGCTGAATAAAGCGCGCGCAGCCAGCCCGTCATCGCCTCCCAGGGACGGACAAGGATTCAAAATGCTGGCGACCTTCTTCATGGCTCAGGCTCCGGAAAAAAAATGCATACCCCACAGGATAGGTGCGAAACCGGGCCCTGATTAGCCCCCCTTATTGCAAAACTGTATTGCTATTGCGAACGAGACAGCATCTGAGCAATTAGTAACCAAATTAACAAACGTAATCTTCTTACCCGCGCTAGCATTAGCGCACTTTGTTACCTAGAGAGTGGAATGGGGCAGGCTTTCCAAGCCTTAAGCGTCTGGCAAGTCATGGGCGTGGGCTTATTGTTTTTCGGCGGCATTTACTTGCTGTTTGCAGTGGCCACATTGGCGCTGACACATTGGCTTTTTCCTGCCTTGGGCTGGGGACGCCCTTTGGATACGCGTCCCTTGCGTCCTGGCCAACTGCGCCGGGAGCTACTGCAATCGGGTTCGGCCATTCTGATTTTTGGCCTGGGCATGGTCTTTCCCTGGGGCTTGCTGCAATTGGGCTGGGCGCGCTTGACGCCTGACGCCAGTGCGACCCGCATTGCCCTGGAAATTCTGGCACTGGTGATCTGGAACGATGTGCATTTCTGGGTGAATCACCGTCTTCTGCACACGCCCTGGCTGCGCCGCTACCACGTCCCGCATCATTCCTCGGTGGTGGTTACTCCGTTTTCCACCTACAGCTTTCATCCGATTGAGTCGCTGATGCTGGGCAATGTCATCTTGCTGCCCATGGTGGTGCATGACTTCAGCTTCTGGTCCTTATTGTCCGTGCCCTTGTTCAGCCTGTTCTTTAACAGCATCGGCCACTCCAATTACGATTTTTTCCCCACCGTTTCCAGCCGCAACTGGCTGGCGGCCAGCCGTCGCCATCAACGCCACCATTCCCGCTACAACGGTAATTACGGCTTTCAGTTCAGTTTCATGGATCGTCTGTTTGGTACTAGCTTGCCAGACCAGCCCGCCCCCAAGGAGGCGCGGGGATGAGCTCCGGCTGGCGTTTGCGTAACCGGCGTGATTGGCAGAGCTTGTTGTACCTGATTGCCTACCCTGTCTTGGTGATCGCCTTGTGGCGGGGTGGCTTTTCCTGGATTTTGTACGGCCTGCTTTTGTTTCTGACGCTAGGCGTGGGGGTGATCAGTCACAACCACCTTCATCTGCGCATGTGGCATGGCCGTCTGGCCAATCGCCTGACGGATTTTTGGCTGACCTTGCTGCAAGGGCATCCCGCTTGTGTGTTCTGGCCTGCTCATGGCCGCAACCATCATCGCTACAAGCACGGGGAAAAAGACATCGCCCGCACTTACCGCTTTTGGCGTGGCGATACTAACGACACGCTGGGCTGGTTGATGCACCCCTTTGAGGCTGCTCCTGCGCTTTATCCTTATATTTTTACGTGGCTGGGACGTTTGCGCCGTTTTTGGCCGGGCGTCTGGACTTACTGCATGGCGCAATATGGCCTTTGGCTAAGTAGCTGGGCATTGGCGTTGGCCCTGGACCCGGTCAAAGGCCTACTGTATGTGATTGTGCCGCAGCTGCACGGTTTGCACTGGTTGCTGACCACCAATTATCTGCAGCACGCTCATGCTGATGGTCGGCCTCAGGCTCGCCAGGGCGAGCAACTGGCCTATGCCCGTAATTTCGAAGGGCTGGTCAATCCTTTGCTCTTTAATATCGGCCTGCATGTGGCCCACCATGAACATTCGCGTGCGCATTGGTCCGAGTTGACCCACTTGCACAAGAACGAATACCGAGCCCGTACCCCCGATGCCTTGAACGAGGGGGGCTTGGTGCCTTATATGCTGCGTGTCTTTGTGCTGGGCCTGTTTGTGCCCCGTTACCGCAGTCAATCTTTGAACGCCGTGGGCCAAACGGAGCGTCGGCGTGATTCCGTGTAATCAGGAGTATTTCTATGCCCGTGGCCTTTGATCAGGTCGTTATCCATCAGGCCCAGTGGTTCATGCCCGGCGAGCCGGTCGATAACACTGCGATGGACAACTTTATTGCCCCTTTGAACCGTATCTCGGGGCGCATCAAACAGCGCATTCTGGCTGAAAACGGCATTCAGCAGCGTTATTACGCCATTGCTGAAGATGGCAGCACCCGCTGGAGCAACACGGCAATGGCCGCCAATGCGGTGCGCGCGTGTTTGGAGCAGGCGGGACTGAGCATGGGCGATATTGGCCTGCTGGCCAGTGGGTCCTCCGGTGGCGATTTGCTGATGCCTGGTTTTGCCAATGGCATTCAGGGTGAATTGGGCGCTCCTCCGCTGGAAGTACATTCCGTGCACGGGATTTGCGCGGCAGGCGTGACAGCCTTGCAAGCGGTTGCCCAAGGGATTGAGCTGGGTGCCCATCGTCATGGCATGGCCGTGGCCAGTGAAATGCCGTCGCGGCTGTTCCGCCGTTCGCGCTTTGCCTCGCAAGGCTATCAGGCTGATTTTGACTCCCACTTCCTGCGCTGGATGCTGTCTGACGGCGCGGGTGCTGCGTTGCTCAGCCATAAAGATCAGGTCTTGCCTACGACGCAGCCCGGTGTCCGTCTGCGCTTGCGCTGGATTCATCAAAAATCCTTCTCGGGTGACTATCCGGTTTGCATGCAGCTAGGCTCGACGCGGGACTCCACCCGCAGCCATCTGGATTACGACTCCTGGGCGGCCGCTGAGGAAGCGGGGGCTTTGTCCTTGCGTCAGGACATTCGCCTGCTGCCCCATCTGTTTGATATTGGCATCCACGAATACGTGAAGCTGGTGCGTGACGGCTGGGTAGACCCCGAGCGCATCAGCCATTTCCTGTGCCACTACTCGTCCGAAAAATTTATCCCCGTGGTGGCGGATCTGCTGGAGCAAGCCGGTTTGTCGATTCCAGCCGAGCGTTGGTACAGCAATCTGCGCTGGCGCGGCAACACGGGCGCTGCTTCCATTTTGATCATGCTGGCTGAGTTCATGCGTGATCGGACCTTGACGCCCGGCGAACAAATCCTGTGCTACGTGCCTGAGTCGGGCCGCTTCATGACGGCATATATGTTGCTGGAAGTAGAAGCCTGCGACGCTCCGGCCGCTGCCGTGTCGTACCCTTCTGCCACGCAGTCCGCACCGGTGTCGGTGGACCAGGTAGATATTGCTCCACCGCATGATCCGGCCAATGCACCGCAAGGCTTGCGCGATCTGCTGACACGCCTGGCACCCATCTGGCACGATTACCGCTCGCAAGTCTGGCGCACACCTTTGCTGCGCAGTCTGCATGACGGGTCCATGCGCCTGCAGGATTACCAAAAATGGATGGCAGACTGGATTCCGCAAGTGCGCGAAGGGGCGAAATGGATGCGGGAAGCGTGCGACTCCTTGTCGCCCACCTACGCTCCGCTGGCGGAACTTATTCGCATGCATGCCGGTGAAGAACAGGACGACTTTAAAATCCTGTTCGAGGATTATCAGCAAGCGGGCGGGACGGCGACAGAGATCGAACAATTGCAGCGCAACCCCGGTGGTCAGGCGTTAAATGCCTATTTGCACAGTCTGGCTGCTAGCCAGGACCCCATCGGTTTGCTGGGCGCGATTTATATTATCGAAGGCACGGGCCAACGCATCGTGCCGGCCTTGTTGCCTTTGCTGAAGTCCTCGCTGTCGCTGGAACCTAATATGTATCGCTTCCTGCACTATCACGGCATGAACGACGAGCATCATCTGGCACGTTGGCTGGTGGCGGTCGAGCTGGCTTTGGATTGCGATGAAACGGGCCGTGCCGAGCAGATCATTATCGAAACCGCACGCCGTACGGCTGCTTTGTACCTGATGCAGTTTCAATACGCGAAAGAGTTTTAAGTCATGGACCACACCCCGGATTTTTTAAGCAAACCGCATGACCCGCAGGACCCCAATCCCTGGCGGGCCTTGTACCTGGATCGCAGCACCCCCTTGCCGGACGAGGTCAAGCAGGCGTGGCTGGCCGATTCCAGTTCCTCTTCGCGCCAGTATCTGTTGCCCTTTTTGCGGCCGCTGGCACGCTTGATGATCGTGGTGATTCAGATCGTCAAAACCTTTTTGCCGCGTAAATGGTCGCACTCCGGGCTTTTGCATCGCATTCTGGTGTGGGGGTTGAAGCGCTTTGTTTCGCCCGAAGCAAACTGGCTGATTCTGCGCCACTTCCATCTGGGATCACAGGTGCTGGCCTTTATTGCGGCCAACTCGCCCACCAAAGTGCCGACCACGCCCTTGACCCCCATGAACATTGACGAATTGCGCGATCACACGTTTGTGAAGCACGATTTGAACCTGTTCAATTTTGTGATCCGTTTGAACCAGACCCTGCGGGACAATAATCAGGAAATCGGCCCGCCGGAGCGAGTGGATTTTTCCATGATCCAGCCCGTGCCTCTGGCCTTGGATGATATGCCGCAAGGCGCGCTGAACAAGATGGACCTGCAAAGTGCCATCGAACTGTTCACGCCCCTGTATCAGTTGCTGCTGACCGATAACGACTTCTGGCGTGCGGCTAACTCCCTGCAGCTGGATGAGACCATCGGTATTTATGCCGCCAAGATTTTGCAGGCCCCCGAGCATTTGATCCTGGTGAACAACGGTCACCCACTGGTGCCCATGTCCACGCTACGCGCCGGTTACCGTTTGGTGCTGCATGGCTTGTCTACGGAAATGCTGCATAGCTTGCTCAATCAAATGAAGCAGGCGCAGGCGGAACAGGAAAGCGGGCAGGAGCACCGTCCTGTGCAGGATGCCCCTGCAGCCACAGAGGCTTGATACAGAAAACGGCTCGTAAATGAGCCGTTTTTTTCTATCTATCAGGCAAACCCACGCAGGAATTAGCCGTCAAACCCCGGCACGATGATGAACTCCGCCTGCGAGGCCGGTTCACGGATGGCTTTGGCCGCTTGATACTGGGCCGATTCATAAAAGGCCTGGGCTTGCGCGACATCAGGAAACTCCACCACCACCGTTCTGCGGGCGTCAGTCGGGCCTTCCAGGGTGATGGGCGCCTGACTGCGCGCCAGAAACCGTCCCCCGTGGGCGGTAATAATCGCAGGGCTTAATGCGGTGTATTGGGCGTAAGTTTCCGGATCATGAACCTGTACGCGAGCAATTAAGTAGGCCGGCATGGTGGGAGATTTTCCTTGGAATCAGTTGCGCTGGGTGTAAGCCATGTAGAGCTCGTGGGCGCGGGTTTCAACCGGGCCACGTGCATAGTGGCGATCGTCAATGCGATTGCAGTGCAAGACCTTGCCGTAGTTGCCGGTGCTAAATACTTCGTCTGCATCCAACACGTCTTGCGGCGTGAGGCTGGCTTCACGTACTTCAATGCCGTCGTCACGTAGCAGTTGCATGACGCGCTGACGGGTAATGCCATTCAGGAAGGTGCCGTTCAGCTCGGGGGTCAGCACCACGCCGTCACGCACAATCCACAGGTTAGCAACCGCAAATTCGGCAATTTTGCCTTTGGAGTCCAGCACGATGGCGTTATCAAAGCCGCGTGCGCTGGAATCACGCAAGATGCGTTGGGTGTTGGGGTACAGGCAGGAGGCTTTGGCATCCGTGGGGGCCATGGACGGGTCAGGGCGCAAAAACTCGCTGAAGGTGGCACTAAAGCCACTGTCGTCCGGCATTGGGGATTCAAAAATATGAATCGCCAACTGGCTTGTAGATGGATCAGGCTGGATGAAGCCGCCGGGTGCGAAATACAGCAGCTTGATGTAGTAGTCCGTGGTGTGGGACAGCTGTTTCAGGCCCTCTAACACCAGATCTACGGTCTGCTGAGGCGTCTTTACTGGCTCCATTCCCAAAGTGACGGCTGAACGGTTCAAGCGCTCGCAGTGCAGATCCAGATCCGGGGTGTGGCCCTGGATGGAGCGTGCGCCGTCAAAGACGGTGGTGGCCATCCAGAACGCGTGGTCGGTAGCGCCAATCAGAGGCGCGCTGGTGCTATGCCATTGGCCGTTAGACCAGGTGATTTCATTTTTACTCATGGGGCCTCCCTCCAAATCTGATTGTGTCGTAGTGGCACTTTAGTGTGCCGTTGTACTATTTCCAATACACATAATAGAGAGCAAAAACCGACTTGAGGTGGTGTCAGCGTGCTATCTGATATTTACAAAACATATAACTGGACGCTGGCGGAATTGCACGCTTTTTGTCTGATCTGCGAATGCCAGAACTTGAGCCAAGCGGCTTTGCGTCTTGGCGTCAGCCAGTCTGCCATCTCCCTGATGGTGCAGCGCTGGCGGCAGGCTTTGGGCGATCCCTTGTTTGTACGGGCACGCTACGGGGTGGCTCCTACGCAGATTGCCATAGCGCTACGAGAGAAACTGCAGCCCTTGCTGGAGGAGGTCGGCATAGCGCTGACACAGACCCAGGGTTTCAATCCGGCTCAGTCCACGCGGGTGTTTAAGGTCCACATGACCGATATTGGCCAACTGGTATTTTTGCCTGGGCTGAACAATTTTGTTGCCAAGCACGCACCGGGCATTCGTCTGGTCGTTAAAAACCTGGGTTGGGAAGCGCTGGAAAGTGGTTTGAGTTCGGGCGAGATTGAACTGGCTATTGGCTCTTTGCCCATGATTAAAGGGCGGGTGCATTCACGAATTTTTCGTCGTGAACGCTATGTGACCGCCATGCGTAAAGGCCACCCCCTGGCTAAAAACGAGCTGAATTTGGAGACCTTCGTAGCCGCCGACCATCTGGCCATTGATGCCACTAGTAGCGGTCATTCACTGGTGGAAAATGCCCTACGCGCGCTGGATATGCGTCGCAATATAAGCCTGACCATTCCGCATTACTTGGCGGCAGAACAGATTCTGGTGAACAGCAATTATTTGCTGACCGTGCCCAATGTGGCGGTCTTGTCATTCCAGAACCCGGCGGCATTGTGCATTGTGCCCACGCCCCTGGCCCTGCCCAGCTTTGATGTACGGGTACATTGGCACGAGCGCAGCCGGCAGGACGAAGGCGTGCGGTGGCTGCGCACGGTTATCTCGGATTTGTTCGGGCAGCGTTAGCGGCTTGCACCGTAAGTGATGCGCCTTAATACGGCCTCCAGCGGGCCGCGTCCCCAGCGCTGGGCCAGCAAGCCGGTCAAGGCCATGGCAAGCAAGGCTAGGCCGATGGCCATGGGCAGCAAGGCGGCATTGCCAAAGGCGTCAAACCAGCCCAGACCGTAGCTGCTAAATATCACGCCGGCCAGAATGCCTTGGCTGACATAAGCACTGAGCGAGTTGCGGCCTGCTTCGATCAGCAGTGTGGGCAGGCGTATCCATTCTGCGCAGCGCAGCAGCAGGTACAGATACACTGCCGAAAGCAAAGGCGCGCCTACGGCCACACTCATGAGGCCAATCACACCCAGCAGGTTGTCTTCCTCCGATGTTGCAGCGCTCAAGACGTTCAAAGGCAGGGCAAGCAGCAAAATCCAGGGCAAGGCCTTGCCCAGTTTCTTAAGGCCCGGACTGCCTGGCTCGAAGAAATTGCTTTTGGCGGCAGCCAGTCCCATCAGCATGGCACCGAAGGCCAAAGGGGCTTGGTACAGAATCAGAAAGCCAAAGGTCTCAGGCCATTGCTCCAGGCGGGCAAACGTGGCGTGGGAAAAAGCACCGCCCAAGGAGTAGGTAGAGCTCAATTGCTCGTAGCTCGACTGCATGCTCACAATCACGGCAAGACTTAAGAACTCGACAAACACCATGCCCAGCGCGATTTTCATCAGGCTGGCGGGTGTGCGATTGCGCAGCGGCCAGATCAGCAATCCCAGCACGGCGTAGAGCAACAAAATATCGCCCGTGAACACCAGGGTGGCGTGTAGGCAGCCCAATAAAGCCAAACCACTTAGGCGACGAAAGTAGCGCGTACTGAGCGCGACACCTGCGCGTGCGGCGGAGCGAGCCTGAATCTCTATGCCCCAGCCAAAAATCAGCGAAAACAAGAGGAAGAATTTGCCCTGAAACAGGAATTCGATCAGGAAGGCGGCGGCCTGGTCGTAGTAGGGGGAGTCCGCCGTGGGCACATCGTTGCTCATTGCCAAAAAAGGCAGATTAACCACGCAAATACCAATCAAAGCGGCGGTTCGCACCAGGTCGATAGAGGAGTTTCTGAGAGTCGTAGACATAGATGTTTATTGATTGAGCGCATGTTCAATGCCATAATGTTGAGCGCTTGCTCAATGTTCGTCAAGAGGAGATAAAGGGATGAGTGAAAAAGAAGACAGTGCAACCCGCATCCGACAGGCCGCTGTCGAGATTTTGTTGGAAGTGGGTGTTCGTGCCGCCACCACGCGCATGGTGACCGAACGGGCAGGCGTAGGCCGCGGTCTTTTGAACCACTATTTCCGTTGGTCCGAATTACGGGCCCAGGCCTGGGGCGAGATTTTTGATCAGTTGGTGGGGCAGGAAGACGGGCAGGAGCAGGAGCCCGCTGCCTTCATGGAAAACTACCTGTGCTCCGCCTTTGATCAGAGCAGTCGCATTTATTGGTTCTTGTGGATGGATGCCACAGATCTGGCCAGAACCGATGCGGCACTGGCCGTTGTGATCTCTCGGGTACAGAACAGGATGCTGGAGCAATTGGCTTCCTACCTGCGCCGTGGTGCCGAACAAGGCTTGTGGCAAGCCCCCGATCCTAGTGGCACAGCGCTGCGTTTATCCGCCCTGTATGACGGTCTGGCCAATATGTTGCTGACCGAAGCAATCGACCTGACGGCAGAGCAAGCCGAGCAGCATTTGCGACATTTATTTTTGATGGAAACCCGGCTGATTTAGCTAAACGCTTTTTCGCCAAACCCTGAGTGCTTTGATGATAGAAAAAGACACGGATATCGATTACGCAACCCTGTCATCCCGCCACACCTCGGTGGGCCGGATTCTGGGCTTGTTCAAACCCTGGCGCTCCCGCTTGCTGCTGGTGGGCTTGTTGATTGCCTTTGGTGCCGTGATTGGGGTGGTGTCTCCTTTTTTGCTGCGCGAAATTATAGACACGGCCTTGCCAGAACAAGACTTTGGCCTGCTGCTCTGGCTGGTGCTGGGCTTGCTGGGGATCAGCGCAATTTCCGCTGGCATCAATGTGCTGCAAACCGTTTTGTCCGCCAAGATCGGGCAGGCGATCATGCACGATTTGCGTGTCAGTCTCTATGGCCATTTGCAGAGCTTGTCTCTGGGTTTTTTCATCCGCACGCGGACCGGGGAAATCCAGTCCCGTATTGCTAACGATATTGGTGGTTTGCAAGCCGTAGTCAGTAATACAGCTACGGATCTGGCACGCAATTTCAGCGTGGTGGCCACGACAGCAATAGCCATGATGCTGCTGGATTGGCGACTGGCCCTGTTTTCTTTTGCGGTCTTGCCACCATCCATTTGGCTGAGCAATAAAGTGGGCGAACTGCGCGAGCGCCTGACGCACGATCAACAAGCAGGCCATGCGGATATGTCGGCCACAGTGCAGGAAACCTTGTCTGCACCGGGTATTATTTTGTCGCGTACGTTGGCCCAGAGCGGTTTTTTAACCCGGCGATTCGCGCAGGTGTCCTCGCAAGTGGCTCGTCTGGAGGTGCGCGCCCAGACGGCAGGTGAATGGCAATGGTCCTTGATCTATTTATTGCTGGGGGCCTTGCCTGCGTTGACCTTATTGCTGGGTGGCTGGTTGATTGGACAAGGCTTGACCGTCACGATCGGCACCCTGGTGGCCTTGATTGCCCTGCAGGAGCAACTGATGTGGCCGCTGGAAGATTTGCTGCAAAGCGGCGTGCGCTTGCGCACTACCCGCGCCCTGTTCACGCGAATCTTTGAGTATATGGATACCCCGGCTGAATTGACCGAGCCTGCGCAGCCCAAACCCTTTCCTGACGCCGGCCCGCGAGGGCACGTCAAGCTGGACGCGGTCAGCTATCGCTATCAGTCAGAGACGCCAACGCTGTCCGATATTTGCATGGATATTCCGCCGGGCAGTCATGTCGCCATCGTGGGGCCTACGGGGGCTGGCAAGACAACGCTGGGCTATTTGTTGGCGCGTCTGGCCGACCCTGAGCAGGGCAGCATCACAATTGACGGCATCGATTTGCGCCAGATGAGTTTCGAGCAATTGGCCAGCGTTCTGGGGGTGGTGAATCAAGAACCCTTTTTGCTTAATGCCAGTATTGCCGAGAACCTGCGTTTTGCCCGTCCTGAAGCTAGCCACGAGGACTTGTTGGAAGCAGCCAAAACGGCCCAGATACATGATTTCATCATGACTTTGCCGCAGGGGTATGAAACCACTGTGGGCGAGCGCGGTTATCGTTTTTCGGGAGGTGAGAAGCAACGTCTGGCCTTGGCGCGTACTATTTTGCGTAACCCGCCTGTGCTTTTGTTGGACGAAGCGACCAGCGCCTTGGATAACGCCACGGAAAACGCCATGTCTGCCGCCCTGGAAAAGATGGCGGCCAGCCGTACCGTTATTTCAATTGCACATAGGCTCTCCACCATACGTCATGCCGATCGCATTTTTGTGTTGAAAGCAGGCAAGTTGGTGGAGCAGGGCACGCATCAGGAATTGGCAGAGCAGGGAGGCGTGTACGCCGAACTACTCAAGGCAGGACAGACTCCGTGAGTTGGGTAGGATTTAGGCTAGTAGAGCAATCAGTTTCAGGCAGAGCGATGATGAGTGAAGATAAAAACACCGTACCTGCATCGGCATTCAGCAAAATCACCTTCTTTGAGGAAGGTGATCCCAATGAAAACCCCTGGGTGGCCGGTGCGCCTAAAGCGGAAGTGATCACGGTCCAGGCTTATGACGCGGCCTGGCCAGTGCTGTACCAGCGCTTGAGCCAGGAGATTCGGGATGCCTTGGGCAATAGGGCCTTGATGATTGCGCATGTGGGCTCGACCGCGGTATTGGGTCTGCCCGCCAAGCCGGTCATTGATATTGATGTGCTGGTGGCAGATCCGGAGCAAGAGCAGGACTATGTGCCAGCCCTGAATGCCTTGGGTTATGAACTGAGCATTCGTGAACGATCCTGGTATCAGCACCGCATGCTGCGCCAGGAAGAACCGCGCGTGAACCTGCATGTGTTCGGCCCTGATTGCCCTGAGCATATGCGCCATATTCTGTTCCGGGACTGGTTAAGCACGCACCCGGATGATTTGCAGCGCTATGCGCAGGCCAAGATGCAGGCCACGCAAGCAGTGGGCACCGTGCAGGACTACAACCAAAGAAAGCAGGCTGTGGTGCGCGATATTTACCGCAAGATCTTCGAGTCGCAAGGCTTGCTTCCTGCGTCGTCAGACGCATAGCGCCACGCAGCAAGAGCTTGGTGTTACTTGGCCTGAAAGGGCCGGCCTTAGAAAGAGAGACTGAGAATGAACATTCGCTATTCACGTCCCGAGGACGGGCAACGTGTCATCGAAATCTGGCGCAAGGCCGTCGATGCCACGCACGACTTTTTATCCGCTCAGGACCGTCAGGAAATTGATGAGATGGTCTGCGGTTTTCTGCCGCAGGCCACCTTGTGCTTGGCGGTGGACGATCAGGACTATCCACTGGCCTTCATGTTGATTGACGATGGCCATATGCAAGCCCTGTTTGTTGATCCGGACAGCCGTGGTACGGGGGTGGGCAAAGCATTGGTGCTGCACGGCCTGAGCCTGCACCCGGCCATGAGCACGGATGTGAACGAACAGAATGAACAGGCCATAGGCTTTTACGAAAAAATGGGCTTCAAGCGTATTGGTCGCTCGCCCGTGGACGATCAAGGCAAGCCTTACCCCCTGATTCATCTTCAATATCAGGCCTGATGTGCCGTGCTGTCTGATGCCCCCCGTTTGATGCGCTGCCCCCATTTTTAGCGACTGTTTTTAGCAAGGTTTTTTGAGTATGAGTTTTCCAGCTGCTTGGCAAACCCGATTGGCTGCCGCCACGGTACAAGCTCAAACCATAGGGGAGTCCGGGGCGAATGTCTGGCGTCTGGACTGGCCGGATGGCACCTGCCAGTTTGTGAAGGCAGAGGACGATCTGCCCTTGGCCGAACTGCCTGATGAAATCGAACGTTTGCGCTGGTTGCACGCGCAAGGCCTGCCTTGTGCGCAAGTGCTGGATACTTTGCGGGCAGAGGGGCGCCATTGGCTGTTGATGAGTGCTGTTGCCGGGCGCGATCTGGCCTGCACAGAAGGCTTGTCTCCACAGCAAACCGTGGAGCTCTTGGCATTTTCCTTGCAAAGTTTGCACCGCTTGCCGCTTGAATCCTGCCCCTTCGATCATCGTCTTGAACACCGCTTGGCTGATGCCGCTGCGCGCGCACAAGCTGGTCTGATTGACGAAGAAGATTTTGACGATGAGCGTCAGGGCACGCCCGTGCAAAGTCTGTTGGATGAGCTGTACGCCAGCCGCCCGGTTCAGGAAGATCTGGTCGTCACCCATGGCGACGCCTGCCTGCCCAACTTCATGGTGTATGAAGGGCAGTTCAGCGGTTTTATTGACTGTGGACGCTTGGGCGTGGCGGATCGTTTTCAGGACTTGGCGCTGACGGCGCGCAGTATAGAACGCAATCTGGGCAAGGAATGGCTGGCGCCTTTCTTTGCCCTATACGGCGTGGAGATGGATGCCGAGCGCATCGCTTTCTTTTGCCTTTTGGATGAGTTTTTTTAAACTCGGCTGGTCTGTGTAGACGGGCAAGTGTGTCAACCCCATCCGCTTGCTTCTCCTCGCATCAACGATCAGCCAGCCCACCTGCGGTGTCTGGCTGATTGGCTACGTATTTTTGAGTGAGTTCAATGATGGTTATTTCCGCTTCTTCCGAACAAAACGTGTTTTCTCCCAAGGTCAGCCACTATTGGCAGACCCGCTTTGCACGCGGCATTCCCTACAGCAGCAGCGCAGATCTGGTGCTGCGTGTTGATGACAGCCTGGATGAGGGCGAAGCAGGCATGGTCTTGCAGCGTCCCGGCCAGCCAGTGTGGGCCTTGATCTCTCCTGCAATGGCAAAAGCCATAGGCCCGGACCCCTTGGTTTCTCTGGAGGATTTGCAGGCCGCGGTGCAAGAGGCTGGCGGGCATTTCCACGGTGCGGATGCGCTGTTTTATTTCCCTTTGGCGGTTCAGGCGGGCTTGAGCGCCGCCCCGGCAGACGGGCCTGTGCGGCAATTAAATGCCGACGATGCCGCTATATTTGAAGCCTTCTGCGAGCAAGCCAGCGAAGAGGACCGAGACGCCAGTTATGTCGAGCTGGATCACTGGCTGGTTTTTGGTGCTTTCGATGGCGAAGAACTGGCCTGCGCGGCCAGCATGTATGCCTGGGATGAAGACGAGTTTGGCATGGCCGATTTGGGTGTTTTGACCCGAGCCGACAAGCGTGGCCGGGGCTACGCGCGTGCGACGGTCCAGGCCATGAGCCATTGCGCCTTGCAGCAAGGCTGGGAGCCACAATATCGCTTCCAGGGTGACAATCTGGCCTCGGCCAGCGTGGCTCGTGGGGCAGGTCTGGAACTGTACGGCTATTGGGATGTGATTCTGCCACCCGCTTAAAGTGGAACGCTGTCAGGCAATACCAGCGCCATTTTGGGCGCTGGCACTGGGATCTTAGCTACACATAAAGTCCAGCTCGCCCAGGCCTGCAATGGCGGCGTGAATGCGATCACCCGCCGCGGCCTGCAGCATAGGCAGGCAGGTGCCGGTAATGATGACTTGCCCTTGCTGTAAACCACCACAGTGGTGGCTACCTTGATTGGCCAGCCAGAGCAGCAGGCGCATGACATCACCGGCAGGATTTTGATTGGGCCCTTGCAAAGGGGCTTGCTGCCCTACGTGCAGATGAACCCAATCGGGCTGGAGCAGGCGTATGTCCTTAGCAGCGACCCCTTTTGCCTGATGAATCAGTGCGCCGTGGCTGGCCAGATCGGCCAGGGTGGATAGTCGGCCGACTGCTTCACGGTGGGCAAAACGGGATTCCACAATTTCCACCGCGACGCACACTTCTTTGACCGCTGCCCACACTTGCTCTGGTGTATACGGGCTTGGGCCAGGTGGCAGGTCCTGGCCCATGATCAGGCCGATCTCCACCTCTATGCCACGCAGAGACAGGTTCTGCGTAACAGGAGCATCGGGGCTGGCGTAGCGGAAACGCTGGGGCAGGGGGGCGCAGGTAGGCGGGGCCATGCTATTGGCCGCACCTACTTTCCAGCCGCCTATGGGGCCTAAGGCTTCCATTTGCAGGGTCTGGACAGCATAGGCTTGATCAAAGGACAGGGGGCGCAGCGCATCGGGCCAATCCTCAATGGCTTGGTTTTCCTGACGCGCCTGCAGCAGACGTTGTGCCGTTGCCAGTGCGCTGGTGTGCAAAGGGGCGTTCATCAAGCCCTACCAGCCTAATAAGCAGCGGCCCAGGGCAACTGCCACGGTTGCCTGAGTCGGCTCCACCACGGCAATGCCCAGATTCTGCTCCAGAGCCTCGCGCTGACTGGCCATACCGGCACACCCCATCACCACGACATCGGCCCCATATTCATCGCGCAGACGGGTGCCTACCTCTGTCAGACGTTGCAGGGTTTTTGCCTCGTCCGCCAGTGCGGAGACTTCCATATTGATGGCCAGATCAGCCGCCAAACGATCGCTTACGCCCATGGCGCCAAAGTAGCGCAGGTGACGCGGAATGGAAGCCTGCAAGATGGACAGCACACCAAAGCGTTGGCCCAGAGACAGGGCCGTCAGCACCCCCGTTTCGGCAATGCCCAGCACAGGTACGTCTACGGCTTCGCGCAGGGTATACAGGCCGGGATCACTAAAGCAGGCGACGACATAGGCGCTGGCCTGATCTTTCACGCTCAGGGCCTGGGCGCGCAGATGCGGGATCAAAGTATCGATGTCGGTTTGGCTCTGCACCCCGGCAGGCCCTTCGGGCAGACGCAGGCAAGAGATGGCCGGGCCATCAGCCAGACGCAAAGGCTGGACGGCACGGTCCAGACCGTCCGTTACGATCTGGCTGGAATTAGGGTTCAGAACGTAGATGTGGGGGCGACGATTCATGATGTTTTTATGGTTGGGTGGGTTGTGGCCCGGTTTGGTGGCTGAATTTTTCTGATTGAAAACGGCCTTGCAAGCCTACGTACCAGTCGGAGCCGTGCAGGCGTCCGATAGGGTCATAGGCGTCTATATCAATACGCCCTTCAGGCGTGAGGATGGCGTCGTCACAATGCAGATGCAGGATTTCGCCAATGACGATATGGCGTAGCGGGCCCATGTCCAATGCAGTGTGCAAACGGCATTCAAACTGCACCGGGCTTTGCGCAATGCGTGGTGGTCGCACTTGACGGCTGGGGGCCAGATCCAGCCCAGCATGCAGGTGTTCGGCCTGGCCGGTGGGGTAGGAAATCCCGCAGATATTCATGGCCTGCGCCATCTTGGCGCTGATCAGGTTCACCACAAATTGACGTGTGGCCAGAATATTGCGGGTGGTGTCTTTCAGGCCATCGGCCGAGTTTGCGTCGTTTTCTAGACCCAGGGCGATAACGGGCGGCTCGGACCCCATGACATTGAAAAAACTGAAGGGGGCCGTGTTCACGCGTCCTTGCTGGTCGCAACTGGTGACCAGGGCAATAGGGCGCGGTAACACGGTGTTGACCAACAAGCGGTAGCGTTCGCGTTCGCTTAACTGATCACAAGGCCAGTCCATCTCAGTTCTCCAGAGCCTGGTCCAGCATGACAATGGTTTGGTACAGAACCCGTGTTCCATCCAGCAACTGCTCGGAACTAATGGATTCTTCAGGGCAATGGCTGCGGCCATTCAGGCAGGGAATGAAGATCATGCCCATGGGTCCGCTGGGGGCCATATAGACGGCATCGTGACCGGCGCCGCTGGGCATGACCATGCTTTGATAGCCCAGTGAACTGGCGGCCTGCTCAATGATGTTCATCACTTCGGGCGTGCAGTCCGTGGGCTTGGCCAGGCTGACTTGCGCTGCTTCCAGACCTAGGCCCATGGCGTCGATGTGCGGGCGTAACTCCGCCAGCAGTTCCTCGGTAAAGGATTGCATCAGCTCCTGACGATCGCTACGGACTTCCACCATCATTTCCACGCGTCCGGGTACGGCATTGGAGGCGTTGGGGGTCAGGTTCAGGTTGCCGATGGTGGCGACCAGATAGTCCGGCCCACCCAAGGCGCGGCGTGCCTTGCGGTCCACCTCGCTGATAATCAGGCTGGCACCGACCAGGGCGTCACGGCGTATATCCATAGGCGTGGTGCCCGCATGGTCCGGGCGACCCGTGATGATGATGCGATGGCGGCAAATACCCACAATATTGCTGACCACGCCAATGGGCAGATTACGCGATTCCAGCACCGGCCCTTGTTCGATATGCAGCTCAACAAAGGCGGCGGTATCGCCCGGTGCGCGGCGGGCCTGGGCCAGTTCCTGGGGGCGGCCACCGACGCGGGCAATGCCTTGTGCCAGTGTCTCGCCCTGCGGATTGCGTTCGGCCAGCATGGCGTCGGACAGCACGCCGCCCATAGCGCGGCTGCCTACGCAGGACACACCATAGTCGCTAGGTTCTTCGGACAGAAAATCCACCACCTCAAAAGGATGGTCCAACTGGATGTTCTGCTCGTTCAGGCAGCGGGCCACTTCCAGGCCAGCCAGTACGCCGATGATGCCGTCATAGCGGCCACCGTACATCACGGTGTCGCAGTGCGAACCGGTTGTAATCGGCGCCAGGCCGGGCTTGCGCCCCTCGCGGCGTCCGATCAGGTTTCCGGCGGCATCCATGCGCACGCTCAGGCCAGCCTCTTCAAACTGTTGGATCAGCCACTGACGCGACTGCAAGAACAGATCGGAAAAGGCGCGGCGCGTCCAGGGCAGGTCGGGCAGTGTGAATGCCGCCAGATCCTGGGTGCTGCGCCATAGGCGCTCCTGATTTAACAAGGGCATGGCCAGGCTCATGACAGCTCGCCTGCCTTGTGAGGACGGATAAACTGACCGTCGCCTGCGGCATTCCGTACTGTCTTGCCGTCCCAGGCCAGTTGGCCGCGCACGTAAGTGGCTTCCACGCGAACTTGGAATTCGCGGTCTTCAAACGAGCTCCAGGTGACGGCGGACAGGCTGTTGGACGGATCAAAACGGTAAGTTTCTGGTTTCACGATCACGATGTCCGCGTCGGCACCCACATTCAGCGAACCCTTGCGGTGTTCCAGCAGGAAATGCTTTGCCGGACCCCAGCACAATTGCTTGACGACCATGGTGGGGGAAATACCGTGTTCGGCGCAGCCTGTCCAGAAGGCGGGCAGCAGCGTTTCCAGACCGGGACCGCCCGAGGAGTTCTGGAACACATTGTCAAACTGCTTGCGCTCCAGGCCCCAGCTCACGTGGTCGGAGGACACAAAAGTACATTCGTCGTTGGCGATATGGGTCCAGAGCAGATCCATTTCAGCCTTGGGGCGAATGGGCGGGTAGTGCTTGGTCTTGGCGCCAAAACGACGGGTGTGTTCTTCGTGGTTCAGCATCAGGTATTGCACGCAGGTCTCGATGGACGCTTGGTGGCCTGCCTGACGGTACATATTGCAGATCTCGAAACCGCGAGACAGGGACACGTGCACGGCGTGAGCACGGGCGCCGGTCTGAGCACCGATTTCGTAAATGGCGCTGGTGGCCAGGTTTTCGATCAATGGGGTGTGGGCGCGCAAGAAGGCGTCCCAGCCCGTATCACCGGCTTCAACCATGCGCTTGATGTTCTTGCGGGTCAGCTCCTGGTCCTGGTTGTGCACACCGCAGGCCAGGCCCGATGGGGCGATCAGGCGGAAGGCTTCCATCAGGATGTCTTCTTCCACACGGGGAAAACGGTTGGGGCTGGCTTCAAAGGTGGAGAATTTGAAACCGCACACGCCGCCTTCAATCAGGCCAGCGGCGGCTTCCAGGCCGTGCTGATCATTCAGCGTGCCATAGCAGGCTACGTCCACGTGGCAATCGCTTTCAATGCGGGCAATCTTGTCTTCCAGCTGCGGGCGGGAAGCAACGGGTTCGGGGTCGTCGTAAGGCATTTCCACCATGGTGGTCACGCCACCGGCAGCGGCTGCACGAGAGGCCCAGCCCAGTCCTTCCTGGTTGGCTTGACTGCCGGAGTGAACCTGGCCGTCCAGCACGCCGGGCATCACCCACATACCACGCGCATCCACATGCTCACGGGCAGAAGGAGCAGCGCCAACGCCACGGGCCGCTACTCGGCCTTCACGCACGGCAAGCCAGCCGTCAGTGATGATGCGGTCACGCTCAACAATATTTCCCCGTACTACCAGATCGAAGTCACTCATTATTTTCCTCCTTGGATAGCTCGGACTCGCGCATCTCGCGTGCCCGCAATGTTGTTTCTATGATTGAAGCAAATCTAATCATGAATGTCGTATGCCTATTTATCGGTAAAACATAACGTCATGTTAAGTCTTGCTTAGGGTGCGCCCAGCGCTGCACGTGGTAACGATCGTGTCCCAGGCACAGGCAGAACGAACCCACGGCTTTAGCCAGTTTTTCGGTGATGTGGCGCTTGTCGAAGGTGTTGCGTGCAATGCGTTCCTGGGCCTGCTCAACTTGCTGGCGCAGGCGCGGCATATTCACTTGAGTTAACTGGCGATCGCGTACGGCAAAGCGGCCATCAACCATCACATGGCGCAGTGCCAGTCCGTCTTCCAGATGCACCAGTTGATTCACGGTGTTGTTATGCGGAATCCAGTTGATATGAGCCAGGTCCAGGAACACGATGTCCGCTTTGCGGCCCGGTTCAAGACGGCCCAGTTGCGAGCCCATGCCCAGGCATTGGGCGCTGCCTTCCGTTGCTGCTGCCAGGGCTTGTGTGGTTGTTACCCAGCGCTCGGTATCAGGGCCGCGCACCTTGGACGAAAAAGAGGCCAGGCGCATGGCTTCATACATATTCTGGTTGTCCCCGCTATTGGAGCCATCCGTGCCCAGACCCACGGTAATGCCGCGTTCCAGCATGGAGTTCACATCGGCAATGCCATTGCCCAAACGCATATTGCTGCCTGGGTTGTGGGCTACCATTGCGCCGCGTTCGGCCAGGATGTCCAGGTCGCGTTCGTCCAGCCAAATGGCGTGTGCCAGCGTAAAACGGGGGGAGATCAGGCCCAGCTTGTCCAGGTGCTGAACAATGGTGGTCCCATAACGCTTCATGCCGGTCAGGGCTTGCACATAGGATTCGCCTACGTGGCTGTGCAGGCCAATATCACGCTCTGCACTGATCTTGGCGCAGGTTTTCAGAAACTCATCCGAGCACAGCATGGGAATGGTGGGAGCCAGCGCCACGCGGATGCGGTCTGAGTTGCGTTGTTGATCCAGAAAATCAGTCAGCCCGGACAGGGTGGCTTCATAAGGCTGAGGGGCCAGTTGAGCCACAAACTTTTGCAGCTCGTCGGGCAGGGCCTCAATCAGACCGGGTACGGATTGGTAAAAAGACAGGTCCGCCATCATGGGAGCCACTGTGGCCCGCATGCCTGCATCCACATAGGCCTGGGCGACCGCGTTCATGCCCTCGGCAGTGGGCACCGGAACTTCGGAATACAGGTCATAACTGGCGGTACAGCCTTTCAGCAGCATTTCGGCGGCGTTTAGCTGAGTGCTCAGGTATTTGTCTTCCAGGTGGCGATCGCCATTGATCCAGGGGCCAGCCGTCAACAGCAGTTCCAGCGACCAGCGATCCCCCATGGCTTTGGCATAGGTGCCGTGGCCGTGGGTATGCGCATTGATCAGGCCTGGGTGCAGCAACTGGTCATCCGCCTGGACTACGAGGGCATCTGCCGGGGCTGGCATGCCGTGTGGCCCCATGGCGATGATTTCGCCGTCCTTGATCAGAATGTCCAAGGGCTCTGTTCTAGCCTGGGCGTGGGCCAGTACCAAGCCTCCACGAATGACGGTATAGGGGGAGGTCATATTCAGCTCCGATTGTCTTTGATGGCCCAAGGGAACAGAATGCGTTCAGCCGCCGAAATGACTTGGAAGAACACAATGCCCAGGACCGACAAAATAGCCATCGCACCAAAGGCAACCGGCGTTTTGAAAAAGGCGGTGGACGTCGTGATCAAGTAACCCAGACCTTGATCTGCCGCCACAAACTCACCCACTACAGCACCTACTACGGACAAGGTGATGGCCACTTTCAGGCCGGAGAAAATAAAGGGCACGGCAAAGGGCAGACGAATGCGGAAGAACTCTTGCAGACGGGTGGCGCGACAGGCACGCACCAGTTCAATCAGTTCGGGCGGAGCGGCCAAAAGGCCGGAGGTCATGGAAATAACCAGCGGGAAAAACGCCACCAGAAAGGTCACCACCACGCGGGGCAGTTCGGTAGGGCCAAAAATAATGACCAGAATCGGAGCCAGGGCCACCTTGGGGATGGATTGGGTCAGAATCAGCAGCGGGTAAATGGCCTGTTCGAAAAAGCGCGAATAGGTAATCAGCACAGCCAGCGGGAAGCTGACCGCAATGGACAGCAAAAAGCCCAACATAATGGTGCGCGTGGACACCAGGGTGTGCATCAGCATGGCCTCTTTCATTTGCATGGAATCGGCCCAGATGCGCGAGGGAGCCGGCACCAGGTATTCAGGGATATCAAACAGGCGGCTGGCCAGTTCCCACAGGATGACGACGGCAATCAGGGTGATGGCCGGGACGGTAATCTCGTTGAAGTCGCGCAGACGCAGGCGTCGCTTGCGGATGGGGGCGGCGACCAGGGTTTGGGTTTGCTCGCTCATCAAGCCACCTCGTGTTGGAAAATAAGTTCACGGACGGCAGCGGCACAGCGTGTGAATTCAGGCGTGCCCACCAGGGAGAAGTCGCGCTCGCGTGGCAGGTTCACATCCAGAATTTCAGTGATCTGGCCGGGGCGCGGGGACATGACCACAATGCGGTGGCCCAGCATGACGGCCTCGGAAATGGAGTGCGTCACAAAGACAATGGTTTTGGGGTCTTCGTACCAAAGACGCAGCAGTTCCAGCGTCATGGTTTCGCGAGTCAGGGCGTCCAGGGCGCCAAACGGCTCGTCCATCAGGACCACTTTGGGGTTGTGTACCAGGGCGCGGCAAATGGCCACGCGTTGCTGCATGCCGCCGGAGAGCTGCTTGGGGTGGTGGTGCAGGAAGTTGCCCAGGCCAGCGGTGGTCAGCAGACGCTTGGCGCGGTTGCGGGCCTGATCGTCCAGGCGGCCCATGATGCTCGATGGCAGCAGGGTGTTGTCCAGAATATTGGCCCAGGGCACCAGTGTGGGAGCCTGGAACACAATGCCGGTGTCCTGGCGGGGGTGCGCCACCACTTCATCATCAATGCTGACGCTGCCCGTTGTTGGAATCAGCAAGCCCGCAATCAGGCGCAGCAGGGTGGACTTCCCGCAGCCTGAAGCACCGACGATGGCAATGATTTCGTTGTCCCGGATATCCAGGTTGATTTGCTTTAGCGCCTGAGTTTCGCGGTCGGTGTTGCGACCGTAGATCAGGTTGACATCTTTAATGCGTATCACAATGCGCTCCTAGGCGCGCGCCGACCCGCCTGGGCCAGCCAGCACGCGCTCGAAAATCAGCTCAGCTCAGGGCTTGGCGGTGCCGTTGGCCTTGACGATAAATTGCGTGTCGTAGGCTTGGTGGTAGTCCCAGGCCGGGTCCAGACTTTGGGCTTCGGCAACGGCTTCGTACGTGGTTTTCATGCGGCCTTCCTCCAGGCTGCCCAGCCCGTGTTGGGCGCTGAAGTCGGTGTAGATGTAGCCCAGCACAGCATTCAGATTGCCCATGCAGTCATCCATATCGATTTCAGGATTGGCTTTGACATGCGCCTGGCAGGCGGTGTCCGGATCTTTGCGGGCGGCGTCCCAGGCCTGAATGGTGGCGTTCAGAAAGTTCTGCACCATTTCAGGGCGTTCGTTCAGCGTTTTTTCAGTGGCAAAGATGGATAGGGCGTAGATGTTGAAGCCCTGGTCGCTAAAGGGCAGTACCACGATTTCCTTGCCAAAACGCTTGGCCTGCTTGTTCTGGTAGTAGTAGTTGGTGGCCAGGAAAGGGGCGGCATCAACCTTGCCATTAATGAGCAAGGGGGCCATGGAGGAGCCGTCTACCGTGACCCACTGGATTTTGTCGGGATCGGTATTGGCTTTGCGGGCCACCATGGGGAAGTAGAGCTTGTGGCTGTTACCGGGCGAGACGGCAATCTTCTTGCCTTCCAGGCCGGAAAAGTCGGTAATGCCGGAGTCTTTGCGGACAAAAAGAGAATGGGCCGAATGCGAGAAGGTCGAGGCAATGGCCTTGACGGGGGTTTGGCTATTCTGGCGCGAGGTCAGGATGGCGGAAATATCGGCCAGACCGATATCGGCGGCACCACCGGCCACTTTCAGAACCGTATCGCCCGAACCGGTACCGCGGGTGATTTTCAGGTCTATGCCGTGTTTCTCGTAAATTCCGTTGGCAATGCCCGAGTAGTAGGGCGCGTAGTCGCCTGTGGGGATGAAGTCCAGCATTAATTGAACTTTGTCGGCAGCGTGGGCGGTGGGCGCAGCGGCGGCCAGCCCCAAGCCCAACACCGCCAGGGTGCGTGCAAGCAGGGTTTGCATGATTTTGTCTCCGTGTCGTAGTTATGAAGCCGCTCTGTAAGTCCGTTGTGCACAGGGCTCAACGGGATGGCAGCTTGAAAAAATTGAAACATAGGCAAATCAAAATGTCTTATGCTTATTTGTGCTCGAAACATAAGGCTAAGTTAAGGGATGCTGCTCAATCTTCGTCAAATCGAGGTCTTTCGTGCCATCATGCTGACCGGTTCCATCAGCAAGGCGGCACAGTTGCTGAACGTGTCTCAACCGGCCATCAGCCGCCTCTTGTCCTATACCGAATCACGCATTGGCCTAGTGCTGTTTGAGCGCATCAAGGGTCGCCTGTACCCCACGCCTGAAGCGCGTCGGCTCTACCAGGAAGTGGAGCAAGTCCATAACAGCGTGCAGCGCGTCAATGAGGTGGCGACCGACTTGATTGAAAAGCGCCAGGGCAGTTTGCACATTGCCGTCAGCCCCAGCTTGGGGCAGACCTTGATTCCCATGGCGGTGACTCGGTTTCGCAAGGCTTTTCCGGATGTGAAAGTCTATGTGCGCACCCTGATTTCCAGTGATCTGGTGCAGGCGCTGGTGACGCAACAGGCCGAAGTGGGGGTGGCCATTGTGCCGCTGACCCATCCCAGCCTGCATGCCCAATCCATCTACGAAAACCATCTGGTGGCGGTGTTGCCAGCCAGTCATCCCTTGGCCGACAAGCAAGAGCTGGATGCCACTGATCTGGAGGGGCTGGACCTGATTGGTTATGGCAATGACACACCTTACGGTCAGATGGTGCAGCAATTATTTGGTAACCGCCCCGGCGTGCCACAACTGGCGGTTGAAGTCCGCCTGACCCATATTGCCTGTGCCATGGTGCAAGCCGGTGCAGGCATTGCCATTGTGGATGAACTGGCCGTGGCCGGACGGGTCTGGCCCGATGTGGTGGTACGCCCAATTAACCCCCGTACTACTATGCCCCTGCACATGTTGCATTCCAACGTGGTGCCCGTTTCTCAACTGGCCCACGATTTTATGGAAGTCCTGGTGACGACATCGTCTAGGGGTATGCGAGCAGGCTGGGCTTAGGACTCTTTGGACGAAAAGCTGCTTTGCCCTGGCTGGCGCTAAATGCAGGCCGGGTGCACAGGTCTTGAATTAACACTATGTTATGTGGAGTTAATAAAAAAGCATATGACATCAAGGTTTTGCCACCCCTAGAATTGAAGCACTACAAACAGAAAATGGATGGCAAGGAGACCTTATGCAAGGCGTACACACAATCGCCGCGTTGGACGCGGCCGTATCACGCACAAACACCGCTTCCCGCTTGGGACGCGTCAGCCACAAAGCGGCTTGGATGCTGGCTGCACTGGCCGCTGGCCTGGCCTTGAGCCTGCCGGCTCATGCAGATAATCCCAATCAGGGCAAGAAATTCAAAGTTGCGGCTGACGTGGGCCTGGTGCCCTTTTTCATGCGTGGCACCGACGGTAAAACGGACGGTTTTTCCAACGATCTGACCCAGGAAGTGGCCCAGCGCATGGGGTATGACGGGGCAGAAGTGATCGACACCCCGTTTTCCGCTATTTTTGCGGGCCTGTTTTCCAGCCGCTATGACATGGTGGCTGCCCCCACCAACACCACGCGGGAACGTGCCCAGCAAATGCTGTTCGCCGAGCCCTATATGGCTGGTGGCTTGAGCTTTCTGGCCAAAAAAGGCGCAACAGTCAATTCGCTGGAAGACTTGAAGGACAAGACTATTGCCGTCAATAACGGCAGTTTCTCGGACCGCTGGTTGCAGGATAACCAGGAAAAATACGGCTACAAGATCCAGCGCTTTAACAAGAACACCGATGCGGTGCAGGCCGTTGCCATTGGTCGTGCCTTTGCCAATATGTCCGAGACTCCGCTGGCGCGCTACATCGCCACCCAAACACCCACTCTGGCCCCGGTCTATGACATGACCACCGAGGCCAACTATGCCTTTGCCTTCCGCCAGGATGACGTGGCCTTGCGCAATAAGGTCGATGAAGTACTGGAGTGCATGAAGCAAGACGGCTCCTTGTCCAAGTTGCACGTGAAGTGGTTTGGTACCGAGCCTAATGCGGGCACTGCCATGACGGTGGTTTTCCCCGGCTACGGCGTACCTGACTTCCCCGGCTACGAGCCTACCGAGCACACTCCCGACTGCTCCCGTCCCTGATAGCGTCCTGACGCTGTTTTCCTAGCTATATGGCCCTGTATGGGCCGGTCCCCGCCTGCCCCCGTGGCAGGCGCGTCAAGGAGCGACCATGAATGAAATCGTCCGCATCCAGGGCTTGCGCAAATCGTTTGGGCAGGCCGAAATTCTTAAAGGCATAGATCTGAGCGTCAACACCGGCGAAGTTGTGGTGATGATTGGCGGCTCGGGCTCGGGGAAAAGTACCTGCCTGCGTTGTATCAATCGTCTGGAAACCCCTACCAGCGGCTCTATTGTGGTGGCCGGCAGTGATGTGACCTGTCCGCGCACCGACCTGAATCAGGTCCGGCAAAACATAGGCATGGTGTTTCAAGGCATTCACCTGTACCCGCACATGACGGCGCTGGGCAATGTGATGCTGGCGCTGCGCAAAGTCAAAAAAGTGTCCAAGGCTCAGGCCCAGGAGCAGGCCCGCCATCACTTGGAACAAGTGGGGCTGGCCGAGCGTATGGAGCACTATCCCAGCCAGTTGTCCGGCGGTCAGCAACAGCGAGTAGGCATTGCCCGTGCTCTGGCGCTGGAACCCAAAGTCATGCTGTTTGATGAGCCTACCTCGGGTCTGGACCCGGAGCTGGTGGGTGAAGTGCTGAATGTCATGAAACGTACCCGCGATGCGGGCATGACGATGGTGATTGTTACCCATGAAATGCAGTTCGCCCGCGAAGTGGGTGATCGCATCGTGTTCATGGACCAGGGCGTGATTCTGGACCAGGGCAGTCCCGATGAAATTCTGAGCAAGTCGCCTCACAAGCGTATTCAGGATTTTCTGAGCCGCATGCACTGAGGCCCCTATGGAGAAGATCCTTTACTACTTCTTTAACTGGACGCTGATCAGCCCTCATTTGCCCGAGATCATGCAGGGCTTTTGGGTGACCTTGCAAATGGCGGTGATGACCGTGGTTCTGGGCACGGTCCTGGGGCTGGCATTGGCTGTGCTGCGTTGTTATGGCTGGCGTCCCGTCAATATCCTGATGACGCTGTATGTGGACGTGTTTCGCGCGATCCCGCAGTTGGTCATTATTGTGCTGGTCTTTTTTGCCCTGCCGTCGGTGGGCATTGTGATCGAGCCTGTCCCGGCCACGGTGCTGGCTTTAAGCCTGGTGCTGTCAGCCTTTGCTGAAGAAATCTTCTGGTCCGGTATTGCCTCTGTGCCTACCGGCCAGTGGGAAGCAGGCCGCTCCACAGGCATGAGCTTTAGCCAGACGCTGTTTGCCATCATTTTGCCGCAGGCGGTACGGCTGGCCATTCCACCGCTGACCAATCGGGCCATTGGCATTACCAAAGGCACAACTTTGGGCTCGGTGATTGCGGTGCCGGAGCTGCTGAATGTCTCCAGCAATATCCAATCCAATATTGCTAATCCCACCGCGTTTACCGCGGGAGCCATTTTGTTCTGCCTGATTTTCTTCCCCTTCGTTTACCTGACGCGGGTGCTCGAACGGCGCTACGCGATCAAGTCGTAGGAGGGACACGCTATGGAACTGATCAATACTTTTTTGAATCCGGAAGTGATTTCCGCCGCCTGGCCGCTGCTGATGCAAGGTCTGTGGCTGACGGTAAAACTGTCCGTGATCATTGTGCCCTTGGCCGCTTTGCTGGGTCTGGTGATTGCCTGCCTGCACTACCAGCGTCATCGCTGGCTGAACCGCCTGATCTTGCTGTACGTGGATTTTTTCCGCGCCTTCCCGCCCTTGGTGCTGCTGATCTTTATTTATTACGGCCTGCCGTTTTTGGGCCTGCCCTTAAATGAGTTCTCAGCCACCGTGCTGGCGCTGGTGCTCAACAGCAGCGGCTACTTTGCGGAGATTTTCCGTGCCGGTCTGGAGTCCGTGTCGCCTGGCCAAAACGAGGCGGCTCGCTCTACCGGTTTGAACGCCCGTCAGGCCATGACGTATGTAGTCGTGCCCCAGGGTGTGCGCAATGTGATCCCTGATCTGGCCAGCAATACGCTGGAAGCCATCAAGCAAACCTCGATCGCGTCGGCTGTTGCTTTGCCCGAGTTGCTGCGTTCGGCCCAGATTGTGCAGGGTGAAACCTATAGCCAAACCCCGCTGGTGGCCGCTGCCCTGATTTATTTCATTCTTTTGTGGCCCTTGGTGCGTGCTATTTCGCGCATGCAAAAGCCGTTTGTCATTCCTCGTTGAGCCGATTACATAGCTATGAAAAATAAAGGTGTCTTTTCCATTTGCCCCACCCCGTTCAAACCCGGTGGCGAGCTGGATTTGCAAAGCCTGGTCAGCCTGGTGAATTTCCAGCTGGAGGCCGGCATTCACGGCCTGGCCATTTTGGGAGTGATGGGGGAGCTGCATAAGCTCAGTACCTTCGAGCGACGCCGTGTCATTGAAACGGTAGTGGCGGCGGTGCGCGGTGCCGTGCCCGTGTGGGTAGGCGTGCGTGCGCTGGGTACGGCCGCGGCGGTAGAGCAGGCCCGCAGCGCCGAGGATCTGGGTGCCGATGCTATTTTCGTCGCCCCGCTGGCGGGTGCGGATGACGATATGCAAGTGTCCTATTACCGGCAGATTGTTCAGGCCATCCGCTTGCCGGTGGTGATTCATGACTTCCCGGAGTTGTTTGCTGCCCGTATCAGCCCCAGCTTGGCCGTCCGGCTGCAAGGGGAGGCCGGGGTGGCGATTCTGAATTCTGAAGACCCCCCTGTGGGTCAGAAAATTACCGCCGTGCGCGGCTTGGCGGGCGACACCCTGCCTATCCTGAGTGGCCTGGGCGGCATGCATTTTCTGGAGGAACTTCAGCGCGGTGCCGATGGCGTGGTAACGGGGTTTTCCTTCCCGGAGATTTTGCTGAAGGTCTACGCCTTGCATCGTCAGGGCGAGCAAGAAGAAGCTGCTCGTGTGTTTGATCATTATTGTTCGCTGATTCGCTACGAATTCCAGCCACTGGTGGCCCTGGCCCTGCGCAAATATTCCTATATGCGCCGTGGCATCATCGCTTGTGATGCCACTCGCGATCCGGCCACGCCGCTGGATCACATCAGCTGCGACGAGTTCGAGGCCGTGGTGCGTCGTGTGGGCCTGGATTTGTCTGTGAAAGGCGTACAAGCCGTTTAGAACCTTGCTGTACTTGAGTAACTGCTGCACTTGTTGGATTTGCAGGGTAAACAGAGCCAGGAGTCCCCGGCGCTGTTTACCCTGTTTTTTATCTCTTTTGAGCAGAGCTGTCGGGCGCAGTATGATCAAACATTCTGCCCTTGGAATGGGATTGCCATGTTTGCCTACGTCGGGCTGCGTACTGCCTGCTTTGACACGCCTTTAGGGCTGATGCGTTTGCTGGTCGATGCTCAAGGTGCCTTGCTGCGCCTGGACTTTGAAGAAGACACCGTGCATGGACTGACTCCCGAACAGTTGGCCGGTCTGGTGCCAGAACCTGCTTTGGCAGCCCCCGTGCAAGCACAGCTGGATGACTACTTTTCCGGTCGCCTGCAGCAGTTTGATTTGCCGTTCAGCTTGCAGGGCACCGAGTTTCAGCGTCAGGTCTGGCAAGCACTGCAAACCATTCCCTACGGCCAGACCTGGACCTATGGGCAGATGGCCGAGCATTTGGGCCGTCCTAAGGCCGTGCGGGCCGTGGGCCAGGCTTGCGGCTTAAACCCCATCAGCATTATCGTGCCCTGCCATCGCGTGCAGGGGGCCAATGGCATGCTCACCGGCTTTAGCTCCGGCCTGCATCGCAAAGCCAGCTTGCTGGACTTTGAACGACGTGTGCATTTGACCGGTCATGGCGACATTCAGGCCAGCCTGCCCGCGCAACTGGATTTGTTCTAACGCAGCTCAGCGCGCACTCCGTACCCAAATCAACAAGCCCCCGTGCACAGAATCACAAGTCCGGCCTAGTCCTCGTCCCTATACTGGATTCGTTAAGAATCAACTATTCCGTGTGGAGACAGACTATGGGGCAGGACGTACAACCCGAGCGCAACGCGATTCGCGAACACATGATTATTGACGGCAAGCCCGTCACTGAATCTCAGGGACCCACCATCCCCGTGTATGACCCCGCAACGGGACAAGTAATTGCACATCAGCCGGAAGCGGGTGCTCAAGGCGTAGACCTTGCCGTGCGTGCGGCACGCCAGGCTTTGGAACACGGTGAATGGGCACAGATGCTGCCCGCCCAGCGCGAGCGCCTCTTGCTGCGTTTGGCTGATCTGGTCGAATCCCATGCGGATGAGCTGGCTCGCCTGGAAACACTGAACAACGGCAAGCTGCTGTTTTTCTCCTACGGTCTGGAAGTGGCTGCCAGCGCACAGTGGCTGCGCTACATGGCTGGCTGGGCAACCAAGATGAATGGTGAATTGCTGTCACCTTCCATCGGCTTTCCTCCCGGCGTGAAATACCACGCTTACACCCGTCAGGAACCTGTCGGTGTCGTAGGCGCCATCGTGCCCTGGAACTTCCCGCTGCTGATGGCCGTCTGGAAGATTGCACCAGCCATGGCTGCTGGTTGCACCGTGGTGTTGAAACCTGCTGAAGAAACACCGTTGACCGCCATTCGCCTGGCTGAACTGGCACTGGAAGCAGGCTTTCCCGCGGGTGTGATCAACGTGATTACCGGCCGTGGCGAAAGCACAGGTGCTGCTCTGACTGCCCATCCTGGCGTCAACAAGATCTCCTTTACCGGCTCCACTGAAGTGGGCAAGTTGATTGGCCATCAAGCCGTCAACGACATGAAGCGCATGTCGCTGGAATTGGGCGGCAAGTCCCCTGTGGTCATCATGGATGACTGCGATGTGGACATGGCTATTCAGGGCGCAGCCAATGCCATCTTCTTTAACCAGGGCCAGGTATGTACCGCCGGTTCGCGCCTGTTCGTGCAAAAAGGGATTTACGAGCGTGTGGTGCAAGGGGTTGCTGACCTGGCTTCCTCCATGACGCTGGGCTCCGGCTTTGAGCAGTCCACTCAGATTGCTCCGTTGATTTCCGCCCGTCATCAGCAGCGTGTACAGAACTACATCGATGTGGGTCGCCAGCAAGGCGGCCGCATGTTGGCAGGCGAGGGCGCCCGTCCCGAGCAGGGCTACTTTGTACGCCCCACCGTTTTTGCTGATGTGGCACCCGATGCCCGCATCATGCGTGAAGAGATCTTTGGCCCTGTTGTGGTGGCGACTCCATTTGAAACTGAGGCGCAAGCACTGGCAATGGCCAACGATACAGACTTTGGCTTGGGTGCCAGCGTCTGGAGTCAGGATCTGGCCCGCGTCCAGCGTTTGACTGCTGGCATCAAGGCCGGAACCGTGTGGGTCAACACCCACAACATGCTGGACCCCAGCATGCCCTTTGGTGGCTACAAGCAGTCCGGCCTGGGTCGGGAGCACGGGCGCGCTGCGGTAGAGGCCTATCTGGAGACCAAATCGGTCTGCATGGCCTACCCGGCAGCCTAGCAAGGCTTGAAGGCGCGAACACAATAACGATACCGTTCGCGCCTCTTTGAGGAGACAACAATAATGTATGCAATATTGCAGCGGACCGCTCTGGCCTTGGCCTTGAGCGGCGTCAGTGCCGGGGCAGCCTTTGCAGGTGACCCCAGTGCTCGGGACTGGATACCTGCTCCGGTAGGGACCAATATCTTGGCCGTTTACATGATGGGCCTGAAGTCGCATGGTTTTTATGATCAGGGTTCACGCGTGGGTGAAAGCCCAAAACTCAATGTGCAAGGCATGATTTATCGCCAGATGCACTTTCGGGAATTGGCCGGCAAAACGGTGCAGTACGAACTGATCGTGCCGGGCTTTCGCAATACGCTGGATATCCCCGGTGCAGACCGCGACCGCATGACAGGCGTGGGTGATGTCACTGCCGGTGCTGCCGTCTGGTTGCACAATGACCCCGAAAACCGTTTCTGGTTTGCCTGGGAGCCCTTTATTACGGCACCCACAGGCCGCTACCACGGCTCGCAAGCGGATGTGTCCTCTGGCAAGAATCGCTGGAGCACGATCCAGGACTTTGCCATTGTGAAAGGCTTTGGCGAGTCCTCTTTTGTGGAAGGCGTGGCGGAGTTCGAGTTCTTTGGCAATAACAAGAACTACTACGGCCAGACCCTGAAAAAAGACACGGCCATTCGCCTGATGGCGCTGGTCTCAACCAATCTGACTGAAAAAACCTATGTGGGTCTGCGCTACCGCTATGAAACCGGCGGGCGTGAAAAAGTGGCCGGTGAAACCGTCGTCACTCGGGCGCGCAACCATCAGTTGGCGGCCGAGATCACGCATCAGCTGACCGATGCCCACCAAGTGCAATTGCAGTACATCCATGATTTGAAAGTCGAGAATGGCCCGCGCATGCGCGGCCTGCAATTCCGTTATGCCTATGCGTTCTGACAGCGTGGACGCCCATGAGGAGAGCCATCCAATGAAGTCTAAATTTAAATTATCAACCGCCGCCGCTTTGCTGGGGCTGATGGTAGTGGCCGGTGGAGCCCAGGCCCAGGACAAGCCGCGCGAAGTCCTGACTGGTGGTCACAGCGTTTCTGCCCCCCAGGAAAACCGCATCTATGTCATGGACTCCGTGTTCATGCACCTGACTGAAAGCCGTGTGCATGTGTATGACTACACCAACGGCAAATTCCTGGGCATGGTGCCCACGGCGTTTAACGGCCATGTGCAGTTGTCCAATGACGGCAAGAAAATCTACACCATGACCACCTATCACGAGCGCATTACCCGCGGTAAGCGCTCCGACGTGGTGGAAGTATGGGATGCCGACAAGCTGACTTTCGACAAAGAAATTTCCCTGCCACCCAAGCGCGTGCAAGGTCTGAACTATGACGGCCTGTTCCGTCAGACCACAGACGGCAAGTTCATCGTGCTGCAAAACGCTTCGCCTGCGACCTCTATCGGTATCGTGGACGTGGCCAAGGGCGATTACGTGGAAGATGTCACCGCAGCGGCTGGTTGCTGGAGCGTGATCCCTCAGCCCAATCGCCCGCGCAGCTTCATGACCATTTGTGGTGACGGCGGCTTGCTGACCATCAATCTGGGCGAGGACGGCAAGGTAGCCAGCCAGTCGCGCAGCAAACAGATGTTCTCGGTCAAGGACGACCCCATTTTCATCGCCCCGGCTCTGGATAAGGACAAGGCTCATTTTGTGTCCTACTACTCCAACGTCTACAGCGCGGATTTCAGCGGTGACGAGGTCAAGGTTGAAGGCCCCTGGTCTTTGTTGACCGAAGAGGACAAGGCTCAAAACTGGGTGCCGGGTGGCTACAACCTGGTGGGCCTGCATCGCGCCAGTGGTCGCATGTATGTCTTCATGCACCCGGATGGCAAAGAGGGCACACACAAGTTCCCCGCTGCCGAGATCTGGGTCATGGATACCAAGACCAAAAAACGCGTAGCGCGTATTCCTGGACGTGATGCCTTGTCCATGACCATTGATCAGGATCGCAATCTGATGCTGACTCTGGATGGTGGCAACGTGAACGTCTATGACATCAGCCAGACTGAACCCAAGCTCCTGCGCACGATTGAAGGCGCTGCCGAGGCTTCCTTGCAAGTTCAGTTCCACCCGGTAGGGGGGGTCTGATATGGACCCGGTCCTGACCTATGCCAGCCTGGCTTGCTTGGCCGTGCTGATGGGACTGGGGGCGCTGGATAAATTGCGTCACTTCAGCCTGTTTGAGGCAGCCGTTGGGGGATATCGACTGTTGCCGGAAGTATTGCTGCGTCCATTCAGCGTGCTGTTCGTGGCGGCCGAGGCGCTGAGCACGCCTTTGTTGCTGTGGCCAGCCAGTCGTTCGCTGGGTGCTGCCTTGGCCTTGTGTGTCTTGCTGGTAGCAAGCAGCGGCATTGTGATCAACCTGTTGCGTGGCCGCCGTGATGTCGATTGCGGTTGCTCCGGACTGGGTGAGTCATCGGGCGGTTTGTCCTGGTGGCTGGTCGCTCGCAATGCCTTGCTGGCGGCCTTGGCTGTTGCCAGCGGTGACTGGGCAGTCAACAGCGCCCGTGAACTGGTCTGGATGGATGGCTTGACCTTTTTTGGCGCCACCCTGGCCTTGCTGGGCCTGTACTACGCTGCCAACCAGCTGATCGAATCCCATCTGAAATTCCAGAAAATGCAGAATTCTTAGGAGACCTAAATGACCGCTTTAATGATTTCCAACGTCATTTTATGGGTAATCGTACTGGCCCTGGTGCTGGTTGTACTTGCCCTGTCGCGCCAGATTGGCGTGTTGTATGAACGGGTCGCCCCCATGGGTGCCCTGACTATGGATAAAGGCCCGCAGGTGGGGGATGCTGCGCCTGTGCTGCAATTGCAGGACCTGCGCGGTCGTGCTGTTTCGGTCGGTGTGGCTGGCCCACGCAGCCAACTGATTTTCTTCATGTCGCCTACGTGCCCGGTGTGCAAGAAGTTGCTGCCTATTCTGAAGTCCATCCAGGGCTCGGAAGGTCAGTGGGTGGATATCTTGCTGGCCAGCGATGGCGAGATGCCCGAGCATCTGGCTTTCTACCAGAAAGCACAGCTGGATGCCTTCCCTTACGTCTTGTCCACGCAGTTGGGCATGGGCTTTCAGATCAGCAAACTGCCTTACGCCGTGCTGATCGACGAAAGTGGTGTAGTGCGCGCCAAGGGCCTGGTCAATTCGCGTGAGCAGCTGGAAAGCCTGTTCAACGCCAAAGATCTGGGCGTAGCGTCGGCGCAGGAATATTTGGCCGGTGACTCGGGCATGAAGCAAGTGCAGGTATCACGAAAGGAGAACGTCAATGCGTTGGCTGGATAAATTTGGGGAGAGTCTCTCCCGTTCTGTCGCCCACAAGACTTCGCGTCGCAGCGTGCTGCGCTCGGTGGGCAAACTCATGGTTGGCTCGGCCTTTGTGCTGCCCGTATTGCCAGTGGCCCGTGCGGCTGGCGGTGGTGGCAGCAGTGGTGCAGATCACCTTAGCTTGAACCCGGATCTGGCCAATGAAGACGAGGTCAACTCCTGCGACTACTGGCGTCATTGCGCAGTGGACGGGTTCCTGTGTTCTTGCTGCGGTGGCACGACCACAACCTGCCCCCCCGGCTCGACCCCCTCGCCCATCTCGTGGATTGGTACTTGCCACAACCCGCATGACGGCAAAGACTACTTGATCAGCTACCACGATTGCTGCGGTAAAACGGCTTGCGGTCGTTGCCAGTGCAACACGCAAACCCGCGAGCGTCCAGGCTACGAGTTCTTCCTGCACAATGACGTGAACTGGTGCATGGCCAACGAGAACAGCACCTTCCACTGCACAACGTCCGTGCTGGTTGGCTTGGCTAAAAACTAAAAAACCTGACGGGCCTGTGCGCAGGCCCCAAGGTTGAGATATGCCGGGCGGCTGGGACAGCGCCCGGTGTCAGAAGGAGGCATCACTGTGTGGACATCTTTGCGCCTGGCCTGTTTGGGCGCCGTACTCCTGGCGTTTACGCCTTGGGCCCATGCCCAAGAAGAGATGGCCGGAACGGGCGATTACCTGCAAAGTTCTCAGGCTTTTAAAGACTATATGCTGCAATGCGCAGGCTGCCATCGCTACGATGGTCACGGTCTGACGCACCGCGGTATTCCAGACTTCAACCAGTCCATTGGCTTGTTTACACGCTTGCCAGCGGGGCGCGATTATATGATCCGTGTGCCCGGAGCCTCGCAGTCGCAGTTGGACAATGCTGATCTGGCTCGGGTGCTGAACTGGATTGTGGCAAAATTTAGTCCCGAAGAAATGACCGCGGATTACCGGCCCTTTACATCGGCAGAAGTCGGGGCGTCACGACGCCACCGTTTTGACGATGTGCTCAAGGCGCGTACCGAATTAACTGCCCAGATGAACAGCCTGGGTCTGGAGCCTGCTCCTTATCTGTATGGTTCGATGGAGCGCTGATACAGCGGGTTAACGACCGTAGACGCTTGAATTTTTTAGGGCTATAAGAAAGGAGGCATGTTCTGCCTCCCACCCCCATCAATAGCGTTGGCCGCAAAGGCCCCTAGGCGATGTCTATGTTATTGCGCACTCCTACCGCTTCTTTCAAGAGCCTGGCTGCTTGGCAGGAAGTGGTGTGCGCGTATTTTGTGCCCTTGGAAGTCCAGCCCGAGTCGCGCCGGGGTTTTTCCAACCGGGCCGCAACAGACCGCATGGGCTCGGTGGATGTCATGGAATTGTGTACCAGCGCGCAGCGGGTGCGACGCACCCAGGCACTGGCCAGCAAGTCCGAACAAGCTCTGTATAAAGTCACGTTGCAAATCAGCGGCAGCAGCCAGATCGAGCAGAATAATCGCACCGGCATCTTGCAGGCTGGCGAGTGGGGCATTTATGACACCACCCGTCCTTACGAAGTTGCTGTTCAGGATCAATCCCATTTTCTGGTGTTGCAGTTTGAAGAAGAGCGCTTGTTGCCTTGGCTACCTTGGCTAAGCGATGCCGTTGCGCGGTCTTTTTCGGCAACAGCTGGGCCCGCACGTATTGCGATGGACATGCTGCGCCTTGGTTTGCAAGAGCGCGGGCATTTATCGCCCTCGGCCCTGAGCGAATTATCCCAGACCGTCATCCGCATGATGGCCTTGAGCTTGGCCGATGGCCGGCCGGTTCCCACCGAATCCGCGCTGGATGAAGTGCGGCGTGGTCAATTGCTGCAGATTCAGCAATATGTGCAGGATCACGTCGGCGATACCGGCTTGAATGCCCAGTCTTTGGCCCTGCAGTTTCGGATCTCACGCCGTTATCTTTACAAGCTCTTTGAGCTGTGTGGACAAGCACCGGCTGACTACATCATGGCTGCTCGATTGGAGCGTGCCTGTCAGTTATTGGTGGACGGCAAACCCGGCCGCCAGATCAGCGAACTGGCCTGGCAAATGGGTTTTTCCGATGCCGCTGTCTTCAGTCACGCCTTCCGGCGACGCTACGGCGTATCGCCCAGCGAATGGCGTCGCAGCCGCATTTGCGGCGATTAAGTACAGGTACGTAGACGCAATCCCGACTGTTGGCAAACAGGCGGGATTTCTATTCTAGAAGCTCTCGATTGGGGTGGCCGATGTGGCTCACCCGGCTTCTCAAGGATAGTCTCATGCGTCTACACCTCGATTGCGCCCTGCTGCATCCTCAGCCCAACTGGGCCCAGAATTTATTGGCCATCATCCCGCCTTGCGAACGTTTGCAGCTGCAAGCCTTGCAAGCGCCTCCGGCACCCCAGCCCGATCAGGACTATTTGTTTTTGCGCCGCTCGGCGGCCTTGCTGCTGCGTTTTGATGCCTGTCTGATTCCTGTCGAGGCGGCCACCTTGATTCAAGTGCGCCGTGCCCTGTCTGCCGCTCAAGGGCATTTGCCTGTTCCCGTGTTTGGTTTGGTGCGCGCCGCCATCAAGGCTGCTGCCCTGACCGATCTGCTGGAACTGGGAATGGCCGATTACGTGCGCGAGCCTTTATGTCTGGATGATTTGCGCGCCCGCATCAATCGACAGCGTTTGCAATCGTCTTCCCACGCTTTGAATGAACCGGGCTTGCCGGGTCGGATACACTATAGGGTGCAGGAAAACCAGGATCTGGTCCTGCACCCCGGCCCAACGGAGCAGCACCTGTCGCAAACTATCTTGCAACAGGAAGGGACGACGCTGGAAGCCTATGCTGCGGCGGTAGCTTCGCGCTACGCAAGCAGCCAGGAATCCTTCAAAGTTGCCAAGGGACGGATCGTGGCCCGCTTTGAGCAGGCCTATATCCATGCCGCCCTTGATCGCCATAGCGGCAATATCGCCATGGCGGCCCGCTCCGCGCAAAAGCACCGGCGTGCTTTCTGGGCACTGATGCGCAAACACCATATCGATGCAGCACGCTTTCGATCCGCATCAAACCCAGACGACGAACACGATGGTTAAAATTAACAGGCATTTTTCAATAGGGATTGCCGTGTCTTTACCTCAATTAAAAAACGATGTTTTCCTGCGCGCGCTACTGCGTGAGCCTGTGCCTTACACCCCCATCTGGCTGATGCGCCAGGCCGGGCGCTACCTGCCTGAATACAATGCTACCCGTGCCCAGGCCGGTTCTTTCATGCAGCTGGCTCAAAATCCCGAATTTGCATGTGAAGTGACCTTGCAGCCTTTGCGTCGTTTCGATCTGGATGCCGCCATTTTGTTCTCGGACATCCTGACCGTACCGCACGCAATGGGCCTGGGTTTGGACTTCGTTGCCGGTGAAGGTCCGCGTTTCGCCCGCCCTGTGCGTACCGAAGCGGATGTCATGGCTCTGGAAGCCCCAGACATGTCCAAATTGCAGTACGTGTTTGATGCCGTATCGCTGATTCGCAAGGAACTGGACGGCAAAGTGCCGCTGATCGGTTTTGCAGGCAGCCCCTGGACCATTGCCTGCTACATGGTGGAAGGCCAAGGCTCGGACGATTACCGTCTGGTCAAAAGCCTGATGTATCAGCGTCCTGACCTGATGCACCGCATGCTGGAAATCAACGCTCAAACCACACGTGATTACCTGAATGCCCAGATTCGTGCTGGCGCTCAGGCTGTGATGCTGTTCGATAGCTGGGGCGGTGTTTTGTCCGACTCCCTGTTCCAGGAATTCTCCCTGGCGTACACCCGCCAAGTGGTGGATGGTCTGATCCGCGAACACGACGGCCAGCGTATCCCTGTCATTGTCTTTACCAAGGGCGGTGGCATGTGGCTGGAAGATATTGCCGCTTGTGGCGCGGATGCCATGGGTGTGGACTGGACCGTGAATCTGTCGCGTGCCCGTACCCGCATTCAGGACAAGCTGGCTTTGCAAGGCAACCTGGACCCCATGACCATGTTCGGTGGCGAAGAAGCCATTCGTCGTGAAGCGCGTCGCGTTATCGATGACTTCGGTCCGGTAGGCCAGGGCGGTCATGTGTTCAACTTCGGCCATGGTATTTCGCGTTTCACCGATCCGGAAGCCGTAGGCATTCTGGTCGACGAAGTGCATTCCTACAGCCGTCGTCACCACAGCGTTTGATTGTGTTTGCGCACAAGCTCACAGGGCTTGTGCGCAAAGTTATGCACACTGATAGCACGGGATTTGAAGCCTTTATATTTAAGGTTTGATTTCAATACCCGGTTTTAATTGCTTGATATCTTTGCGTTTTATTGTTATTTCAGAGATATTCAAAATTAAATTGTATCCATGCTTGCTTCTTTGTGTTTTTTGTTCATGTCATTTTCCCCAAAGTTATCCACAGCTCTCTAAGGCCTTGACTTATCAGGCTTTCAGCCCTGCCAGCCCCTTTTTGAAACACCATCCATGACCGCCACCCCTGACGCTATTTCTGCATCGGCAAGCACTGGACCTTTTTGGTTGCATGTGGCTTTGGACGTTCCCTTGGACGGTGTGTTTGATTATCAGCACACCGAACCCGTCCTGATCGGTCAGCGTGTCCTGGTGCATTTTGGGCGGCGGCAAATGATAGGTGTGGTGGTGGCGTTGCCCGAACAGCCGTCCTATCCGCCGGAACAGGTCAAAGCTATTGATCAGGTCCTGGATGACCTGCCGCCTTTCCCGCCGGATTGGCTGCGCATGGCACGCTTTGCTTCCACCTACTATCACCGTCCCTTGGGCGAGGTCATGATGCCCGCGCTGCCGGGGCCGCTGCGCAAGCCGTCGGCTTATCTGGGCAAGCGTTCAGCCGGTGGACCGGTGCTGCGCATGGCCAAGCGCAAGGAAAAAAAGGTAGATCCCGTAGACAGCGATGTCCTGCCGGTATTGAACGCCGAACAGCAGGCGGCGGTAGATGGCATTGTGGCGGCCAAACCTGGCAGTTGCTTGCTGCTGCATGGGGTGACGGGCAGCGGTAAAACCGAAGTCTATATGCGGGTGCTGGAACAGGTGTTGGCTGCAGGTCGCCAAGTCTTGTTCATGGTGCCGGAAATCAATCTGACCCCTCAGTTCGAGCAGGTGTTGCGCGCTCGCTTGGCCCGAGTCTTGCCGGGTGATGTGCTGGCCGTGCTGCACAGTGGCTTGTCCGAGGGCGACCGCCTGCGTGCGTGGTTACGCGTCAATAGTGGGCAGGCCCGCATTCTGTTGGGAACGCGTCTGTCTATCTTCACGCCCATGCCAGATTTAGGCCTGATTATTGTGGACGAGGAGCATGACAGCTCGTACAAGCAGCAAGATGGCCTGCGTTACTCGGCGCGGGATTTGGCTGTCTGGCGCGGGCACGATCTAAAAGTGCCGGTGGTCCTGGGATCGGCCACGCCTTCGCTGGAAAGCTGGAATCATGCCCGTCAAGGTCGGTATGGTTTATTGAGCCTGCCCAAGCGGGCTCGAGAAGTATCCATGCCGCGTGTACGTTTGGTCGACACGCGCCATTTGCGCCTGGAGTCGGGGTTTTCGCCCCAGTTGCTGGAAGCTCTGCAAGCCTGTCTGGACAGGGGAGAGCAGTCGCTGGTCTTTATCAACCGGCGCGGTTATGCCCCGGTACTGCATTGCGCTTCTTGTGGCTGGTTATCGCAATGTCCACGCTGTACGGTCTATACCGTCCTGCACCGGCAAAATGGTTTTAAACATAATCTGCAGTGTCACCACTGTGGGTATCAAGCGCCTGTGCCTCGCGCTTGTCCGGATTGCGGGGACCAGGATTTGCAGCCCATGGGCCGTGGCACGCAGCGCATTGAAGAATTCCTGGGTGAACAGTTCCCTAATGCGCGCTTGGTGCGCATTGATGCGGACAGTACGCGCTTAAAGGGCAGTGCTCAGCAGCTGTTTGAGCAAGTGCATGCTGGCGAAGTGGACATTATGGTGGGCACGCAAATGGTCGCCAAAGGCCATGACTTCACGCGCTTGAGCCTAGTAGGTGTGCTGAATGCGGACGCGACCTTGTTCGCCCACGACTTTCGGGCGCCGGAGCGCTTGTTTGCTCAATTGATGCAGGTGGCTGGCCGGGCAGGCCGCCACACTGAAGGGGCGGATGTCATCATCCAGACGGGCTATCCCGATCAAGCGGTCTATCAAAGCCTGATCAAGCACGATTACATCGGCTTTGCTCAAAGCGCCTTGAACGAGCGCGAGTCGGTTGGTTTGCCGCCCTTTGCCTACCAAGTGCTGTTGTCGGCTGAGGCACCGCAATTGGCGGATGCCATTCGTTTGCTGACTCAAGCGCGGCGTTTGCCCGAAGAATATCCGAACGAGTTTCCGGGTGCGGACCAGGTTTTCCTGTACGATCCCGTACCTTTGCGCGTTTTGCGGGTTGCCAAGGTCGAGCGTGCCCAGTTGTTGCTGGAAAGCGTCCATCGGCCCGCCTTGCAGGCGTTTGTACGCTATTGGGGCCCGCGTGTGGCTCAATTGGCCAAGCAGGAAAAAGTTCGTATTACGATCGAAGTCGATCCACTTGAAATTTAGGCTTGTTAAGGCCATGTCCACCTCCATCACCACTCCTGGTCATACCGTTCCTACCGACCTGAACGCCATGCAGCGTCAGGCGGTGTTGTACATGGACGGCCCCTGTTTGGTGCTGGCCGGAGCGGGCAGTGGCAAAACACGGGTGATTACGCAAAAAATTGCGTATCTGCTGCGCGAGTGTGGCTATACCGGCAGGCAAGTGGTTGCGCTGACTTTTACCAATAAGGCCGCTCGTGAAATGAACGAGCGTATTCGCGCCTTGGTAGATCCCAAGCTGCTGCGTGGTTTGACGGTCAGTACCTTCCACTCCCTGGGGCTGCGTATTCTGCGCGAAGAAGCCCAGCATGTGAATTTGAAACCGCGCTTTTCCATTCTGGACTCCAACGACGCTTTGGCGATTATTCAGGAGTTGCTGGTCACGACGGATAAAGGTCGTTTGAAGTCTGTTCAACAGGAAATTTCCCTGTGGAAAAACGCGCTTATGGGGCCTGACGACGCGGAGCGTGCTGCGAACTCGCCTAGCCAGATCGAGGCTGCCCGTATCTATCGCGATTACGCGGCAACTTTGATTGCCTATCAGTCGGTGGACTTTGATGATCTGATTCGTCTGCCAGCCCAACTGATGGAAAGCAATCAGGAAGTGCGCGAGCGCTGGCAGCATCGCATGCAGTACTTGCTGGTGGATGAGTATCAGGACACTAATCTGTGCCAGTACCGTCTGGTGCGCTCCTTGACCGGGCAGCGCAGCATGTTCACCGTTGTGGGGGATGACGATCAGGCGATCTATGCCTGGCGTGGCGCAACGGTCGAGAACCTGGCGCAGTTACCCAGCGACTATCCCAATCTGAAAGTAGTGAAGCTGGAGCAGAATTACCGCTCCGTGCAACGGATCTTGCACGCCGCCAATAATGTGATTGGGAATAATCCGGTGGTGTTTGGCAAGAAGCTTTGGTCTGACCTGGGCTACGGAGAGCCCATCCAGATCAGCGTCGCGGATGATGAGCAGAACGAAGCGGAGTCGGTGGCCATGCGTTTGTCTGCCGAGCGTTTCGAGCGCAAGGCTGAATGGCGTGACTTTGCAATCTTGTATCGCGGCAATCATCAGGCCCGAATTTTCGAGCAGGCGCTACGAAATCTGCGCATTCCTTATACGATCTCGGGCGGACAAAGCTTCTTCGACAAGGCCGAGATTCGCGACATTTTGTCCTACCTGCGTGTAGTGGCTAACGATGATGATGATCCTGCTTTCATTCGAGCCGCCACCACGCCGCGTCGCGGGATTGGTCAGGCTACCTTGCAGGTCTTGGGGCAGTTCGCCGCCGAGCAAAAATTGTCCCTGTACGCTGCGGTGTCACAGATCGCCTTGACGGATCGTTTGCCGGAACGTCAGCTGGAGCCTTTGAGTGTCTTTGCCCAGTTCATTTCGCGTATTCAGCAAAGGGCGGACCGGGTGGAAAGCGATGCGCCCGAGCATGAGACTTCGGTCAGCGAGCTGCTGGACGAACTGCTGCGAGCCATTGATTACGAGCGCTATCTATACGATATGTTTGATGAACGCCCTGCGCAGACGCGCTGGGAAAACGTCGTGGAATTGATTAGCTGGCTGAAGTCCAAAGCCGCCGATGATCAGCTTAGTCTGAATGATCTGGTGCAGCGAGTCGCCTTGATCACCATGCTGGAGCGTGGCGAGGACGACGACCCGGATGCGGTCAAGCTATCCACGTTGCATGCTTCCAAGGGTTTGGAATATCCGCATGTATTTCTAGTGGGAGTAGAGGAGGGGTTGCTGCCACACATAGGACGTGATGACGAGGATATCGACCCGGCTAAAGAGGCTGATATTCTGGCCCAGCGTATTCAGGAAGAGCGTCGCCTGATGTATGTGGGAATCACTCGGGCTCAGCGCAGCCTGCGGCTAAGCTGGTGCAAGAAGCGCCGTCGCGCTCGCGAGAGTCTGGTGCGTGAGCGTTCCCGCTTTATTGACGAGATGAAGATTGAAGAGCCTGGCGTTCAAGAGGACCCGGAGCAGGCGGCCTTAAGTCCCAAGCAGCGTCTGGATATGCTCAAGAACTTACTGAATAAATCTTAAAAAATCTTGAGAAGGGGTTGGCTTAGGCTCCCGGCCTTTATCTATCCTCAGTTGGCTAAATAATGTGTCTAGCACTGGCGGCTATTTCTTTGTTGAGCGCTAAACTTGAATGAACCAGGAACAGGGAATCGCTTGCAAACCCTTTAGTGAAGCAAGGACGCCGTCCTGCGCATTAATGCGCGTAGTGGCTCGCAGCCGTGTTAGTCATCGTACAAAAAACAAAAGCCTGCTAAATCAGCAGGCTTTTCAACATCAAGCGGTGTTTTGCTTGAGCGTTACGACGGTGATGCGTGGCTTATTACCAGTAGCTGGCCGACATCCGGGAATCACGGTTGCGGGCTTCGTTCAAGGCACGGGTCAGTTCGACCATGTACTTGAACACCACGTTTGCGGCTTTGGAAACTTGTTTGGCCGCTGCTTTGGTCAGTGCAGTTAAAGACACGGATTCACCATTTTCCAGGGCATGCTGCATTACCCCACGCTCAACAGCATCACTCCAATGAATGTAGTGCGAGTAAGTGGTCATGGTAGACATTTGCTTTCCCTTTAAGGTGAAGGTCTAAGTTAACGAATCCTCATTATAGGGTTTTCCCTAGTCAAAACACAAGGGTAAACCCTAGGGTTTGGGGTGTTCTGTCTCTTTTAGGGGAAAACCCTTGGTTATTAGGAAATATTCCCAAGAATCAGAAGCTTATGGAATGGGGTTTAGGCCGGTTTTGGTGTTTTTTTGGGGTGGGGGCTGAGTGTTGGTGGCGGAGCGGTTGGCTCTGGTTTGGACAGGCTGCGGACAGAGGGCGGAGTGGCTTTTAGAGGGTGGTTTTGAGCCGAGGAATGCTTGGAGAGTGGTGGGGCGAGTTGGAGCTGGGCGGCAGTGGGACAGCCCTTGTTGAGTGCTCGGGGGGAGGGAGCGGAGACTTGCCGGTGCTATGCACCGGTACCCTTGTCTACTCATGGCGTAGGGCGCACCTTGAACTCGTTCGGTGCTTTGTCCCCCGGACAAAGCACAAGCGTCGAACTCGAACAGCAAGGTGCTTGTATCCCTACTCCATGAGCAGCCTGCGGCAAGCCCCCTGACTGCTCCTTCCCCCCGAGCACTCAACAAGGGCTTCAAAATGAGCCTGCTTAACTGCTTAACTGCTTAACTGCTTAACTGCTTAACTGCTCAATAGCTCAACGGCTCGACAGCTCAATGCCCCCAACCCCCAACCCCGGACCCTCAGCTCAGGGTTCATGGCAGCCGCCACGTGCGTCTCCTCTTATTGCTCACGCCAATAAAAACGGCCTCTTCTGCTTGAGTAGCGACATGTACATGAAGTCGCTAGTTCAGTTTGAAGAGGCCGTTCAGCAAAGCCTGGGTGAAGAGGTGGCTTATCTAGGTAAGGTCGAACTTCCCATCAGGAACTCGTCTACGGAGCGTGCGCATTGGCGGCCTTCGCGGATGGCCCAGACGATCAGGGACTGGCCGCGGCGCATGTCGCCTGCTGCAAAGACTTTGCTGCGGCTGGTTTGGTAGTCCTCTGTGTTGGCAGCGACGTTGCCCCGGTTGTCGGCTTTGACCGAGAAGGCTTCCAGGACTTGTTGCACGGGGGCGGTGAAGCCCATGGCCAGCAGGACCAAGTCGGCGGGGAAGCTCATTTCGGAGCCGGGAATGGGCGTCATGCTCATGCGGCCTGTTTCCGGATCGCTTTTCCATTCCACTCGCACGGCGCGCAGTTCTTTGACGTGTCCGTTTTTCCCCTCCAGCTCTACGGTATTGATGGCCCAGTCACGCTCGCATCCTTCGTCGTGGGAGGACGATGTGCGCAGTTTCAAAGGCCAGTAGGGCCAGGTCAGCTCGGTATTTTCCTGTTCGGGAGGGCGGGGCATCAGTTCAAACTGGGTGACTGATTTGGCGCCTTGACGCGTGCTGGTGCCCACGCAGTCGGAACCGGTGTCGCCACCGCCGATGACCACAACATGCTTGCCTTGGGCGCTGATAGCCGGTGTGCTGCGTGATCCGGCTACTTGCTGGTTCTGGATACGCAGAAAGTCCATGGCCGGATGGACGCCCTGTAGCTGGCTGCCAGGGGCATCCAGCAAGCGTGGGGTTTCTGATCCGCCCGCCAGCACGATAGCGTCGAACTGTTGTTCCAGTTCGGCGGGTGATATCACGCTCAGCCCAGGCTCTTGGGCGGCCTGATCGCTTGCCTGACCGATGTAGGTGGAGGGGCAGAACTGCACGCCCTCTGCCTGCATCTGGGCGATGCGGCGATCCAGCAGGTGTTTGTCTAGCTTGAAGTCAGGGATGCCGTAGCGCATCAAGCCACCGATGCGATCGCTCTTTTCGTACACGGTTATGTCGTGGCCGACTCGCGCCAGTTGCTGTGCGCAGGCCAGCCCTGCCGGGCCGGAGCCGATGACCGCAATACGCTTGCCGGTCTTATGGGTGGGGACTTGGGGAACGACCCAGCCCTGTTCCCAACCCTTGTCGATAATGGCGTGCTCGATGGATTTGATGCCCACTGGCGCACGGTCTATGTTCAAGGTACAGGCCGCCTCGCAGGGGGCCGGGCAGATGCGTCCGGTAATTTCCGGAAAGTTGTTGGTGGAGTGCAGCACGTCCAGTGCTTGCTTCCACTGCTGGCGGTACACCAGATCATTCCAGTCCGGAATGATGTTGTTGACGGGGCATCCGTTGTGGCAGAACGGGATGCCGCAATCCATGCAGCGGGCCGCTTGCTGGCCCGCCTGCTCGTCATTCAATACCTGGACAAACTCTTTCCAGTGTTTGACCCGCTTTAAAGGAGCTTCTACCGCCTCTTGCAGACGTTGAAACTCTAGAAATCCAGTCGTCTTTCCCATGATGTATGTTTCCTGATGGTGATGGGAAGGGTTCAGGCCGAAGCCGAACGGCGGGTTTTACTGCTTTTGGGGGCGGCTTTGCCGGTTTGCGGGCCTTGCCACAGCTCAGCCAGTGCCCGGCGGTATTCACGCGGGATGACTTTAACGAACTGTGCACGGCTGCTGTCCCAGTCTTTCAATAGCTCGCGTGCCTGGAAGCTGCCGGTGGCCTTGAAGTGCTCTTGAAGCAGATGCTGCAAGATGGCGTCGTCGGTTTGCCGCTCGCCTTGCGCGCTGCGGCTGTGCCATTGGGCCATGCTGCTGTTCATCTCTTGTTCGGCCTTGCTCAGCACAGGCTCCAGGTCCACCATGCCGGGATTGCAGCGCAGTTGCAGACGTCGCTGCGGGTCCCAGACGTAGGCCACGCCACCGGACATGCCAGCGGCAAAGTTTCGGCCTACTTCTCCCAGCACAACCACCGTCCCGCCCGTCATGTATTCGCAACCGTGATCGCCTACGCCTTCCACGACAGCGCTGGCACCCGAGTTACGCACAGCAAAGCGTTCACCGGCCACGCCATTAAAGAAGGCGGCACCGGCCAGAGCACCGTAAAGCACGGTGTTGCCCACGATGATGTGGTCTGGGCCGTAGCCTCGGAAGTCGTTGGGCGAGCGCACGATGATGCGTCCACCTGACAAGCCTTTACCTACGTAATCATTGGCCTCGCCCACCAGATCCAGGGTGATGCCCTGCGCCAGGAAGGCCCCAAAACTTTGGCCGGCTGTGCCTTTGCACTGAATATGCAGGCTGTCGTCCGGCAGGCCTTGATGGCCGTATTTCTTGGTGAATACGCCCGACAGCATGGCACCCACGCTGCGGTTGCGATTGCGCACCGGAGTGATGAAGGAGAGCGGCGTGCCTTGATTCAAGGTGATGGCGCTGCGCTCGATCAGTTGGCGGTCCAGGGTGTGATCCAGGTCGTGATCTTGCGTTGCGATCTGGCGTGGGGACTCTTCGTTCTCCACCTTGTGCAGCAGGCGCGAGAAGTCCAGCCCATTGGCTTTCCAGTGCTCGATGCCAGCACGCATGTCCAGCCAGTCGCTGCGTCCAATCAGATCATCAAAATGACGTACACCCAGCTTGGCCATCAGTTCGCGCACTTCTTCAGCCACAAAGAAGAAGTAATTCACTACATGCTCAGGCTTGCCTTTGAATTTGCTGCGCAGGACCGGGTCTTGTGTGGCAACGCCCACCGGGCAGGTGTTCAGGTGGCATTTGCGCATCATGATGCAGCCTTCCACGACCAACGGGGCGGTGGCAAAGCCAAACTCATCAGCACCCAGCAAAGCGCCGATCACCACGTCACGGCCGGTCTTCATCTGGCCATCGGCCTGCAGACGAATACGGCTGCGCAAGCGGTTCAGCAGCAGGGTTTGCTGGGTTTCTGCCAGGCCCAATTCCCACGGAGTACCAGCGTGCTTGATGGAGGACAGGGGCGAGGCACCTGTGCCGCCGTCATGGCCAGCAATCACGATGTGGTCGGCCTTGGCTTTAGCTACACCGGCAGCCACTGTACCAACACCAACTTTGGAGACCAGTTTGACGGAAATATCGGCTTGGGGATTCACGTTTTTCAGGTCGTGAATCAGTTGGGCCAGATCTTCAATGGAGTAAATGTCGTGATGCGGGGGCGGGGAAATCAAACCCACGCCGGGGACGGAGTAACGCAGCTTGGCAATGTATTCAGACACTTTATGGCCGGGCAACTGGCCGCCTTCGCCGGGTTTGGCCCCTTGTGCCATCTTGATCTGAATTTGGTCCGCGCTGCACAGGTATTGGGCCGACACACCAAAGCGTCCGGAAGCGACCTGTTTGATGCGCGAACGCAGCGAGTCTTTGTCCTGCAACTCGATGTCTGCACATACCCGATCCTGGCCCAGCACGCTGGCCAAGGTGTCACCTTTTCGTATGCCGCTATTGCCATGCTGCATTTCGTGTAGATAGCGTCGCTCGTCCTCACCGCCTTCGCCGGTATTGGACTTGCCGCCAATCCGGTTCATGGCCACGGCCAGGACGGCGTGGGCCTCGGTGGAGATGGAGCCCAGCGACATGGCACCTGTCGCAAAGCGTTTGACGATCTCGCTGGCCGGTTCTACCTCTTCCAGAGGGATAGCCTGGGCATCGTCTACACGCAGCTCAAACAGACCGCGCAGCGTCATGTGACGGCGGCTTTGATCGTTGATGAGCTGAGCGTATTCCTTGTAGGTGCTGTAGTTCTGGCTGCGGGTGGCGTGCTGCAGCTTGGCGATGGAATCGGCTGTCCACATATGGGCTTCGCCACGGACGCGCACGGCGTAATCACCACCTGCTTCCAGCTGGCCTTCCAGAACAGGATCGCTGCTGTACGCGGCGCGATGCTGCCGCAGTGCTTCTTCGGCCACGGTGAAGATATTGATGCCTTCAACAGGACAGGAGGTGCCCACAAAGTATTTGTCCACCAGCGAGCGCGACAGGCCTATGGTCTCGAAAATCTGTGCGCCGGTATAGGACATGTAGGTGGAGATGCCCATTTTGGACATGACCTTGTACAAGCCCTTGTTGATGGCCTTGATGTAGTAGCTTTCGGCCTGAGCCTCGTCGATCTGGTTGACGGGGTCTTGTGCCAGATGGTGCAGGCTTTCAAAGGCCAGCCAAGGGTGCATGGCTTCAGCGCCATACGCACCCAGCAAGGCGAAGTGGTGAACCTCGCGGGCTGAGCCGGTTTCAACCACCAGACCGGTGCGGGTGCGCAGTCCATTGCGAATCAGGTGCTGATGAATGGCGGAGGTCGCCAGCAGGGCGGGAATCGCGACGTGCTCGGCATCGCAGCGGCGGTCGGTCAGGACCAGAATGTTGTAGCCATCTCGAACGGCATCCGCAGCGCGGGCGCACAGCGCAGCCACGCTGGCCTCGATACCTTCAGGGCCCCAGGCGCTGGGGTAGATGATGTCCAGCTCCTGGCTGCGGAATTTGCCATTGCTGGCCGCTTCAATGCGGCGGATCTGGCTCATGTCAGCAGGGCTCAGAATGGGCTGGGCCACTTCCAGGCGCAAGGGCGGATTGACGTTGTTGATGTCGAGCAGGTTGGGCTTGGGGCCGATGAAGGACACCAGCGACATCACCATCTGTTCCCGAATTGGATCGATAGGCGGGTTGGTGACCTGGGCGAACAATTGCCGGAAGTAGTTGTAAAAGGGTTTGGATTTGTCGGACAGCACGGCCAGGGGCGCGTCGTTGCCCATGGAGCCGGTCGCTTCTTCCCCTTTGCTGGCCATGGGCTGCAGCACAACTTTGATGTCTTCCTGGGTCCAGCCAAAGGCTTGTTGCTGATCCAGCAGATCACGCTCTGGCAGTTGAGGACGTACACCGGGCACGCTGGGCAGGGAGTCCAGGCGCAAACGCAGGCGTTCAATCCATTGCTTGTAGGGGTGGGTGTTCGCCAGTTGAGATTTGATCTCGGCATCGTCAATGATGCGGCCTTGCTCCAGGTCGATCAGCAGCATTTTTCCCGGTTGCAGACGCCATTTTTTGACAATGCGGTGCTCGGGGATAGGCAGGGTGCCGGCTTCAGAAGCCAGCACAATCATGTCGTCGTCAGTGATGATGTAGCGGGCAGGGCGCAGGCCGTTGCGGTCCAGCAGGGCCCCGATTTGCAGGCCATCCGTAAAGGCGATGGCGGCTGGGCCATCCCAAGGCTCCATCTGAGCGGCATAGTATTCGTAGAAAGCGCGGCGGCTCTCGTCCATCTCGGCGTGCTGCTCCCAAGCCTCCGGCATCATGATCATCATGGCGTGTGGCAGTGAATAGCCCGCCATCACCAGCAGTTCCAGGCAGTTGTCGAACGTGGCGGTGTCGGACTGGCCTTCGTAGACGATGGGGTAGAGCTTTTGCAGATCCGAGCCCAATACTGCCGATTCCATTGCCCCTTCGCGGGCGCGCAGCCAGTTGAAGTTGCCTTGTACCGTGTTGATCTCGCCGTTGTGGGCGATCAGGCGGTAGGGGTGGGCCAGGGGCCAGGCGGGGAAGGTATTGGTGGAAAAGCGTTGGTGCACCAGGGCCAGGGCCGAGCAGGCGCGTGGGTCGGCCAGATCGCGGTAGTACTGGCCTACTTGATCCGCCAGCAACAGGCCTTTGTAGACGATGGTGCGCACCGAGGCCGAGGTCACAAAATATTCCTGACCGTGGGCCAGATCCATGCGGTAGATGGCGTGGCTGGCAGTTTTGCGGATGACGTACAGCTTGCGTTCCAGTGCGTCGGGCACCATGACATCCGGGCCGCGACCGATGAACAGCTGGCGAATGACAGGTTCATTGGCCTTGACGGTGGGCGACATGGGCATGGTGCTGTCCACGGGCACATCACGCCAACCCAGCATGTGCTGGCCTTCAGCACGCACAGCGCGTTCCAGCTCCTGTTCACAGGCCAGGCGGGACGCGGTTTCTTTGGGCAGAAAGACCATGGCCACGCCGTATTCACCGGGGGGCGGCAGGGTCACGCCTTGGGCGGCCATTTCTTCGCGGTAGAGCTGGTCGGGGATCTGGATCAGGATGCCTGCGCCATCGCCCATCAGGGGGTCTGCGCCTACGGCACCGCGGTGATCGAGGTTTTCCAGGATTTTGAGGCCTTGGGTGATGATGGCGTGGCTCGCCTGGCCTTTGATGTGTGCGATAAATCCAACGCCGCAGGCGTCGTGTTCGTTAGCGGGAAGGTACAAGCCTTGGGCTTGGGGGGGACAGGAGTGTGTCATGGGCGTATCCGCAAAGAACGTTGTGAAGCGGTGCATTTGTTGCAGCGCAAAAAATAAAATACAGCGATTTTTTTTTTGCACGCAAGAATTTTTTGCGGATACGAGAAAAAAAAATGGGGGCCTGATCTCGCAGGCCCCTAATCACCCCATTTGATCGGGGGGTACTGTGGCTAGATCGCTGCACATGCGGCTTTGCGCAGCGACCCGGCAAACAGTGGTCTTACTTGCCGCTGCGGTTCTGGCTCATCTGTCCCAGAATGCGCAGGGCTTCTTCACCTTCAAGAAGCTTGGCAAACAGTTTGCGTTCGCGCTCCAGCACTTCCAACAGCACCTCGCGCTGGGGTTCACGCAGCAAGCGCTTGCTGGTACGCAGGGCAATCGGCGGTTGCTCGGCCAGTAAATGGGCGCAGGCGCGGGCGGCCTCCAGGCTGTTGCCGTGGTCCGTCAGCTCGGTCAGCAGGCCGTCTGTCATGGCCTCTTCTGCGCTGAATGCCTTGGACAGTAGCAGCCACTCGTTGGCACGGCGTGGCCCCACATATTGGGCCAGCAGGTGGCTGGAAGCGCCTTCCGGGCACAAACCCAAAGCGGTAAAGGGCATGCGCAGACGCGCATCGCGGGCTGCAAACACAAAGTCTGCATGCAGCAGCAAGGTCACACCGATTCCCACCGCATGGCCTTCCACGGCCGCGATGATGGGAATATCTGCCTTCACCAGACTGCGCAGGAATTTGATGGGTGGGGGCTCGGTACCGCTGCGCACATTGGACAGTTCGGAGATGTCGTTGCCGGCACAGAAATGCTCGCCCGCACCGGTCAGAATCAGTGAACGATATTGTTGATTCTGATCGGCCTGGTCAATGATGTCGGCCAGCTCTTCGTACATGGGGCCGGTCAGCGCATTGCGGCGTTCCGGGCGATCCAGCGTGATTTCCAGCCAATGGCCGGCATCGTGAGTACGTATCATGGCGTGCTCCTGTTTCAGGCGAATGGCGAGGCCAGCAAGGCCGCTTTGGCTTCCTGGTATTCGCGCTGCATGCGAGCCACGATGTCGGCGGTCGGTTCGATGGAATCAATGCCGCCAATCCCTTGACCAGCGCCCCAGATATCACGCCAGGCCTTGCTCATGCCCGAGCCAAAGGCGGTGTCGGCCGCCTTTTCGGCATCCAGCTTGTCCGGGTCCAGTCCGGCGGCGCGGATACTGTCTTTCAGGTAGTTGCCGGGGATGCCGGTAAACAGCGGGGTGTAGACGATATCGGCGGCACGGCCTTTGACAATCATGTTCTTGTAATCGTCCGAAGCATTGGCTTCGGTGCTGGCGATAAAGCGGGTGCCGATGTAGGCCATATCGGCGCCCATAGCCTGAGCAGCCAGAACGTCGCGGCCACTGGTCATGGCACCGGACAAGGCAATCGGACCGTCAAAAATGCGGCGAATTTCGTTCACCAGCACAAAGGGGCTCAACGTGCCCGCGTGGCCACCGGCACCAGCGGCCACCACGATCAGGCCATCCACACCAGCTTCCAGCGCTTTTTCAGCGTGGCGCAAGGTGGTGACGTCGTGAAATACCTTGCCGCCCCAGGCGTGCACATGCGGCACGATGTCCTGCGGAGCGCGCAGGCTGGTGATGACCAGCGGAACCTTGTGGTCGGCGCAGACCGTCAAATCCTGCTCCAGCCTGTCATTGGACTGGTGGATGATGTGGTTGATGGCGTAGGGGGCGATGCGGCGCTCGGGGTGGCGTTCGCGTAATTCGGCCAGAGTGCTATCGATCTCGTCCAGCCAGTCCTTGAGCTTTTCCTGAGGACGGGCATTCAGGGCGGGAACTGAACCGATGATGCCGCTGGCGCATTGTGCGATCACCAGGGCCGGGTTCGAGACGATGAACATGGGAGCTGCCATCACAGGCAGAGTCATAGATTGGTAAAGCTGCTGCGTTAATGCCGAGGGCATAAGGTCGGTCTCCTGTTATGGAATGATTTGCCCCGCCTCTTGAAGGGGTGGGGTCCTGCAAGGAAGATCTGCCGCTGATAATCTATCGTGACTTATTCTAGGATGGATTATCGTAGCCCGGCTTGTTGCGGCGCACAAATTTCCTCCGGCCCGAAAATGACCATTGTTTGAGCACTTTTTTCTGTCCGTAGACCGGACTAAGCGGCAATAGTGCACAATGAACCACTTGAAGGATTTTTGTCTGCTATGACCACGACTGAACGAAAATCGCCTTTGGCGGGATTGCGTGTTCTGGACTTGACGCGCGTACTGGCCGGGCCTTGGTGTACCCAAAATCTGGCGGATCTGGGGGCGGAAGTCATCAAGGTAGAGCGTCCGGGAGCAGGGGATGACACCCGAGGCTGGGGGCCTCCGTATTTGCAGGATGGTCACAGAGCGGACACGGAAGATGCGGCCTATTTTGGGGCGGCCAATCGCAATAAAGAGTCCATCATCCTGGATATTGGCACTGCACAAGGTGCTGAACTGGTGCGCAAGCTGGTTTCTCGCTGCGACATTCTGGTGGAAAACTTCAAAGTCGGTGGCCTGAAAAAGTACGGGCTGGACTATGAAAGCCTGCACGCCATCAACCCGGCCCTGATTTATTGTTCGATTACCGGCTTTGGCCAGACAGGTCCCTATGCGAGTCGTCCTGGCTATGATTTCATGATCCAGGGCCTGGGCGGTTTGATGTCCCTGACCGGTGAACCCGGCGGCGAGCCCCAGAAAGCAGGAGTGGCCGTTGCCGATGTCATGACGGGCATGTACGCCACCGTTGCTGTCCTGGCAGCTGTGGTCGAGCGCTATCGCAGCGGTTTGGGCCAGCATCTGGATATTGCCTTGCTGGATTGCCAAGTGGCCATGATGGCCAATCAGAATATGAATTACTTGTGCACCGGGCAGGCGCCACAGCGCCCCGGTAATGCACACCAGAATCTGGTGCCCTATCAGGTCTTTGCGGCCAGTGACGGGCATTTGATTGTGGCGGTAGGCAATGATGCCCAGTTTCGTGCTTTTGTTCGGGAGCTGGGCCATCCTGAATGGGCGGATGATCCTCGTTTTGCGCGCAATGCCGGGCGTGTCACGCACAGAGATGTGCTGGTGCCCTTATTGGCCGAGTGCATGCTAAGCCGCACACGCGATGGCTGGCTGCAGGCCTTGGAAGCCGCGGGCATTCCGGCCGGCCCTATCAATACGATGGAACAGGTTTATCAGGACCCGCAGGTGGTGGCGCGTGGTTTGCGTCTGGACTTGCCAACCGGGAAAGGCGGTACGGTGCCGTCGGTGGCCAGTCCGCTGCGTTTGTCCGCGACGCCGGTGCGCTACCGTAATGCGCCGCCGCGGCTGGGCGAGGATACCCGTGAGGTCCTGGCGCGTGTGTTGGAGCTTTCGTCCCATGAGGTCGATGCTTTGCTATCCAGCACTCACGAGCAGGCTTAATTTTTATTGCTTTTCGATCAGGTTGTGAATCATGAAACAGATACAAACCATCGCTATTGTTGGCGCCGGTGCCATGGGACGGGGCATTGCCCAGATTGCTGCCCAGGCTGGCAAGCAGGTCTTGCTGTATGACCTGAATGCGGATTCAGTTAAAGCGGCTTTGGCCGATGTGCACTCGGTCTGGAGCCGTCTGCAAGAGAAAGGTCGCATGACGGCTGAGCAGGTCGAGTCGGCCAAGGCGTGCCTGCAAACAGCCAGCGACTTGCAGGCCTTGGCGGCGGCGGATCTGGTGGTGGAAGCCATCGTGGAACGCCTGGACGTCAAGCAAGGCTTGCTGCAGCAGCTGGAAGAGATTGTGTCGGCCGATTGCGTGCTGGCTTCCAACACTTCTTCGCTGTCGATTACCGCCATTGCCCAGGCTTGCCGCCATCCCGAACGTGTTGCGGGTTATCACTTCTTTAACCCCGTTGCCCTGATGAAAGTGGTCGAGGTGATCGACGGTCTGCGTACAGCGCCGGAAGTGGGTGATGCCTTGATGCAGGTGTCGCGCGAGATGGGCCATACGCCGGTACGTGCCAAGGACATGCCAGGTTTTATCGTGAACCACGCGGGTCGTGGCATGAACATTGAAGGACTGAAAATTGCCCAGGAATGCGTGGCGCCTTTTTATCAGATCGATGCCATCATGCGCGAGCAGGCGGGTTTCCGCATGGGTCCGTTTGAGCTGCTGGATCTGACCGCGCTGGACGTGTCGCATCCGGTGATGGAATCCATCTACCGTCAGTTCTATGACGAGCCGCGTTTCCGTCCCTCTCCCATTACGGCAGTGCGTCATGCGGGCAAGCTGTTTGGTCGCAAGAATGGCGAAGGCTTCTATAAGTATGTAGAGGGTAAAAAGCAGCTTCCACAAGAACCTGCCGTGCCTGCTGTCGCTTCCTTTGCCCCTGTGTGGGTCTCCCCCTACCACAAGCAAGGTCAGGCGCGCGCCAAGCAGTTGCTGTCAGAGCTGGGCATGACTGTAGTAGAAGGCGATCAGCCCCCAGCAGATGCCTTGATCCTGTTGACGCCCTACGGCGAAGATGTGGCTACCCTGGTGTCCCTGCATGGTCTGGACCCGGCTCGTACCCTTGCGCTGGATACCTTGTTTGGCCTGGAGCAAGGCCGCCGCCGCGTCTTGATGTGCTCGGCAGCTACCACTCCAGAATGGCGTGACCAAGCCTGGGCCATGTTGGCCAGCGACGGTACGGCAGTCAGTGTGATTGAAGACTCGGCTGGTTTTGTTGCACAACGTCTGGTGGCAACCATTGTGAACATCGCCAGCGATATTGCCCAACAGCAGATTGCCACGCCGTCGGACATTGATGCTGCCGTGCGTCTGGGTCTGGGTTACCCGCACAATGGCCCGCTGTCCATGGGTGACGCGGTGGGTGCCCGTGACTTGCTGGATGTACTGAATACCTTGCAAGCTGTGACGGGTGACATGCGCTACCGCGCCAGCCCTTGGTTGCAGCGTCGCGTCCAGTTGGGCATGTCCCTGACGGCGCTGGCACAGTGCAAGGCGCAGTAAGAGGTAAGTAAGCCGCTAGCCTGGAGGCAGGTTTCTACCTGCCCGGAAGGCCTTAGCAGGCCGGATAGTCCACCGTCACAGGACTAAAGCCTGAATTCGGAATTACACCGAATTCGGGCTTTTTTATGGGCGCCTGGTTTGTGGCTGTGGTCACCATACGCTTATGGTCGAGGAACGACAGCCAACAAAAAGCCCGATGATGATTCATCGGGCTTTTGTGTGTTCCGTTCAGAGGCGCTGTTTAAAGACAGAGCTTCTGAGTGGCTGCCATCTTACTTGGCCGAGTTAACCATGTGCTGAACAGCGGCACGGATCTCGTCGTCAGAGGCTTGCGAGCCGCCACGGGGAGGCATGGCACCTACACCGTGAATGGCTTTTTGAACCATAGTGTCCATACCGGATTCGATATAAGGCTTCCAGGCTGCTTGATCGCCAAACTTGGGCGCACCAGCGATACCGGCAGCGTGACAGGCAAAGCAAACGGTGTCGTACAGCTTGATACCGGCTGGGTCAACTTTGGAGTCGTCAGCAGCGGCTGTTTCAGTGGCTTTAGGAGCGTCAGCAGCAGGGGCTGCATCGGCAGGCTTGGCGTCCTGGGCAGCGTCCGCTTCTGGCTTGGCTGCATCCGCATCTTCGCCTTCTGGAGCAGGAGCTTCAGGTTCTTTGAAATCAGCGCCAGCAGCGTTAGCCATGTAAGCAACGGCACGAGCCACTTCGATATCGTCCAGCGATGGGTTACCACCCTTGGCAGGCATGGCACGGATACCGTGAATGGCGTTCTTGACCAGTTCGTCCTGGCCCAGTTTGAGCAAATCGCCCCAGGCGTCTTTGTCGCCAAACTTAGGCGCACCGGCCACACCGGCGCCGTGACAGGCGGTACAGGTGGTTTCGTAAACTTGTTGCCCCGTCTTCAGCTCTTTGACGGCATTGGCGTCAACCAGTTTGAAACCGGCAACAGGCTGAATGCGTGCTGCAATGGCTTCGGGCGAAAGGGCGGCAGAGCCAGCACCTGCACCCATGGTGGACGTAACCAGGCTGACCAGCATGACAATAATCGCGATGGGCACCAAGAAAGCCAGAGCCACGGTCACGAGCAATTGTTTAGGGGTTTTTATCATGGCTTTGTGACCCTCGTTGTGTTCTTCGGGTTTGTGTTCCGTGTTGCTCATTATCGGATCCTGCGAGTTCGTACAAGAAATGACGGGAGGGCCTTAAAGGCCACCAATAAAGGCTTGCGCCTACCAGTTGGGGTGCGCAAGGACGTGTCTACCTAGCCACCGACCAAGATCGCGCAACCATGGATTATAGCGGAGTGTATCGCTCTTGTATCTGACTCTTGATTCAGGTCTCATGCAATTGCCAGATAGTTGCTGAAAAAAAGTCCAAACTCACGCTACAATAGCCAGCTTGGCGTCCGTAGTTCAATGGATAGAATTAGGGTTTCCGAAGCCCTCGATACAGGTTCGATTCCTGTCGGACGCGCCAGAATTGTTCAGTTTTACGGCTCTTTAAGGGCTTTTTGCAAGACCAGGGCTGATTTTTTTCATGAAGCCCCGCAGCGATCAAGCAGCCAGATGGCTGCTTTTTTTGTGCCTGTCGTTTGTGGCGCAGTCCGGTTTTCAAGTTTATGCGGGAAGTCGGCTAATTATTGATCTCGATCATTTGGCCTAGGACGAAATGGGCTTTGTAAGACGATCTTGATGCCTGTTTGTGCGAAACAACAAACGCAACCGGGGGCATCGTGCCCCCGGTTGCGTTTTCCTGTGGTGCTTTCTTTTTTAGATTGCTTCAGCGCAGATCACATAGTCATGGCCATGACGCAGCCCGCCTAGAGACTGGTTCAAGGCCAGGGCTTGCTGACGCAAGGCTTGAACATGCTCGGATAAGGCCATGGCCAGATTGCGATCTTTCAGACGACGCAAGCGTCCATCACACATATCCAGCTGGCCGTGGATAAAACCATCGCCATAGCGAATGGCAAAGCGCTGCGCATCCACGCAACGGTAGCCAGCTTGCCGCAGATGACGCAAAACCCAGTCCATCGGGTACTCGCGATACGGGCGTTCACCAGCCAGCAAGAGGCAGGCATCCCGCAAGCGGCCTATCTCCACAATCAGCTTGCCCGCCGGGTCCGTGCTGCTATAGGGCACGTAAGGCTCCAAACCAATGATGTAGAGACGCTGGCCGGTTAGCGGGCGCAGCCGGCCAAACAGCAGATCCTGGGTGTAGGGCGCAAAGCCATCGATGGCGCCCAGCAGGTAGTCCGCCAGAACCGTATCAAAGCGTTCCTCTTGCAAGAACTCCGGATCGCTCCAGTTGCCCACCAGCAATTGGTCCTGGTTACGCTTTTGTTCCCCAAGTTCGCGGGTGACTTGCTCGGCCATGCCGGGGGAGGCCGTAATGGCCGTCCACCGTTCAGTGTTCAGCGTCAGCAGCCAGCGCAGTGAACCTTTGCCGGTGCCAGCATCCAGAAAGCTGCCCCAGGGGCGGTCGCCCTGCATGTCAGCAACGATCTGGTAAAGACGACTACCTGTGTGTATTGCGGTTTTGCTCAAAATTCCACCTGTATTCCAGCCAGGATGTTGCGTCCCATAAGAGGTGCTTGGCGGGCGATGAAGGAGGTGTGCCTATATGCCAGCTTGTTCAGCAAGTTATTGCCTCTCAGGTACAGGGTGTAGGTGTTCTGGTCCATGCGCAGGCGATAGCTCAACCCCATGCTCAACATGCCGTAGGAGGGCGAACGCTCTTCTTTGTCAGCGAGGCGGTCTTGGGCAAAGGAGTGGGTGTAGCCGACGAAGCCGGACCAGTTTTGCCAGTTCAGATCAGTACGGATTCCCAGGCGAGCCGCCGGCATACGTGGCAGGTTGCGGCCTGGATCTCGCAGTTTACCGCGCACCAGATCACCGTAGAGGCTGACTGAAGCCCAGGAGCTAAGCGGGTAGGAAGCCTCGGCTTCCACCCCCCAGAATTGGGCCTTGTCCTGACTGTATTGAATCAGCTGAAAGTCTTCGTGCCGGTCCAGCGTGCGGCCGTAAATATAGCCGGAGCTGCGGGTATAGAAGGTGCGCAGGTCAAAGCGCAAGTCGCCCAGATGTTTTTGCAGGCCCAGGTCTACGCTGTGACTGGTTTCCTTGTCCAGATTCGGGTCGCCACGCTCATAGCTCAGGGTGGCAAAGTGCACGCCCTTGGCGAATAATTCCTGAGCTGTAGGCAGGCGCTGCGAACGCGATACAGACAGGCTGGCGGCATATTCCGGGGCAAAGTCCCAGACCGTGCCCAACGATAGGGAAGTGGCTGTGCCGGTTTTACGTTCCAGGGTTTGGGAGTCCGGGGTGACGGTCTGCCATTCCTGGCGCGCGCCCATTTCCAGGCGCCATTCGTCCCAGTTCACGCTTTCCAGCAGGAATAGACCTTGGCTGCGTGTACGGGTAGGGGGAATGAAGTTCTCAACACCGTCGCGGGAGGCGAAGTCGGACTGGCTGGTTTGCAGGCCAATTACTCCTTCAAACGGTCCCCAGGGATTATGTTCCAGCTCCAGGCGGGTGTCATAGCCTCGGTTGGTGAAGCGCGTGCCATCTATATCACCGTCTTTTTCTACGTGTTGGTAGTTGGTGGCACCTGCACGCAGGCGGGCACGTTTAAAGCCAGGCAAAGGGTCGCGTAATTCACCTCTCAGGTCGAAGCGTTGGGTGCGCAAGTGGGCGGTAGCCGAATGCTCATGGCCGTGATCGTGTTCGTGGCTGTGGGAATGCCCGTGGTCATGGCCGTGATCGTGACCATGGCCGCCGCAGTGCAGGGTGGCGCCATGCGGGTGGCAGTCCTCGTATTCATGGCTGTGGCCGGGCAGGCCGTAGTTGTCTTCGCGATAGGAGTAGGCTGCGCCGATGTAGCCACGATCACCGATAAAGGACAAACCCACGCTGCCCGTGTCGCTGCTGGAGTTGGAGTCTTTGACGCGTGTGTCGGTCCAGTTGGGAACTCGGTAGTCGCGGCTGCGTTGTGAGGCCCCTTCCACATGCAAGGCCATATTGCCTTCGCCCGCTGTCATTTCCACAGCGCCGATCTTGCCGCGATCCGCCGTCGAGCCTTGGGCGCGAACGGTCCCTTCAAAGCCTTTTTCGGGGATGGCCGTGGGGATTTTTCGATCCAGCACGTTGACGACACCGCCAATTGCGCCACCGCCATAGAGCAAAGCGGAAGGACCGCGCAGCACTTCAATGCGGTCGGCCTGCCAGGTGTCCACCGTGATGGTGTGATCGGGGGAGATAGCCGAGGCATCCATTACCTCCGCCCCATCGCTGAGCACTTTGACGCGGGGAGCCGTCTGGCCGCGAATCACGGGGCGGCTGGCCCCGCTGCCAAAACTGTCTGCATGTATGCCGACTTCACCGTCCAGCAATTCTCCCAAGGTGCCTGTGCGTCGCAGGTCTAGTTTGGGGCCTTGCAAGACGGTGCTTGCCGTTGCCAGTTCCGTCTGGCGTAAGGCCAGGGGGCTGGCGGAAATTCGGATAGGGGCCAACTGAGGCACGGTTTCATCAACTTCATTTGCATGGGCGGAGGCACAAAGCAGCAAGGCCAGAGCCAGGGGCAGGGGGCGTGGTTTGAAATACATCTCATCTTCCGGTGTGTTAATTTTTGAGATGTTATAACATAACAATATTGGATTGAAATAATTAAAAAGTCATTTCAACCCGTGGGGATTTCACTTGAACTCGCTTGTTGCTGAAGCGCCGCCCGGCCGATGTAGGGCAGGGAAAGACAAGCATTGTGAGTGCGACCTTTGGCTTGTCCCAATATGAGATATTCTGTTGCATATGCTTGCGTCGTCACTGGAGCCATCTCCGCGCCTTTGCGAGCTGTTCACTTCTGACCATGCTGAATCTGGAGCCTGATGCAGTATGCCTCCGGATGGAAAATCAGAACTTGAAGCGATATCCAATTGACCTGGAAATACAGACCGGCGAATCAAAGCAAGGGGCGCTTTCCAGCGATCTTCAACCGTTAAGGAGTATTGGGATGAGTAAAAGATTCAGCCGTCGCCAGTTATTGGGCCTTGTAGGGGCTATCGGGGTGAGCGCAAGCATGTGGTCCGGCATTGGATATGCGCAGACGGGCAGCGTCACGGCGATTGATATTTTGCTGGAACCGGATGCCGTCATGCTGGAAAAAGCGCAGGCAACCAATGCCTGTTTGCGCCACATTTACCCCGCTGGCTTTGCGCTTGATGAGTCGCATCGTGCGCATATCACGGTCATTCAGCGCTTTGTGCGCACGGACGATCTGGACAAGGTGTATGCAGCGGCCAATCAGGTATTGGCTCAGTCCAATGTGAAAGACATCAAGATCGAGGCGCTTAAATACTTTTATATGCCTACGGGTGATACAGGTTTGTCAGGGATTGTGGCCAAGCCCACGCCGGAGCTGATCAAGCTGCAAGCGGAACTGCTGAATGCGGTGGCTCCTTTTACGGTCAAGACAGGGGACTCCAGCGCATTTGTCACCACACCTGAGGATCCGGTGATCGATCCCGTCCTGATCAACTACGTGTCCACCTTTGAAGTGAACTCGTCTGGCGATAAATACACCCCGCACGTGACCACGGGTGTCGCGCTAAAGGCAGACCTGGATGCAATGTTGGCTGAGCCTTTCCAGACGTTTTCCTTTTCTCCTGCTGGCGCAGCGGTTTATCAGCTGGGTCAGTTTGGAACAGCCTCCAAAAAGCTGAAGCAGCTGAGTGTGGGCAAGTAAAGGCTGTTTGATAAGCGGGTGTCAGGTTTAGATTGCCCTGTCTTAGCCATTTAAACGTGATACCTTGCGGGCTTGGGGGGCAGTGTGTAGCGGACCTTGGGCCCGCGCCTGAAAGGCTGACTTGATCATTTCGTCAGCCGCAGAGTTTTCGTAAAGTCCACACCAAAAACAGGGCCATTTCTGGAATAGACGCCTGAAAACAGACTCCCTGCCAGCGTGTTTAGGAGTAAAAATTCGGGATGCTTTTTGATCTTCCCGATTTCGATACGCTCTATTCCGCTTTGTTGGCCCGTGATGAGCGTTACGACGGCCAAGCCTTCGTGTGTGTTTCCTCGACGGGCGTCTTTTGTCGTCTGACCTGTCCTGCCCGCAAACCCAAGCCTGAGCATTGCACGTTTCACGCCACCATTGGTCAGTGCGTGGAGGCCGGGTTTCGGCCGTGCAAACGATGCCATCCACTTCAGGCCGCAGCGCTGGACGATCCACGGATTCCCGCTTTGTTGCGGGAGCTGGATGCCAGACCCGGCCTGCGTTGGTCGGAGGAGCTTTTGCAACGGATGGGGTATGACTTGTCGACGGTACGTCGCAGTTTCAAGCGTCATTTTGGTATGACGTTTTTGGAGATGGCCAGACAACGTCGTCTGCGTGACGGGTTCAATACGCTGGCGACCGGTGGCAATGTCATCACGGCCCAGCACCAGGCCAGTTTTGAATCCGCCAGCGCTTTTCGCAGCGCCTTCGCCCGCCTGCTGGGTTGTGCGCCAGCGGCACTGGATGCCGATGGTTTGCTGCGCGCCACCTGGATACCCACTCCCTTGGGTGACATGATTGCTGTCAGCAGCCGCACGCACCTGCATTTGCTGGAGTTTGTGGACCGCAAAGGCTTGCCGGGTGAGCTGAAGCGCTTACAGGCGTCGATCAAGGTGGGAATCGGGATTGGTGTAATGCCGCCCTCAGAGCAAGCAGCTCGTGAGCTTGAAGATTACTTTGCCACCCGTTCAGATCGTTTTGAGACGCCTTTGGCGATGACGGGGGGCAGTGACTTTACCCAAGAGGTCTGGCGCATCTTGCGAGAAATCCCGGCAGGCGAGACGCGCAGCTACTCCGATATTGCGCGCCAGATGGGACGGCCAACGGCTGTTCGCGCGGTAGCGCGGGCTAATGGTGCCAACCAGATTGCCCTGATGATTCCCTGCCACCGCGTGATCGGGGCTGATGGCTCTTTAACAGGCTACGGCGGCGGCCTGTGGCGCAAACAGCGTTTGATCGAAATTGAGCGGGACTTAAAGCAGAACAAGCATAGGGACAGCGCCAGCTAAAGAAGGCAGGACAGAGCCTTCATAAAAAAGCCGCCCCAAAGGGCGGCTCGTCTTACTTGGGGCTTTAGCTGTTCTGAACCTCTGGCGGGATCAGATTGCGCTCGTAGCGTTGCACGTAATCCTCAAAGGATTCCTCGTCCTGAGCTTCGATATTGATTTGTGCTTGCAGGGAATCCTTGGCCTGCTGTTCGAACGCGGCTTGTTTGTCCGCTGGCAGTGCTTGGGCCAGCAGGGCATCACGGTGTTCACGGCTGCGTTGCAACGCATAGTCGTGAAAGCTCTGCCCGGTTTCTTGAAGGCGCTTTAGCACTTGAGCCGACGGTGTTTCTTCTGGATTGTCCAGCTTGCGCATTTGCGTCTGCACGGCTTGGGTGTGCGCTTGGGTGTCCAAAGCTTGATCCAGCATTTGTGCGTAAGGCAGCAAGGATTCCATGATCTCGCGCCCCCAGTCTTGCAGGCTGACGCTTTGCTTTTGCTGATTGGTCAGCATCAGGCCAGGGCGGCGGCCTTCGCGCACCACGGTGGCAAAGTTGTTCTTGCTGTCCTGGCAGTAGCCGCCATCCGGGAAGAAGGGGCTGTCCTGAACGGTACAGAACAACAAGAAGGTATCCAGGAAGCGGCAGGACTGTTCAGAAATGCCAGTAGGCGATTCTGGGTCTATATCCAGGCAGCGCACTTCGATGTACTCCACGCCGCGTTGGGCCAGAGCCGTGGCCGGGCGCTCGCTACGTTGGGTAGTGCGCTTGGGGCGAATGCTGGAGTAATACTCGTTTTCGATTTGCAGGATATGCGTGTTCAGTTGAATCCACTCGCCATCGCGGTGCGTACCCAGCTTTTCGTAATCCGGCCAAGGCGTGACGGCAGCGTGATACATGCGCAGCACGAAGGTATCCAGATCGTTGTAGCAAAGCTGAAGTTCGGCTTGGGCTTCTTTGTTGTGATAGCCCAGATCGCTCATGCGCAAACTGGTGGCCCAGGGCATGGTCAGCGTGTCTTCATCCACCTTGTCCAGACTATTGCTGCGACCTTGCAGGAAGTTTGCGTCCAGCACGGGCGAGGCACCGAACAAGTACATCAGCAGCCAGGAGTAGCGCGTGAAGTTGCGGATCAGGGCTAGATAGCCGTTGGAGCGCTGGTCTTGCAGATTGTCACCACAGACGTTCAGCAAAGGCCAGATGCCATCAGGCAGGGAAAAGTTGTAGTGCACCCCGGCAATACACTGCATGGGTTTGCCATAGCGCTCGGCCAGACCACGGCGGTACACGTGCTTGAGCATGCCGGTATTGGATGTGCCGTACCAGGCGATCTCAATGTCTTTTTCAGCTGGCAACAAGGCGGGCATGGACTGGTTCCAGATAATTTCCTGGTCCAGCTTGCCGGCGACAAAGGTGTGGATGTCGCTGAGCTCTTGCAGCAAACCCTCGATACGGTCGTGCGGGGCGGTGATCAGCTCCAGCAGGGCTTCGGCGTAGTCGGTGGTGATATGTTCGTTGGTCAGAGCCGAACCAATCGCCTGGGGGTGGGGGGTACGTGCCAATTGGCCCAGCGCATCAACGCGCAGTCCTTCTTTTTCGATGCCACGCAAGATTCCCTTCAAAATATCGGGGTTCTGCTGCAGGGCAAGGCGACGTTCGTGGCTGGTGTTCATGGTGGTGTTTCCCACTTTTGAAATCGGGTGCAAGATACGGGACTGTTCAATGGGCTTAGGCCCGTCTATAAATAGTAGTCCGACCAGACTTGCTTTGTTAAGTTGCGCCAAATGGCGTGTCGGGCAGGGCGAGTATAAGGCGGCTGTTCAGTCAGTCCACGAAAAGCATGAAACGGGATATGGGATTAGCACCATGATAATCAGGCGCGTAGCAGCGGTACTGGCGGCTTTCTTGACTTTGGCGGCCTGCAGTCCGGAGTTTAACTGGCGCAAGGTTCAGCTTGAACAAACCGGGCTGTCAGCCATGCTGCCTAGCAAGCCAACAACCAGCCACAGGCTGTTGGATTTTGAGCAATACAAGCTGGATTTCTACCTGACCACCGCCACTGCAGGCGGACAAAGCTACACGGTAGGCCATGTGATCTTGCCCGAGCAACTGCAAAAGGACGAGGCTGCCCGCCAACGCTTGTACGAGGCGCTGCACGAATCCTTGCGCCAGAAATTCATACCGGACGGCCAGGTAAGCGAGCACAGTGACGTGCAACTGCCCGAGCCCGGTCAGATCTTTTTCATGACACGTGATGTGGGTGGAGTGGCGTTGCGCCTGGAGGGCATGATCCGTATTGAGCCGGGCTGGCTGGTGCAGGGCTTTGTTATGACGGATTCCGGGAAGGCCCCCGACGCTGCTCAGGCAAAGATTTTCTTTGACGGCCTAGCTCACTAGCCGGGTCGCCACTGATCAGGCGCTGCTGCAAGGCCAGGGTGATGGCGGCCTGACGGCTATAGACGCCAAGCTTGGCGTAGGCGTTCTGGAAGTGGAAGTTGATCGTGCGTTCAGTAATGCCCAGGATGATGCTGATTTCCCAGCTGGTCTTGCCGTGGGCAGCCCAGTTCAGGCAGGACTGCTCACGTGAAGTTAGGTGCGTCACGGTAAAGACATTCCTCATGCATTCGTGGTAGACATCGCGCCAATGTACCCAAATTTAGCTTAGCTGGCAGACAGATGTAGATGAAAATAATGATGTAAATCAAAGCATTGTATTTTTTATGACGTTACCTTGGCGCTGAGTTCTGAATCGATGCAGGCTGGTCGATTTGGACGCCGCGCCGCAGCGATGCTAGAATTTTGTCTTATACGTTTTGCGCCGATTTGCCTGATCCGCTTGCGGGCGCTCCATAAATCCAGCTAAAGAGGTCCTGATGGCCACTGATTCCGTCCCTAACGCCGACGCTGGCGTCCTTAGCCCATCCTGCGGTCTGATCCCCGAAGGTTCCGTGGGCCCTGTCCAAGCCGAACTTATCGCCTTTGATGAACCCCTGCATCTGCGCAGTGGGCAAATCCTGCCCAGCTATGAGCTGGCTGTCGAAACATACGGCACCTTGAATAATGAACGCAGCAACGCGGTATTGGTGTGCCATGCGCTCAATGCCTCGCATCACGTTGCTGGTTATTACGACGACGATCCCAAAAGCATAGGCTGGTGGGACAATATGGTCGGCCCTGGCAAAGCGGTAGATACCGATCGCTTCTTTGTCATTGGCGTAAACAATATTGGCTCTTGTTTTGGCTCGACCGGCCCGTCCAGCATCAATCCGGATACCGGCAAGCCTTGGGGCTCGGCCTTTCCGGTACTGACGGTAGAAGACTGGGTCCGTGCTCAGGCTCGTCTGGCCGATTACTTTGGCATACGTAAATTTGCCGCTGTCATGGGCGGTTCACTGGGTGGCATGCAGGCCTTGAGCTGGGCAATCAGTTGCCCGGAGCGGGTTGAAAACTGTGTCGTCATTGCCAGTACGCCTCGCCTGTCTGCACAAAATATTGCCTTTAACGAAGTAGCTCGTAGCGCCATCTTGTCCGACCCGCAGTTTCACGGTGGTAATTACTACGAGCACGGTGTGGTGCCCAAGGCGGGTCTGGGGGTGGCGCGCATGGTCGGCCACATTACCTATTTGTCCGATACCGTCATGGCTGAAAAGTTTGGCCGTAATCAGCGGGAACCGGCACAAGGCGGCGAATACCACTACAACTACGGGGTGGAGTTCGAGGTGGAGTCCTACCTGCGTTATCAGGGCGAGAAGTTCTCGCGCTACTTTGACGCCAATACCTACCTGATTATTACGCGTGCTCTGGATTACTTTGATCCCTCGCGTCAGTTCCAGGGGGATCTGGTCAAGGCATTTGAAAAAGTGGTGGCCAAGTTCTTGCTGGTGTCCTTTAGTACGGATTGGCGCTTTTCGCCGGAGCGCTCGCGCGAAATCGTGCAGGCCCTGCTGCGCAATCAGCGTCAGGTCACCTACGCGGAAATTGATGCGCCCCATGGGCATGATGCCTTCTTGCTGGAAGACCAGCGTTACCACGCCGTTGTGCAGGGCTACTATGACCAGATCGCCGCCAAGTTGGGGCTGCCCGCACGGACGCGCACTACAGGGGTGTTGGCAGAATGACTACGCCACAGATACAAGTGGATCCCGCCATGCTAAGACCGGACTTGTTGCGCATTGCGCAGTGGATCGAGCCTGGTTCGCGTGTGCTGGACCTGGGCTGTAATGACGGCACCTTGCTGGCCCACTTGCGCGATACGCGTCAGGTGGTGGGCACGGGTGTGGAATTGAATGACCAATGTGTCATTGCCTCGGTGCGCCGTGGCGTCAATGTCATTCAGCAAGACTTGGAAAAAGGGCTGGCGCTGTTTAGCGATCAGCAGTTCGAAACGGTGGTGCTGTCCAAGACCTTGCAGTCCATGCACCACACCGAACACATCCTTCGCGAGATGGCGCGGGTGGCGCGGTATGGTATCGTCTCGTTTCCTAACTTCGGTTATTGGCCACATGGCTGGAGCATTTTGCGCGGACGCATGCCGGTCACCGGCGAGATGCCTTACCAGTGGTACAACACGCCCAACATCCATTTGTGCACCATGAAAGACTTCCAGGATCTGGCCCAATCTGTGGGTCTACGCATCCTTGAACGGGCTGCATTCAATGGCAGCAACACCGTGCGCTTTTTGCCGGGCTGGCGTAGTACCTTGGCCATGTACCGTTTTGAATCTCCCCATTCTCCTGCCTCTAAACGCTAAGGCCTGACGTGTCACGTGTCTATACCAGTCCCCGAGTCTTGCCTTTGCTGATTCTGGGGTTTGCCAGTGGTCTGCCCCTGGCCCTGGTGTCAGGCACTTTGCAGGCCTGGGCAACCGTTGAAAATGTATCGCTGACCGAGATCGGGTTTTTAACCCTGGTCGGCTCGGCCTATACGCTCAAGTTTCTCTGGGCTCCGCTGATTGATCGCTATGCGCCTCCTTTCATGGGGCGTCGGCGCGGCTGGATCTTGGTCACTCAATTAATGTTGGCGGCCTCGATTGCCGCAATGGGCTTTTTCTCGCCCGGCGTCAATCTGACAGCATTGGCTTTGTTGGCAGTCTGGGTGGCATTTCTGTCCGCTACGCAGGACATTGCCTTTGATGCCTATTGCACAGACGTGCTGCAGGCTCAGGAACGCGCAGCGGGGGCGGCGGTCAAGGTCATGGGCTACCGCCTGGCCATGATCGTGTCCGGAGGCCTGGCGCTGATCCTGGCGGATCGATGGCTGGGCTGGTCCAACACCTACTTCCTGATGGGCTTTTTCATGGCTCTGTGCGCTCTGGTGACCCTGGTGTCTCCAGATCCCCAGGAACAAAGCCGTCCACCGCGCAGTTTGTCTGAAGCAGTGGTCGCCCCCTTGGCGGACTTTTTCTCGCGCCCTGGTGCCTGGAGTGTGCTGGCCCTGATTGTGCTGTACAAGCTAGGGGATGCATTTGCCGGAGCCTTGTCCACTACGTTTCTGATTCGGGCAGCGGGTTTTTCCCTGTCTGAAGTGGGCACAATCAATAAGGTCTTTGGTCTGGCAGCCACTGTCGTCGGGGCCTTGATGGGTGGCGCAATTATGGCTCGCCTGGGGTTGTACCGGGCCCTGATGATTTTTGGGATTTTGCAGGCGGTCTCCAACCTGGGTTATTGGCTGATTGCCATCGAAACAGCCCCGTCCATGTGGTTGATGGGCTTTGTAGTCGGCTTGGAAAACTTATGTGGTGGCCTGGGTACGGCGGCGTTCGTCGCCTTGCTGATGGCTTTGTGCAACCGGACCTATTCGGCGACTCAGTTTGCCTTGTTGTCGGCCTTGTCGGCAGTAGGACGCACCTACTTGGCCGGGCCTTTGACCCCCGTACTGGTGGAGTCCCTGGGTTGGCCGGGATTCTTTATCTGTACGGTTTTTATTGCCGTGCCTGGTTTGCTGATGCTGCGCTGTTACCGAGGCCTTATTCAACAGCTTGATGCGTAAGAAATATCATGCTTTTACTGACTCTCTATATTATTGCCATCACCGCAGAGGCCATGACAGCCGCTTTGGCAGCGGGCCGTCGCGACATGGACTGGGTGGGGGTGTGCACCATTGCCTGTGTGACCGCTTTGGGCGGTGGCTCCGTGCGGGACGTGCTATTGGGGCATTACCCGCTGACCTGGGTCCAGCATCCTGAGTACCTGTGGATTACCGCTGGTGCTGCAATTTTGACGGCCCTGATCGCACCTATCATGCGGCGCTTGCACAGCTTGTTTCTGTTGCTGGATGCGATGGGGCTGGTGGTGTTTACCGTCATTGGCTGTCAGATTGCTCTGGAAATGGATCTGCCCATTACGGTGGTGCTGCTAAGCGGCATGATCACAGGTTGCGCAGGCGGTGTGCTGCGCGACATCCTGTGTAATGACATCCCCCTGCTGCTGCGCAAGGAGATGTATGCCAGTGTGTCCATGCTGACCGGCGCCCTGTACTTGGGAGCCCAGCATCTGGATTGGCACCCTTATCTGACCTTGGTCGGCCCTATGGTGATTGGCCTAAGTTTCCGTATGCTGGCCCTGCACCGCAATTGGCAGATGCCACGCTTCGTCTATCGCGACGAGTGGCGCTAGAGCCAGCCTGACTGCTGCGCTTCAGGCTACTCCCAGCCAGCGCAGCACAATAGGGACAAAAGGCACCAGCACAGCCGTCATAATGCCATTCAGGCTCAAGCCAATGGCCGAGAATGCGCCAATCGTTTCATGAACTTGCAAAGCGCGTGCCGTGCCAATGGCATGGGCTGTCACGCCCACCGCAAAGCCTCGTGCCTCGGGGCGATCAATACGCAGCAGATTCAATAAAGGCCGCGCCATGATGGTGCCAGCAATACCGGTAATAGCCACGGCTACGGCGGCCAGCGAAGGCTGTCCGTTAAATTGCTCGGCCAAAGCCATGGCGATGGGCATGGTGGCGGACCGCGGAGCGATGGACATGATGGTTTCAAACGAACCACCCAGAGCCCAGGCAATCAATACGGTGCTGAAAATAGCTGTGACCGAGCCGACCAATAGGGCAATGGTCAGCGGCTTCCAGATCTTGCGCAGTTGTCGCAGTTGGTTGTAGAGCGGAATGGCCAGGGCCACTGTGGCCGGACCAATCAGAAAGTGAATGAATTTTGCGCCCTCAAAATAGACGGGGTAAGGCGTGCGAGTCAGCAAAAGCGTGCCCACAATCACAATGACCGACACCAGAATGGGCAGTAAAAATGGGCTGCTGCCGGATTTGCGATAGAGCCAGACTGAGCCTGCATACACGGAGCAGGTCAAGGTTAGCCACAGCAGCGGAGAGCTGGACAGAAAAACCCAGATTTGAAAAAGACCGTCTTTCATTATTTTTCTTCCTGGCGGTTTTTAAGCAGACGATTGAGCACCAGACCGGTTACCGCCATGGTGATGACCGTGCCCCCCAGGGTAGCGATCAAAAAGGGCTGCCATTCATCGGCCACGCGATCAAAATACAACATCACGCCGGTGACGGCGGGAATAAACAGCAGCATCAGGTTCTGCAACATGACGCTGGCCGTGCTTTCCAAAGGCGCCGGTACGCCGCCGCGCAAGAACAAAGCAACAGCCAATAGCAACATGCCAGCCAAGGGGCCTGGAAGCGGCAGAGACAGTGTCTGCACCAGTATTTCGCCCAGCAACTGGAAGGCGAACAGGGCGGTAATCGCGTAGATCATGTGATTTTCCGTAAAGGCACGAAAACGCCAGGCAGCAAGCCTGGCGCAGGGTGTAAGGTCGTTCGATGGGTGCTAGTTTGCCATACAAGACAGCCTGTCTGTTAGCGGGCTGCTTATAACGGTTTACCTATAGTCAGTGTTGGGAGTCAGGGTTTGGCGGGACTGGTTTTGTGACCCATCCATGCCTGAAACTCGATTTCTACATCCACACCACCCGCCAATTTAGCTTGCACCAAAGAGCGCGCTGGGAAGTTGCTGCCCAGACGGTCCTTATAGGCTTTGTTGAATTGCTCGTACAGCGTCAAGTCAGACAGATACACGGTGGCTTTGACAACGTGACTGAAGTCCGCGCCTGCCAAAGACAGGGTCTCTTCGATTCGATCCAGGGTGGCATTGGTTTGATCTTCAATGCTGCCACGCACCACTTCCCCTTTTTCGTTCAGCGGGATTTGTCCGGAGAGAAACAGGAAGTCCCCGGCCTGAACGGCGCGGGAAAAGGGCATGTTGGAATCGCCCAGATAGCGTTTGATCGCAGTAGCTTCTGTGGTCTTGGCTGTGTCCGCAGCGTAACTGCTACCCAGACCTAAACCAAATAGAGAACAAGCCAGCAAAGCGGGACGGGCCGAAGCAAAAAAACGCATCAAGAACCTCCTTTATATCGAGCAAGGAAAATTCAGTGTGCCATAGCCAAGGCCTGGCAGCGTTAATTAATGTGACGGCCCGTCGGTGTCAGGACCGCTTAGGCGCGATCGCCCAACCAGGCTTGCACTTCGATTTCTACATCAACGCTCTTGGCCAGTTTGGCTTCCACCAAAGAACGGGTGGGCAAGGTGTCGCCAAAACGCTCGGCGTAGACCTTGTTGAAGTCAGCAAACAAAGCCATATCAGACAACCAGACAGTGGCTTTGACAACATCAGCCAGGGTGGCGTCAGCCAGGGCCAGGCCTTCGATCAGGCGATCAAACACGGCGTGGGTCTGGTCCTGGATAGAGCCACGCACCACTTCGCCTTGTGCGTCGTAAGGGATCTGGCCCGACAGGAACAGAAAGCCGCCAGCGACGGTTGCGCGGGAAAAAGGCAGTGGCAGTGGGCTGGCAATACGGCGGATACCGGACATGAAGTACTCCTGAAAGGAATGGTGGAAAATTCGGACTAGGCAGCATGCGCGTTTACTCGCGTCTCTTGCCTACAATAAGGCGTCACTATACAACTTCAACGAGGAGCGAGACGACGTGAACAAGGAAATTTTGCAACGCCTGGATCAACTAAGCCAGGCCGCGCTGGCCAGTGGCGACTTGTTGCCCGTGCAAGCCCAGCAAGAGCTGATGCAAGATCAAGGACTGCCCTTTTCTGTGCGCTGGGTATCCACCTTGGCTGCGAAAGATGCGGCCAGCGTCTCCATCCCCGGTGGCCCGCGTGATCCAAATTTCAATCCCTTCCTGCCGCCTGCTCCCGCTTTAACAGTAGAGGACGCCAGCGACACCCACAATATTGTGCTTAACAAGTTTGCCGTCTGTGATTTGCATCTGGTGCTGGCCGACAAGGTCTTTAGCGAGCAACTGAGCCCTTTGCGTGACATTGATTTTCGTATCTTGGCGGATTTCCTGGCTGAACAAGGGGGGCTGGGCTTTTATAACGGCGGCGGGCCGGCCGGTGCCAGTCAGCGTCACAAGCACACTCAATGGATACCAGCAGCCGAAGGCAATGGCTCCTTGGCTCTATATCTGGACAAGTTACCCGCCCAGGCAGCCGTGGGGACTGCCCATCGTCACCCAGATCTGGCTTTCAAGCACTGTTTTGTGCGCTTATTGGATACTCAGGACGCGGCTGCTTTGAGCGATAGCTTGTTGCAGGCGTACCGCCTGGCCTGCTCGGAGCTGGGTCTGGTTCCTGGCCCTGACGCTTTGCTGCCTGCCCATAATATGTTGGCGGGGCAGGGCTGGTTGCTGGTGGTGCCACGCAGCGTGGAACTGGTGGAGGGCATATCGGTCAATGCGCTGTCGTATGCGGCATGCATCTATGTACGTACGCCTGAGCAGATCGAGCGGGTGCGTCAAATTGGGCCTTTAGGCGTTTTAGCTAAAGCAGCCTATGCGAACGCGCAATACTCCTGAACCCTGTAAGCAGGCTTCAAAATTAGGAACCCCGCTATGGCGGGGTTTTTATTTGTGCCTATCCGTATCGTTTGGAATCTCTATTTAATCTCTGGAAACAAAAAACAAATATTAGTTTTTAATGCAGTATTGGTTTCACTTCTTTGCTGTTTAATAAGCCATTATTGAGTTTGAAAAGAAAATAACTGAAACAATGTAACTTTTTTTGTGGAAATAGAAAGAAATAAGGTGTTTTTAAAAAACACATCATTAATGTATAAGCCTTCTTAATTATTAGAATTGTCTTCAGCTTGGAACAACACAACATTGTCTGTCTCCATGGGTGGATTGCTTATGCATGCTTCTTCAGACGCTCATATTTTGGTTATTGCTCCGGAGCCGGCCGGGGTGGCGGATTTATTGCTGGTATTACGTACTAGTTTTGCCCGCATTAGTTTCGCGCTGGATGCGCAGCAGGGTCTGGCGCGCTGCCAATCATTGCAGCCTGACTTTGTCTTGAGTGAATATCATCTGCCTCGTTTGCGTGGTGACACTTTTATGCGCATGCTGCGGGCCAATCCCCAAACCGCCTCTATTCCTGTCGTGTTTTTATCAGCCGTATTGTGTGCTGACAGCCAGTTAATGGCGTTGCGCAGCGGGGCCCGTGACTTCATCGCTTATCAGACCAATGTGCAGTTGGTACTAGAGAGGATTCGTCTGCATTTGGGTTTGCGGGAGGTCCCGCCAGACAGAGCCGAGCTAGTGCAAGATCGGATGCTGGAAGCCTGCGAAGCCCCCTGTGTGCGTCATCACCTGGTGGGGGCCGTGCAACAACACGTGCGGGATAATTTGTCGGCTTATTTAACGGCCGAGAGTCTGGCTGAGCTGTTTGGCACGACGGGCCGACGTTTGAATGAGCTGTTCAAGGCGGCTTGCGGTTTGACTGTGCATGATTACGTGCGCTCCAGTCGCATGAGCTATGCCATGCAGTTGCTTCGGCAGACGGATATGGCGGTAACCAATGTGGCCGAGGAGTCCGGTTATGTGAATCCAGCTAACTTTGCCACGGCCTTTCGGCAGTACAGCGGCTTGTCGCCGTCCGTCTACCGGCAACGCAACAGTACTAATATTTAAAACATAATTGAAATAGTAAATTTATTAAAAATGTTGTTTTGCAGTAATTCAAACGGCTTCTGTAGAAATTCAAAAGTAATTATTAAAAAATGGTAAGAAAATAAAACTATCCGAATAGGGGTGAAGGTTCGGTAAGGCTTTCCTGAACAACACATTCAAATTATCGCCAAGACGGGGCGAGGGGATTTGTTGCGCCTGAAAACTCTGTTACGTCAGCACGACGCAGAGGGTGAGCAGGAAGGCACACATGACTAATTTCCTTTGTAAGCGAAGAGATCATGAACAGAATCTATAAATCGGTTTGGAATGAACAGACTGCCACCTTTGTCGCTGTCGCTGAAAACACCAAGGCGCGCGGCAAGCGTTGCAGTGGGGGAACGAGCGGCACGCGGGCCTTCCTGAGCTGGGTTCAGGGCCTGCGCTTGCGTTCTGTGGCAATGGCCTTGCTATCAGCAGGGGTTTTGACACAACCCGCCATGGCACAGATCACCGATGGCTGGGAGCTGACCGTTGACGGCGCAAGCCCTTTTCATGTGATTCCTGGCGGTGCTTTTTCACTGAGTTCGGGCAGCAATATGGTGCTGACACAAACAGGTAGCGATGTGTCGTTCGCGCTGAGCCCTGATCTGAACGTGGACTCCGTAACGGCAACAGGTGCTATTAAGGGCGCGACGGGCGAGTTCACCGGTCAGGTATCGGCGGGTAGCGTCTCGGCCGGAACGGGTACCTTTACCGGGGCTGTGCAAGCGCAAAGCGTGGCTGTTACGGCGGGTTTGACGGCGAATGCGGCTACGGTCACCGGTACTGTCACCGCGGGTGGCGTCACTACGGGAACGTTGACCGCCACCGGCAATAGCAGCCTGCGGGCCGTTAATGTAAACAACAACAAAATTTCCGGCTTGGCGGACGCTACGGTTAGCGCTGCCAGCACTGAAGCGGTGTCCGGCAAGGTCTTGTATGGAGCCCTGAATTCGGGCAGCGGGATGAAGTACTTCCACACTAGCTCTACCAAGGCAGATTCCGTTGCCAGCGGTGCCGATGCCGTCGCTATCGGCCCGCAAGCCGCAGCAGCCGGTGAAGCAGCCTTGGCTGCCGGTTTGTTGGCCCAGGCCGCAGGCAAAGAGGCCGTATCGCTGGGTGCCCGTGCAGGTACTGGTAATACGGTTGCCAACGGCGTGATGATTGGCAGTGATGCCGGGGCTCAGAGCAAAGGCAGTGATTTGATTGCCGTGGGCAACAAGGCTGGCCAGCGCCTGGAAGGCAAGAATAATGTGGCCATTGGCAATGCGGCTGGCAATCTGGTCGATCCTTTGGAAGTGGACAATACCCTTGCCATTGGCAATGAGGCACAGGCCAAGGCCACAGGGGCAATTGCGCTGGGCAATAGTGCTGACGTGGGCTTGCTGGCGACGAATGCGATTGCAATGGGGAATAACTCGACAGTCGCTCAGGATGCGGCGGGCGCCACTGCCGTAGGGTCCGGTACCGTCGTCTGGGGTGCGGCTGGAACAGCTATTGGAACTGGCGCGCGCAGTTCAAACACAGGCTCCACGGCAATTGGTAATCAGGCGGAGGCTTCTGGCAGCTCTGCTTTTGCAGGAGGCAGTGGCTCTAAAGCTTTTGGCAGCAATTCGGTGGCGGTAGGTTCAGGTGCCATGAGCAATACCACCTCCGGTGTGTCTATCGGTGAAGGTGCGGGCTCCAATGCCGGAACGCCCGTCATTGGCAACCGCTTCGGCCAAGTGGCTGTTGGCGGCCTTTCCGGGCAGGGTGTGTATGGCGGCTATAACGTAGCCCTGGGCTACAAGTCTGGCAGCGATATTACCGGTGACGATACCGTGTCGATCGGACGTGAAGCAGGTAACAAACTCACGGGTGATCGCACCGTCAGCATTGGTTATGGCGCGAATAATTTGCCGGGAGAGACAGGCTCCGGTACTCCCGTGGCCCCACCCGTTAACGCTGCGCATGCCGTTGCGATCGGTGATCGGTCCCGCTCCGGGGCAGATGGTGCCATCGCTTTAGGTTCTATGGCGACAGTGGTTGATTACGATATTGGCGGCATTGCGATTGGTAATCAGGCGCTGGTTTATGCCGGCACTTCGACCAATGTGGCCGCTGGCGGTATTGCCTTGGGGGATCAGTCCCACGTTACGCACGCCAATAGCGTGGCGATTGGCGCTAACTCTCGCTCGGCAGAGACCGTTGGGGCGGGCTATGGAGCCCCTTCCGGGGCGCTGTTGCCTTCGTCTAGTGTGTCCATCGGCACGGCAGGTGGTGAACGTCGTTTGAGCAATCTGGCCGCAGGTCGCTTGGACACGGATGCCGTGAACGTAAGCCAGCTCAAGTTGCTTCACGGGGATCTGACGTCCATTGTGGGCGGCAACCTGAATTGGGATAGCAACGGGCAGATGACAGGCCCGACGTTCATTATCAAAGACGAAAATGGTGCCGATCATAGCTATACCTCCATCGGCTCAGCCTTTGAGGCCATGCGCACAGGGGTAGCAGGAACGATTGCCGGACTATCGGCAGTGACGTATTCCAACCCGGACCGCACTTTGATTGATCTGGACAGTACCACCGGAGCACCGGTACGGATCTCCAATCTTGCTGCTGGCATTGCTGCAGGTGACGCCGTCAATAAAGGCCAGCTCGAGCAGCTGGAAACAACGCTGATTGCGAATCGACAGCGTTATGTCAGCGTTAATTCGTCCAATAACCCCAATGAGAACAACAACGGGGCAACGGGGGCCGACGCAATTGCGATTGGTGCGGTGGCTCGTGGCTCGGGCGTTGGCTCTACGGCCATTGGTTTGAACTCCTCGGCCGGTGGGCTGACGCAGGCGAATCTGACGACCGCTATCGGTTCTCATACAGAGGCCTCGGGCCTGGGCGCTACCGCGGTGGGAACCTCGGCTACGGCAGCTTCGGAAAGCTCGGTTGCAGTCGGTCAGCAGTCACGCGTGGCAGACACTGCCAATTACTCCGTGGCCATTGGCTATAAATCGGAGGTGATGGGGGACGCGCTGGCCCATACCAGAGGGGCGGTTGCGATTGGTGAACAAGCCCGTGTGACGCAGGAAGGGGGGATTGCCTTTGGTCGCAATGCCTACGATCAAGCGGTGGACGGGGTGGCGATTGGGACTAATTCCCGCGTAGATCGCGGGGCCTCCAGCAGTATGGCCATGGGCAGTGGCTCGTCGGCTTCGGGCGTTCAGTCCGTCGCATTGGGCTATCAGGCTTCGGTGGCTGGCAGCAACTCACTGGCCTTGGGGCAGGGCAGCAAGACCCGCGCCAGCAATGCAGTAGGTGTGGGTTCAGCGGTTGAAGCGGATGGTTTCCGTTCTGTTGCCTTGGGTGACAGAGCCAAGGCGGGCTGGATCGAGGAAAAACAAGGCCCGAATGGCTTGATTGAATACATCATGCATGGCGAAGGTGCGATGGGGGTAGGTGCGGGCTCCAATGCCAGTGAGGACGGCGGTCTGGCATTAGGCTTTAAGGCAGTTTCTGAAGGGGTGGATGCCTCGGCAGTGGGCACCAATGCCCAAGCCTTGGCAACGGCGTCTCAGGCATGGGGTAAAGATGCCCGAGCGTCTGCCGCGCAATCCATGGCATTGGGTCAGGGTGCGATAGCCAATTCAACGGCCGTCAAAGGTTTGGCCTTGGGAGCAGGTGCCACAGTGTCGGCCAATGGGGCGGTGGCGCTGGGCGCCGGTTCCAGCACGAATGCGGCCTACACCAGCTCCACGGCTCTATACACCAAAGTCGTGAATCAGGAAGCGACACAAGGGGTGGTCTCTGTGGGTAGTAGTTCGGAAAAACGCCGGATTACCAACGTGGCGGGGGGACAGGATGCGAACGATGCCGTCAACGTGGCTCAACTGGTCAAGCTGGATGAAAATCTGACGGCCTTGGGTACGAACTACACGGGCAATAACTTCAGTAGCGGTAATGCCCCGGGCACAACGATTCACAAAAATCTGGGTGAAAGTCTGCAAATACTGGGCGGGGCGACAACGGCCGGAACGTATAGCGGTGCCAATGTGCGCACCCAGGTTCTAAACGGTCAACTGCAGCTTCAAATAGCCGACACACCGTTCTTCAAGGGTGCCGATATGGGCGGCCAGAAGATTACCAATCTGGGCAAAGGCACAGTGGGAACGGATGCGGTCAATCTTAGCCAGTTGACCGACGCCGAAGGAAGCCTGACCACCAAGGGCATGGGCTTTGCGGGGCAAACCGGAACCGCGCTGCATCGTGACCTGGGTCAGACCCTGACGGTTAAAGGCAGCAATGCCAATTTGGCGACCTCCACCGTCGGTGCCGATACGCTGCAAATTGCCTTGAGTGACGATCTGGTGCTCGATAGTGTCACCACGGGCGATACCAAGATGAGCACAGCGGGCGTGACCGTCAAAGGTGCTACCGGCCAGCCGGATGTGGTGCTGGGTAATACGGGCCTGACTGTTGGCCAAGTCAACGTCAGCAGTGCAGGTTTCAAGGCCTTTAATGTGGTGATCAATGACCAAGGCATTAATGCCGGCAGCCAGAAAATCACGAATGTGGCGAAGGGCACGGCAGCAACGGATGCGGTCAATGTCAGTCAGTTGACCGACGCCGAAGGGGGCCTGACCACCAAAGGCATGGGCTTTGCGGGGCAAACCGGAACCGCGCTGCATCGTGACCTGGGTCAGACACTGACTGTTAAAGGTAGCAACACCAACCTGGCGACCTCCACCGTCGGTACGGATACGCTGCAAATTGCCTTGAGTGACGATCTGGTGCTCGATAGTGTCACCACGGGTGATACCAAAATGAGCACAGCGGGCGTGACCGTCAAAGGCGCTACCGGTCAGCCGGATGTGGTGCTGGGTAATACTGGGCTGACTGTTGGCCAAGTCAACGTCAGCAGTGCAGGTTTCAAGGCCTTTAATGTGGTGATCAACGACCAGGGCATTAATGCTGGAAGTCAGAAAATCACCAATGTGGCGGCCGGTGTTCTGGACACGGACGCGGTCAATGTCAGCCAGCTTGAAGGTCGTGAGACGGGTCTGACGGCTAAGGGTATGAACTTTGCCGGTAGCACAGGCACTGCTGTGCATCGTGATCTGGGCGAAACCCTCAAGATTGTGGGCAGCAACACCAATCTGGCGACCTCCACCGTGGGTGCTGATACGCTGCAAATTGCCTTGAGTGACGATCTGGTGCTCGATAGTGTCACCACCGGCGATACCAAGATGAGTACAGCAGGCGTGACTGTCAAAGGTGCTACCGGCCAGCCGGATGTGGTATTGGGTAATACGGGCCTGACCATCGGCCAAGTCAATGTCAGCAGTGCGGGTTTCAAGGCCTTTAATGTGGTGATCAATGACCAAGGCATTAATGCCGGTAGCCAGAAAATCACCAATGTAGCGGCCGGTGTTCTGGGCACGGACGCGGTCAATGTCAGCCAGCTTGAAGATCGTGATACTGGCCTGACAGGCAAGGGCATGAACTTTGCCGGTAGCACAGGAACTGCCGTGCATCGTGATCTGGGCGAAACCCTCAAGATTGTGGGCAGCAATAGCAATCTGACTACTTCTGGTGATGGTACGGACACCTTGAGCATCGCCTTGAGTGATGATCTGGAGCTGAGCAGTGTGACGGTTAAAGGTACGGCTGGTGCGCCCGATGTGATCATGAACAATACTGGCTTTGCGATTGGCAGCAATATTGCCTTGAGCAATGCCGGGCTGCGTGCCGGAACTGTCATTGTGTCTGCCGCGGACAATGACATTACAGGCTTGAGCAACCGTACCTTGACGGGGGCCAACTTTGGCAAGAGCGGCCGTGCAGCGACCGAGGAGCAGTTAAACCTGGTGCGCGGGGAAACTCAGGAACTGGCCGACCGCGCGGTGAAGTATGACCAGAACCCGGATCAGTCCGTGAACTACGGCCAGGTCACCATGGCGGGCACCGAATCAACTGACGGTGGCCGTACAGGTGGCACAGGAATTACCAATGTGGCTCGTGGTGATATCTCGGCCAATAGCACCGATGCGGTCAATGGCAGCCAGATTCACGATATGGGCGAAAGCGTTGCCAGTGGGATGGGCGGCGGTTCCAAGTTCGTGGATGGCAAGTTGGTGACGGAGTTGACGGTAGGCGACAAGACCTACAACAACGTCAACGATGCCTTGGGTGGCTTGAATACCGACATCGAAAATGTGACGGAGCTGGCTAATTCAGGCTGGAATATTCAGACCAACGGCGACACGGCATCCAAGGTGGGGCCTAAGGACACCGTGCAGTTCTCGAATGGAGACAACATCGAGATCTCGCGCTCGGGTCTGGATGTGAAAGTGGCTTTGGCTCAAGACATCAAGGTCAATAGCGTGGTGGCCAAGTCCGTCACAACCAACGAGGTGCAGATTGTTGGTGGACCGACGATTAACCAAGGCGGCATTGATATGCATGACAAAACCATCAGCAACGTGGCTGATGGCCAAGCACCGCAAGATGCCGTCAACGTACGTCAGTTAAGCCAGGCAACCAGCAATATCACCAACCAGTTCAACAATCTGGATCGCCGTATCAACAAGGTGGAAAACCGGGCTAACGCGGGTGTGGCAGCAGCCATGGCCACGGCTGGTTTGCCGCAGGCTTATGTCCCTGGCAAGAGCATGTTTGCAGTCGCCGGAGGCGCTTGGAATGGTGAAAGCGGTTATGCGATGGGCTTGTCTACGGTCACGGATAGCGGCAGCTGGGTCCTGAAGGGCACGGTAGCCGGTTCATCCCGTGGTGATTACGGTGGCTCGGTGGGCGTGGGCTATCAGTGGTAAGTCAGTAAGAGGGTAGGGTCGCGTGCGCTTGCACGTGGCCCTTTTTTGCTGGGCCAGTCCCGGCTTCGCAGTTCGGGGTTCTGCTGGATGGCAAGAGCCCGCGCGGAGAGCGAACGATGGTTAAAAAACCCAATGAAACGATGAGAGCGGCGCTGGTCTCGACGCTGGGCGTGCTGGCGTTTTTGCTGACTGCTTGCCAGACCACCGGGGCTGGCACATCAGCGCAAGCAAGTCCCGCGGACTTGAGTCCACCCGCTCTGGCCAGTAATTATGAGCGTGAGGGAGAGGATGGGACACGCAGCTTTTTAGCCTCTCAAACCCCGCGATCGGTGCAGGCTCCCCAAGTGGATTTTTATGTGGGCATGCCGCAGCCGGCAGCGGGCTTGATACAGGTGGATGGGCCGCAGGGACCCTTGTGGCTGTATCCCCAAGTGATCGTTCAGCGTAACGATTTAATGCGGGTGGCTACCTTGCGGACCGAGCAGGGGCGGCATCTTGTGCGGTTTCAATTAAATCCTTTGGGTGCACGTAAGTTGGCAGAAGTCAGCTCTGGTAATGTGGGGGCATTGCTGGTTCTCGTCATGGAGGATCGGGTGACGCAGCTTGCCCGAATTGATGCGCCCTTGATGCAGGGAATGATTTATCTGTCCGTGCCCGATGACGCTGCCGCGCAGCGCCTGTTGAGGCAGGTTCAAGGTTAAGAACAATATAAAGTGCCTTACAGGGCCAGCAAGGATAAGGGATATGACGGTTGAACAGATTTTTCTGTTGTATGACGACCAGGCCAGTTTGCGCCAGATCGCGGTGGAATCTGAACAATGGGGAGTGCGGGTAGAGCTAGTTGAAACAATGGAAAAGTGCCTGGCTCAGGCACATGCGTCTGGCGGCGAACAGGTCTTTGCCTTGCCCTGTCTGGCAGACAATGTGTTCTTGCATATCAATCGCTTGCGCATGGACTTCCCGGCCGCCGGTCTCATTATCGTGCGACATGACAAAATGGCGGGCCTGGAGCGTGGCCATTTTTTGTTGGCGGGTGCCGATGCTTGCTTTGATCAGGAAGCCCTGCCTGTGGAAGTGGTGGCCTGCGTGCAGGCGTTGCGCCGCCGCGCTTATGCACTGCGCCAGAGTCTGCGCGGCCCAGGTGCGGGGCTTAGCAGAGCCGCTGTGGCTGACCACAAACCCGACCCGGAGCCCGAGTTCCTGCTGTGGGACTTAACCGAAAACGGCTGGACTCTGCTTACCCCCAAGGGGCATACGGTCATGCTGACCCGTGGCGAGCGTCGTATCGTGCAAGTATTGTTTGCGGTCAGCCCGCAGACGGTAGAGCGCGAACGTCTATTTCCCCTGGATGAAGGCCGCGAGGCGACTGCCCGTTCCGTGGACGTTTTGATCAGTCGTTTGAAGCGTAAATTGAGCTCCATGGGAGAGGAGCTGCCCATCCGTTCGGTGCGTGGCGAAGGCTACGCCTTTGTGGGCAAAGTACCCTTGGCATGCCAGGAGCTGACACGCGTCAGTTTAAGTAATGACGAGGTCTACGAGTGATTTGAGACGGCGCGAAATGCCCTTTCTCGATGCTGAAACAGCATGATATAGACCCTTAAATTTTAAATATGTATAATTGGTGTCTCTGGTTATTTGAACCAGCTCTTCGAACAGGCCGTCGTGCCGCGACAAAATCGCGGTAAAAACGCCGGTCAGTTCTTCAACAGGTTGTTGCACAACAACCCGGCTTTATAGTCCGAAACACCTTGCCCGACCCCTTGGGTCGCGGAACAACCAGCCGACTGTCTCCACGACATCGGCCTGCAACAGAGCGGCTTGCCTCTGGCCATGTTTTATTTGCTGTAAGGCCCGCAGACTCGCCGTAATGTAAGGCACTTTGCGCTGTGTCTTGCTCTTTTCCCGCTTTGGCGTTTGCACAAGGCGGGGGCGTTCGTGCGCGCGTTCGGTTTAGGTGCTTGGGCTCTGATGGGATCGGTGCCGCCCAGCGCGTTAATGCGAAATTGGCACGCATGCGAGTGATGGCTGTTTTGCAAACAGTCATTGCGCAGAAGAGAAAGGGAAAGACATGCAAGAAGCGGAGTTTTTTACGCTTTCAACCACAACGGCCATATTGTTGTTGGTGGGCTTTTATGGCGCGACATTTCTGATGTCGCTCATGATTGGCCAAAAGAAGGAAAACGTGGACGGATACATGGTATCCAACAGTGCGGTGGGGTTTGGCCTGTCAGCGGCCAGCATGATTGCCACGTGGGTATGGGCGGCATCGTTTTACGCCAGCGCGACCTCAGGCTTTAAATACGGCCTGTCCGGCCCCCTGCATTACGGTTTATGGGGCGCCTTGATGATTTTGTTCATCTACCCCTTTGGACGGCGTTTTAGAAAGTTGGCGCCGCAAGCGCATACGCTGGCTGAAATATTGCACGCCCGGCACGGTTCATCCAGCCAGATGATTATGGCGGTTTCAAACGTGGTCGGCAGTGGCATCAGCCTGATGGTTAACTTTACTGCCGCCGGTGCCCTGGTCTCTATTCTGAGCCCGCTCTCTTTCATCCAGGGTGTGCTGATTGCCGGTTTCGGGGTCTTGTCCTACACCTTGTGGTCTGGTTTTCGCGCCTCGGTGATGACGGATTTTGCCCAGCTGGTTGCCATGATCTTGTCGGCCGTGGTCATTATTCCGCTGATCTTCTTTAACGCCGGTGGCCCCGAAATGGTGCAAGCCAACTGGTGGCGACTGGATGCCGAGCAAGCCAACTTTTATTCGACCAAAGCCATTTTGGAGCAAGGTGCGCCGTACTTCGTGGCGGTGCTGGCCTATGCCATTGGTAACCAGACGATTGCCCAGCGCTTGTTTGCCGTGCGGGAAGATCTGATCAAACCGACCTTTCTGACCGCGACGATCGGCTATGGTGCAGTGGTGATTGGCTTGGGTATGTTGGGCCTGCTGGCTCTGTTCACGGGCCTGGAGCCGGTGGATGGGAACATGAATAACATCATCCCGCAGATGGCCTCCACTTACCTGCCTCCTTTTGGCATCGCCTTGTTTTTCATCCTGGTAGTGGGCTCCTTGTCCTCGACGGCCGACTCCGATCTGGCCGCACTATCGGCCATCATGATGACAGACATCTATGCCAAGAACATTGCCCGTGGTCGTCCTAAGCCCGCTCGTATGTTGTGGTGGGGTCGTATCACGATGGTCGTTGCCACGATGGTGGGCGTCATCTTTGCCAGTCTGCGTCTGGATATTTTGGTGATGCTGGTCTTTGTCGGTGCGCTGTGGGGGGCGATTGTATTCCCGGTCATCGTCAGTTTTTACTGGGATCGCGTCACCAACAAAGCCTTTAGCTGGTCGGTCCTGAGCGCTGTCGTGCTCTTTACCATCGTGCGTTTTGAACTGATCCCTATCGAGGGGGCGGTTGCAGTGTTCTTTGAAATTACCGCTGCCATCGGTGGTGGTGTGGTGGCTGGTTTGATGGCCTTCGCATTTTTCCGCAGCAAGATTGCGATTGCCGTTGGGGTGATTGCCACGGCGATCATGTTGCCCAACTTCATCGGTTTCTTGCGTGACTACCTGGTCTTGGCCGGTTCATTGACGGCTTACGGCGTTAGTGCCGTGGTGTGCGTGGCCGTCAGTATGCGCAGCCAGGAACGCTTTGACTTTTCCGTATTGGCCGAACGTGTTCAGTCTTTCCACTATGACGACACGCCTGAGCCAGGCAAGAAAAAGCGTGAACAGCCGGGCGAAGCTGCCTCGGCCCGTGCTTGATTGGACGGTAAAAAAACCTAAAGGAGAATCCTATGCTTATGACGATTTACTTTCTGGTGTGGCCTGTTCTGTCAGCCATCATTCTGGTCTTGCTCGTTGCCAACTTGGTGCGTGACTGGCGCAATGCCCGTAAGACCGGCGCATCCATGATTTAAAAAAACAGTCCCGTCTTGAATCAAGGCGGGACTTTGTTTTTTTCAGGCCAGGATACGTTGGCCGGCATGGATTAAAAGCCGCAGCGAGAATGCCAGCAGCAGTACGCCGGTGACACGCTCAAACCAGGAGCCCATGCGCACAAAGCGTTCGCGAACATGGCCATTGGTAAAGATCAGGCTGACCACAATGAACCAGCCCGCATTGATCAGGCACATCCAGATGCCATAGAGCATTTGGGTGCTCAGCGGCGTGCTTGAACTGACTACAGTGGTAAAGACGGCCAGAAAAAATAAGGTCGCTTTGGGATTGGTGGCATTGGTCATAAATCCCAGCGCCAGCGACTGCCGGATACTGGCCGAGGCAGACTTGCCATTATTGGCGTCGGCCACGTTTACATCCATTGGCGCGCCAGCCTGACGCAAAAAACCATAGCCTATATAGAGCAGGTAAGCGCCGCCCAGTACTTCGGCAACACTCATCAGCCACGGAGTGGAGTGCAACAAAGCCCCCACGCCCATCAAGGTATAGATCACATGAACGGAAATCCCGGCGCCTATGCCAATGGCGGTGGCGATACCGGCCTGGCGGCCCATCCGCACGCTTTGGCGGATGGTGACAGCAAAATCAGGTCCGGGAGCAATAACGGCCAAAAAATGAATCAAAGCCAGGGTCAGAAATTCTGGCCAATACGTTTGCAACACATTAACTCCAAAAGGTCAGCGGCATGGCCGGGCCGCGGTATCCCACAAAACAAGATAAGCTCAATCGCAAATCGCCTTTTCCGGGCGTGACCGCGTGCATCTTGCGGGAATTGAAAATAATCAGATCGCCAGGACCTGGGCGAATTTGTACTTCAGGTGAACCCAGCAGATCAGGATGGATGCCGTAGCTCTCGCCTCGCATCTCATCAAATTCCTGGGGGTTCAATTCGGTTTGCCAGATTTGCAGTTCACCTCCTTGCTCGGGCATTTTCAAATAAACATTGGCGGCTAACTGACCTTGCAGGCTGATGGCCTGATAATTGCCGGGCGCATCTTTAGCCAAAATGTCGTGGTGCGCCAAAAAGTGGACATCGGGCTGTACCACTCGCGATAAGCCCACATACATTTTCTTGCCGTACAGCGTTTCCAGCGTGGCGCCCGCCGGCCAGACTTCGTCCAGCGTGCAGCGCAGCACATCAATCGGGGACAAATAGGGCGCGCAGCGGCGACGCAGCTCGTCAATATTGTCAAAGACCCCTTCAAAGTAGGAGGCCATGCGTTCAGGCTGGTTTTCTGCCTCGTAAAAAGCCATGCCGATACGGCCAATGCTGGGGGCATTCACGTAGCGGTCAAAGCCTTTATCAATGATTTGTTGCCCCAGCTTTTGTGAGGTAGGCGCATCAATGAACTGGGATAATCGGATGGCAAGGAGTTCACCATTGAGCAGGGACTGCATGTGCTCAGTCCTTAATCGTTCTGTTTCTAAATACATGTCTCACTTCCCTTAGGGAGTTTTAAAAGAATTGTTTTGCTTTCCCTGTAATAACTAGAAATAATAAATAAGCTTAATTTTTATTATTCATTAATCCAGCATTTCATAATGAACGCTCAATTCATCTTTCTTGTGTTTTATACGAATTATTTTGAGCCCATTTAATTCAGCTGTATTTTCAACATGGGTGCCGCCACAAGGATATTGGCCCAGAGCACCGATAGCGACCAGGCGCTTGTCCTCCTGAAAACTGATGTCAATGGGCTGCGCCAGCCGGATCTGTTCTTCGCAGCGCTCGGACAGATCACCCAGAAAAGGCGGCAGGGCATTCTTAGGATTTCGGAACATCACGCGCGATTCGCCGTGCCAATGGTGGGCCTTGATGGCTTGCCAGCCAGTGCGTTCAATCAAATGACCGATCAAGTGGCCTGCGGTATGCAGACGGGCATGTTGCAGGCGATGAGCCCGGTCTATCTGCAGCTGAACAGGGCCTAGCGGCAGACGCACATGCAGGTAGTGCAGCACATGGCCGTCACGGTTCTGGGCAACGTGCAGGACCTCGTGGCCATTCAGTGTGCCTTTGTCGCAAGGCTGACCACCGCCTTGGGGATGAAATAAGGTTTTATCCAGCCTGACAGCATAGCGTTCATTTTCCGAGTGATAACACTCCAGGATTTCCGCTATGCAGGTAAGGCTATTGCTAGTCAAATATAATTTATCTTGCATTTTATTACCTGTAGGTTGGTTTTCAAGCATTGTAGGCATAGTAGCGAGTCCTGATAATTGCAATTCAATGAAATAATTTATTCCCTATGAGCACAAGTAATCTCACTTCCCTGATGAGCGATATGGTGGTGTTTGTCAAAGTGGTCGAGGCCGGCAGCTTCTCGGAGGCCTCTCGCCAGCTTGGCTATACGCCCTCGGCGGTTAGCCGTGCCATTGCACGCCTGGAGAAAGGATTGGGGACGCGCGTGCTGCAACGCACGACTCGTAAATTGCGGCTAAGCGATAGTGGCCAGGCCATTTATGAACATGCCCGGGATATGCTGTCCTGTGCCCAGGCAGCCATGGAAATTTCGGACCAATTCCAGACCGAGCCGGAAGGGCAAATCCGCTTGAGTGTGCCCAAGGCCGTGGGACATTTTTTGATTCATCCCCATATGCCGGACTTTCTGGCCGCTCACCCCAAGGTGAATGTCCTGATGAATCTGGATGATCGCTATGCGGACTTGATTGATGACCAGCTGGATCTAGCGATCCGTATTACGGATCAGCCGCCACCGGGGCTGATGGGCCGCCATCTGACTGATATTCGCCATGGCTTGTATGCCAGCCCGGCATATCTGGCTGAGCACAATATGCCCAGCCATCCGCAGCAGCTGCGTGAACATAGCTGTATCTATTTAGGGGAAGCGCCCAGCGATTCGCGCTGGCGCTTCAATAAAGGCGGGCGAGTCTTGAATGTATCGGTTAGCGGGCGTTACGCCGCCAACCATACGGGGGTGCGCCTGGATGCGGTAGAGCGCGGCTTGGGCATAGGCAGCTTGCCTTGCTTTGTTGCCAAGGAACCGGAGCAGGAAGGCCGGATTGTGCGTGTGCTGGGGGACTGGGAGTTTCGCACGCAATATTGCGGAGCTTTGTGGGCTCTGTATCCGCCTACCCGCCATCTGCCTCCCAAATTACGCTTGTTTGTGGAGTTTCTGGCGGGGCGTTTGTCCAGCGGCAAGCCCGAGGCCCCCGGTGGCAGTGCCTTAGCGGGAGTCGTCTGAGTGAATCTGCAGGGCTTCCAGAAAGCGTGACACCATATTGTAGGTAGCAATGGTGGCGGTCAGCTCCACCGTCAGGCGTTCATCAAAATGTTGGCGTACTGTCTGGAAAATGGCCGGTTCTACCTGAACCTCAAGCGTCATCGCATCGGTGTATGCCAGCACGGCGCACTGAATTGGACTGAATTGATCCGATTCTCGCCAATGGGGCAAGGCATCCAGCTGTGCTTGGCTCATCCCCTCGACAAGAGCAATGGGCGCGTGCTGATCCGCTTCGTAAGGGGCGCGATTCAGCAGCGCTACACGCATGATGACCAATTCTCGCAGATCACCCGGCAAGCTGCTCTTGTGTCGTATGCCGGTTAAATGATTCAGCCAGCCTTGGGCGACAGGAGGGCTGTGCAGCAGCATTTGGTACAGGTGCAGTACGCTGCCGCGTTCAGCAACAATTTGTTCAACCAGCGGGGTGGCTTCAGGGGCACTCAGATCAGCATAAGGCAGGCGGGCCATCGTTTTCCTTTAAAAATGTCTGTGCTTTTGGCGGTTTTGGACGCGAGGCATCGTGTTTCGGACAGCTAGGCTGACAGCCGCAGGCCCGGCTTGGTTTAACGAGGCAGGATTTCGTCCAGCGTGTGAGTCAGCCGCAGCACAATTTCGTGAATGTCGGCTTCTGTGCAGATGAAAGGGGGGGCCAACAAAATATGGTCCCCCTGAACACCGTCAATAGTGCCACCCATGGGGTAGAGCATCAGCCCCTGGGCAAAGGCTGCTTGTTTGATTTTGACGTGAGTTTTTAAGGCTGGGTCCAAGGGCTGTTTGCTGAGCTTGTCCTGAACCAACTCGATGCCGACGAATAAGCCTCTGCCGCGTATATCACCCACATTGGGGTGGCTATCCAGGGCTTCATGTAGTTCCCGGCGCAGTTGCTCACCACGCTGGCGAACATTGTCCAGCAGCTTGTCCTGCTCAATAGTCTGTTGCACGGCCAAGGCTCCCGCGCAGGCTGTAGCGTGCCCCATATAGGTATGGCCATGCTGGAAAAAGCCTGAGCCCTTGAGGATGGCCTGATAAATGCGGTCGCTGGCCAGCATGGCACCAATGGGCTGATAGCCTGCGCCCAGACCCTTGGCGATTGCCATGATGTCCGGCACCACGCCGTCTTCTTCGCACGCAAACAGATACCCGGTCCGTCCCATGCCGGACATGACCTCGTCCAGGATCAGCAGGACACCGTGCTTGTCGCAAATCTGGCGGATTTTTTTCCAGTAGTTGCCTACCGGAGCCAGTGCGCCTGCAGTGGCTCCCACCACGGTTTCACCCACAAAGGCGGCCACGTTTTGTGGCCCCAGGCTTTGAATGGTGTCATCCAGTTCTTGTGCCAGGCGGTCTGCGTATTGCTCGGCGCTTTCATCGCTGCCTTGGTCACGGTAGGGATAGCAAGGCGACACATGCTGCGCTGGTGCCAGCAAAGGTAGAAAAGGTTTACGGCGCCATTCATTGCCGCCTATCGCCAGCGCGCCCAAGGTGTTGCCGTGATAGCTCTGGCGGCGTGCAATAAAAATATGCCGCTCCGGCTGGCCGGTTTCTACAAAGTATTGCCGTGCCAGTTTCAAGCTGGCTTCCACGGCTTCAGAGCCGCCGGACAGAAAGTAGACATGATCCAGATCGCCCGGCGAGCGGCTGCTGAGAAAGTCCGCTAGATCTTCTGCCGCCTGACTACTGAAAAAAGAAGTATGAGCGTAGGCGATGTGGTCCAGCTGCTGCTTGATTGCGGCAATCACGGCTGGATGGCTGTGTCCCAGGCAGGACACAGCTGCACCGCCACTGGCATCTATATAGGATTTGCCATTGCTGTCCACAATGTGGATGCCGTCGCCTTTGACTGCGTAGGGCAGGGCTTGTTTTGGGTTGCGATGAAAAACATGGGTCATGGCGCAGGTCCGTAAATAGTGCTGCAGCGTTTTCAACGTATGTTGAATATATGATAATACTTTCAACAAATAAATCATATTGTGGCGGATTTGTCGGGTGGACAAAGAGTGCCTTGTTGCGCCTTTGCCGCGTTTTCGCCCGATATATACTTGGTATCCCTTTTCTTAGCGTGTCTGCACATGAACTCCTTGAGCTCCCTGACTCAGCGCATCCAGGCGGCGTTTGCCACCATGTCGCCCCAGTTTCAGCAAAGCGCACGCTATGTGCTGGATCATGCTGATCAGGTGCCTTTGATGTCCATGCGCCAATTGGCGGCTCAAGCACAGGTGCAACCCGCGACCTTGCTGCGCTTTGCGCAATCTTTGGGCTATGAGGGCTGGGCGGGATTCAAAGCGGTGTTTACCCAGGCTTTGCATGGTCAGGGCGCCCGGCGCTATGCCGATCAGGCCCGGGAGGTAGTGCGAAATCGGGGTAAGGAAGACCGGCTTGAGCAGGCCATATCAGCGCAAATGGACAATCTGGCGCTGCTGCGTAGTGTGAATGAAGAGTGCCTGCCGCATGCGGTAGAGCTGTTGAGCAAGGCCAAGCGGGTGTTTGTTGCCGGATTCCGAGCCTCGTTCGCCCCTGCTTTTTCTTTCCATTATCAATACCGCCTGTTTCGCCCTTCCATTTCCTTGCTGCGCGGGGATGCCGGCACGTTAGACATGGATTTACGCGCCCTGCAAAAAGGCGACGTGCTGGTTTTGTTCGGTTTTGCCCCCTATTCCCAGGAGGCGGTACTGGCCCACCGCGCTGCCCGGCAGGCTGATGCACAAATTCTGGCGATATGCGACAGCTTGCTTGCCCCTATTGCGCAGCAGGCGGATGCCACATTATTGTTTGGAACCGACATACCGTCTTTCTTTCCTTCTCTGGTTGCGGCTCAAGCGCTGGTGGAGGTCTTGCTGGAACAGGTTCTGGCCAAGGCGGGACGTCGTGCTGTAAGCGGTATTGAGTTGCTTGAAAATCAATTGCACCAATCTGGTGCCTACTGGAAATAGACGCGATGGCTAAGTTGTCCTATCTGGAGTTGACTGGTGGTCCCAAAGAAATTGGCCATTCTTTGGGACGTTTCGGAGCATCTGCTGCGCATGCCTACTTGCTGAGTTCTGCAGCATGGCAAGGCGTTATGCAATCAAAAGGGTCGGCTGTTGCCAGCCAATTGGCGCAGCATACCGAGCGTTATTTCCCCCGAATATGGACCGAGCTCCAGGGCCTGGCATTAGGCCTGGAGCTCCCCTTTGAAGACGTGTTTTTGTGGAACTGCCGTGGCGACCTGTGGGCAATGGCCCCTGATGGCTGCACAACGGTGCAGATGCCCGCTCAGGGCGAGCCCCGGCTCGTACATAACGAAGACGGCGACCCCGGTTTGGCCGGTCACTGTGGTGTGGCGAAATTCATTCCAGACAGCGGCATGGCTTTTGTCTCTTTTCTGTATCCCGCTTCCTTGCCGGGGCACAGTTTTGCGGTGACGCAGGCCGGCATGGCCATGACCGTCAATAATGTACGTGCCCGCCATGTGGCCCCCGGCGTGCCGCGTATGGTGCTGACCCGGGCTATGTTGGACCAGCCCGATCTGGATCATGCCGTGGCCGTGTTGCAGGACCACCCACGTTCCGGGGCGTTCCATTTAAGCTTGGCCCAGCGTGGCGACCCGCGTTTGCTGAGCGTGGAGTTCAGTGCTGAAGCCGTATCGGTGCAGACAATCGAGCAAAACAGCTTGCATGCCAACCACGCAGTGCATGAAGCCATGCAAGGCTTTGAGCAGCGTATTACCCGCTCGTCAGAGTTACGCCAGGAGCGGGGCGATACCTTGCTGGAGGAAGCTGGGACTGCACTGGACCCGCTAAAAGTGCTGGCCGACCAGCACCATGCGCAGTTTCCGATCTGGCGCTGTGCCCCGGATGACAGCGACGCGGAAAACACCTTGGCGACTGTGGATGTTCAGGTGGGGAGCCAGTCCTTGAAATGGCAGGTGTACGAGGCACCGGGCGGCAAACCAGCGCTGAAATTTGCGGATATTACCCGCATAGATCTAGTCTGAACGTAAACAAGGCCCTGCAATTGCAGGGCCTTGTCGTCAAGCTTGTGCGCCTGGCTCAGGAAGACCCGCTTCAGGCTGGGTCTTGCTGTTCGCGCTTGGGTTGCCACAGCACATCAGATTGGCCTGCATGACGGTTCAGAGTACGCGCCAATACAAATAACAAATCAGACAGTCGGTTCAGGTACAGACGCGGGCCTTCCTGCGGTAAAGACGCAGGCGGTACAGCAACCACACTGCGTTCGGCCCGGCGTGCCACACAGCGCAGCACATGCGCTTGCGCAGCGGCAGGACTGCCGCCTGGCAAGATGAATTCTTTGAGTATGCCCAAAGGCTCGTTGTACTGCTTAATAGCCTTGTCCAGACGCTCTACGTGGCTGCTGGCAATGACTTGATGGCCAGGAATACAGAGCTCTGCACCCATATCGAACAGATCGTGCTGAATATCGCATAACAAGGCGTCCAGGTCGGCGGGGATAGCCATGCTGCGCAACACGCCAATATGGCTGTTGAGCTCGTCCACATCGCCCAGTGCATGGATCAGGGGAGCCGTTTTGGGCAGGCGGCTGCCGTCTCCCAGACCGGTGGTGCCGTCGTCACCCGTGCGGGTGCTGATAATGGAAAGTCGTGTGGACATAGTGGCCTTATTACGCAGCAGGGCTGGGGGTGCCTTCAGCCAGATTACGCAACGCATCGCCGGTTAGCCGCACGACACGCCAGTCTTCCAGCACCTGGGCTCCTTGGTGTTTGTAAAAGTCGATGGCGTTCTGGTTCCAGTCCAGCACCACCCATTCCAGGCGGCCGCAGTTCTGGGACACCGCCAACTGTGCCAGATGGCGTAGTGCAGCAGCGCCTAAACCATACTTGCGGTGGGCAGGGTCTATATACAAGTCTTCCAGATAGATGCCGCGGCGATCCAGAAAGCTGGAGTAGTTGTAAAACCACATAATGTAAGAAATTACGTTCTCAGGCTGACCTTCTGGCGTGATGACCAGGCAGTAAGCGCTGGGCTGGTCCGAGAAGAAGCTGTTGCGCAGCGATTCAGCCGTCGCCTTGAAAATATGCTCCAGTTGCTCGAAGGCGGCCATATCGCGCATCAGGCCCAATACGGCCGGAATGTCAGTGGGGGTGGCTGGACGCAGCACATACCCTTTAATAAATTCGCTCATGCTTTTGCAAAGATTTAGCGTTATGCTTGTTCGGAAACAGACGTACTAAACGTCAGAAAGTAGGCATTATGAGCTAATAATCTGGCTCTGCCCAATTTGCAGGAGTTAATGATGGCATGGACAAAACAAGGCGGCGCATTGCTGCTGGGGACTTTGGGCGTGGTAGCCGGCTCGGCGTATGTCGTGGTCGCTCAGGCTCAAGAGGCCAGCGCCTCGGGTGAAGTACGCAGGCTGGATGCCGAGGCAGGCAAAGTCACCATCAAGCATGGTGAGATCAGCGATCTGCAACTGCCCGCCATGACACTGGTGTACAAAATTGATCCGGCCTTGCTGGCTAATATCAAAGCAGGCGACAAGGTGAAATTCACTGCTAAACGTGATGGCGGCGACTACGTGGTCATCAAGATCAGCAAGTAAGCCCTGTCAGGTACAGGATAAAAAAAGGGGCAGAGAAATCTGCCCCTTTTTCTTGTTCGCCTAAGGCGGAATTACAGCACGTAGCGTGCCAGATCCTGGCTGGCTGCGGTTTCCTGCAGCTGCTTGTTCACGTAGTCCGCATCGATGACGACGCTTTGCTCACCGTGGCTGCCAGCGCTGTAGGACAAGTCCTCCAGCAACTTTTCCATCACGGTGTACAAGCGACGAGCACCAATGTTTTCAGTGCGCTCGTTGACCTCGAAGGCCAGCTCAGCCAGACGCTGGATACCATCAGGACGGAAGTCCAGTTGTACCTCTTCGGTATTCAACAAAGCAGCGTATTGCTTGGTCAAGGAGGCGTCCGTGGCCGACAGAATCTGTACAAAATCCTGAGCGCTCAGCGATTCCAGTTCCACACGGATAGGGAAACGGCCTTGCAGTTCGGGAATCAGATCCGACGGGCGGGACAGATGAAACGCGCCAGAAGCAATAAACAGAATGTGGTCCGTGCGCACAACACCGTATTTGGTTGTGACGCTGGTTCCTTCCACTAAAGGCAGGAGGTCGCGCTGTACGCCTTGACGGGAGACATCACCACCGCTGCCTTGGCTTTCGCCACGCGCTGTAATCTTGTCGATCTCGTCCAGAAAGACAATACCGTTCTGTTCAGCATTGGCGACCGCAGCAGTACGCAGATCATCTTCGTTCACACGGCGGGCCGCTTCTTCTTCGGTCAATTGCTTGAAGGCTTCTTTGACCGTCAGCTTGCGAGCCTTGGTTTTTTCCTGGCCCAGGCCAGAGAACATGCCGCGCAATTGCTCGGTCATCTCTTCCATGCCGGGAGGGGCCATGATTTCCATGCGAGGCATGGCTTGTGTCATCTCGATTTCGATCTCGGAATCGTCCAGCTTGCCTTCGCGCAGGCGCTTGCGGAAAACCTGGCGAGCAGAGTTGTCTTCGCGCTGGGGTTGACCGTGAGCATCACGCGAGGGCGGCACCAGCACATCCAGGATGCGGTCTTCAGCGGCTTCCTCGGCCTGGGTGCGCACACGGCGCATTTCGATTTCGCGAGTTTGCTTGACCGAAATATCCACCAGATCGCGGATGATGGTTTCTACGTCGCGGCCCACATAGCCCACTTCGGTGAACTTGGTGGCTTCAACTTTGATGAAAGGCGCATTGGCCAGCTTGGCCAGACGACGGGCGATTTCGGTTTTACCGACGCCGGTGGGTCCAATCATCAAAATGTTTTTGGGGACGATCTCGCTGCGCAGGGGCTCGGCAACCTGCTGGCGGCGCCAGCGATTGCGCAGGGCCACGGCCACAGAGCGCTTGGCCTTGCCCTGGCCAACGATATGCTTGTCCAGTTCGGAGACAATTTCTCCGGGAGTCATATTAGGTGTAGACATGGTGGGGTATCCGGCGGTCAGAGTGTTTCGACGATATGGTTCTGGTTGGTGTAGATACACAGGTCGCCTGCAATCTCCAACGATTTCTTGACGATGTCGGCCGGAGCCATATCGGTGTTTTTCAGCAAGGCCATGGCGGCAGACTGGGCATAGGAGCCGCCCGAGCCGATGGCGGCCAGGCCATGCTCGGGCTCGAGCACGTCGCCGTTACCGGTCAGCACCAGCGTGTGTTCTTTGTCCGCCACCAGCAGCATGGCTTCCAGACGGCGCAGGACACGGTCAGTGCGCCAGTCGCGCGTTAGTTCGACCGCAGCGCGCAGCAGGTTGCCCTGATACTTTTCCAGCTTGGCCTCAAAGCGCTCTTGCAAAGTGAATGCGTCAGCAGTCGCACCGGCAAAACCGGCCAGGATACTGTCGTTGTAAAGACGGCGAATTTTACGAGCCGTACCTTTGATGACAACATTGCCCAGGGTTACCTGACCATCGCCGCCAATGGCGACCTGATCTCCGCGGCGTACACAGACAATAGTAGTGGCGTGAAATTGTTCCATGATTTCCTTCCGTTAAGGTTCTCATCTGGGGGCCGGGCAGGAAATTTCAAGCGATATGGCATGCAAAGTTTTTGTTTCCGCTTGTACCTTGTTTGAAAACCGCGCTTTGCAAATGGGAACCAGAGCAGAGAGCTGAAAAGCAAAAAGCCCGCCAGAATGATCAGGCGGGCTTTTTTTAGAATGTTAAGCAGTGCTGCTTATCAATCTCCAAACATCTTCTGGCGTTTCTCGCGGCGTTCCTGCGCTTCCAGCGACAGGTTGGCCGTAGGACGAGCCAGCAGACGGGGCAGGCCGATAGGCTCGCCTGTTTCCTCACACCAGCCGTATTCGCCTGAGTCAATCAGGGCGATGGACTGCTGCACTTTCTTGAGCAGCTTGCGTTCGCGGTCGCGTGTACGCAGCTCCAGAGCGTGTTCCTCTTCGATCGTGGCACGGTCAGCCGGGTCAGGAACGAACTGGGTTTCACGCAGGTTTTCTGTCGTGGCACCGGCGTTAGCCAGAATTTCTTGTTCTAGCTGGCGCAAGCGGTGCTTGAAGAACTCCAGCTGGGCGGCGTTCATATAGTCTGACTCAGGCATCGCCAAAAGCTCCTGCTCGGTCAGCAGGGTTGTAGTACTGTCATGTGACTTAGTTGCCATGATGCTTACCTCTTGTTGACGTCTGGGAGCCTGTAACTGTTGTCACGCGCAATCGCTCCGCATTTACTGAATAATTATTAATTCAAACCAGGCAATTCTCCAGGCCCTGGGTGAAAATATCTTGTGGCAATTTGCGGCCAATAAAGACCAGCTTGGTGCCTTTTTTATCTTTGGCCAGCCAGGCATTGCCAGGCTCGGCGCTCATCATCATGTGTACGCCCTGGAAAAGCATACGGCGATTGATGCCCTTCAGATACAGAATGCCTTTATAGCGCATCAGATCTGGTCCAAACACTTGGACAATCCCCGATAGGAAATCTTCCAGACGTTCGGGATCAAACGGACGATCCGAACGGAACACAAAGGCCCCGATTTCGTCACTGTGGGCGGCATGTTCGTGATGGTGGTGGTGGCCGCAGTCAGAACCGCAGTTGCCATCTTCGCCATCATGTGCATGATCGTGGTGGTGATCATGTTCATCGGCAGCATCGGGATGCTGCTCTGCCAGAAACTGGGGATCAATGTCCAGGATGGAGGTCAGGTTAAAACCACTGACTTCCAGCAAGTCCTTGATGTTGGTGTCACCAAAGTGGACTGGCGTGATCGTTGCTCGCGGGTTAATGCGGATCAAACGAGAGCGCAGGGCTTCGTAGTCCACGTCATTGACCAGATCTTTCTTGGAGATCAGCAAGCGGTCAGCAAAGCCAACCTGTTTTTGTGCTTCTTCTTGATTGTCCAGCGTGGCCATGCCGTGTTTGGCATCCACAACGGTGATGACCGCATCCAGCCGATAGTAGTCGGCAATATCATCGTCCATGAAAAAGGTCTGGCAGACCGGGCCGGGGTTAGCCATGCCGGTGGTCTCGATGATGACGCGTTCAAACTTCAGTTCACCGGCCTGGCGGCGAACACGCAAATCATTCAGGGTGCGCATCAGGTCGCCACGCACGGTGCAGCACACGCAGCCGTTGCTCAGCTCAACGATTTCTTCCTCGGAGTCTTGCACCAACAATTCGTTGTCGATGCCCTCGGGTCCGAACTCGTTTTCGATGACGGCAATGCGCCGACCATGATATTCGGTCAGGATGCGCTTGAGCAGCGTGGTCTTGCCAGCGCCCAAAAATCCAGTCAATACCGTGACTGGAACCATGTTTTTCAGATCTGATGCCGCGTTCATAACATGCCTCGCAGGGGCGGGAGAAAAAGCACAAGGCACGGCGAAACCGCGTCTTCCTGCACTTATCCACTCCGCTCGAAAACAACGTGCGATTACATCACAGCCTTGCCTGTTGGGCAAACGGTGATCTGTAAAAATTCACAGAGGTTTGCCAATAGATCGGGGAATATATACCGATTGGCGGCAAAATGCCACGTTTTAGGGGGCAGATAAGGGTTTTCGCTCGTTTTTAGCGGCAACGCAACGCTGGCACAGGCCGCGCAATTCGGTTTCATGTCCAGACAGCGCAAAACCGGCGTCGCGCACGCAGTCTGCCAGCTTTTTGCTCAGGGCAGGCGCACATAGCTCCACGACCGTGCCGCACTGGGTGCAGACAATCAATAAGTCGTGAGGGTGGCCACCGGCGTCCACACAGGCCGTCCACGCGTTGACGGCATCCAGGCGGTGGATCAGACCTTCTTCGGTCAGAAAGTCCAGGGCGCGGTAGACGGTAGGAGGCTTGGCGCCGGGCTGAAATTCGCGAACCAGATCCAGCAGTTCGTAGGCGCGCAAACTGCGCTGGGCCTGAATCAGGATTTCCAGCACCTGACGGCGAATGGAGGTCAGCCGTTTGCCGCGTTCCAGACAAAGCTGTTCGGCGGTAGCGAGCTGATCTTCAATGGCGGTGGGCGTAAGAATATGTACAGGCATGGCGCTTGATGGTGTGTTTGTTATGTTATAACATCTTTGGAAAAATTAAATTCCCAACCAATCCGCATTATCCCTGTTTCATGTCCTGTTCTCAATTTTCCTCGACTTCCCGCAGTCCAGCGCCGCGCCGCTCGCTCTTGCTGGCTTCGGCCGCGCAGCGCGTGGTGGGAGCCTTGTGCGTGTCTGCCGTCCTGTGGCTGATGACCGCCTGGGCCATGGGAGTCTTGTAAGCGCATGACTGTAAATCAGACTTTGATTGAACTGGATCATGTCTCCTTGGGCTGGAAAGACAAGATTGCCTTGCGGGACATCAGCGGCTGTTTTAACCGTGCTTCGCTGACAGCGATTGTCGGGCCGAACGGTGCGGGCAAATCCACCTTGCTTAAAGGGCTGACCGGGCAAATCAATCCCTTGAAGGGCCGGATTGTGGTGGATAAAGGCTTTCTGGATCAACTGGCCTTGCTGCCGCAAATGGGAGATCTGGATAAAAGCTTTCCAGTGACCGTGCACGACCTTGTTGCCATGGGTGCCTGGAAGCGCGTGGGCGCCTGGGGCGGCTTTCCTAAAGCAGAACACGAGCGTATTGGTCACGCTTTGGAGCAAGTGGGCTTGGCTGATTTCGCCCGGCGTTCGATCGGCACCTTGTCGGGCGGGCAATTACAGCGCGCTTTATTTGCTCGCATGATTATGCAAGACGCTCAGATTCTCTTGCTGGACGAGCCCTTTGCGGCGGTTGATCGGGCGACCTCGGAAGAATTGATGAACCTGATTCTGAGCTGGCATCAGCAAGGCCGGACCGTGATGGCCGTATTGCATGATCTGGATATGGTGCGCAGTTGCTTTCCACAAACGGTGCTGCTGGCCGGGCAAGTGGTGGGGTGGGGAGAAACCTCGACGGTGCTGACCCCGGAGAATTTGCATCTGGCTCGCCATTTGTGTGCAGGGGACTATCTATGATGGCGCTGATCGATGTGCTCTTAGGTCCCTTTATTGAATTCGGTTTCATGAAACGGGCCTTGGCAGGCTCCTTTGCCTTGGCTGCTGCGGCAGGGCCATTGGGCGTTTTTCTGGTGCTGCGCCGCATGAGCCTGATGGGCGATGCGATGGCGCATGCCATCTTGCCCGGTGTGGCGGTTGGCTTTTTGACGGCAGGCTTGTCCTTGAGTGCCATGGCACTGGGCGGCATGATTACAGGCTTAGTCGTGGCTTTGCTGGCGGGGCTGGTTGCCCGCCTGACGCCTCAAAGAGAAGACGCCAGCTTTGCAGCGTTCTATCTGGTGTCTTTGGGCCTGGGTGTGCTGCTGGTTTCGCTGCGCGGCTCCAATATGGACCTGATCCACGTGCTGTTTGGCACTGTCTTGGGTCTGGATGATGCTTCTTTATTGTTGGTCACCAGCAGCAGCACGGTCACGCTGATTATTCTGGCCTTGGTGTTTCGGCCTTTGGTGCTCGAATGCATGGACCCCATCTTTCTGCGTACCCAAGGTGGGCGCGGCTCCGTGGTTCACATGCTGTTCTTGTTCATGCTGGTCATCACGCTGGTTGCTGGCTTTCAGGTGCTGGGCACCTTGATGGTGGTGGGGATCATGATGCTGCCGGCTGCCTCGGCCCGTTTCTGGGTTTACTCCGTAGGACGGCAAATGTTGGTGGCGGCTGTGCTGGGCATGGTCAGTGCGTATTTGGGTCTGCTGTTCTCGTATTACTACAACGTGCCTGCTTCGCCGGCGATTATCTTGGCCGCGGGTGCTTTCTATTTTCTTTCTGTCACCTTTGGCCCCCAAGGCGGTTTGCTGCGTGCTTTTTCTCAATGGCGTGCACGGCGTCGGCGTATGGCCTCTCTCTTGGAGCACGATTGATGAAAATGCGAGATATTCCAACAGGCCGCTTGGTACTGGCTTTGGGACTGCTGGCGGCAAGCCTGTCCGTCCAGGCCGAGCCCTTGCGAGTGGTCAGCAGCTTTTCAATCCTGAACGATATGGTCAAGGAGATAGGCGGCGACAAGGTCATGGCCAGCACCATCGTGCCCGTCAATGGTGATGCACACTCCTTTGAGCCCCGGCCTAGCGATGCGAAAACCTTGGCCAACGCTCAGCTATTGGTGATTAACGGGCTGCAATTTGAAACCTGGCTGCCGCGTTTGCAGCAAGCAGCAGGCTATACGGGCCCGCAGGTAGTGGCAACGGACGGCATTACTCCGCTGGCGTTTGAAGGCGGGCAGGGTGCCCATGCCGACCATGCGGACGATAAAGATCACGACCATGAGCATTCTCATGACCATGAACAAACCCATGATCATCAGCATGCCCATGCCTCGCAGGAAGGACCTGCTCAGGGTGCTCACGCGCACAGTCATGAACATGGCAGCCAGGACCCCCATGCCTGGCAGAGCCTGGGACTGGCCCAAATCTATGTTCGCAATATCAGCAAGGGACTGGAGCAGGCTGACCCGGCCAATGCCGAGTATTACCAAGGACGCGCCAAGGATTATGCGCAGCGTCTGCAAGAGCTGGATGACTCCATCAAAACGCGTTTGCAGGCTGTGCCGGTGGAAAACCGCAAGGTGATTACCTCGCACGATGCCTTTTCCTATATGGGCAAGGCTTACGACATTCGCTTCATTCCTCTGGTGGGTGTTTCCAGTCAGGCTGAGCCATCCGCACGCGATATTGCCCAGATCATTCAACAGGCACGCAGCGAAAAGATTAAGGCTATTTTTGTAGAGAATACGGTCAGCGCCAAATTAGTGGAACAGGTTGCGCGAGAGACGGGTGCCAAGGTGGGCGGCACTTTGTATTCTGATGCCTTGGGTGCGGCCGGTTCAGGGGTGGATACCTATTTAGGGATGATGCGATCTAATACGGATCAGCTGATTCACGCCCTGCAGCCCTGATTTATTCATCCGGCTTGTCACTGGCATTGTGCTTGCGCTGCGCTCTAGGATGGGCCTGATCGTAAGCCTGGGCCAGATGCTGGAAATCCAGACGGGTATAGATTTGAGTCGTGGAAATATTGGTATGACCCAGTAGTTCTTGCACGGCTCGTAAATCCTGTGCTGATTGCAGCAAGTGACTGGCAAAACTGTGACGCAAGCTGTGTGGATGAACATGCACAGGCAGGCCACTGGCTTGCGCATAATTGCTTAATTCTTGCTGGACAACACGCGGATGAATACGCGCGCCACGAGCACCCAGAAACAGCGCAGCATTCGAGTCTGCTGTGGGTGCTAAGGGCGCCAGCTGGCTTCGTTTTTCCAGCCATTGTTGCAGTGCCTGCAAGGCTTTCTCGCCAATAGGCAGACGGCGTGTCTTGCCGCCTTTACCGCTGACCACCAGTTCCTTATCGTCCAGCAGCAGCCAGCTTTTGGACTGATAATGCGAGTCCTGGCGATAGTACGTATCCAGGCTGACCAGTTCAGACAAGCGCAAACCACTGGAATAGAACAGTTCAAACATAGCCTGATTACGCCAACTAACTGGATCGTCCTGCAAGGGGACGCTGGGCCGGTCCAACAATTGTTGAGTCTGATCCACCGACAAGGCTTTGGGTAGCGGGCGGCCGATTTTAGGCGCACGCAGGCTAGCCGCAGGGTTCAGGGGCCAGCCCTGTTCTTTCGTTCGCCATTGATAGTAGCCACGCCAGGCGGCCAGAATACGGGCCAAGCTGCGCGGAGCCATACCTTGAGCGTGCAAACTGGCTGCGGCTTGTCGCAGCTGAGTTTGGTTCAAGGTGTCGGGGTCTGTGTCAGGGTATTGAGCCAGCAAGTGGCGTAAATCCCGTTGGTAGGCACTTAGCGTGTGTTCGGAATAACGCTTTTCGTGAGCCAGTTGATGCAGCCAGCTTTGCATGGCCTGGCCAAGGGCCGGGGCTGGCTGCTCGGGGGATGAGGTCGCTTGACGGGAGCGGTCTTGCGTAGTCAGGCCGGACATTCTTGGGTGATCGTGCTGGGCTTGTGCAAACGCTGCAAGGCCGCGCTGCACAGCTCCCCAATGCCTTCCAGAAAATCTGTACCCATATCGGCTGTAAAGCGCGTAGCCTCGGGTGAGCCCAGAACCAGCAGGCCAAACAAGGCATTGGTTTCGGGGGACTTCAAAGGCACGATAGCCACCGATAGCGCTTCCCCTTGCAGATCAGCCAGGAAGTCTTGTTCGCGGCGGGTGCCGCAGTAGGGATTGATCAATGTGTACGCCCAACTGACCAGCGCATCGTCTGCGAGCACTTCGTCCGGATTCCAGCACTGCAACTTGACGACGGGCATTTCAAAAATGCGTTCCAGGCTTCTGCAGATCAGTTCTGGCAAGGCGGCAGGGTCCGACTCAGCCAGCATCTGGCAGTTCCATTGATGCAATTGGCGGGAAATTTTTTCATTGCCGCGTGCGTTGGCAACCAGTGTGGCCAGTTGGCGTTCTGTTTTCTTGCCGCGTTCACGAAGCAGCATGATCTGGCGCTCGCCCAAAGAAATGGCTCGGCTTTGGTGAGGGTGGGGCACCATCAGTTTGGCAAAAACGTCGGCGTGGGCGTCGAAGAAATCAGGGTTGGCTTTCAAAAACTGGGCCACTTCCACGGCGCTAAGGCTGTTGGGGGTATCCATGTCTAGAAGGTTTCCTTTCTGGCTAAGGACGCACACAGCGCGTCTATATCGACTTGTCCGGTAAAGACAGTTTGGGCGGGGCCGCTCATCGCGAGTGCGTGTCCATCCCATTCAATGCGCAGACTGCCTCCACGAGTATCTACGACAACCGGGCTTTGGAGCAATCCCCGGCGTATGCCTGCTACCACAGCGGCGCAAGCGCCAGTACCGCAAGCCAGGGTTTCGCCAGCGCCGCGTTCATACACGCGCAGTTTGATGTGGTGTGCATCCACCACCTGCATAAATCCAGCATTCACCTTGTGCGCAAAACGGGGGTGCGACTCGATGAAAGGGCCCACGGTGGAAACCGGGGCCTGCTGGACGTCCTCCACCACTTGCACCGCATGCGGGTTGGAGATAGACACCAGCGACAAAGCGACTGGCTGGCTTAGCTCGGGCACGGGGAGCAGCCACAGCGTGTCGTCCCCCTGGCTTTGCTGTGACAGTCCGCTGCTGTCAAAGCCGACGTCAGCCGGGGCAAAGCGCGTGCTGCCCATCATCACTTCGACACCGCGTTCAGGATCATCATTCAGAGTAATGATGCCCGTGCGTATCTGGGCATGCAGGGGGTTGGCTGAAGATAGGCCTTGTTCATGCACGAAGCGCACAAAGCAGCGTGCACCGTTGCCGCAATGCTCTACTTCCCCGCCATCCGAATTGAAGATTCGATACCGGAAATCCGCCCCTGCGACGGTAGCCGTCTCAACCAGAAGAATCTGGTCGGCGCCAATGCCAAAGTTGCGGTCAGCCAGGGCGCGTGCCCGTTCTGGCGTCATTTCTATGGACTGTGTCACACCATCCAGCATGACAAAGTCATTGCCTGCTCCGTGCATTTTGCTGAAATGCCAAAGCGAGGAAGCGGGCTGGGGGGCGGTGGAGCTGTGCATGCTTGGGCCTAGTAGATGCTGGCTTGACCTTCGGGCCGGGTTTTGAAGCGTCGATGTACCCAATAATACTGCGGCGGGTCCTCGCGCACATATTTTTCAATCAGGGCATTCATGCGCTCGGTGGCCGCTTCCAGCGAATCCTCGCCGGGGAAGTCAGGCATGGGTTCCAGCACCTGGATATGGTAGTGGCCAGTCTGCGCATCCAATCGGGAAATAACCGGGATGACCAAGGCGTCTTGATTGCGGGCGATCTGGGCGGTGGACAGCAAGGTGGCGGCCGGGACATTGAAAAATGGGACAAAGGCCGAGCCCTTGCGGCCAAAGTCCATGTCCGGCAAATAGTAAATAGGCTGGCCTTTTTGCAGTGCGCGCATCAAGCCACGAATGCCGTCTTTGCGGGAAATCAGCGGCACAGATGAAAAGCGGCTGCGGCCCTCATACATTAGACGATCCACATGTGGGTCGCGTTGAGGGGTGTAGAAAGCAACCAGCGGGGAAATCGACATGGATAAACGCGTACCGGCTGCATCCATGCCTAGAAAGTGAGGCACGAGCAGCATGACTTTCCGTCCTTGTTCCAGAGCCTGGGTGATGTGTTCTTCGCCCGTCAGATGCAAGGTATTCAGGATGGTGCTGGGTAGGCCAAACCAAAGCAGACCCCGGTCCAGATAGGATTGGGCCAGCAGGCGGAAATGCTGCTTCTCCCATTCGCGCCGTGTGCTTTCAGGGGTGTCGGGAAAGCACAGGTCCAGATTGGTGCGCACAATGTGGCGACGGCGGGACGCCAGTCTATGCACCAAGCCGCCCAATACCGCGCCCCAGCGCTGGCGTGTGCGTACCGACACGCGCCCAAAGTAGGAGAAAACGGATTTGAGCAGCGGGTAGGAGTTAAAGCTCATGGTGTGGTGTCGCTTGGCAAAGGAGGTGCATCATGCGGAATCTTGTAGCGGTTATAGGCCCACAGATACTGGGTGGGAAAGCGCCGAATCAAGATTTCCATGGATGCATTAAGCAGGGTGGCCAGCTCCGTGGGATCTTCGGGCAAAGGCTCAGGCAGACGGAAGGTGTGAATGTGAAAACCACGGCCTTTGGGCAGGCGCTCGGTTGCCGTCACGATGATAGGCACATTGGACTGGCGGGCCAGTTTTCCAGCCAGCGTCATGGTCAGGGCAGGACGGTCAAAGAAGGGGGCCCACACACCATCGCCGCCGCTGGGGACCTGATCGGGCAACATGCCCACCGATTCGCCTCTGCGAAAAGCACGGACAAATTCGCGCACCCCTTGGATATTGGCTGGTACGGCATGCACTGCGGGTAATTCGCGCGCTACTACCATCAAGGACTCTAAAAACGCTTGGCGAGGGGGGCGGAACATGACGGTGAGCGGACCGAAACCCGAGTAATAACGGGCGATCATTTCAAAACAGCCCAGGTGCGGGGTCATGTACAGCACACCACGCCCTTCGGCATGGGTCGCTTCTATCAAGGCCAGATCGTCGATGGTGCAACGGGCCAGGCAGGCCTCGGGGTACAGCCAGACGCGCGGGGTTTCCATAATCATGGCCCCGGCTTCTCCGGCTGCTTGTCGGAAGAATGCGGGGGAGTCGTAACCTGCCTGACGACAGTGGTTTTGCAAACGGCGACGATAGCGACCTGGAAAGGCATAGACCAATCGGCCTATGGTTCTACCCAGCCCATGCAGGACCGGTAAAGGCAGGCGAGCCATCAGACGCAAGAGAGCCACTAGCATGAGCCAGAGAATCCTTTAATGTGAAGTTTTGCTGAAATAATTACGTATTTTCGCTTAAAATGGATTGTATCGCTGAGTTAAACGACAACTTGCGGAGCGATCGGGCAGCAAGCTGCCCAACATAAACCGCTAAAGCGTCGCGCCCCGTCTATCGTATCCACATCGCTGGCTTCGAGGTGCAACGCAGTTTGTTCAACCTCGTGCTGATTTTCAGCCCTTACCCAAGGAAGCTACGCTGTGGTAAACAACGACTTTCTCTTTACGTCCGAATCCGTCTCTGAGGGTCATCCTGACAAGGTTGCCGATCAGATTTCTGACGCTATTTTGGACGCTATCTTCGAGCAAGATCCTCAGGCGCGTGTTGCCGCCGAGACCTTGTGCAATACCGGTTTGGTTGTGCTGGCCGGTGAAATCACCACACATGCCAACGTGGACTATATCCAGGTGGCTCGTGACACCATCAAGCGCATTGGCTATGACAATGGCGACTATGGTATCGATTACAAGTCCTGCGCCGTTTTGGTGGCCTACGACAAACAGTCTCCCGATATCGCCCAAGGCGTGGATCGCAGCCCTGAAGAGCTGCTGAACCAAGGCGCTGGCGACCAGGGTTTGATGTTTGGTTATGCCTGCGACGAAACCCCTGATCTGATGCCTGCTCCGATTTGGTATGCCCACCGTCTGGTGCAGCGCCAAAGCGAACTGCGCAAAGATGGCCGCTTGGCCTGGTTGCGCCCTGACGCCAAATCCCAGGTGACCTTCCGCTACGTGGATGGTCGTCCTACCGAAGTAGATACCGTGGTGCTGTCCACGCAGCACGCTCCTGAAATGTCCCAGAAGGACATTCACGAAGCGGTGATCGAACACATCATCCGTCCATGCTTCCCTTCGGAACTGCTGACAGAAAAAACCCGCTTCCTGGTGAATCCCACCGGCAAGTTCGTGATTGGTGGTCCTCAAGGCGATTGCGGCCTGACCGGTCGCAAGATCATCGTGGATACCTACGGTGGTGCATGCCCCCACGGCGGCGGTGCCTTCTCGGGTAAAGATCCCTCCAAGGTGGACCGCTCTGCTGCTTACGCAGCGCGCTACGTGGCCAAGAATATTGTGGCCGCTGGCTTGGCGCGTCAGTGTCAGGTGCAGTTGAGCTACGCCATCGGTGTGGCTGAACCCATCAACATCACGATTTACACCGAAGGTACGGGCGTCATTTCGGATACCGAAATCGCCAAGCTGGTGCGCCAACATTTCGATCTGCGCCCACGCGGCATTATCGACATGCTGGATCTGCAGCGCCCCATCTACACCAAGACGGCAGCTTACGGCCACTTCGGTCGCAGCGAACCTGAGTTCAGCTGGGAAGCCACCGACAAAGCCCAGACGTTGCGTCAAGCCATCTAAGCTTCTGGTCTTTACGGCTGCTGCGCCGCTTTCGGGTGGTGCAGCAGCGGCGATTGATGGCGTTTGTGGGGTCTTGGAAACAGGGCGGCCCACATCGCTGGGGTCGGCAGATAGCTGCCTGCCCATGATGCGAAATTATGATTTTTACCTAGGTGATCGTCTTCCCAAGACAATCCAAACGGGTACAATCACTGACATTGAATTGCCACCCTCGAGGGGCGTTGCGACAAGACACTGTTCTTGCCAGGCTCGAGAAGTGGATAGGTGGTTTCCACCTTGGAGAACGACGCTCACCACGACCTGCATAGCGGGCTGCTGGTGAGTGACATGGCTCTCCGTGCAGTCCGCGTGCCGTATAACGGAGCCCGACTGTGACTTTTACCGATTACAAAATTGCCGATATTTCCTTGGCTGAATGGGGCCGCCGCGAGCTGACCATTGCCGAGACTGAAATGCCTGGCCTGATGGCCACCCGCGAAGAATTTGCCGCCTCCCAGCCTTTGAAGGGCGCGCGTATCGCCGGCAGTCTGCACATGACGATTCAAACCGGGGTTCTGATTGAAACCCTGACGGCCCTGGGCGCTGAAGTGCGCTGGGCATCGTGCAATATCTTCTCCACTCAAGACCACGCTGCTGCGGCGATTGCTGCATCCGGTGTGCCCGTGTTTGCCGTCAAGGGCGAAACACTGGAAGAGTACTGGAAGTATGCCCACGACATTTTCGATTGGCCCGGTGAGCAGGCCAATATGATTCTGGACGACGGTGGCGACGCAACTTTGCTGCTGCACCTGGGTGCCCGCGCTGAAAAAGACCTGTCCGTTCTGGACAAACCCGGCAGCGAAGAAGAGCGCGTAATGTACGCCTCTATCCGTGCCCGTCTGCAAGATGACAAGACCTGGTACTCCACCCGTCTGGCCCAGATCAAGGGCGTGACTGAAGAGACCACCACTGGCGTGCACCGTCTGTACCAGATGGCCAAGAAAGGCGAACTGGCCTTCCCCGCTATCAACGTGAACGACTCGGTAACCAAGTCCAAGTTCGACAACTTGTATGGCTGCCGCGAGTCCCTGGTCGATGGCATCAAGCGCGCAACCGACGTCATGGTGGCGGGCAAGATTGCCGTGGTCTGCGGTTTCGGTGACGTGGGTAAAGGTTGTGCTCAAGCTCTGGCGGCTTTGCGCGCCCAAGTTTGGGTGACTGAAATCGATCCGATTTGCGCCTTGCAAGCATCGATGGAAGGCTACCGTGTTGTGACCATGGAAGAAGCGGCCGACAAGGCGGACATCTTCGTGACTGCCACCGGTAACTACCATGTGATCAATCGCTCGCACATGGAAAAGATGAAAGATCAGGCCATCGTGTGCAACATCGGTCACTTCGACAATGAAATTGACGTGGCCTCTGTTGAAGACCTGGAGTGGGAAGAGATCAAACCTCAGGTTGATCACATCATTTTCCCCGATGGCAAGCGCATCATCCTCTTGGCTCAGGGCCGTCTGGTGAACCTGGGCTGCGCTACAGGTCACCCATCGTTTGTGATGTCGGCCTCGTTCACAAACCAAACCATCGCACAAATTGAACTGTTCACTCGTGGTGAGAACTACGAAACGGGTAAAGTATATGTACTGCCCAAGCACCTGGACGAAAAAGTGGCACGTTTGCACCTGAAGAAATTGGGTGTGAATTTGTCTACCTTGTCTCAGGCGCAGGCGGATTACATTAACGTACCTGTGCAAGGGCCGTTCAAGGCTGAGCACTACCGCTACTAAACCGCACCGGCGTCTTCGGACGCCTATTCTTGGAGCCCTATCATGACTTTGATACTTGTCTGGATCCTGAATGCTGTCGCTTTGTTGGTTGTCGCCTATATCTTGCCCGGTATTTCCGTGGCTTCATTTGGCTCGGCGCTGATTGCTGCGCTAGTACTGGGTTTGCTCAATACCTTGGTCAAGCCCTTGCTGGTGATACTGACTTTGCCGATCACCATTGTGACTTTGGGTTTGTTCCTGCTGGTGCTCAATGCCCTGGTGTTCTGGCTTGCGGGCTCCATCCTTAAGGGCTTCCAGGTCAATGGCTTTTGGTGGGCCGTGATTGGTGCTCTTGTTTACAGCTTGGTCTCCGGGCTGCTGTCGAGCCTGTTAATGAAATGAGCACAACACAAACCTTGAGCCTGGAGTTTTTCCCGCCGCGAGATATCGCGGCGCAGGAAAAACTGGTGCGAACTGCCAAGTCCCTGATGGGTCTGAATCCCGCCTATGTCAGCATGACATTTGGGGCGGGTGGCTCCACCCGTGCTGGCACGGTCGATGCGGTCGCGCTGTTGCAAAAGTTGGGTTTTGATGTGGCACCGCACTTGTCGTGCATTGGTACCGCACCGGCTCAGCTTGGCGAGATGCTCGATAACTACCGTGACCAGGGCATTCGACGTATTGTTGCCCTGCGCGGTGACCTGCCCTCGGGTATGGGGGGCGATGCGGGTGAATTGCGTTACGCCAGCGATCTGGTGGCTTTTATTCGCCAGAACTATGGGGAACACTTTCACATCGAAGTTGCCGCCTATCCCGAAATGCATCCCCAGGCCACCGGCTTTGGGGACGACCTGGGTCACTTTGTGAACAAGGTCAATGCGGGTGCGCACGGTGCGATCACTCAGTACTTCTTTAACCCGGACTCCTACTTCAGCTTTGTTGAACGGGCCCAGGCTCAAGGGGTCACGATCCCGATCACACCGGGCATCATGCCCATTACCAACTCGTCCCAGTTGCTGCGTTTTTCGACCATGTGCGGTGCAGAAGTGCCGCGCTGGATTCGCTTGCGTCTGGCCGACTTTGGGGATGATCGCGCATCGATTCGTGCTTTCGGTATCGATGTGGTGGCACGTCTGTGCCAGGACCTGCTCGATGGCGGTGCACCGGGTATTCACATGTACACCCTGAACGGTGCCGAAGCGAGCATGGCTATCTTGCCAAATCTGACTTGGCGCTAAACGCTGGCAGTGCTCAATAAAAAACCCGCCTGAAGTATTAGGCGGGTTTTTTTATGGTGGCATTCGGTGGCTGTGGCGGTGTGCTTACAGCTCCGGTGCTGGTACAGCCCAACCTTTATCAGTCAGGATGCTATCCAGGCGTTGGTCGTGCGCGGCGGGCTGGTAGGATTGGCCCGACAGATCGCCCACGGCCCATGCAATACCGATGCTGGTAAAGGCGTGCTGCTGTTCTTTAAGCGCCGCCAGGGTACGGTCGTAATAGCCCTTGCCATAGCCCAAACGATCCCCTTGGCGGGTGTAGCCCAGGGTAGGAACCAACACAATGTCCGGTTGCATCTTCTTGGTGGAGCTCGGGATTTCGATCCCGTAACGTCCCTTCTCCATTTCGGTGTCGGGCGTCCATTCCACAAAGCTCAATGGGCTGTCTGCCTCCGTAACGACGGGCAGACAGACGTTCAAGCCTTCCTCTTCGACCCATTGCACCAATAATGGGCGCAGATCCGGTTCTTCGGCCATGGGCCAAAAAGCGGCAATGGTGCTTGGTTCGGCGCGGCCTTGCTCACGCAGGCGGCTGCGGTTAGTGGCCAGCCACGTGAACAGACGGCCCCGGATCAGCAAAGCGCCCCGGTTGGTGTCGATGGAGGGCTGCCCGGCTCGCAGGTCTTTTAGTCGCGTGCGCAGCGTGGCTGCGTTATGCTCTACGTTCTGAATCATGGGTGATTTTCTAAAGGCCGTCACTATGGGTATCAATCAGCTAAAGTACCAGAAAACACCAGCTTGGGGCGTGACGCGCGGGCTCCCTCGTCCTTCCTTGGGCGCCTTGATGGTGTTTGTGCTGGGTTTGGTCGGCTGTGCAGGTGCACAATCGCCGCAAGCACAGACTCGCAGCTCTGACTCCGCCCCTACTAAACAGGCAGTGTTATCGCAGCCTGCTAAAGAAGCGGCACGTCGTTGGGATCGCGTCCCTCCTGTCCCCCCCGTTGCCCGCCAAGCCCTGATTGATGCTCGCGATGCCATGCAAGCCAAGCGTTGGAGCGCTCTGGATGCTTTGGCCCCCGTGGCGGCGGATGATCCTGTGCTGGGCTCATACGCGCAGTACTGGCGCTTGCGTCGTATCTTGCAAGACGCCACCACGCCCGTGCCCGATGAGCAAGTGCGCTTGTTCCTGGCTACCAATCAAGATGAATATCTGGAAAACCGCCTGAAGTCCGACTGGATTGTGGCGGCTGCCCGTACTGGTAACTATGGTCTGGTCCGTGAGCTGGCCCCGGTGCATGCACCCACTTCCGCTGTGAAGTGTGCGGTGGCGTCGGCCCAGAACGTGGCCGGACAAGCTGTGGATGTGCCGGATCTGCTGGCTTCTTTTGCGCCTAGCCAAGCCTGCTGGTCGGCATTGGATCAGTTGTATGCCCGTAAATTGGTCAGCAAACATCAGGTTCGTGACTTGATGCGTGATGCGCTGGAAAACAACCGTACTGCTCAGGCTCGCCGCCTGGCCGCGATTATTTTCACAGCACCGCAGATGAAGGATTACACCGCCCTGATGGCCACCCCGCAAAAGTGGCTGGACAGGAACGTGAACAATAGCGCGGTCAACTCGGATCTGGTGGCTCTGGCCCTATCGCGTTTGGGACGCGGCCAGCGTGACACTGCGGCGGCCTATATCGATCGCACCTGGGCAGGAAAAATTCCTCAGGAAAGCCTGAATTGGGTGTGGGGCCAGTTTGGTCTGGTCAGTGCGCTGCGGGTAGAGGACGATGCGGCCAAGTGGTATCGCCGTTCCGGGCATACCGCCATGACGGACTACAACAATGCCTGGCAGGTTCGCGCCGAATTGCGTCAAGCCAATATTGACTGGAAACAGGTCGCAGCCGCCATCGACAAGATGAACGATGCGCAAAAAGCCGAGCCGGTTTGGGTGTACTGGTCAGGACGCGCACAAGAGGCGTTGGGTCATAAAGATCAGGCTCGTGCCAAGTTTCAATCGATTGTGGGCGACCTGAATTTCTATGGCCAGCTGGCGATGGAAGAATTGGGCATGACGCCCTCCTTGCCGCCCCAGCCGCAACCCTTGACACCGTTGGATATGCAGGATGCGCGCACCAATGCGGGTTTGCTGCGTGCGGTCGAGTTGTTCAAGCTGGGTTGGCGTCCGGAGGCGGTGCCCGAGTGGAACTTTGCGCTGCGTGGCATGAACGACAGGCAACTGCGTGCCGCAGCCGAGTTCGCCCGCGAACAGCATATTTACGACCGGGTGGTGAATACCTCCTTGTTGACCAAGAACGAGATCGACTTCAGCCAGCGCTTTATCGCGCCGTTTGAAGGCCGTGTGACCGAGCAGGCTAAGTCCATCAACCTGGACCCCGCTTGGGTTTATGGTTTGATTCGTCAGGAATCGCGTTTTATTACTGACGCTCGTTCGGGTGTAGGGGCGTCGGGTTTGATGCAGTTAATGCCTGCCACTGCCAAGTGGGTTGCCAAGAAGATCGACATGCACGACTTCTCGCCCGCTCGTGTCAACGAGTTCGAGGTCAATACCGTCCTGGGCACCAACTACCTGAATATGGTCCTGGGTCAGTTAGGTGGTTCGCAGGTCTTGGCTTCTGCTGGCTATAACGCCGGTCCTGGCCGTCCGATTCAGTGGCGTTCGCGTTTGAACGGCGCGGTGGAAGGGGCTATTTTTGCAGAGACCATTCCTTTCACGGAAACGCGTTTGTACGTGAAGAACGTGCTCTCCAATGCGACCTACTACTCCATGATGTTCACGGGACAGCCGCAGTCCTTGAAGGGCCGCTTGGGTACGATCGCACCTAGTGGTGCTTCTTCTACGAATCTGCCTTGATGAGCCAGTCCATGCTTGATGCGCGCCAGCAAGCAGCCTTGGCGGCCCTGATGGGGCCGCCAGATCCTGTGCTGGAAGGTTTGCAAGTCTATGTCGTAGGCGGTGCCGTGCGCGATGCTTTGCTGGGCTTGCCAGCAGGCGATAAGGACTGGGTCGTGGTAGGGGCCAAGCCCGAAGATTTAGCTGCTCGTGGCTTTGTTCCAGTGGGCGGTGACTTTCCGGTTTTTCTGAATCCCCGCAGTAAAGAAGAGTTCGCACTGGCTCGCACAGAGCGTAAATCCGGGCGTGGCTATAAAGGCTTTACCTTTTATACGGGTACGGATGTCAGCCTGGCTGATGACTTACGCCGCCGTGATCTGACCATCAACGCGATGGCGGTGGACTCAGCCGGAAACTTGCACGACCCCTTGAATGGCTTTGCTGATTTACAGGCCCGTCAGTTCCGTCATGTGGGGTCGGCATTTAGCGAAGACCCGGTGCGTTTGCTGCGCTTGGCCCGCTTTGCCGCCCGCTTTACAGAATTCAAGGTTGCAGAAGATACCTGGACGTTGGCGCGGGAGTTAGTCGAACAAGGTGAAGTTGACGAGCTGGTTGCCGAGCGTGTTTACCTGGAAGTGGCCAAGGGTCTGGCAGCGGCCCAACCTGCACGCATGTTTGAAGTTCTGCGGGAAGTGGGTGCGCTGGAACGCGTCATGCCAGGCTTGAACTACAGCGATGAGCTTGGAGAGCAGGTTCAGCAGGCCAAGACCAAGGGTTTGGAGATGGCTAGCTGTTTTGCCGTGCTCTGCCATCGTTCGCAAGACCCGGCCAAAGTGGCCGAGCAATTGCGTGCCCCCTCGGAATGGCGCGACCAAGCCCGTCTGCTGCCAGTTTTGCTGGATAGTCCCGTTCTTGTGCAACCACGTTCTAATCTGGATCAAACTTTGACGGTGATGGAACAGCTGGATGCATTACGCAAACCGGATCGTTTTCACCAGTTGCTAAGCGCAGCTGCGTGTTTACAAGCGGTTCCGGTGCAGGATTGGGAGTTTTTGCGCAAGACCATGGCGGCGGTGGATGCTGGTGCTGTAGCGGCGCAATTCAAAAGCGAACCCGCCAAAATTCGGACAGAGGTTCGTGCTGCGCGATTGAAAGCTTTGGAGCAGGCTGCGTAGTGCAGCTGCATTCACCTTTCAGCTTGAAAAAATAAGCGGCTAGCAAGCCGCTTATTTTTTCGCTTCATGCTGTGGCTGGTCGCATTCCAGGCTTGAAGTGAGTGCCTAAGCCTGGAGCAAACCGGCTTACAAACGCTCGCGACGGTCGCCGTTCATCGTGCCCAACAGGGGCGCAGGAATATCGCGACCAATGATCAGTACCTTGAACAGTTCGCCCATCTCGGCTTCGGACAAGAGTTTGTTGGCGGCGGTCATGGTCTGTGCCCATGCTTGCTGCACGGCAGGAGCCGGATCTTCCGGGGGCGAGGCCAGGAAGTTGGTAACCCCACAGTTCATCAGAAAGCGTGCTTGGCTGGTGTAGCCCAGCACGTCCAACCCGGCTTCCAGGGCGGCGTCAGCCATAGCAGTGAAGTCTACGTGCGCTGTAATGTCCTGCAGGCCCGCCAGAACCAGCGGCTCTGCGTGTGCAAAGTGACGGAAGTGGCACATCAAGGTGCCTTTGTCACGTTGCGGGTGGTAGTACTCGCGTTGCGGAAAGCCGTAGTCGATCAGAATGGCCGCCCCCTGTTTTAGCCAAGTACCCATGCTGCGCACCCAGGCTTCAGCTTGCAGATTAATTTCGGACAGGTAAAAAGGCTGGGGCTCTACGCGCTCGGCCACTAAAGCAGCCAGATGTTCGGGCGCCGGGCGGGTGGCCAGATAGAAGGGGGCTGGCAGACCTTGCGCTGTGCTGTCGTCTGCGGGGATTACGCCCACTTCCAGCACCTTGCCTTCTACATCGAAAGTAAACAGGCTGGCGGGCATGGCATCCAACACCTCGTTGGCAATGATGCAGCCCTTAAACACAGCGGGTGTGCTGTCCAACCATTCGATCTGAGCTTGCAAAGGTGCCAGACGTTCTTGCTGGCGTGCGCGCAGATCGGGGGATACCTCCAGAATCGCGTATTTGGGCTCTACGCCTTGTTTGCGTAGCTCGGTAATCAGTGCCTCGGCCAGGGCACCACTGCCGGCACCAAACTCCAGAATCGACAGGGATTGGCTGCCTTCCAGCACTTCCATCACCTGACGGCTCAAGGTCTGTGCGAACAGAGGCGAAAGCTCTGGCGCGGTGGTGAAGTCACCCGTGGGCTGGTTGCTGCCAAACTTGGTGCTGCCGCCGGTGTAATAGCCCAGATGCGGCGCATAAAGTGCGTGGTGCATCCACTGATCAAACGCCAGGAAACCACCTTCATCAGCGATCCGGTCCAGCAAATAGCTATTGACCTGAGCGACGTGTTTTTTCAGTTCCTCTGACAGGGGGGGCAGGCCGTGCGGCAAGGAGGGGGCGGACAATACGTTCATGGCGTCAGTTGGGCTTGTCGTTAGAGGTCTCGGAAGAAGCCTGCGCGGCACGCTGGCTAGCGGCTTTTTTGGCTTCAGTCACTTGGTGCAGGGTGCGAATCATGCCCACCAGCATCCCGACCAGGATGGCAGTGACAGCAGCCAGAATGAAATTGCCGTAGATCACCCACAAAGGCAGGCACAGAACGGCCATGAGCAAGATGGGTTTTTGCAGCAAGACTTTCATACACCCTCGGGAAATAGCGTGGAACCGGGGCTAATTGTAGCCCAGGCCAGCGGGCCACTTGAGCTTGGCCGCCGCTGCGTTACCATGAGCGTTTTGTCTGCTTAGCAAGAGGGGTAAGGATGAACGACAGGGGACAGGCCAGCGCCTGGTTACAGGCATGGGCCCACTTGATTCCCAATCCAGGAACGGTTCTGGATGTGGCCTGTGGTCGAGGACGCAATGCCCGCTGGTTGGCAGAGCGCGGCAATACCGTGATTGGTGTGGATAGAGACCCGGAAGCGGTCGCTGCCAGTGCGTCTTACGGTGAAATTATCCAGGCCGATATCGAGACCGGCCCTTGGCCTTTTGCTGGACGCAAGTTCAATGCCTTGGTGGTGACCAAGTATTTGTGGCGTCCTTTGATGCCGACTTTGCTGGAAAGCCTGGAGCCGGGCGGGGTGCTGATTTATGAAACCTTTGGGGTGGGCAACGAACAGTACAACACGCCGCGCAATCCAGACTTTCTGCTGCAGCCCGGTGAATTGCTGCGCTGGTGTGCAGAGCTGGATATCGTCGCATATGAGCATGGTTTCCGGGCAGATCCGGACCATATTGTTCAGCGCATTGTGGCCGTGCGTCCGCGTGATGGGGGCTCGTTCAGCGACTACCGTCTGAATCCGTCGGATGGTGGCGGTAGTATTTGTGAATAAGCCTGCTTAGCTTGAACTCGGGCCGGGCTTGAATCCCCGGCTCGGGCAGCTTTGCCGATGTGTTTTCTTGTCTGCAGACTGTCGTCGTGGCGAAGATTTAAAACAGATAAGTGCGTGCCAGCATGGACAGAGCAACCACCGCCGTCAAAATACTGAAGCCTTGTTGCAGACGTAGCGAGGGGATGTGGGGTGCAAGTTGTCGGCCTATCACCATGCCTCCCATTGCGGCGGCTACAAATACCCAGCCGCTAAGGGGAATGACGGCACCATGCGCCAAGCTCATGGCAGATGCGCTCAGTGAAATCAGAGCAATCAGCATTAAGGACGTGGCCACAATACTGTGCATGGACAAGTCACTGAATCGCTTTAAGGCGGGCACAATCAGAAATCCACCGCCTACGCCCAACATGCCTGAAAACAAACCTGCCACCGCACCGATAGCGGCCAGCGTGACGGTGCCAAGCGGCGTCCATCGCAGTCGGCCTGTTTCAGGATTCAGGCAACAGGGAGTATGAGCAGGCGGAGTGATTGAGGGGCGACGCAACATTTTGCTGGCAATCCACAGCATGATGAGCACAAACAAGGTGACCAGCACTTTTTCTGGCAAAGCATGGCTGATGCGCACGCCGACTGAGGTCACCAGGGCTCCTGTCACGGCCATGAACATGGCCGCGCGGTAACGCACAATGTGTTTGTACAAACCGTCCAGAGCGCCAAGCAAGGCCGCCGCACCAACCGCTAGCAAGGCAACCGGCGTGGCCGCTGTCATGCTATAGCCCAAGCCTAGAACCAGAGCAGGCACGGCCAGAATGCCGCCGCCAGCACCTGTCAGCCCTAATGACAGGCCAGTCAACATACCCAGAAAGATTGCGAGCGTCATAAGCCGGAAGATGGCGTGACCCGGTTTGGGATCACGCCGTTTTCAGAAAATGCAGTAAGGGCTTATTGTACGCTCTTAACTGCTTTTGGAAATTAGCTTATTCATAATGGTTATTAATGGGCTAATTTCCATACTCCATACGTAGGTCTTAGCCTGAGTTGCGCAGACCTGCGGCAATCCCGTTGATCGTCAGGTGAATCACGTGCTGTTTGTTGACGCCGCTGCGCGTGGGCTTGTTGGCTTTTTCACCTTGGCGACGATGACGGCGCAGCAATTCAACCTGCAAGTGATTCAGCGGGTCGATGTAGGCAAAGCGCTCCGTCAGTGCGTCTTGTAGCGCTTGATCGTGAGCCAGCAATTCGTGGCCGGTGATTTCACGGAACAGGCGGTGTGTCAGCTCAAACTCCTCGCGAATTTGCGTGAAGATGGTGTCGCGCAATTGCTCGTCCTGTACCAGGCTGGCGTATTTCAGGCCGATATCCAGGTCGGTTTTCGCCAATACCTGCTCCATATTGGAGAGCAGCGTGCGAAAGAACGCCCAATCGCGTGCCATTGTTTGTAGCTGAGCCAAGCGCTTGGCCCGGTTCAGGCCATCTTTGGGCAGCCCGGATTCCAGATAGCGATTTAACGCGGTACCCATGCCGTACCAGCCCGGAATGGGCAGGCGACACTGCGCCCAGGAGAAGCTCCAGGGAATAGCGCGCAGGTCTTCAATGCTTTGTGTGGCTTTGCGCGAGGAAGGGCGCGAGCCGATGTTCAGCCCCGCAATTTCCTTGATCGGGGTGGACTGGAAGAAGTACTGATCAAAGTTGGGTGTCCCGTAAACCAACTGGCGATAGCTTTGGTGCGCTTGCTCGGACATCCAGGCCATGGCATCACCGTAAGCGGCCAAGTGCTCGTCGTCGTTAGACGAACCTTTGCGGGCGCCCAGACTGGCTTCCAGCGTGGCCGCGACGAACAGCTCCAGGTGCCAGCGACCGACATCCGCGTCTTTGTAGCGACCTTGAATCATTTCGCCTTGTTCGGTCAGGCGGATCTGGCCGTTCACCGTACCTAGTGGCTGCGCCAGAATGGCGTCAAAGCTGGAACCACCGCCTCGGCCTACCGAACCGCCACGGCCGTGGAACAGGCGCAGGCGTACCTTGCGGCGGGAAAAGACTTGTGCAAATTCACGTTCGGCGCGGTACAGCGTCCAGTTGGACGTCAGGTAGCCACCGTCTTTATTGCTGTCCGAATAACCCAGCATGACTTCTTGCACGCTGTCTTGAGCATGGCGTACACGTTGGCGGATTTCGGGCATGTCCAGCCATTCCTGCATGATCTGCGGGCCACGTTCCAAGTCAGGGATGGTCTCAAACAGGGGCACCACCATCAGGCCTTGATGCTCGGGCTCGTTGGAGTTGGGCACAATCAGGCCGGTTTCTTGTTGCAGCACCAGCACTTCCAGCAAGTCGCTCAAGGTCTCGGTGTGCGACACAATGGTTTGTTCCAATGCGCGTGGCCCAAAGCGGCGACGGCATTCGGCCGCTTTGCGCAGAATGGATAGCTCTTTTTCCGTTTCTTCCGAATAGCGATACCACGGGGAGACCAGGGGGCGGTGGTGGCGCAGTTCCGAGCGCAGCAAGGTGATGCGGTCTTCCTCGGACAACTGACGGTAACTGACCGGTTCGTCCTGGTATTGTGTGCCGGCTACGCGAAATAGCTCGTCCAGTACGCGCTCGTGAACGTCCGAACTTTGACGCAAATCCAGCGTTGCCAGATGAAAACCAAAGACTTCCACGGCCTGGATCAGCTCGTTCAAGCGCAGGCCAGCGATGGCACCGCCTTTATTTTCCGCCAAAGAGTCAGCAATGATTTGCAGCTCGGCTTTGAATTCCTGCGGGTTGGCATAGGGCGTGGCGGCATAGGTCGGGCGGTCAGCCAGATCGCGACCCAGCAAGGTTTGAGCCGTGGCCGCCATGCGCGCATACAGATGGATAAAGCTGCGTCGATACGGCTCATCCACACGGTGGGGGGATGGGTCCTGGCTGCTGGCCGATAGGGCGGCCAAGTCTTTGCTGACGCGGTTCAGGGCGTCTGACACCGAAATTTCCGTACCCAGCAGGCGGATTTGTTCCAGATAGTGCTGCAGGGCGCGAGTCGACTGGCGCAGTACGGCTTGTTCAACCGTTTCAGGGCCCACATTGGGGTTGCCGTCGCGGTCGCCCCCAATCCAGCTGCCCATGCGCAAAAATGCAGGCAAAGAGCGGGTTTTTTGATCGAGCAGGCTTTTTTTGCCCGGCTCCAGCAAGCGATCCAGATCGTGGTAAAGCTGGGGGATCGTCGGCAAAAAGGTGGAGCCGTAATAGGCCAGCGCGTTGTCGATTTCGTCCATGACGGTCAGCTTGTGATCACGCAGCATGCGGGTCTGCCACAGCAGCGATACCAGACCTGTCAGTTTTTCCTGAGTGCGGGCCGATTGCGTGGCACTTGCTTTGTGGTCCAAACCGTTCAGCTCATCGGCAATGGCCATATGCACGGCCAGCGTACTTTGGCGCTGCACTTCGGTGGGGTGCGCCGTTAGAACAGGCATCACACAGGCTTCTTGCAGATAACGGCGAATTTTCTTGGCGCTGAGGCCCTGATCCATCAAGGTCTGGATGGCATGTTGCAAGCTGCCCAGCAATTGCTCGGGGTCTTGCTCCATGCGACGGCGGTTTTGATCCCGGTCTTCGGCAATATTGGACAGGTGCAGAAAGTAAGCAAAGGCACGGGCCACGGAACGGGCCTGCGCGTCGTTCAGCTTGGGAATATCTTTTTCCAGAATCCGTGCTTGCTGCGGATCGTGTTCACGTCTGAAACTGACAGCGGCCCGGCGCAGGGCTTCAATCAGCGTGAAGGTCGCCTTTCCTTCGCTATCGCGGATCACTTCTCCCAGGGTTTTACCCAGAAAGCGGATGTCCTGTCTGAGCAGGTTGGAAAGGTCAGGCACGGCCTGCGGCATAATATATCTCCTGTTAAATGAGGGGTTTTGCTGCATAGGATTCTGGGTGCCAGATCGGTAGCCGCCCAACTGTATGACGACTGCCCGACCATGAAGCGCACAAAGCGCCTTGGGACGATTATGATAGGTATCTTTACATAATTTCCTGTTCAGAGAGTAGTCATGCCCCAATATCGCTCCCGTACCTCGACCCACGGTCGTAATATGGCCGGCGCGCGTGCCCTGTGGCGCGCCACCGGTATGAAAGACGAGGATTTCTCCAAACCGATCATTGCGGTGGTGAACTCCTTTACGCAATTCGTACCCGGTCACGTACACCTGAAAGACATGGGCCAGTTGGTTGCCCGTCAAATTGAAGCGGTCGGAGGCGTGGCGAAAGAGTTCAATACCATTGCCGTGGACGACGGCATTGCGATGGGCCACGGCGGTATGCTGTATTCCCTGCCTTCGCGTGAACTGATCGCGGACTCGGTGGAATACATGGTCAACGCACACTGTGCCGATGCCATGGTGTGTATCTCCAACTGCGACAAAATCACCCCCGGCATGTTGATGGCGGCGATGCGTCTGAACATTCCTGTTGTTTTTGTGTCGGGCGGACCGATGGAAGCTGGCAAGGTTTACTCGCCAGACGGCAAGACCGTGCTGCACAAGCTGGATCTGGTCGATGCCATGATTCAAGCGGCTGACCCTAACGTCACCGATGAGCAGGCCGAAGCCGTTGAGCGCAGCGCTTGCCCCACCTGTGGTTCCTGTTCAGGCATGTTTACCGCCAACTCCATGAACTGTTTGGCAGAGGCGCTGGGCTTGGCCTTGCCGGGTAACGGCACCATCGTGGCCACCCACGCTCGTCGCCAAGGTTTGTTCGAGCGCGCTGGTAGTCTGATCGTGGACCTGGCCAAGCGTTACTACGAGCAGGACGACGAATCTGTCCTGCCACGCAACATCGCGACCTTCCAAGCCTTTGAAAATGCCATGACCCTGGATGTGGCCATGGGCGGTTCCACCAATACCGTGCTGCACTTGTTGGCAGCGGCTCAAGAAGCCGGTGTGGAATTTACGATGGCCGATATCGACAAGATCTCGCGCCGCGTTCCTTGCCTGTGCAAAGTCGCTCCTGCAACGCCCGAATACCACATGGAAGACGTGCACCGTGCCGGTGGCATCATGGCCATTCTGGCCGAGTTGGGCCGTGCGGACCTGCTGAACCTGGATGTGGGCAACGTACACAGCGGCACTTTGCGTGAAGCCATCAAGCGCTGGGACATCAAGGGCGATAACGTCAAAGCCATTAGCGACTTTTACCGCGCAGCCCCCGGTGGTATTCCAACGCAAGTGGCGTTCAGCCAGGATCGTTACTATCAGGACCTGGATTCGGACCGTGTTGCTGGTTGCATCCGCGACAAGGCTAACGCTTACTCGCAAGATGGCGGCCTGGCCGTTTTGTACGGCAACCTGGCGATTAACGGTTGTATCGTTAAAACCGCTGGCGTGGATGACAGCATCCTGACCTTTACCGGCACCGCCCGCGTGTACGAAAGCCAGGATGATTCGGTTACCGCCATTCTGGACGGCGTGGTCAAAGAAGGCGATGTGGTCATCATTCGCTACGAAGGCCCCAAGGGTGGTCCAGGCATGCAGGAAATGCTGTACCCCACCTCCTACCTGAAATCCATGGGCCTGGGCAAAAGCTCCGCCTTGTTCACCGATGGTCGCTTCTCCGGTGGTTCGTCCGGTCTGGTGATCGGTCACGCTTCGCCTGAAGCGGCAGAGGGCGGCAACATCGCCTTGGTGCAAGATGGCGACACCATTGAAATCGACATTCCTAACCGTCGCATTCACTTGGCGATCAGCGATGAAGAGCTGGCCGCCCGCCGCGCCGAGATGGAATCGCGTGGTGCCAAGGCCTGGAAGCCTGTGAACCGTGATCGCGTTGTATCGCAAGCACTGAAAGCCTACGCCGCCTTGGCGACATCGGCTGACCGTGGTGCGGTGCGTGATGTGTCGCAACTGGATCGCTAAGCACTAGTTCTGTTTGTGAAAACCCCGCCTGCCAAAAGCAGGTGGGGTTTTTTTATGGGCCGAATAAACATACCGGGTAAATACGAATATTCCGGTGCCATCGTCCTGATAGAATCCATTTCATGCAAAACGGGATCCCATTTTGCTAATTTGGTTTTTAAGGAGGATGTGATGAGTGAAATAGACCCAATTACCCTGGCTCCAATTCTGAATCCGGGTGGCATAGGAGGCCCATTGACCGCCGCTCACCAGGAAATGGTCGTTAAACATCGAGACGATCTGGAGTGGGACAAGCTGCGCTACGAAGGGCAGTCCACCAAGATGATGTTTCACCCCACCCAGGAAGACCCGACTATTCCTAATGCCGGCGTGGTGAAGTACGAAAAAGGGTCGGGCCACCCTTTGCACAGCCATTACTTTGCCCAGATCTGGTACATCCTGGCGGGCAAGTTCGAGATTAATGGCGTGGTCTATGGTGAAGGCACCATGGTGTTTCACGCCGACCCACATTACGAACATGCACTGACAACTTTGGAAGATGGCGAGATTTTGTACGTGCAGTACATGGGGCCTACCACTCGTCAGCCCGCGATTTATGAAGGCCGCTTCAACATGAAAACCCGCCGTTCCCTAGAGGAAGAGTCCAGAGCGGTGTAAGCGGTCTGGCTAGATTGGCGAGTCACAGGAAAGCTGCTCATGTCTGCGGGTATGGGCAGCATCAACAAGCAAAAAAAACCAATCAGGCTTGGTTTGAAAAATTAATAAAACTGAACAGAAATTCAATACCACAGGATGCAGGGGGACAAACATGAAACGAATGACACGACTGGGTATCGCTGTTTTGGCGATGCTGGGCGCACTGAGCGCATGTGGAAAAGGTGGTTCGGGCGACACGACACACAATGAAAGCAAAGGCCCGCGTACCTTGCAACTTGCCCATGTCTCGGTCGAGCAGGGCGAAGATATGTACCACTATCTGGCTACGAACTTTGCCAAGCGGGTGGAAGAGCAAACCAAGGGTGGGATCAAGATTCAGGTGCTGGGGGCTGCCCAGCTTGGCGGTGAACGCGATGTGGCCGAAGGCATGCAGCTGGGCACGGTGGACATGAGCTTGCTGGCCAGTTTCACCCTGGGCTCCTTCGAGAAAAAAGCGATGGTGTTTGACCTGCCTTATCTTTTCAAAGATTACCAAACCGCCTTTAAAACTCTGGACTCCAGTTTCACGGATCCGATCGAGGCGGACCTGGAAAAATCAGGCTTGAAGATTCTGGGTTGGGGGCACGGCGGCTTTCGCAATTTGTATAACTCTAAACACGCTATACGCAGCTTATCGGACCTGAGCGGCATGAAAGTGCGTACGCCAGAAAGCCCCATTTATGTAGATACCTGGCAGGCGTTGGGCGTCAATGTCACCCCTATGGCGTACCCGGAGTTATTCACCGGCTTGCAACAAAAGACGATTGATGGCGCAGAGAATCCAACGGCGCTTTTTTATACCAGTCGCTTTTATGAAGCGGCACCCTACCTGTCCCGAACAGAGCATGTCTACAACGCAATGCCCCTTGTGATTTCTGGTCGGGTCTGGGACACCTTGTCCACCGATGAACAAACAATCTTCCAGCAGGCTGCTACCGAAGCGGTGCAGGAGCAGCGCCAGTTCCTGCTTCAAAATGAAGCGCAGGTTGAGAAAAAACTGCGGGATGCGGGAGTGTCTATCAATACTGATGTGGATAGAGCGCAGTTTCGTAAAGCCGTTGCCCCTATCTATGAAAAATATAAGGTGGTGATTGATCCCGAGCTGGTTACTCGTGCGATGGCACTTTCTCAATAATTCTGGGCGGAGATCCATCATGAAACACTCTTTGCTCGACTGGGCCGATAGAGTCAGTACCCGCCTGGATACCTTATGCAGAACCTTGGGGGCGGTGTTTTTAGGGCTGATTGTGCTGGCCGCTTCGGCGCAGGTGGCTGGGCGCTATTTTTTCGGTTACTCCCCGCCGTGGATCGAGGAAATCACGCGGCATAGCTTTATCTGGATGGTGATGCTGGGCACGGCTGTGCTGGTTAAAAGCAATGGTCATGCGGTGATTGATTTGCTGGTAATGCGTTTAAAGGGCAAAGCCCGTCGCATTCACAATGGCATGGTGCAAATCGCCATCTTTACATGTGCGATCGTCCTGCTGGTGCAGGGTTTGCAGTTGATAGCTATTGTCTACCAGCAGCTTAGCCCTGCTTTGCGTATCTCCATGGCATACGTTTATGCGGCTTTGCCGGTGGGTGGTGCCATCATTGCTGTGCAATGTGTGAATGCCTTGTTGGACGGGTATCGGAATCAGACCCGCCCAGCGTTGGAGGGTGTGTAAATGCAAGACGCGCTCTTACTTTTTAGCCTGATGTTCACGTTGTTTATCGCGGGCATCCCCATTGCTTTTGCCTTGTTGTTGTGTAGTGCGCTGTTCTTGCTGCTTACCGGTATGCGGCCACTGATTGTGGTGCCGCAGCGCGTGATGGCGGGGCTGGATTCTTTTCCCTTGCTGGCGATACCGCTGTTTATCCTGATGGGAAACTTGATGGAGAAAGCGGGCCTGTCCAGGCGTCTAATTGATCTGATCGACATGTTGGTTGGGCGCGTTCAAGGTGCCCTGGGTTATGTAACGGTGATTGCCTGCGCCATGTTTGGTGCTTTGACCGGTTCGGCGCCCGCTACCGTGGCAGCGATTGGTGCCATCATGATGCCCGCAATGATCGCACAGAGATATCCGGCATCCCTTGCCACAGGGATTACGGCTTCCTCTGGCGCTTTGGGCAATATCATTCCACCCAGCATTGCCTTGATTCTGTATGGGGCAACTGTCAATGTTTCTATTCCCAAACTGTTTGTGGCCAATATCTTGCCCGGCTTGTTGATGGCAATGGCTTTCATGCTGACGCATATGCTGTTGACCAGAAAGTTGAAGGTGCCTAAAGCACCAGCGCGTTCCTATACCTCGCAAGAGATGGTGATGGTGGCGTTCAAGGCGATCCCGTCCTTATTAATGCCTGTGGTGATTTTGGGCGGGATTTATGGCGGCGTATTTACGCCAACCGAGGCGGCCGCCGTGGGTGTGGTGTTCAGTTTGGTGCTGGGGGTGTGCTATCGGCAATTCACTGTTGGTTCCCTGTGGCAGGTCATGAAAAGCTCGGTTGATACCGCCTCTATGGTGGGGATTATCCTGGGCGCAGCCGGTATTTTTGGCTGGATTCTGGCCTCGGCACGGGTTCCTATGTTGATGGTTACTGAGCTGACGCCGTTGCTCGATACGCAGTTTCTTTATCTGGCTTTGCTGGTGGTGTTTTTGCTGCTGGTCGGCTGCGTCATGGATGCGGCAGCCAGCATCGTTATCCTGGCGCCAATTCTGGTCCCTATCGGGATTGCATTGGGTGTGGACCCTATCCATTTGGGCGTAGTGTTTTGCGTCAATTTGGTGGTGGGTTTCTTTACGCCACCCTTTGGTTTGAATCTGTTCACAACGGTCTCTGTGTCTGGTCAGCCATACGCGGTGGTGGTGCGTGGTGTCATGCCTTTTGTTATCGCGGCCATCGTCGTCTTGTTCATCTTGGCGTATGTGCCTGATATTTCTTTGGTGCTGGTTCGCTTGATGGAGGCCTCGTCATGATGGCTAAGGATCACACTCTTGAAGCGATGGACAGAGGAAAAAGTCCGGTTGATATGACGTGCCCAAGCCCCTTGGATTTGATTTATGCCAGCACCCAGGAGCTGCATAGTCTGTACCAAAGCAAGCTTGTCTCCCCGGTAGATGTGGCGCGGGCGACGCTGGACGCCATTGATCGCTGGAACCCCCTTGTAAATGCCTACTGCTATTTGGATCGCTCCCTGACCTTGCAACAAGCAGCTCAGTCCGAAGCGCGCTGGATGGCGGGAGCATCGCTAGGGCCTTTGGATGGTATTACTTATGGTGTCAAAGATTTGCTCCTGGTGCGTGGCCTGCCTACTGGCTATGGCTCCAGTGCTGCGCGTGTAGCGCAAGCGGCTCAAGACGATGCACCGGCAGTTGCTCGCATGCGAGAGGCCGGAGCAGTCCTGATGGGCAAGACCACGACTTCGGAGTTTGGCTGGAAGGGAACAGCGGATAGCCCTTTAACGGGCGTGACGCGCAACATCTGGGATTTCAGCTTGACCAGTGGTGGCAGCAGCGGTGGCGCGGCCACGGCGCTGGCTGCGGGGATGGGGACGCTGCAAATTGGCACCGATGGCGGGGGATCCACACGGATTCCTGCCAGCTTCTGTGGGGTTACTGGCATGAAAGCCAGCTTTGGGGGCGTGCCTGCTTGGCCTGCTGGACCCATGCTGACTTTATCTAATGTGGGGCCCATGGCCAGAAACGTTGCGGATTTAAAAAGTTTGCTGAGTGTGATGATGCAGCCCGACCCGCGTGATTGGAACTCGGTCCCGCTGCCGCGCCATGTACGCGCACCTGTGAAGAGTCTGCAAGGGCTGCGTATTGGTTTACATCTGGATGACCGTTGTAGCCCCTGTGTGAGGGCCGTCATCATGGCAGCAGTAGAAAAGCTGCAAGGGCAGGGGGCGCATATTGTCCCTGCCGAACTACCTCTAGCCGATGCCAAAGAGCTGATCTGTGCGCATTGGGAAGCAGGCACGGCTTGGTTGGTAAAACAAGTGCCTGCGCAGCAGCGCTGCCTGGTGGACGAAGGCTTGCGTCGGGTTGCCAGCCGGGGAGAACAGAACAGCTTGCCAGATTATTACCAAGCCTTGATCGGCAGACAAAAGTTGGGGGAGGCCATGCTCAGGCACTTTGCCCAGTTTGATCTGGTTCTGACGCCCACTGTCCCGATATTGCCTTTTGAGGCGGGTCTGGACGCTCCGGGGGATGCCGCGTCACAAAACTGGCTGGATTGGAATCCCTATACCTATCCATTCAACTTGACGCGCCAGCCAGCCATTTCCCTGCCCGCCGGAATCAGTGCCTCTGGCTTGCCAGTGGGTGTGCAACTGGTCGCTGGACTGTACGAGGATGAGTGGTTGGTGGGCGTGGCCCAATTAGTGGAGGATTGTTTGCAGGTACGCAGGCCACAGTTTTAACAATCGAGTCATTTGTCTGGTGATGGCGAATGATTTTGTTTGGGCGGTGCCACCTCTCCTTGCGGGTGGCACCGTTTTTTATTAACGATCTGGCAGCCAGTCCAATACAAGGTTCATGGTCTGGGCAACGTGCACTGTCATCGCTTCGCGGGCCGCTGTGCCATTGCGGTCCGCCAACGCAGAGATAATCGCCTCATGCTCCAGAATGTTTTCTTCCATTAAGCGCGGCGGCATTTTCGAAGCAAAGCTCAAGGCGCTCGATACGCTATCGTTTTGCAGTTCCTGGATTAACTCATGTAAGCGCTCGTTGTGGCTGGTCACGGTAATCAAGTCATGGAAAGAGCGATTGTGCTGCAACCATTCTGATCCCTCTTCACTGCGTACGCGCGATCGCAAGGTGCGGGCATAGTCAGACTGATGCTGCATCAGGATTTCAAGGTCTGTATCTTTAATCCAGTCCACGGCTAATTGTGCCGCCAAGCCCTCTAGCTCCGCCCGAATCTGAAAAGCTTCCCGGATGGACTTGGCTGAAGGGATAGCAACAATTGTGCGTCCGGTCTTGGTTAGTGAAGTCACACGACGAGCCTCTAAAAAGCGCAAGGCTTCTCGAACAGGGGTGCGGCTGGTTTGAAACTCCTCCGCCAGTTCGTACTGACTCAAAGAGTCGCCGGGTCGGTAATGACCGGACTGGATACGTCTAAGGATTTCGTCTGCGATTTCGGTTGAGGATCTCATGGGATACGTCTGGTTAGCTTGCGGCCAGCAGGAGTTGTAGTTATGCGCTATTTCATACAGAGAGCCTGAAGGCCTGGGCTGGTTTGCTGGTGCCCGAGTTGTAGCTAAGGGGCTTGTCTCAGTAAGGGAAATTTGTTTTTCTTAACTGAAGATTATATACAGAATCCAGTTTTAATAAATAAGGATCCCATATCGCACAGCTGCTGCAGTCCTTTACAATCGAACTATTGTTCACTTTGTGTAGAGAGCCTGCGCCATGACTGATGATCAACGCGCTTTGCAAGCCAGTATCCGTGCAGAACTGGGCATCACGGATCACTTTGATGTTCAAGCAGAAATCGATCGCCGTGTCCGCTTTCTTAGTGACTACCTGCTGCGCACTGGCTGCCGTAGTTTGGTGCTGGGCATCAGTGGCGGGGTGGACTCTTTGGCGGCGGGTTGCCTGTCGCAGCGGGCGGTAGAGCAGGCTCGCCAGCAAGGCCATCAAGCCCAGTTCATTGCCGTGCGTTTGCCCTACGGCGAGCAAGCTGACGAAAAGGATGCGCAAAGCGGCCTGACGGTCATTCAGCCGGATCAAACCTTAGTAGTTAACGTCAAGCCAGCGTCCGATGCCATGCTGGAGCAGTTGTTGGCGTCTGGTTTGCAGTTCCGCGATGCCGCTCAGCAGGATTTCTTGATGGGCAATATCAAGGCCCGCCAGCGCATGATCGCGCAATACGCCATCGCGGGTGCTAACGGTGGCCTGGTGGTGGGTACGGACCACGCAGCAGAGGCCTTAATGGGTTTTTTCACCAAGTTTGGTGACGGTGCTGCTGACATCACCCCTTTGGCTGGTCTGAATAAGCGCCGTGTGCGTGCTTTGGCCAGCGCGATGGGCGGGTCTCACGAGCTGGTCTTTAAAGTCCCTACCGCTGATCTGGAGAGCCTGAGCCCCTTGAAGCCGGATGAAGATGCCTTTGGTGTCAGCTATGAGCAGATCGATGATTTTCTGGAAGGCAAAGAAGTGGCAGAGGAAGCGCTGCTCATTATCCTGAAGACTCATGGCACGTCTGCGCATAAACGCGCTTTGCCGGTGGCGCCTTGAACGCTTGGTTTTTATCTCCTCAGACCAACGGGCTAAAGGCCCATATCATCAGTATCTAGATGATTGCCAAGGCAAGCTGATAAGTATTTAAGCTGGACGACGCCCTTATTTTGTAGCACACCCCAAACGCCTGACTGTTCCTCGGCGTTCAATGTGTAGCTCCAAAATAAGGGCGTATTTTTTTGCTCTGGGGAAAAGAATTTGTAGATGGATGGCGGGGAGTTTGACTTACAAAACTGGAACATCAGCATTGGTATGCGTGTAAGAGTGCTTGCCGTTTAAGCAGTTGCCTAATAGCAGGAGTAGACTTGGCAAATCGAAGCACGATGCACAGTCGTTTTCAGGTGGCCCTGTTGTATCCCTTTGGTTCAGCTCAGGCAAACCACAAGGGATTGCAAACACTGTCATGCCTAGGCTTGAAGTTGTTCTGAGTGTGGTGACTGCTTTAGAGCTTTTTCCCATATCAAACGGTAGTATCAGCTTGTTGTAAGAAACGGGTATTCCTCGGGCTGTGATCATGCTATCGTCAAAAAACTTTCGGGCACCGACCCATGCCCAGACCAATAGACACGAGGGTCTCCACCGTTTATGCAACCTGTCTTACCCGCATTCTTAATCGCTCGCTGGCTGCTGCTGCTTTTGCTGGCCGCGGGCGTCTATTTCCTGAAGGGATTTCTAGTCCCTGTCTTGGCTGCGTTGATCATCGGCTTGGCCAGCTGGCCCTTATATAAACGACTGGTTGTACGCTGCAACGGCCGCAACGCATTGGCGGCGACGTTAGCATTGCTGGCCGTGATCCTCGTCCTGGTTGTGCCCCTGTCCTTGGCCTTGTCCTTTGCAATCCAAGAAGCCAGCAGTTTCATTACTTGGGCCCTGGCGGCGAACCGATACGGCACACCTACTCCCGAATGGATTAAAGCCATGCCCCTGATGGGCGAGCGCCTGACGGAGTATTGGCAGCTGTATCTGGGAGAGCCACACGCCTTGGGTGAGCTGGTGGAGATGGTTAGCGGTCAGCATCTGGGCAATATTTACCGCATGGTCTTGTCCGCAACTGGCAACGTCTTTCATCTGTTGCTGACGGTGCTGTTCATGCTGATCACTTTGTTCTTCATCTTTAAAGATGGGGACAGATTGCTGGCCCAGCTGGATATTGTTGGCGAGCGTATCTTGCCCACCCGCTGGCAGCGCTTTTCCCGCGTTGTGCCTGCAACGGTTAACTCCACCGTGACCGGCATGGGCCTGATCGCATTGGGCGAGGGCGTGGTTCTAGGTATCGCCTATTGGATTGCCGGTGTCCCATCGCCAGTGCTGTTGGGGGTGATTACCGGCTTCATGGCCTTGATCCCCGGCGGCGCACCGCTGTCATTCACCTTGGTCTCTCTATACCTGGTCGGTTCGGGTCATCTTGTCGCTGGTGTAAGCCTATTCCTGTGGGGTGCGATTGAGCTGTTCATCGTTGATAAAACACTCAGGCCTCGCCTGGTAGGCGGCCCGGTGAAACTGCCATTCCTACCAACCTTCTTTGGTCTGGTTGGCGGTGTGCAGACCATGGGTATCGTGGGCCTGTTCATCGGCCCGGTGCTGATGGCATTGCTGGTAGCGATCTGGCGAGAATGGATTCGCAATGGACAGGTAGCCGCAGTTGAGCATTCAGAGTAGGGCGCTTATCTGGCTGGATGCCTATCCCGCCAGCTTTGATCTTGTTTATCGGCTTAACCAGCTGTGACAAAGCGGGTAGAAAACACAGGTTTGATAGGGCTTAGAGGCCTTTTTTTAGAGTGCGGGAGCAAAAACATAAAATTTTTACTCCCGCACTTGCCAAAACCACCCAGAATCTGCGTATAATAACTTTCTTTCCTTCCAAGCCTGGATTCCCAGGTTGCCATACCTAGCCCGGGTGGTGAAATTGGTAGACGCAGGGGACTCAAAATCCCCCGCCGCAAGGCGTGCCGGTTCGATTCCGGCCCCGGGCACCACTAAAAAATCCCTAGTGTTCACAAGCACTTAGCGCGATTCAAGTCATAGCCCCAGCACGGCACTCTCCCAAAAAGCTGTTTATCTATAGTTTCAGTACGCTTGCTGCGTTCTGAGGTTTTTCTATTGCCTTAGATAAATTACTGCTGCGTACGCCATTCCCCTCAAAACATGTGAAGAGCTCTTCTCAGCAATCGACCTATTGCTCAGGGCTTATAGACACACTTTTCCTGGTGGTCCCCTCCTTGGCATGGGTACGAGGTTCTTCAGTTCGCTTACTGCCAAGGTACTGGCAGTGACCACTGATCACGTGATTGCTACCATGCTTGAAATCTTTATCGTGACGGGCGTGAAGCTCTTTTTGTTACAGAGGGCATATGAGGCCGGAGCTGCCTTGGCTGGTGGCATCTTGTCGGCAGATATCACTTTGCGAGATGTTGCCCAGGCTGCTGCGTTGCCCGTGACTCTTGGGCTAAACAGGCAAAGTACAAGACGAGACCTGCAAAGTGTGCAAATGGTCACGGCTGGTCGTTTGAGCCATCTTGCAGCGGGGAACTCGATGCTCAATCCCGCCTATCGTCAGCACGTTATGGAAAGGCTACAGAAAATCCAGTGGGGCCGCCAAGGTGGCACTGCGGGCAAAGGAGATTGGCGATGTTTACGATCAATGAGCACCACGCCCTGCTGCGTCTAATGCGGGTGTCGATGGGAGGCGTTCCCGATAGCAAATCCATCGCTCACTGGCTACAGCAATGGGATCGCATGAATGATCCAGCATCCTTAACTGCGTTGCAGGCTGATCTTGTCTTTAGCCGCGCTAGAGACGTTGAGGAAATAACGCTGGCTGCAAATCGCACTGGAGCCAAACCCTCTACCCTCGGTCGCCGTGAATACGAAAACTTCATGGAGATCATTGCCCGCTCCTACCCGTTACCGAGCCAGGAGCATGAACGCTAAGAGGGTTTGAGTCTTGTAGTGTCTAGAGCAACCCCCTTCGGGTTGCATCCCGCGTCCGATCTTGCCGGACAGGCTGCTGGGGCAGGTTCAGCGGCTTTGCCTTGCTCCTGCCCCTTGCCAATAGGCTGTAAGGCATCCATGTGCATCAAGGGTGAAGGCTACGCCCAACATCCTCGCCCGGTCGCCCAGGTGGGTGCTGCGGCTTCCGGTGTTGCCCTTGACACCCATAGGCGCCAATCACGGTTGGAGACCTCTTGACTTGTCGGATTGGGATTCCTTGGTCATGACCAAGGAATTCAAGGTTGAGTGGGTTAGTTCGGGATGCTTAGTAGTCTGTGAGCAATCAGATAAGGTGCATTACATCAACAGAAAAAACCTTGACCATGACCAAGAAACGGATGGGGGTAAGGACTATTGCAGGATAGGCTAACCGCCGGTGAATTGTCATACACGCAGTGTAGACACAGGCAAAACCCTCTTGGTAGGTGTTGATATGAATTCTGAGAAGACTAGTTCGATTTTGAGCGTCAGGCTACGGCCAGAGGTACGAGCTCAATGGGATGAGTATTGTTTGCGTATAGGAAAAGCACCAAGCACAGCCATTAAAAAAGCTATAGAAAAGCAACTTGATGGATTACAGGTCAGCAGACCCAGGACGATTTTTAAGCTAGTGGAGGAGGTTCAACACAACTCAAAAAAACGGTTTGAAATTATGCTGACGGACTCTGAAAGAGATGCTCTAGCAACTAGAGCCAGTGAGGAAAACTGCTCTGTGCGGCAGTTTGTGATCGATGCGCTACGAGCCGCTCTTAAGCATGAGCCACAGCTTTCAATGCAAGAGATTGAAATCTTGGGAGAGTCTAACTTTCAGCTCTTGGCGGTAGGGCGAAATTTAAACCAAATTGCCCCGCGTTTGAATGAAGGAAAATACGAACCTGTATTGTTGAACGTATTGAAGAGCTTAGGGAAATTATCGACGCACACGTCCAAAAATCAAGTGACAGCATTAGGGCAAATATTGAGAGGTGGAATTTTGGATGAGCGGATTTTGACTGCCCGCTTGTAATGGATATAGTTACTAATCAGCACCTAATAAGAACACAAGAATCCGAAGAATTAATTTTCATCCTGATTCCTACAAAAGGAGTAAATCCAAGACTTGTTAGCAATTAACGAGTGTATATTCCGTCGATTACTTATTAGAATAATCGTTGAGGTGAATTTACATAAGGTTGTAAGGAGAAAATAAGAGTGATTGGGAGATTTACTGGGGAATCTGGAAAACGACTGCGTATTGACGCGTTCACAGGCCAAAAGCTGGTCGGCGGCGACAAGGCTTTGGCTGTGGAATTGGCAGACATGGCTGAACTGATTTCGGTTAAGAGTGGAGACGCCATAATCCAGCAAAACGATATCGATAACGACTTGTATTTCATAATTGCCGGGGCGTTCGACATTGTCGTCAATGCTACACGGATCCGCCGGCGATTCTCCGGTGATTCGGTTGGGGAGATGTCAGCTGTAGAGCCGGTCCAGAAACGATCTGCGACGGTTATCGCGGCTGAGGATTCTCTTATCGCAAAAATCACAGAGCAGCAACTGAGTGAGCTTGGCAGCCGGTACCCGGACATTTGGCGCCGGATGGCAAAAGAACTCTCTCAACGCTTGAGCGAACGTAATCAGTTCATAAGTGCGAAGCGTGAAAAAATTCGGGTTTTCGTAATTTCTAGTGCTGAAGCGCTTGGAGTCGCACATCTGCTCCAATCAATGTTCGCACATGATAAGTTCCTGACAGTGCCGTGGAACCAGGGGGTGTTCAAAGTTGCAAACTATACGCTTGATGATATTGAGTATGAGTTGGATCAGTGCGATTTTGCGGTGGCGATCGCGCATGGCGACGATGTTACCAATTCCCGTGGCAATGAATGGCCCGCCCCGCGCGATAACGTAGTCTTCGAGCTTGGCCTATTTATGGGACGTCTTGGCCGCAAACGTGCGATCTTAATGGAGCCGCGCGGTGAGGGCGTCAAGCTTCCGAGCGACATGGCTGGCGTGACGACGATCCCCTATGTGTTCGACGAGTATACCGATACAGAGGCGAAGTTTGGTCCGGCGGCGGTGGCGCTCCGGAAGCACATCATGAGCCTTGGGACGATCTCCTAACAAGCCCGAAAATCGATCCTTAACCCGAAGGTGGCCTGTGTAGTATCTGACTTCGGCTGAGTAATCACAAGGGAGTGCTAATGGCTTTGGCTGATGATTTAAAGAAATGGGTTGATGAAACTTTCGCTGGTGAATGGGAAGTTCAAGAGACTGCTGGTGTCCCTAATCCCGAGGGCTTGCGCCTCAACTCCAACCATGCGAAAGACCTTAAGGCCGCAACGGTTCTTTACGCAGACTTGGATGGGTCTACCGATATGGTGAACACCAAGAAATGGCAATTCAGCGCGCAGATCTACAAGACCTTCTTAAAGTGTGCGTCTGACATCATCAAGAACGAAGGGGGTGTCATTACTGCTTATGACGGAGACCGAGTGATGGCAGTCTTTACTGGGAGTCTGAAGAGTACGTCCGCAGCTCGGTGCGCCCTAAAAATTAACGCCGCCGTCCTAGATGTCATCCAGCCAGCCATTGCGAAAAGATGGAAAACGGATTTTGTCTTGAGGCATGTCGTTGGCATTGATACAAGTCAACTGAGAGCTGCGCGAATCGGTGTGCGTGGAGATAATGACCTCGTTTGGATCGGGCGAGCTGCGAACTACGCCGCCAAGCTCACAAGTCTCCCCGGCAAGCCAACTCGCATCACTGCCGACGTCTACAACATGTTGGCTGACGAATTAAAGTACTCAAATGGAGTGAATATGTGGACTCAAGAGTATTGGGAGAACATGGGAATCTTTACATATACGTCAACGTGGAAATGGGCCGTGTAGCATTTCTAGCAGGGTATCGTTCTAGCTCTCGCCGTCTGGATAGTTTAGTACTTCTGTTCTCAGGAGATGGGTTCCAGGCTCATCAATTATGTCTGTTGCCCTCCATTGTACAAGTGGCTATCTACCTATCCCAAAGACCTATTTTCTTTGGTAATCGCTCGTCGCTAAGCTGCCGTTTGTCAGTCTGGGAACGCCCCTTCCGTACCGCGATTGCCGCCGTTCCAGGCTGCATCGCTTGAATTATCGGCTAGCATATAAACCTGTGGATTGCAGCTCTTGGATAACCATTTCCTATCTGTTGCTGCCGTTCGCGTAAGATGCCCTCGCTTGTCACAGTTGTCTGCAGCCCAACTTTTTTATGCGTCGATCAAGCTCATATACAGTGTTGGTCAATACGTTTCCAGGCTCCTCATCTGGCGCATAGGTAAGTGGCGTGTATCCGATGGGCGTTAGCCCCTTAAAGTCCGATGGCATTTTCAGATCGGGACCACCATTCGGAACGAGCAAGAAGGTGCGGCCTCGCTTGAGACGGGACATGAAGAACCCTAGTTCAAATAGCACATTGTCACGCGGTGCGGCGGACTTCTTGTCTCTCGAATAAACGATGTCGTCCGGGTGTGCAATTGCAACCCCGAAGTCAGCCATATCGACCTGTTGTTCAAGAACTTCTATCGGGTATGCTCCGGGCGGAAAAATATCGTCGTCAGACCAGAGGGTGGAGTCTGCATCAGAGTATCTCAAGCCGTATCGGATAGCCTGCGCGACTTCGAGGCTTTCCTTTGAGCTGATAAAGAACACCCGTGGTCGCGTGTTTGGTGGTCTGATTAGGCTGTTTCGCTGTGCTAAGCGATTTGAAAGCTCGCGTGCAATTAGTAGATAAACCTTTGGTTGAGACTTAGCAATTTCGTCCAGCGTCTGGGGGGAAACCTTCAACGCGATGGTTTGTTTAGTTGCTGTGACCGTAGCAGTACGTGTCACGAGCGGGTTTACGGCAGAAATCTCGCCAACAGTCTGCCCCTTTTCGCGTGGATAAAGCAGCATGCCTTTCACAGACAGCATGACTGTACCCAGAAGCAGGAAGTACATATCCCGGTCTGCTTCCCCTTCTTTGATGAGAACTGTTCCTTGAGGAAAGCTCACTACTTCGCCTGCTGATGCGAATGCTTTGGCAACCTCTTGATCACCGCGAATGATTGTTTGATTTAATAAAGTCTCGGTAAGCAACCCGTGATCTTTAAATCTTTCTAGCACTTCCATATTTTTCTCTTATTGCTTGTTTTAGAAAAAAACAATCGATAACCCTTCTTCGTTAATACCATCAACGTCCTTACTTCTCAAAGTGCAGCGGACCGGTATCTGGCCAGGTCGAAAAGCATGTGTTGAGCCTCGGAGTTTTCCTTGTGAATCAAGTTTGACCACCAAGAGGGCCAAGAAGGTTGAAGCCTGGTCTATATCCTCGACCAGTTGCTGCATCTGGCTGAAATCTTCCGAACTTGGCGTTGCTGGATACAAGGGGTGCGAATGCCATTCGCCCAAGTAGTTAAACTGCTCAGGGCGATTTCCCATGCGCTCATGAAAACGCCGGATGAACTTAACATGCTGGATAGGATCCCGATCAAAATGACTCGCAGTACCATCGCGTTGAACTGACAAATCGAGAACGAGAAATCTCCCATCAGCCACCTGCTCAGCAGCGAGTACGCCGCCAATTTCATTCGGGCCTGCTGCTTCTAATTCCCTACGGAGCTTTCGGATACAGTGGCTGTTGAGTACTATTTCGATCACGGCTGTGCCTTAGCCCCGGATGAGTAGCCGTTTGAATCAGGGCATGGGTCATCCACGATGGATGCATCGGCCACGCCGATGGGACGCGTGTCAAAAGGCTGATCGAAGATCCACTCTTTACGCAGACCAATCGCATAAGCTGAGTGGGGGTACTCGCTGTCTTGTCCACTGCGCAGCAGGTCAGCTGCAAAGTGCGTGAGGTGCGCGGAGATTACCGAGACATCTGCGTCGTCGGCAATCAACGGCGGCTGATCATCTGGCCCGGCGGCGTAGTCAATACCTGCTGAAGGTGGCGGTTCAGGATGCTCTGGGCTGTTGAGCCAAGAATAGATACTATCTCGTACAAGGTTAGGCGCTGCTTCAATCCCTGGTCGGCTTCTGGCGATGTAGCCTCCAAACCCTCCACCGAATACACGACCCCAGACCATTGGTATGAGTTTGTCTTCAGACACTGATGCAGCATAGATGAACCCTTGTCCGCTGCCCGTGGTTTCGACAATCAGATCACACGTTTGCAATTGAGCAAGGCAACGCATTAGGGTATCCACAGATGTCTGACCACCAAAGTGATTTATCCACTTGTCAACAGCCACGCAGCTGTTGATTCGTTGGAGGAGGTCAATCAGTCCATCGACCTTATGAGCGCCAACCCCTTGCCAGTCGAGTTCATTGCGGACCAGATTTCCTACGTGCAGGATATCGGAATCGACGAGGAAAAATTTTTCAACGCCCATTCTTGCCAAGGACGTTGCGACTTTGCTTCCCATCGAGCCGCAGCCGAGGATGGCTACCCTCATTTCTTTGAGTACTTCGTTTTGCGCAGGGGTGCGTTGTTGCTGATCCATATGGATACTTGTGACGTTAAAAACACGGTTATCTAGACTGAGAAACAGAGCAATGACTCTATTACCTATCAACCCGACAATGAGGCTTGGAACGTGGAATGGGATAGATGAGAACGCTGCCCAACGCTCAGCACAAGACATCTCCTGGGCTGTTAATGCTATATGCCTCTGGTCGCCCTCCGTAATGGCTGCAATCCGACCGCCTTCTCGTTGAGTGTCACCGATAGTTGATGGGATAGATTGGTCTACCCACGATTCGTGTTGCGCTGAGCCTGCAATGCCGGTAGCGATGAAGATGCACGTGTCGCCAACAAAATTCGTCTTTACGTCCAATATGGAAGGCGTAGTTACTCTACTTTTGACCGTGCTGATCAGCTCATCGCTCAGTACAAGTCGTGTATTACTCCAGCTAAGTGCTTGACCGTAGGTGAAGCGATGCTCAGACGGGACCACTCCCATTTGGCCGGAGGCGTCGTCCGCGGCTCCTTCTGTATCCAATAAATGCCGCGCGCTTCTAAGGATATCTGCACCGTCATATGCCTTGCGCCAAGTATCGGCGCGCAACTGTAAGCAAAGTTCCCCATTGCCCCATTGATGAGTCGACCAGCGTTGTCCCGCCTGTCGTGGGACTAGGCGCGGTGGCGCGCCTGGATAGATGAAGGGATACTCCAGTCGCGCTTGCCGCAGTTGACCGCCTCCAGTGAAATCAACGTCGACGTGAGCGGACTGTGCTGCGGCATTGAGAGTCCAGTCAGCTCTCGCCACCCAACCTTCATCTACCAGTGCAGCAAGAGCTCTCTGTTCATGTGCTAAGCGCCGTGGGCGCAACTCAAACCATGCCATTAGGAAAAGCCTGCAAGGGTCCTAGACGGCTCGGCTGTGGCCTTGAAAGAGAATCCTGCGGCTGCAGCTGTCGCTGGTTTTAGGAGAGAGCTTGAGTTAGTTGACCCTTTGCTCTCCTCCTTGGGCTCTAAAGCCTCGATAGCTGCAGCGTAATCGAAGTTGGAGCGTCGTCGGTCGGTCTCAAATAGATCCCGAAATGCCTGGGGGGCGTGGGTATACAGCCCCGGTCCAATAGCCGTTTGGCGGCCATTGCAACGCTTTTGTTCTGTTTCAGAGTCAAGCACTGACCGACTGATGCAGCATCGAATCATTTCAGACTTAACCCCTAGCCGGGTCACAGCAATGAATGCGTGCTCCAAGCCGATTGCCAAGCCCAAGCTTCCAACATCAATACCTTCGGTTTTCAGCTCATTCAGAGCGACGGCAAAGCTGCTGCGCATTGCCGCCGCGCACAGCATTGCGTTTTTTGCCGTCTCTGCATTATCAGTTGTTGCTGAGGTACCTTCGACTAAGATGCCATGAATACAGTCACCAATAAATCGGATTTTCTTGCCTGCAAAATCCTCATAAAGCACAGCATCGAGCTCGCTACGCAGCACGTGGAGTGTCTTGATGGCATCGATCGCCTCATCGTCATCATTAATCCGCTCTTCCACATATTTGGTGAAGTTATCGATGTCGGCATAAATGGAAGTCGCCTCCTGTCGACGAGAGTTCTTCGGTGTCAACACTTCTAGGTCAAGGTCGCTATATGGAGGTGTGTGCCGTGTGAATTCGAACTTCCCGATTGGGTTGTCTTGCAGGTCCTTTTCCCAATCCTTAACGACTCTATCCACAGTTATGCTGAGGTCGGCCTCCTCTTGTGATTTCGTGATTTGCTTCTCAGTGAGAGCGGTCGTGTAATCGTTGATCGCCTTATCCCACCCTGCTGCAGCACGAGCGGCATTGGTAATAAAGATGCCCTCAACATTTAAGTCGTAACTAGCCCGTTTTGCAGCTTGGTTTGCTGGATTACCTAAAAACAGAGGTTCACGGCCGCGCCGGCGGCCGTTGTTAACTGCGAGGGCCTTTCCCGTGTCGATTCCTATCCGGGTTTTAGCAGCCGGAAGTGGGTCATCCTCGTTCTCGCCAATCCGGGAGAGGGCATCCCTAATGAGCTGGGCAGTTGCAACCGCTTTATGCACGCGCGCAGCCTCATCATTGTATGGCTTGGCAAATACAGCGTGTAGTCGCTGGTTATGGAAGTCAACCTGAATGGCTTCAACGCTCTGCAGAATGTTTCTGACCGCTCGGTAATGGTTATTGAGAAATCGAAGGGCACGCTTATGTGAGCGCTCGCCATCGACCACAGTGGTTTCCAGCAGCTCTTTGATGTTACTGATGTCGACATAAAGGTGTACGCCATCAACCCGATAAGCAACGTTTGTTCCAAGACTGCTCAAGTCGGTGTCGCGCACGTAGTTCTTGATCGTTACGTTGTTGACTTCCGCCAAGCGTGTGGCGATCCGCAATTTCGCGTTGTCCTCTTTCCAAGTTCGCTTTGGCATACACCCCTCTCATTAGCACTTTCGAGTAAATAATATAAAGCACTATATATAGTGCTTTTTTAAAAGTCAATACACTATATGTGGTGTTTTTTGAGGGGTGTAAGAAGATGGGAATATCTATTGTTTTGATGGAGCCCTGCTCATTAGGCTCTTTCGATTTCTCGCTCATGGTCTATGCTTTAGCAGAGATTGGATCAACCGATCGACAACTTCCGAGACAGTAGGCATGATGACCTCTTGACAAACCTCAATAGGTGAGTATGGGTACAGGGCAACCTTGGAGGAGTGTTCATTTGGACCTATGTAAGCCTGCTGTCAGGAAAAGTGCTGCTCAACGGCTTGTGACGGTCGAAAGAAATAATTTGTGAATATTAAAATAAGCCCAAAACTCTTAGTTACCTCCTACGCTACTATTTTTGGCTTGTCTGTTGATGTGGTTAATGAGTTCCTGGACACTAATTTCGCCTTCAATATATTTCGCGGCTTCTGTTAATGTCTCCTTAGGAACAATTAAGCCCTCCAACTCTACCGACGCCTGAGCAGCATCAGAAGCAGCCTGTCGTTCAGTTTTGTTCATATCTATCACCCTCATTGAAGAAGCCACGTACTCAAAGCTCACAGACCAGAAAAGATCAGCGCGACCACGAATAGAGAAATGCAGTACACCCCAACCCTGACCAAGAATATTCCTACATGGGTGCTGCCATGCGTGCAAACAAATATGCAGCGATCTAAAAACTACGTCTTTCTCCCTGGCTTGGTCGGACATGAAGCAGCTGGGTAGATTTAGCAAACCATCCCTTGATTTCGGTACAGTATCGGTACAGTGAGTAGCTTTCACTAAATTGCGCTAAGTTGACTAACCCACTGATTCTTAAGTTATTTATGGTGTTATTATATCAACTTAAGGTGAGTGGTTTTACCTCACAAAGCAGTGTTTCTTCGCGACTCAAAATCCCCCGCCGCAAGGCGTGCCGGTTCGATTCCGGCCCCGGGCACCACTCAAAAATCCGTAGTGTTCACGCGCACTTAGCGTGATTCAAGTAATAGCCCCAGCACGGGCACTCTCCCAAAAAACTTTTTATCTATAGTTGCAGTACGCTGATTGCGTTCTGAGTTTTTTCTGTTGCCTTAGATAAGTTGCTGCTGTGTGAGACATTTCCCTCGACGCATGTGAAGAATTTTTCGTAGCAATCGACCTATTGCTCGGGGCTAAAGACACGCCATTCTTGGTGGTCGCGATCCTGTGTTCCGGCAGTTAGGTTTAGTGGGGCTTGCTGCGGCCATGCTGGATACCGATCCCTTTTTCATCGCAATGTTTATGGCTCCGGTGACGGCCAAGTGGTTCGAGAGCTGGGTTGGGCAGGTGATGCCCCCCATCATGTAGTTAGTCTAAGTGACGACTACCTTGGCCTTTGCAGCACTTCCCCTCGTTCAAGGCATCACTTTATCGGGTTTCTCTCAGCGCCATGACCCGGCTACCGGGCAGTTGTGTGACGATTATTTGTACTCTGTGAATGTCGATCGTTCCCAATGGTCTGAGCTCAATTTCGAGGCTCTAGAGATGATTGACGTGGTGGAGGCGCTTGCTCAGTTTGACCTTCGGCGCAACATGAGCAAGACAGGTGTATTTAAGGCGATTGAACCCTTTTGATCGTGGCTTGCTGCACGTGTATGCCACAGTGGATCAGAGGAGCATTACAAACTTTCCCACCACCCGATAGCGATGGGTGTTATCGGCATCCAGCTCGATTACTTCATAGCTTGGGTTGGTAGAGCGGGGCTTCAAGAAAATCCGTTTATGTTCCCAGCCATCCTGGGTATGGGTTTTGGTGCTTTCATATTCTTTGACGGTGAATCTTGTCCCTTCTTCGCCATCTTGGGGAGCCAAGCATTCCACTAGAACGATCTTGCCGTTCCGGCTCCCCCCCGTGTCTTGGCGGAACAGGCAGGTGGAGCCATTCGGGATGATCTTGTTCATGGACTCACCCACAACCCTGCAGGCAAACATACCTTTTTTAGGTTCTACATTCTCTGGCACGCCAACCCATTGTTTCTGTTCTATGTACTGCTGTTCGCTGAAGTTGCCGGCGGCGGCTTGCAGATCATACAGAGGAACGGCATTCACCCATGGCACTAGCTTTGGTGCTGGTGGCTGTTCTTGGGGCTGGGTGGGAAGGTAGCTGGGAATATGCTGCCTCAGGTACTCGCGCAGCGCAGGGTCGCAGGCATACACGTAGGTGCCTTTGATTCCCCGAAGCATGATGGTTTTGTAGATATTGAGGATGTATTGCTTCAGTTCGCTCGCAGTTTTTCTGGAGTGTTTGCCGTTGCGGTCCAGATAGTTTTTCTCGTCGATGACGATTTCGTTGGTGGCGCTGTCGTAGCTGATCTCTTTCCCGAAGATAACGCCGGTGTAATTCAGGTCGTAGCCCTGGGTTGTGTGAATGCAGCCGACCTCATTTTCTGCGCCAGCTGTGTTAATCCAGTCTGTATTGGTTCGATTCCAGCGCAGTTTTACAGTGTCTATTTCAATGTCGTGAAGGTTGGGGTCTTTCTTGGAGTCCCAAGGCCAGGCGTAGCCTGCTACCAGTCGAGCCAAGCCATACTGATGGTTCTTTTGCTCAATTTTCTCGACTAAATCAGCCGCATTATCAAAGAACAAAAACTCATACTTTCCAGCCTTGAGCTGCTCCTTGTCTGAGAGCCTGATATGAAGAAGTCGGTCAATGAAATCAACGTAGTCCTGGCCTGCCTGAACGCGGTATTGAGAGGTCAATGTCATGACCTTCGCATGTTCTGATTGCTTTATCTTTTGGAAATCCGCTGCATTCGCATCCGATGGTTTGATCGATTGATTAGGGTCGTAGAAGAAAACCGCTTTTTTTGCTTTTTGCGTCACCCAGTTCACTTCGCTGCAGGTGTGTTTGTCCAAATTCAATTTGGCGCATGCATCGTCGAAATGTTTAAAGTAAGAGCCAAGGTTTACCCGTTGGCGTAGTCGGTGTGACTCATCGACCAGGACGATATCGTAGTCCTGCTGAGCCAGTCTTGATGGGTTGATCACCATATCGGGATGCAGGCCCGCCACGTTCTTAAAAGCGCGTTTCAACGTGGCTCGAAATGAGGCCATTGGAACGACTAGTGCCATGCGGGGTTCGGGGTAACGCCGTTTGAACTGCGTCAGAAGGGTACGAAGCTTGCTTTCTTCTTCCGAGAATTCCTGCAAATTCAGCTCTGCTTCGTCGGTGTGGATCAATTTGAACAGGAAAATTGCCAAAACGGACTTTCCGGTTCCTGCACCACCTTGCACAAGCAAGTGGCGCAAGTTGTCATCTAACAGAGCGCGCATGATTTCAATCAGGCTCTGGCGTTGGTCGAATGACAAGGCTTTGTAAGGGGAGTATTTGAAAACATCCGAGTTATCAATCGACTCTAGCGAGTGCTTGGCGATCCCCTGGCCACGTAGCTTGTCCCAGACCTCCCGGAAAATTTGGCTGTAGACTTCGTCTTTTTGATAGTAGTTGTGATCGGTCAGGCCAAGATTTCCGTTGAGCAGTTCGAAGCATCCATCAGCAGCCATGTACTTGATCAGAGTGGACTCGATATCAAGCGTGGCGGATTTGTTGAAATGAGAACTGCTGATCAAATGAGCGGTGTTGAGCAGTTTTTTATGCTCGTGCAGCAGGTGAGTGTTCAGGCGGTTCAGCGCACTGGTCGTTTCTCCGACATAGGCGCGGCGCTTGGCTTCGTTGCTCAGAATGTAGACCAAGGGCCAGTTCCCAGCGGCATAAGCATTGGATCTTATTTCCGCCAAGGCAATGTTTGAGAACAAGTATTGGTTTACTTCTACAAGATGTGGCTGACTCATGGCTCTGGATTAATGGTCTCTATTTTTATTAGTAGGTTTTGCTCAGTTTCTGTCCGTTTGACATGGCCTGTAAATCATAGCCTATTGGCCTGAGCAGGTTTTGAGACCTTTTTGGTTTAAGTCGAGCTGGCCAGCGTTGTTACAGGGCCAGACTGTTCTGTCGGCGCTGACGCGTGTCTTTGTCTGCTTGAAATAGAAATGCCCCAAGAAGAGGCATTTTTTTGGACTAAGCATGCGTAGTTAGTCAACTTGCATGGCGCTTGGGCAGACCACTCTTTGACGCGGATGGCTGATTGCCGATTAGGGGCAATTTTTTCCATTTCAAGCAGGGAGGTCGCCACACTTATGCAGGCGGGTTCCCTCTGAAGTGTCGACCTTGTTTTCTAATCAACCGACTCAAGTCGGCTTAGCCAGATACCCCCTCATCCCCAAAAGCCGCGCAGGTTGTTTGGACGTCAAGTCTGACAACTTGTCATATATATCGATAAGTGGCGTTCCCTTGCTTAACTCCATTTCATACAAGGCAACTTTCTCCGCCTGGTATTTTTCATCCGCCATCATGAAATACGCTGTGCTTTCTTCCGTGACTGGTTCACGGGTGTTTGAGTAATATATCGGCCCACCTTTTAGCCAGTCGGTGATGTCTACCAGGACTTCGTGAAGAGCTTGTCTTTTAGGCCCGCCTTCATAGACTATATCTTTCAGAAAAGCGCCAAATTCTTTTTCGTCCATTTTGCTGACGGTATCCCGCATTGCAAAGCTGCCGTGCTTAAGTTCGGTGACTTGCGTTTGCTGCTGAGCTGCTGGCGAGATCGCCACTTGGGTTGCTGCTGTTGCAAGCACGGCTTGGAAACTGGGGGGAGCAGTGTTGAGGCTTGCCTGCTGCGGTTTTATGTTTGTGTCAGCTAGAGCAAACTTGGGTGTTGATGAGTTGATCAGCATGAGTCGTGTCCAGGTGTGAGGTCACAGATAGTCTGCGGAGCGCTGGGGAGATCAGGGGGAGGTGTAGTACACGGTCACTGTTGTGGGTACATAGACCGGCGGGCGTCCGCCACCCCAGCTTTTGAGATCAAAAATGACGTAGAAAGGTTTGCTGGCATCAAGATCGTTAAAGGCTCGGGTAGTTGCATCTTTGCTAAAAAAACTGACGCAGTTTGTAGGGCCGTTCCAGCATAGTTTGTTGTCAGCCAAGATGGTGTTGACCTGTGTGCCTGACATCCCAACTTCAACACGGCTAATTCGAGCACCGGGAGGGACGTTGTGGCCGAACCTGCTCGGGTCGTAGATTTCTTGATAGGTGCTGAGCCTGCTCAGCTGGAATGTTTGTGTGCCCATCCAGTGTGAGCTGGCGTGTGCTGGGGTGATGAAGAGCAGGCTTTGTATCAACATAAAGATCAATGATGCGATAGAGAGCTTTTTTTTCACCTTGTTTCCTTGCTTTTTTAAAAATTGATTATTAGTCTAGTGTTTTTTGAAAAGGGTAAAGGCAAGGGTTAAGCTGGAAAACTGCGTCAGTTCTTATGTGGTGGTGGTTTTTTATTTGTATTTTTATTGAGAATTAATGTATTTGTTTTTATTTAATAATATGAATTTAGGTGCTTAATTATTTTTTATCTTTTTGGTTTGTTTTTTTATGGTTTTATAATCCGTGTGTTTTTAACTGTATTTTTCTGTCAGTTTAATGTTGGGTTTTGATGTAAAAGGTAGTAATAAGGTTTTTTTCAGTTGGTCGGAGTTCATAAGATAATTAATAAATAATTAAGCTGCTTTATTGGCTACGCCCGAAAAGCTGGATCGTTCTACATGCTTTAAGTTACGGACATAGCCGATCAATTAAGCCCCGCCTCAATCCCAAGCCGGCGCCAAGCCTTCTGGGTCAACCAGCCGCTCCCCTCGATTCAGTTCAGCGATCCTTCCCAAATCCTCCGCATCTAGTTTCAGCTCTCCAGCCTTCAGATTGCTTTCCAGATTCGCTCGTTTGGTCGACGACGGGATCACCGCAAAGCCTTGATGAATTGCCCAAGCCAGGGCCACCTGTGCCGAAGTCGCGCCATGTTTAGCTGCGATTTCTTGCAGCACAGGATCTTGCACCGCTTTGCCATAAGCCAGCGTCATGTAGGACGTCAGATGCACTCCCTTCTCACGCGCAAAGGCAGCCAGTTTGCTGTTTTGCAGGTAGGGGCTGATCTCTACCTGGTTGGTAGCGATGTTTTCTGCGCCGACGGCCGTAATGGCTTCTTCCAGCAGGGCGATGTTGAAGTTGGATACGCCGATCTGGCGGGTCAGGCCTTGTTCGCGCGCTTCCAGCAATGCTTGCAGGGATTCTTTCAAGGGCACAGCGCCCTCTGGCGAGGGCCAGTGGATCAAGGTCAGGTCCACGTAGTCGGTGCGTAGTTTTTTCAAGCTGGCTTTCAGGCTGGGGATGAGTTGGTCGCCCGCTAAATTGTCGATCCAGATTTTGGTGGTGATGAACAGTTGGTCGCGGGGGATGCCGGACTCAGCGATGGCTTGGCCGACTTCGGCCTCGTTCTCGTAGATTTGAGCGGTATCGATGGCGCGGTAGCCGACTTCTAAGGCGGTGCGTACCGAGTCAATAGCGGCCTGGCCGTTAAGGCGAAAGGTGCCGACGCCAATTGTAGGGATAGTCATAGTGATAATTCCATTTCAGTAAATTAACTTGGGCGGCTGGTATGCCTGCCGATGAATAATCAGAAAAAATAGGTTGGTGCTGGTGCTGGTGCTGGTGCTGGTGCTGGTGCTGTTGTTGGTGTTGGTGTCGTTGCAGATGCAGATTGGAGTATCGCTATAAAGATTGGAAAACCCGCAACCCGCAACCTGCAACCCACAACCAGCATCTGCTCCTTAGCAAACCGCCAACGATGCAGCGTTGATATCAGCTTTTACTTTCCTGTCACGCTGATCCAGCTTTCCAGCCCATACCGTCAGCCCCAATGCCACCATCACAATCAGCGCACCGATCCAGGCAGTGTGAATCAGGCCTACGTGGGCAACGATTAGACCACCACCCCAAGCACCAATCGCAATGCCGATATTGAACGCGGCAATGTTCATTCCGGACGCCACATCCACAGCCTCTGGTGCGAAGCGTTGGGCTTGGTTGACCACATAGATCTGCAATCCAGGTACGTTCCCAAAGGCTACGGCACCCCAGGCCAGGACGGTTGCCAGCATCAGCCAGCGGTTACCTGCGGTGAAGGTCAAGACCAGTAAGACGATAGCTAGCAGCAGGAAGATTACCTTCAAGGCCGGGATGGGGCCGTGTCGATCGGCCAGCTTGCCACCCCACAGGTTGCCGATGGCTACCGACACGCCGTAAGCCAGCATGACGCCTCCCACTGCGTGGGTGGAAAAGCCTGTGATCTGCTCCAGCATGGGAGCCAAAAAGGTGAAGGCGGTAAATGACCCGCCATAACCCACGGCAGTGATGGCGTAGACCAGCAGCAGTCGTGGCTGGCCAAAGATACTAAGCTGCTGGCGCAAAGTGGCCGGCTTGCTACGCGCAACATTCTTGGGCAGGAAGGCCAGACTGCCCAGAAAAGCGATCACGCCCAGCATGGAGACGGCAAAGAAGGTAGTTCGCCAGCCAAACTGCTGGCCAATGAAGGTGCCCAGCGGCACGCCTGTCACCAAGGCAACGGTTAGACCCGTGAACATGATGGCGATGGCACTGGCGGCTTTTTCTTTGGGGACCAGGCTGGCAGCGATGGTAGAACCAATCGAAAAGAAGACGCCATGCGCCAGGCCGGTCAGGATACGGGCAACGATCAAGGATTCGTAGCCGGGTGCTTGCCAGGCAATCAGGTTGCCGACGGTGAATAAAGCCATCAGGCCCAGCATCAAGGCCTTGCGGGGGATTTTGCCAGTCAGGGCGGTTAGGACTGGGGCTCCAATAGCGACACCCAAGGCGTAAAGGCTGACTAGCAGCCCTGCGGAGGGCAGGCTGACGGCCAAATCATCAGCAACGGTAGGAAGCAGGCCAACGATCACGAACTCGGTCGTTCCGATGGCGTAGGCGCCGATGGTCAGCGCCAAAAGAGCAATAGGCATGGTGTTTGCATCCTTGCGTGGAGCATTGAAAGAATGCCATTGTGTGCTTGATGATTTATTCAAAAAAGTCCATATTGACCAAAATATATTTGATTTAAAGTCAATAATGAAAACAACTCTGGATGAAATGCAGGCTCTGATTGCCGTGGTGGATACGGGGGCTCTTTCGCGTGCGGCCGAGCATTTGGGGCTGACGGTGTCAGCGGTTAGCCGAACCTTAAACAGGCTGGAAGAGAAGCTGAACACGACACTGCTGCAGCGCACGACGCGGCGTCTGGATTTGACAGAGGAGGGCGCGGCCTTCCTGGAGAAAGCCAGGGCCATTGTTGCCAGTGTGCAGGAGGCGGAGGAGGACCTTGCCATTCGCCGGGAGCAGCCAGCAGGACGCTTACGGGTGGACGCTGCATCCCCTTTTATTTTGCATTGTGTGGTCCCCTTGGTTGCCGGGTACAGAGAGCGCTACCCCCAGGTGAATTTGGAATTGACCAGCAACGAAGGGTGGATTGATCTGCTGGAACAACGCACGGATGTGGCGATACGTATTGGTCGGCTCAAAGATTCCACCTTGCATGCCCGGCCCATTGGGAACTGTCGTTTGCGTGTGTTGGTGTCGCCGGCGTATTTGGAAAAGCACGGTCATCCGCGTGACATTGCCGATCTGGATAATCATGTGCTGCTGGGGTTCACACAGCCTGTTTCTCTGAATGAATGGCCCTTACCGGCCCCTGATGGCATGCCCTTGCATATCAAGCCCACTATCGCGGCATCCAGCGGGGAAACCTTGCGGCAGCTGGCGCTGGATGGCGTGGGGATTGTGAGCTTGTCGGACTTCATGACGCATAAAGATCGTGATCAGGGGCGTTTGGTCGAGTTATTCCCCAAACGCAGCTTGCAAGTGCGTCAGCCCATCAATGCGGTGTACTACCGCAACACTGCCTTGTCGGCGCGGATTTCTACCTTTGTGGATTATTTGCGAGAGTGCTGGGATTCCGGTGCAGGTGCTTGTAGTCTTGTGGATTCCAAGCACAAGCTAAAGCCCTGATACTGGAAGTGGGGCTGCTAGGCCAGGGCTTCGCGGGGCAGATAAGCGTCACATCACAATAAGCAATGACAGCCCTATCAGGTGGCAAGGGGCGCAGTATGCGGGGGGAGACAAGACAACAATGAATAAGCTAACTGAAGCGGGGCAGACACAGGCGGCGGCCAAGCCCGGCACTGCTATCGAAGTCTTTTGGGCTTTTCTCAAGCTGGGCCTGACATCCTTTGGTGGTCCTATCGCGCATCTGGCTTATTTTCGTGCAGAGTTTGTTGAACGCCGCCGTTGGTTGGATGATCGCAGCTACTCTGATCTGGTGGCCTTATGTCAGTTCCTGCCGGGGCCAGCCAGCAGTCAGGTCGGTATGGCGCTGGGTTTGGGGCGTGCGGGCTGGATGGGTTTATTGGCCGCCTGGACGGGTTTTACGCTGCCTTCGGCCATCGCCCTGATTCTGTTTGCCTTAGGGGTCGCGGGCCATCAGGGCCTGGCTGAATCTCCTTGGCTACATGGGCTAAAAATGGTGGCGGTCGCCATTGTTGCGCAGGCCGTGTTGGGGATGGCACGCTCTTTATGCCCGGACAGGCCTCGGGCTGCTTTGGCAATTCTCGCGGCGCTGTTAAGTCTGGCTCTGCCCTCAGCCTTCGGGCAGGTACTTGCCCTTGCAGTGACAGGTTTGCTGGCGTGGTGGAGGCTGAATGTGGAGCAGACAGGCACGGCTCAAGCACATTCTTATCCCGTGTCGCGCAAGGTGGGCATGGTGGCCTTGTTGATCTTTACGGCCTTGTTGATTGCCTTACCCTTGTGGGCGGCGGCAACGGGTTCATCCACGATTCAGTTAGTGGAAGGTGTATATCGCTCGGGTGCTTTGGTGTTCGGTGGTGGGCATGTGGTGCTGCCCTTGTTGCAGGCCTCGGTGGTGCCTACCGGGGTGCTTAGCAATGCGGACTTGATGGTGGGGTATGGGGCCGCTCAGGCAGTGCCGGGCCCGCTGTTTACCTTTGCTGCCTATATCGGTGCCATGGCTCAGGGGCCGTTGCAGGGCTGGGTGGGCGGCTTGGTGTTCCTGTCTGTGATTTTTCTACCGGCATTTTTGATTCTGATTGGCGTGCTGCCTTTCTGGGAAGGGCTGCGCCATCGGGCAGGCGTTCGGACGGCCATGGCGGGCGTGAACGCTGGAGTTGTTGGAATTCTGGGGGCGGCGCTGTATGACCCGGTGTGGACCAGCGCGATTCACAGTCGGGCGGATTTTGGCTTGGCCTTACTGTTGTTTGGCCTGCTGACGGTGGGGCGGGTGCCACCGGCTTTGGTGGTCTTGTTAGCGGCGATGGGGGCCTGGGTGTTAGCGGGCTAAGGTGTGCCAAAGGCCAAAGTGGGTGTGCATACCTGCAAGCAATACACCCCGCTTTGGCCCTGGCACGAAAAAGCATTGCTAGGTGGTTTTATCCTGCGCAGCATTGTGTTCTGACCATCCGCCCCCCAGCGCTTTGTACAGATCAATCAAATTAGCCAGACGCGCCAGACGTGTTCTGACCAGCGTTTGCTGGCTGGCGTACAAGCTGCGGTGGGCGTCCAGCACGCTTAGGTAGTCGTCCATTCCCTCTTGAAAGCGTTGTTCGGCCAAGGTTTGAGCTTCATTGCTGGCGATGACGGCCAGTTGCTCGGACTGGATCTGCCTATCAAGCAGGTCTTTGCTGGCCAAGCCATCGGCCACTTCTCGAAATGCCACTTGAATCGCCTTTTCATACTGGGCGATTTCGATGCGTTTGCGCACCTGCGCTACATCCAGGTTGGCAAGCAGCGCACCGCCCCTGAATATCGGCAAAGTAATGCTGGGCAGGAAACTCCAGGCTCGGGTGCCGGAATCAAACAAGCCTTCCAGTGATGTACTGGCGGTGCCGATGGAGCCGGTCAAGCTGATGGTGGGCAAAAAGGCTGCCCTTGCGGCACCGATGTTGGCGTTGGCACCGCGCAGGGTTTGCTCTGCCGCCCGAACGTCAGGACGGCGCACCAACAGCTCAGAGGGCAGACCGCTGGGCAGGTCAGCAATAACGATCTTGTCCGGCAGCGTATCGGCTTTGTCCAATTGACTGGATAGGTCTGCTGTTAAGGGCTGCCCTAACAGCAGCACCAAGGCGTTGCGGTCCAGAGCGGCCTGTCGGCTGTACGCGGCGTAGCTGGACTCGGCCTGGCGCAGGGCGACTTCTGCCCGGCGCAGATCCAGCTGAGTGGCATGCCCCAGCTCTTTTAACTGGCGACTTAAATCATAAGAACGCTGTTGGGTGGCCAAGGTGTCGCTGCTCAGGCGCAGCAATTCCTGGTCAGCACGCAGCGTCAGGTAGGCATTGGCCAGCTCGGCAATCAGGCTCATCTGTGCAGCAACGCGGTTCTCATCCAGAGCCAGATAGTTGGCCAGCGCCTGCTCGTTCAGATTGCGGATTCGCCCCCACAGATCCAGTTCCCAAGAGGTGCTCATCCCTCCTACGTCATAGCGGCGGTTCACTTGGCTGATGCCGCTAGGGCTGAGTTCAGCGGGCAGACGTTCGGACGCCCCGCTGCCCGTGGCACTTAGCTCGGGCAGGATTTGGGCGCGCTGGATTCGGTACAGCGCCTGTGCCGCCTCCACATTTAAGGCGGCTGTGCGAAAGTCTCGATTGTTCTCCAGCGAGATCTCGATCAACTGATGCAGAAGCGGGTCGGCAAAAAAGTGGCGCCAACCTATGTCCGCAGCGGCTGTTTGCGTAGCATCGGCCGTTTCTGTTGCGTCTGAACTGGTCGGGTACGCGGTATCAATCGGTGCCTGTGGGCGTTCGTATTTTGGGGCCAGGGAGCAGCCCGCCAGCACCAGTGCCAAAGCCAGCGGGGAGAGCAATCGGGCAGTGCGCCCGTAGCTAGAGGTATTTTTCATGATCATTCCTGCCATCAAACGGGCTGCTTATCGGCTGTGTTGCGTGCCTGGCGGTTCTGCCTGCGCAGCGCCAGTTTGCGCACCACCACGTAGAACACCGGCGTTAACAACAGACCAAACAGGGTGACTCCCAACATGCCGGAAAATACCGCCACCCCCATGGCATGACGCATTTCAGCGCCGGCACCACTGGCTAACAGCAGCGGGATTACACCGGCGATAAAGGCCAAGGAGGTCATCAAGATCGGGCGCAAACGCAGTCGGGCCGCTTCCAGCACCGCGCTTAGCGGGTCCGCCCCGGCGTCTTCTTGCGTGCGGGCAAACTCCACAATCAGAATGGCGTTTTTAGCCGCTAGTCCGACCAAGACCACAAAGCCGATCTGCGTGAAGATGTTGTTATCCCCACCCGACAGCCAGACCCCGCCAATCGCCGAGAGCAAGGCCAAAGGAGCGATCAGCAAGACGGCGAAGGGCAGCGACCAACTGTTGTACTGCGCCGCCAGGATCAGGAAGGCCAGCAGCACCGCCAAGGGGAAGATATACAGCGCGGAATTGCCGGCCTGCTTCTCTTGATAAACCAGGTCTGTCCACTCGTAGACCATGCCTTCGGGCAAGGTTTCCTGAAGGATCTTTTCAATGGCATCGGTAGCTTGCCCAGATGAATAGCCTGGGGCTGGGCCACCGCTGATGTCTGCGGAGGGGAAACCGTTGTAGCGGATCACCCGGTCTGGGCCAGAGCCTTCAGTCAGGGTGACAAAGGCATTCAAGGGAATCATGTCGCCTTTGGCGCTGCGCACTTTCAATAGGCCAATGTCTTCGGCCTGTGCACGAAACGGGGCGTCAGCCTGCGCCATGACCCGGTAAGTACGCCCGAAACGGTTGAAGTCGTTAACGTACAGCGAGCCCAGATTGATTTGCAGGGTCTCAAAAACATCCGTTAAAGACACGCCCAGGGTTTTGGCTTTAACCCGGTCGATCTCCACTTCCAGCTGCGGCGCGTTGGTCTGGAAACTGGCCAGCATATTGGCGAGCTCCGGCGCTTGCATGGCTTTTGCCAGAACCTGCCCCTGCGCTTGGACCAGGGCTTCTAAACCCAAACCATCACGGTCTTCAATCTGCAGCTTGAAGCCACCCATGGCACCCAGGCCGGGAACAGGGGGCGGTGGGAAAATGCCCAGGAAACCGTCTGGAATCTGGCTGAACTTGCCCATCAATTTCCCGGCGATGGCATTGGCCGATAGTGATGGGTCCTGCCGTTCGGAAAAGGGTTTGAGCATGGCAAACATCAGGGCGGAATTGGGCACATTGACCGGTCCGTTGAAGGACAGGCCAGGGAAGGCCACCACGCTTTCCACGCCCGGTTCTGCCAGGGCAACCTTCGACATTTCTTTGACGGTAGCTTCCGTCCTATCCAGCGACGCGCCACTTGGTAATTGCGCAATGCCCACCAGAAAGTATTTGTCCTGAGCGGGGACAAAGCCATTGGGGACCTGATGAAAGCCCAGCCAGGTCAGGCCCACAAAGCCCACGTACAGCATCAGCACAATGGCGCTGCCCCGTACGGCACGGCGCACCGTACCCACGTAGGAGTGAGCAGCCCGGTCAAAGAAGCGGTTAAAGAGTCGGAAGAATCCGCCAAACAGCATATCGATCAGGCGGCTTAGCCAATCACGTTGGCTCTTGTCGCCATGGGGTTTAAGCAAGATGGCGGCCAAAGCTGGCGACAAAGTCAGCGAGTTGATGGCGGACAGAATGGTGGAAATCACAATCGTCAGGGCGAACTGGCGGTAGAACTCGCCTTGCAGCCCGGACAGAAAAGCCGAAGGGATAAAGACCGCTGCCAGTACGGAGGTAATGGCGATAATCGGCCCGGTTACCTCATCCATGGCCTTGAACGCGGCCTGTTTGGGGGATTCGCCCAGCGCCATATGCCGCTCTACGTTTTCCACCACCACAATGGCGTCATCGACCACGATACCGATGGATAAGACCAGCCCGAACAAGGACAGTGTGTTCAGGGAAAAGCCGAAAAAATGCATCAAAGCAAAGGTGCCGACCAAGGATACCGGCACAGCAACCAGCGGAATGATGGATGCGCGCCAGGTTTGCAAAAACAGCACAACAACCAGCACCACCAACAAGACAGCTTCCAGAAGGGTGATCGCCACAGACTGCAGGGAGGCACGCACGAATACCGTTGGATCGTAGGCGATGCGGTATTCAATGTCCTGCGGGAAGCCACCTTGCAGCTCTTGCATCTTGGCCCGTACCGCATTGGAGACATCAATGGCGTTGGCGCCCGGGCTTTGGATAATCTGCAAAGCGGGGGCGGACTCACCATTTAACAGACTGCGCAGGGTGTAGCTATCCGCGCCTAAAGACACGCGGGCCACATCACGCAGCCGGGTTACCTGGCCGTCCTGACCGGTCTTGACCACAATCTCGCCAAACTGCTCTTCACTAGACAGGCGACCCAACGTGTTCACCGTTACCTGAAAGGCCGAGTCGGCATTGGGTTGCTGGCCGACGGAACCGGCGGCCACCTGGACGTTCTGCTCGCGCAAGGCGGCCACGATATCGCTGGCCGTCAGCCCACGTGCAGCCACGCTGGAGGGGTCCAGCCAGATACGCATAGAGTATTCACCTGCTCCCCAAACCAGCACGTCGCCCACTCCGGGCAAGCGGGCCAGTTCATCGCGTACTTGCCGGATGGCGAAGTTGGACAGATACAAGGGGTCGTAGCGCTTTTCTGGGGAGACCAGATGCACCACCATCAGCACATCCGGTGACGTTTTTTGCGTCACCACACCAATGCGCTGCACCTCTTCAGGCAGGCGCGGCAAGGCGCGGGACACACGGTTCTGCACCTGAATCTGCGCCATATCGGCGTCCGTCCCTTGCTTGAAGGCAATGGTCAGAACCATCTGGCCGTCCGTGGCCATTTGGGAGTTCATGTACAGCATGTTTTCCACGCCGTTGATCGCTTGCTCCAGAGGCGTTGCCACCGTGTCGGCAATGACCTCGGGGTTAGCACCGGGATACTTGGCCGTTACTTGAACGGTAGGTGGGGTGACGGCGGGGTACTCGCTTAGCGGCAGTTGCCAAAAGGCCATGGCCCCAGCTATCAGCATCAGCAAAGACAGGACGATGGCAAAGATAGGCCGCGCGATGAAGAAGTGTGGGAACTTCATGGCTGGGACTCCGCAGGGCTGGAGGCGGAGTTAGCCGCATCCGGGCCAGATTGCATGGGAACCAGTTGAGGGGTGATGCTCATGCCTGGGCGTACCAACCCTTTGATGACGATCTTTTCACCGGCTTGCAGGCCAGCTTCAATGACACGCAGTCCATCCACGATGGGGCCAGGCTGGACTACGCGGTATTGAGCCTGATTGTTCTGATCCACAACCAGCACATAGCGCTTGCCTTGATCGGTGCCTACAGCTTGGTCATCAATCAGAATGGCGGCCTGCTCAGCCCCTGTTGCCAGCCTGATGCGGGCAAACAGGCCCGGAGCCAGCATGTCATCGGGATTGGGAACCACCGCACGAGCGCGTATGGTGCCGGTGCTGCGATCAATCTGGTTGCCCACAAAGTCCAGCTTGCCTTGATACGGAAAGCCTTTGTCGCTTGTCAGGCCAATGCTGACGGGCAGAGCCGTGGTTTTATCGCCGGAACCTGGACGGGACTGACGTATGGCGTTCAGGTAAGTGGCTTCGTCTATGTCAAAGTACACATGAACCGGGTCAGTGGAGACGATGGTGGTCAGCAAGCTGGCCTGATCGGTGGACCCTCCGTTGACCAGATTGCCTTCCGTCACCAGCACCCGGTCCACACGGCCCGCAATGGGCGAGCGAATATGGGTATAGGACATGTCCAGTTGAGCGGCAGCGACGGAGGCCTTGGCTACTTGCACTTGTGCTTGCTGCGCATTGCGTGCGGCCAGTGCATCGTCGTAGTTTTTACGTGACACCGCGCCGGTTTCCACCAGCTTCTGGGAACGGTCCAGGTCGCTTTGCGCCTGTTTGGCCAAGGCTTCGGCCTGACGCAGTTGCGCCGTGGCGGTGTCCAGCGCTACCTGGAAGGGGCGTGGGTCTATATGGAATAACGGCTCCCCTTTACGCACCAGACTACCTTCAGGCACGCTGACCGCTTCCACCGCTCCGCTGACGCGCGAGCGTAGTTCTACCGACTTGGGAGCCGCCAGAAAACCCGTGAAGTCCGTGGACGGCTGGATCCTTTTTTGCAGGACCTGAGCAACCGGTACCTGTGGCGCCATAGGCGCGCTGGTGGCTTCTTGTGGCGGTTCTGACGCCTTGTCTTTATGATCGGAACCATCGCGGGCTGCGTAGGCGGCCCCGACTGCGGCAATGGCGCCTGCCGCTAAAGCAAATTTGAATGTTCGACGCATGGCTGTGCCCCTATTTCGCAGCAGGGCTTCGGCCCTTCCGAAGCGTCTGTGCAGAGTTGAGTGGCAAGCTTGGGCCTTACAACGATTGGAAGGTCAAGGTGTTGTTAATACACGCTTTTCAAGGTGTTGACTTTCCAATCGTTGGAACCCTTAGCTTGGGCACACGGCCTTGAGTAGCAAGGCGGATTGTGTCGATCAACAGCAAATTTGTGTGGAGTCACCATGCCAAATAAAACGATGAGACAGCCAGACCCGTATTGGACGAAAACAAGCGGGTCCAAGGTCATGCAGGGCCCATGGGCCTATACGTGAAGGGGGCAGTAATGAGCAGCAAAACTATTCTTATCCGCCAGACCGGACAGCAGATTGCCGTAGAGGATGGGCAAAACATCTTGCAGGCCGCCCTGCAAAGCGGGCTGGCTTATCCGCATGGCTGCCGTCTGGGCCGCTGTGGTGGCTGTAAAACCCGGCTGGTTGATGGACAAGTGCAGACCCTGGAATATTCCCCCTTTGCCTTGACCGAAGCCCAAAAGGAGCGCGGGCTGATCCTGGCCTGTAGAGCCATACCCCTGAGCGATGTCACGGTGGACTGGATTGGCACGGACGATGCCCGGGGGCTGGCGCCTTCGCGCAGCGTGACAGGGACAGTAACCCAGCTTCAGGACCTGACGCATGATGTGCGCCTGGTTCGCATCCGCCCGGAGCAGAACTCTCCCCTGATGTTCTTTGCCGGTCAGTATGCTGATATCAAATTTGGACAAGCACCGGTACGCAGTTATTCCATGGCCAACCGGCCCGGCTCCCCGGAGCTGGAGTTCCATATACGTCGCGTCCCGCAAGGCGTGACCTCTGCGTATGTGCACAGCGTGCTCAAAGTAGGCGAGACAGTCAGCCTGGACGTGCCACGCGGCTCTTCTTACCTGCGCGAGGGGCATGGCGGACCCATACTCTGTATTGCCGGAGGGACGGGTCTGGCCCCTATTAAGTCAATTGTTGAAACAGCGCTGGCCTGTGGCATGAGCCAAGCCATCCATGTGTATTTTGGTGTGCGCGAACTACAGGATTTATATGCTGTTGATGACTTCCGGGCGCTGGAGCGCCAATACCCCAATCTGGCTTTTACTCCTGTCATCTCCGGCATACCGGCCACTCACTGCCGCCGCGGGCTGGTCACCGATGTCGTTGGCAACGATCAGCCTGATTTAACGGGCTGGAAGGTCTATGTGGCGGGCTCCCCCGCAATGGTGGACGCCACGATGGGCATGGTGCTCAAACGCGGCCTGAAAGTGCAGGATCTGCACGTGGATGTATTTTTTACGCCATAGTCCCGACCAGGTGGGAGCCTGTGGTGCAGATAGGTGCTTGACCTTCCTGTAGGGTGAATCTTCACACTGTGTGATGTCAGTGCTGGCAAAAGGGGCCTGAGCAGGCAAAAAAGACTGATGGGGCTTTGGACAATGCCTGCTGCCTTTTGCTAGCACCGACACCTGACTTTCGATATGTTTCATTGAGCAAGGGGAGCAAAATGAATATCGGTGAAGCCTCCAAGGCATCCAACGTGTCGGCCAAGATGATCCGCTACTACGAGCAGATTGGCCTTATTCCGGAGACCGAGCGTACCGCCTCGGGTTACCGAACTTATAGTGTGAAAGATGTGGATCGCTTGCGTTTCGTGCGGCGGGCCCGTGATCTTGGCTTTTCAATGCTTGCTATTGGCGACTTGCTAAGCCTGTGGCATGACCAGGCGCGTCAGAGCGCCGATGTGAAGCGGGTAGCTCAACAGCATCTGGCTGAACTGAACAGCCGCATTCAAAACATGCAGCAAATGGCCAAGGCGCTGGACGCCTCGATCGGCGGCTGTGCCGGGGATGAGCAACCGAATTGCTCAATTTTAAGCACTTTGGCGCAGTTCGAAGATCGTGAAACAGAGGCCGAATTGCGCACTGGAGCGGTCTTGCGCCGTCCTGTTCGCTCGTCGGAGCGCAAGGGGCGCCATTGATTGTTTATCTGCGAGTAAATGCGCTTGTCTTGGTTTTGAAGAGCAGGGGTAAGCGCCTTTTTATGTGATTGGGAACAAGCGCTGCAGCGCTGGCACGGGTGTGAATGACACTCGTGCCTTTCTACGTGGCGGCGGCAGGTTTGGACCGCCTGCCTTTGGCCCGCAGGGGCAGTGGGCGTCCAAGCGGCTGGCGGTCAGGAGCAGTTAGGCATCACACACCGTTATTGGGAGTCGTGGTGGCAATGCGCCAGCCTTTGGCAGTTTGACGCTGGCTCAGAAAGTGGGCGTAGCGGCCTTGGCTTTCGCGCAGTTCTCCGGGTGGGCCTTGTTCAATGATCTGGCCGTTTTCCAGAACCACAATGTGGTCAGCCATGGCCACAGTAGAGAGTTGGTGGGCAATCACAATCAGAGTCCGTTTGCCACGCAGGCGAGCCAGGGCCTGAGCAATGGCGGCCTGGTTTTCCGCATCCAGGGCGGCAGTGGCCTCGTCCACCAACAAAATGGGGGCGTTTTTGATCAAGGCGCGGGCAATGGCGATGCGCTGGCGTTCACCCCCGGACAGGCGGGCCCCACCTTCGCCTACGGTTGTATTGAGTCCGTCGGGCAGGCGGGCAATGATTTCACTGACCCCCGCTTGTTCCACCGCGGCCATCAGTTCGGCATCGCTGGCATGGGCCTTGCCAATACGAATGTTCTCGGCAATGCTGCCTGCGAACAAGTAATCGTCCTGGAAAATCTGGCTGATCTGGCTGGCCAACTGCGTGCTGCCGATCTGGCGTACATCGACTCCGCCTATGGCCACACTGCCTTGGCTGACATCGAAAAAGCGGGCAATCAGGTGGGCCAATGTGGTCTTTCCTGAGCCAGATTCGCCTATCAAGGCGACCATGCTGCCGGCGGGAATGTCTAAGGTGATGCCCTTCAGTACCTCGGGTTTGTCCGCGTCATAACGGAAATGCACATTGTTCAGGGAAAGAGAGCCGTCGCGTGGGGTTTGAGGCTGGTCGGGTTCGGCTAAAGGCTGGACGGCAAAGAGTTCTTTGATGGCATCGAGCTGACCCCGTGCACCGCGCAGCACTTCTCCATAGCTGGCCACTTCCAGCAGGGAATCGATATAGCGTGCGGCCAGCAACAAGGAGACGATGATGGCAATGATTTCTGCGCTGTTCATGCCGGTGCTCATCTGGGTATTCAGCCAAAGGGTGGCTGCGATCAGCAAGGCTGCAAAGGCTGCCTGGACTGCCCAGGCATTCAGGACGGCAGAGGCGGTGGATTGCCAGATCAGTTTTTTGCCAGCCTGGTGCTGGCGTTCAATCGCCTCTTCCAGCAAGCGTGTACCGCCGCCTTCACCATTGAAGGCGCGCAATACGGACTGGGCTTGGGCGAACTCCACCACACGCTGGCTGGCGTGGGCGAAGTGTTCTTGAAAAGCATCGTCAGCTTTACGGCCTAGATGGGCAGTCAGGGCCAGGACGCCGGCCAGCAAGGGCAGCACAATCAGGGCGATCAGTCCCAGCGGCCAATGCAGTGCGAACAGCGCAATAACCAGAACCAGAGGTGTCACCATGCCAGCGATCAGCGGCGTGAACACGTGGGCGGGTAACTGGGCAACAGACATCATGCCCTGGGTGACGATATGCCCCAGTCGGGCCGTGTTCTGAGCAGAGAACCAGCCCACAGGTAATTGGGCAATGTGTTCGCCAACACGGTGACGGCCGCCTTGCAAAATAGCAGCGCCAACGCGGACACCGGCCTGCTCAACATGGCGGCGCCACAGCCAGCAAATGGCAACGCCCAGAACAAGCAGGGCCAGCCAGCTGGCCGCCTGTTTGGGATTGCCATTGAGCAAGTGGGTCAAGACGGGCACCAGGGTGGTGATGGTCAAGCCGCACAGCAGTCCGTACAGAGTCGCCATCCACACATAGCGGCGGAAAATGCTTGCTTCCTTGCCCAGCAACTGGATCAGGGTCTTTAGCATGATGTGTCCTTGCTGGGTTTGGTGTCCTCGTAGCCACCCAGTGCCCAGAGTCGTGCATAGCGGGCTTGTTTGGCCAGCAGGCTGGCGTGATTGCCTTGTTCCACAATGCAGCCGTCTTCCAGCACCAGAATGTGATCCGCGTGCATGATGGTGTCCAGTCGGTGAGCAATCACCAGCAAGGTGCGGCCTTGGGCAAAGCGAGACAGCGCATCCTGAATGGCTACTTCGTTGCTGGCATCGGCGGCGGCGGTGGCTTCATCCAGCACCAGAATGGGTGGGTCCAACAAGACGGCGCGTGCAATGCTGACGCGCTGGCGCTCGCCACCGGATAGCTGGGCGTCTTCACCGACTACTGAGTCGTAGCCGCGTGGCAGGCTCAAAATGCGATCGTGGATATTGGCCGCTTTTGCAGCGTCCTCAATCTCTTGCTGGCTGGCAGAGGGGCGGCCCAACGCAATGTTCTCGCGCACACTGGCATTGATCAGCCGCACCTCTTGCAGAACAAAGCCAATGCGGCGATACAGTTCGGTGGATTCAATCTGGCGCAGGTCCGCGCCGCCCAGGGTGATTCGGCCTTCACTGGGGTCAAAAAAGCGCAGCAAGAGGCGTGCAATCGTGGATTTTCCTGATCCGGAGGAACCCACAATCGCGGTGACTGTGCCCGGTTCCAGTGTGAAGTTCAGGTTTTTTAAGGCTTGATGGCCTTCAGCGTAGGCGTAGCTGACGTTTTCAATACGCACTTGCTGATTAGTCGGTATCTGCTGTTCATTAGCCTGTAAAGGCTCCAGTACCGGGGTTTTCAGTAGCGCCTGGACGCGTTGTGCCGCGCCTGTAGCTCCGCCAAGATCGTGCAGCAAGGTGTGCAGCAGTAGCAGGGGAGCGCATATGCCGGGGGCGACCAGGGCAAAGGGCAGAATATCGACGGGGCTCATCCAATTCAGGTGGCTGAACAGAGCGCCAAAGATCAACACGATGCCCAGTACGGTGACAGGGGCAATCATGGCGTGTGCATGTGCCATGCGGGAGACCAGGGGGCGGGCAAAATTCAGAAACGCATCCGCAAAGCCATCAACCGCTTTGCTGTAGCCGCCGTGGGCTTGGCCGTTGGAGCCAAAGGCTTTGACGACGGGAATGCCGCTGACAAACTCCACCGTGGCACTATTTAAGCGGCCCAGCTTTTCCACAAAGCCCTGCATATTGGCCTTGCTCGATTGCATGGCATGGCGCAGAAACAGGAAAAAGCCGGGGAAGGGCAGCAGTGCCACAATCGCCATGCGCCAGTCCATTACAAACAGGTACAGGACGGAGATCACAATAGCGCCCAGCGCACGGCCAACCGAGGTATAGAAGTGGGCCGTCAGGCTGTGCAAGGTGGCGATGTCATCCTGCATGGCTTGTTTGACCTCGCCCGAGGCCTGGCTGGTAAACCAGCCCAAGGGGACGTTGGCCAGTCTTTGGGCGGCGCTCAAACGCAAACCACGAGTCAGGCGATTGTCGGCCAGGTGGGATACCAGCTCCCCGATCGAGATCAGGGCCAGCCCGGCAAACATGCTGACAACGCTGAACAAGACGGCCCAGCCTATTTCACCTTGTACCTCTCCGGCTAGAGAGCCATTGACGGACGTGCCGCCTAATGCCAGTTGCGCAATGTAGGCGATGCCCGCTAGAGGCACCAGGGTGAGCATGGAGCCCAGGGCAGCCAGGGTGGCAGCAATAATCAAGCGCGTGCGTATCGAGCTCAGTATCTGGCTGATGGGGCCAGGTTCCTTGCGCACGTCAGTAGTGGTTTCACGAGAGGTCATGAGTGGTAAATACCCAGAAATTCAAAGAGAAAGGCATGATTTCTGCAGGGTGTGGACGCGTATCTGGGGGGGGGTGAAAAGTGCGATTCGGCCCCTTTATGGCTATCCAAAAGCCGTAGAAACTGGCTTCTTAATATACGGTATTGAGAATCATTATCGATAATGTAATCGAAATATTGAATTAGTGGATCCTATTAAACTAAATAGATTTGGCACTGGAATACTTCTGTCGCTTAGGTGTCACACAGCCTGAAAGCAGGCTGAAACGGGCGGGGAAGAGTGGGGCTGAGTGGCTTAAAGCCTGGGGAACAGCCACAGGAAAGCGCTGCCTTGGCTGGGTACAAGCGCAGTTGCGGTGATCAAGCGTAGGGGATCAGGTGCAGGGCAATTGATTGCAGCCCTTCCGTCTTTGGGCGGGCAGAAACGCTGGGGCCAGTTCGTGCTGGCAGTTTTTCTTGTATCAGCGTGATGCGCTGCCAGGCATCATAAGGGATGGCCGGCAGCGTGTGGTGTGGTCAGAACAAGGCTGTTTGGTTTAGTGGTCGCAGCCGCAAGCGTGCCACCATTTTTTACGTGAAGTGTGGCCTATGCCGGGATTGAACGTGTTGGTGGGGTCCAGCTCGCGGTAAAAACCGGCTAGCGCGGGCTTGGCGATGTAGAGATGACCCACATTATGCTCGGCCGGGTATTCCGCTTGGCGGGCGTCCAGCAGCTTCCACATGCGATGCTCCATATCCAGGGGAACAACGCCTTTTTTGACGATGTAGTCCTGATGAAAGACGTGGCAAAAGAAGTGGCCGTAATACAGCTTGTGGACAATGTCTTTTTCCATATCGGCGGGTAATTGTTCCACCCACTCTTTATCGTTGCGGCGCAGTGCAATATCCAGGGCAACAATATCTTCCACGCTGTCGGGGTGGGACTCGCGGTAACGAATCGCAGCGCCCGCAATGGCAAAACGGTGCAGAAATGCTTTGCGTCCTTCTTCGGCATCGCACTCAAAGTACGCACCCTGCTTGCTGTCACCAAACTGCTGGCTTAAATAGTCGCGGGTGATTTGGGCGGTATCGTTCGAGACACGCAGTAGAAGGTGATGCTCAAAACGGTCACGCCATTCCCGCATCCGTTTTGGCAGATGGCTGGGCAGGCGGTTCATAACGCTTTGGATCACGCGGTCAGTGACCCCGCGCCAGCCCAAACGTTCGAAAAAACCATCTACACGGCTTTTCATGGCAAAAGCGGCAGGGACTTTGGCCGTACCAAAACGGTCAATCAGCAAGAAGGTATCTTTGCCGTATTGCTCACCAATATCGTAGGCCGTGCGATGAATGTATTCACCGGCAATGGGTAGGCTGGGCAGTGCAGTCAGCAGGTGGCGACGCACGGCAGTCAGCTCATCCGGGTCGTTGGTGCCGATGTAAAAGACCGTGCTGGCCTCTTTGGGGAAGGTGTCCAGACGCACGGCGAAGATGCATAGTTTGCCCGCGGAACCGGAGGCCTCATACAGGCGGGACGGGTCAGCGTTGTAGCGAGCAGGCGTTTGCGCATCCACATCCCGAATATCTTGGGCGTAACGCGGGTCGCTGGCCTTGCGTGCAGGGTCGTTGATGATGTCGGCGGGGCTGTATTTGCCCTGCTCAAGACGGGTCAGAATTTCTTCCGGCGTGTCACCCAAGGCGATGCCCAGGTGATTGATCAAATGCAGCGATCCATCGTCATACACCTGCGCGTACAGCGTCAATTCTGTATAAGCGGGGCCACGGCGTACCAGAGCACCGCCCGAGTTATTGCACACACCACCCAGCACGGAGGCCCCAATGCAGGAAGACCCAATGACCGAGTGCGGTTCGCGCTGCAAGGGCGCCAGAGTTTGTTCCAGGCGATCCAGAGTGGCACCGGGCAGGCAGACAACTTGCTCACCTTCATTGATGACTTGAATACCTTGCAGGCGCATGGTGTTCATCAGGACGATATCGCGGTCGTAGTCGTCGCCATCAGGGGTGGAGCCCCCGGTTAAACCGGTATTGGCCGCCTGCATGATAACGATGCAATCTGCAGCAACCACGGCTTGCAAGATACGCCATTGTTCCAGCAAGGAGCCCGGCCGCACCACTGCCAGCACTTTGCCCTCGCCAGTGCGGTGGCCTTTGCGGTAGGGGCGCGTGCTGCGGTCGTCCGTTAGAACATGGGGCTTGCCCACAATAGAGCGCAACTGCTGCAACAAGTCCGCAGGGTGGGTGGAAACTGACATGATCAGGACTCCTGTACAAGCAGGTCAGAGGTGATCTGGGAAATGCTGCTGACACTGGTCAGCGTCATGGCGACGCGGATTTCTTTTTCAATCAGCGTCAGCAAGTGATCTACACCGGACTGGCCTGCGGCAGCCAGTGCATAAATATAGGCGCGTCCCAACATGGCGGCATCAGCGCCCAACGCAATCATGCGCACGACATCCAGGCCGCTACGAATTCCCGAATCCGCCAAAATCTTGATCTGGCCTTTGACGGCGTCCGCAATGGCGGGCAAAGCGCGGGCCGATGACAAGACGCCATCCAGTTGGCGACCGCCGTGGTTGGAGACGATGATGCCGTCGGCTCCAAAGCGCACGGCATCGCGCGCGTCGTCCGGGTCCAGAATTCCTTTGATCAGCATCGGGCCTTTCCAGAATTCGCGTATCCACTCCAGGTCTTTCCAGGAGATTGAAGGGTCAAAGTTGGCGCCCAAATAGCCCATATAGTCTTCCAGGCCCGTTGGCTTACCCAAGTAACGCGAGATATTGCCCAGATCATGGGGACGACCCAGCAGGCCCACATCCCAGGCCCAGCGCGGGTGCGTGATGGCTTGTGCATAGCGGCGCAGGGCAGCGTTCGGGCCGCTCATGCCGGAATGAGCATCGCGGTAGCGTGCACCAGGGACGGGCATGTCAACCGTAAAGACCAGTGCGCTACAGCCTGCGGCCTGAGCGCGTTCCAAGGCATTGCGCATGAAGCCACGGTCTTTCAACACGTAGAGCTGGAACCACATGGGGCGGCCAAGACGCGGGGCAACTTCTTCGATCGGGCAGACCGATACGCTGGACATGGTGAAGGGAATACCGTGTGCGTCGGCTGCGCGGGCCGCTTGCACTTCACCACGACGGGCGTACATGCCTGTCAGCCCCACAGGGGATAGCGCGACGGGAATGGAGAGCTTTTCACCAAACAGATCAATACTGGTGTCCAGCTGGCTCATATCCTTGAGCACGCGCTGGCGCAGAGCGACGTTGGCCAGGTCATCCACATTGCGGCGCAGGGTGTGCTCGGCATAGGCACCGCCGTCGATGTAGTGGAACAGGAAAGGCGGCAGTCGTTTTTCAGCAGCGCGCCGGTAGTCGGTCGAGGAGGAAATAATCATGGCTGGGCAGATTCAGGGAAGGCGGGAGGAGGCGATTGCAAACGCGCAGAGCGTTCACGACGAGCAAGATCTTCGTCCGCCTGAATGAGGGTATTGCGTACGTATCCCAGGTGTTCGTTCACCACGCTACGGGCACGAGCTGGATCACCATCAATAATGGCTTTGACCAGGTCTTCATGTTGCGCGGTCAGCTGGGTCAGCGTTTCCGGCGAATCGTGCACAAACATGATGATGTCCCGGTTCTGCGTGACGCTGCTGAGCACCAGATCAAACAGTCCGCGCATGACCTGGACCAAAACCAGGTTGTGCGAGGCCTCGGCAATAGCCAGGTGGAACTGGGCATCTGCACGGGCAGATTGTTCGGTGTCACCACTTTGCTGGTGACGAATCATTTGCTCAAAGCACTGCAGGATCTTGCTTTTATCGTCGGGGGAGGCCCGCAGGGCAGCGTGCCAGGTCGTACTGCTCTCTAAGGCAATGCGCGCTTCCAGTACGTCGTAACGGTACTGGGGGTCGGACAGCATCAAGGCGGCCAGTGGATCAACAGAACGCTGGGTCCACTGAGGCGTCTGGGAGGTCAGGTACGTACCTGAGCCGACCTGGCTGCGCAAAATGCCCTGGCTGGTCAGTTGCTGAATTGCTTCGCGTAGTGAAGCGCGGGACACATTCAATTGAGCGGCCAGCGCTCGTTCAGCGGGCAGACGCTGCCCCGGCTGAAAGTCGCTGGATTGAATGAGCGCCAGCAATTGTTGGGCAACATGATCAGAGAGGCGCATAGTGTTCGGCAATACTGAAAAGATAAATCTGCAAGGCGCGAGTCTACGCGCCTTGCAGATGAAGGAAGGGATGGGCTGCTAGGGAATCATCCAAGGTAGCACATAGGCTTGCAGGGTGGTTAGCACGCCGATCATAGCAGCGAAGATCAGGCTGTGTTTGACCGTAAAGCGGAACAGATCGGACTCTTTGCCCGCCAGGCCCACTGCGGCGCAGGCAATGGCAATGGACTGCGGCGAGATCATCTTGCCAGTCACGCCACCGGTTGTATTGGCGGCCACCATCAAGACTTCAGGCAGGCCCAGTTGCTGTGCGGTAGTGGCTTGTAAAGCGCCAAACAGGGCATTGGCCGACGTGTCGGAACCGGTCAGAAATACCCCAATCCAGCCCAGGAATGGCGAGAAGAAGGTGAAGGCTTTGCCCGTGTGGGCCAAGGCCAGTGCAAGGGTGGCCGACAGACCGGAGTAGTTGGCGATAAAGGCAAAGGCCAGCACCATACCGATCGAATAGATAGGGACAGCCAGTTCCTTGAAGGTTTCGCCCAAGGTTTCGATCGCTTTGGCCGGTTTCATGCGCAAATAGAAGATCGTGATCAAGGCGGCAATCAGAATGGCGGTGCCAGTGGCAGAGAGCCAGTTAAAGGAGTACACCGCGCCGTAAGGCGTAGCGGCAGACACCACAGGCGGGGCTTTTTCCACCAGGTTATGCAGGAAAGGAACCGGAATGTTGAGAATGGTCGAGGCCAGGGGGCCGTCGGAGGCAAACAGCGCTTTGAAGGGCTGAATACTCCAGACCGTCACCATGACTGTCAGGATGATGAAGGGCGACCAGGCTTTCACAATACTGCCTGTGGTCAGGACAGCAGGAGCCTTCTCGATAGCATTGTTCTGGGCAGGAGCCGCGTCTTCGGTGTCAAAGCGAAAGATGCTCTTGGGCTGCCAGACTTTCAGGAACAAGGTCAGCGCCACCAGGGAAACCAGGGCGGAGGTGATGTCCGGCAACTCAGGGCCAATGTAGTTGGCGGTCAGGAACTGAACCAGGGCAAATGAGCCACCACCCACCACCACGGCAGGCCAGGTTTCTTTAATACCGCGCCAGCCGTCCATGATGGCCATCAGCCAGAACAGCACAATAATCGTCATGAAAGGCAGTTGGCGACCGGCCATCTGGCCAATCACAAAGGGGTCAATACCCGACACTTGCCCGGCAACAATGATTGGAATGCCCATGGCACCAAAGGCAACCGGGGCGGTATTGGCGATCAGGCACAGACCGGCAGCGTACAAGGGGCGAAAGCCCAAACCTGCCAACAGGGCGGCTGTGATGGCGACCGGTGCGCCAAAGCCAGCAGCGCCTTCCAGGAATGCACCAAAGCAGAAACCAACCAGAATCAGCTGAAGGCGCTGGTCAGGCGTCACTGACAGGATGGAGGCTCGAATGATATCGAACTGGCCAGTCTTGACCGACACCTTGTACAGAAAGACCGCCGCAACAATGATCCAGGCGATGGGCCACAGACCATAGAAAAAGCCGTAGACCACCGAAGCCAACGCCGTAGAGACCGGCATGCGATAAAAAATCAGGGCGACACCAAGTGCCAGCAGCACGGTAATCGTGCCTGCCATATAGCCCTTCATGCGCAACTTGGTCAGAGCCAGGAAAAAAAAGATGATGGGTATGAGGGCAATCAGAGCCGACAGCCAGATATTGCCGGTGGGATCGTATTGCTGCAGCCACGCTTGTTGCATGTTGTTCTATCTCCGCAGGAGCAAAGGAGTGACGCTTGCTGGGTAAGCAAAGCTTAAGATCGTCAAATTGGTCTGACCAATTGGGGATGGCATAAAGAATAGAACGCATTGTATCCACTGGCTAATTCTGTTGAATCCCGGTATTTACCCTAGTCATTAGGGATTTAACTGTTTTCTATTCTTTTAATTGGTCTGACCACTTTTGTTTGTTTTTATAAAAACCTGAGCCTTCAACGCGCGTTTGTTCGGTCGGTCCGGCCGGCTAAACCCTGCGCTAAAGCGGTCCACAGCAAGTTTTAATAAGGCGGCTTGAGTTACTCTGATGATCGTTTTGCGTGCTGCTTGCTTGGCCTGTAAAGCGTGAAGAATGTCTTGTTGAAAATGATATTGAGAAGCATTATCGTTGATGTAAACTAGACTCCTGATTAGTGGAGTCTCTTAAATTAAATAAGAACAAGCGGCCGGCACGGGTGTGCCGCTGCTGTCAAAAGGGTCAGAGTAGATATGCAAACCCCTCAGGCGTCCGCGCCACGCGGACGTCCTCCCACCATCACCCGGGCACGGATTGCGGACGTTGGCATGCAGATTGGCTTGCCCAACATTACGTTCGTGGGTGTGGCTGGCGCCTTGGGTGTCAGCCAGATGGCGCTGTACAAGCATGTAGGCAATCTGGAGGGCCTCAAACAACTGGTGGCTGAAGAAATTTTCAGCCGCTGGCAAGTGCCTCGGGCAACAAACCCGGTTCAAGGCAGCCTGAAGGACTATCTACTGCTTTTTAGTGCCGCCACGCAGGCGTTTGTCAAAGCCAACCCAGGAATTACGCCCTACGTAATTCGCAGGCTGGTGGCCACGCCCGCCATGCTGGACAAGATTCGGGAGCATCAAGAGCACATTGCGCAGGCCTATGGCGTGTCCTTTGAGCGCTCGCGCTACTTGATGGCAACCGTGGCGTTTCACTGTCTGGCGGTTGCCGACACGGTATATGCCGTGGCAGGTCGTGAGCCGCGCCTGGCCGTGGAACGTGTGGTGGAGGAGCTTGAGATGGAACAGATATTGCAGTCAGGTATGACTGCTCTCATTCAAGGAGCCTTATCAATGAACGAACAAGACATTTCTTCAAACCTGTCCACCCGCTTTCTGGATATTTCTGCATTGCCCATCGCGCGCCTGCACGAATTTCCCCTGACGCTGGAATTAGCCACGCAATGGCTGGACGATATGCAAACCCTGATCGAGGCGGAAAAAGAATTTGTGCTGGTCTATGAAAGCCTGCCAGATCCTTCTACCCCCGGTGATCCGGAAGGGCGCAAGAAAGCGGTGCTGTGGTTGAAAGCGCACCGTGAAGGCTTTGGCCGCTATTGCCGGGGCATTGTGATGATGTGCGAAGACCCGGCTCAGTTGGCCAGCATGCAGGAGATGGTTGGACCGCTGGAAAAGGTCTACCGCGTCCCCGGCGGCGTTGCGTCCAACGCGGACGAGCTGCGCGCCTTCATTCAGAAATGGGTGACCACACCGTAAAAACTGCTGTTGTAGAAGTTCAGTCCGGCAGCTCTTGACGCTGGGCTCGCCAAACCGCTGCCTGTCCTGCGTGACAGCCGGCGGTTTTTTTGTAGTGTTCAGGTGGGTGTTATGGCCGGGTCGGGGCAGCTGTGGGGCTATACGTGTTTTCCCGTGTGGCAGTGATCCGCTCTTGGCAGGACAATGAGCGACATTGTTATAACAATGAATGTTGATCACAGGAGCCTACACGTGAAAGATCCCCATTGCCATTCCAGCAGCATCCTGGTTGAACGCCCCGCACAAGCGGCCTTCGAGATCATGTCCGATGGCATCCAGCAAGGCCAATGGGCCTGGGGAAGCGCGAACCGTAGTGAAGTTGAGCCGGGCTTATTCAAAGGGGTTTCTGTATTCAGTGGACAGGAAACCTATGTGCGCTTGAACGTGGACACGGCCCGTTTACAGGTGGATTACGACGTGGGCACCAGCAAGGACACCATGCAGTTTCGCAATATGTCGCGTGTCATTCCGGGCGATGTACTCCAGCTGGGGGCAGACAAGTGCGTGGTTACCTTACTCACCTGGCGATTAGCCTCGCAAAGTGATGCGGCCTGGGAGCAGATTTCTTGTGTCCATGAGGCCGAGATGTTTCTCATCAAAGGCTTGTTGGAACGACAATAAAAGGATTGCTCACTGGCGGGGAAAGCCGACTCAATAAACTGCTAAACACGGAATATAGGGCAAGCCAGCAGCACAGTACACATCATCAATAGCGAGATTGCAGCGTGAATAAAAAGCCGCTATACGAACAGCTTGCCGATAAATTGACCCGCTACATTCAGGACGGTCGCCTGCAGCCGGGCGACCGTTTGCCTACTGAAGCTGAACTAGGGGAAATGTTTGGCGTCAGCCGCATTACGGTGCGCCAGGGACTGGCCATTTTGACGCGCAATGGCCTGATCGAGCGTTTTCCCAGCCGGGGCTCTTTTGTACTGGAGCGCAAGAGCACGGGCTCGTGGGAGTTGGGTTCAATTAATGATCTGGTGCAACTGGGCAAGGACACCAGCACCAAGATTGCCAGTTGGGAACTGGTGCAGCCACCCGCCGACATCGCCGAGTTCTTTGCATCTGCGGAGCCGGTCTACAAGCTGCAAGCCGTGCGCTATAAGTCTGCCGTTCCCCTGTATTTTGCGGAGAACTATTTGTTGCGCTCAATCGGGGAGCGTATTCAGGCCCAGGATTTGGAAACGCGCACCATGGTGGAGATGCTGACCACGGTGCTGGGGGTGCCTATCCAGCACGCTCACGAAGAGATCAGCATGGCTAACGCCACGGCCGAGATGGCCAAGCAACTGTGGATTAAAGAAAACCAGGCGGTGATTGTGCAGCGTATCGACTTGTTCGACACCGATGGCAAGCCGGTTCAAAGTGGCAGGGGTTGGTGGCGCAGCGAGCATTTCAAGCGGCGCTTCACACTGAACTACGTGTAGCTGTGACTCCCAGCAAAGGTGCAGGTTTTGTAGGTTACGGGGAGAGCCGAAGTTTTAAACGGTATTTTTTTACCTTGTTTACGACTGCCATCTCTCCTGAGCTTGTCTCGGTTTCTACCAGCGTTTCGTGCACAGTTCAGTAAATTGCTGCATTTCATCCTTGTCTGCAGTTTTTATGATTTCTTCTAGAGCACGGTACGACTCGTTGAACTCGTCCTCTGTCGTGTGGCCAATTTTAGGTGCTATGTCTTTGGCCTCAGCCAGTGCCAAAGTGGCTTTTTTCTTGTTTTCATCGCCACCAATCTTGTTGAGCAGTGCAGCGCAAAACTGAGAGTCGTTGTACTCCTGGTTGAGTCGCTCCATTTCGGCTTGCGAGTCCTTGGCCTGTACCGGCGCTGCAGCTATTACCAGGCTGGCCATGAGTGTAAATGCCGAGATTGAGAGGGTGTTCATTGCTAGTTCCTTTCTTGGAAGGTGGGGGAATTATTTTTTCGGACATTGTGTCGCGCTATAGCTCAACTTGAATTGGCGCGGGCCCACAAAGCCCTCTGGAAAGGGGATGGTGGTCAGCGACACATCGACGAAGCATTGGCCCGCGTGGATTCTGTACAGGTCTGTGCTGACGTACTCAACGCGCTCAATGAGCTGCCAATAGGGGAAAGCCTTGTCCAGATCCAGGTTTTCGATCACAGCCTTGAATTCGACTTTTCTTTGGCCGTCCCCTCGTAAGGCGGCGTGAGAAGAAAAAAATGGCAACGCCAGCAAGAGAAAACAGACAATATTTTTTTTCATGAACTCTTCCATCCTCGGCGACAACAGTTATGGGTACGCTGCTCACAGCAGTCAGAATTTTGAGGGGGGAGGGGGGCGCATGGAATCACTGAAAACCGTGATTTTTCATACAAACGCGGTTTTTGTGGGTTGCCTATGAGTAATCCCGGTTCTTCATCGCTGGCGATGACGTTTTGAGACTGATCGGTGGATAGGGCCGGATCGATAGACGTTCTTTGGGGGCAGGCGAGTAGATCCCCGTTTCCGGTGATTGTCGGTGGGATGCTCTACTCATAGAATGAGCAATTTACAGGGCTAAGCGCAATGGTTAAGGACTTCTGTGCAACGGGTGCGGGCCCCGGACCTGATGCCATTTTGATCGTTGAAGACGACGAGCTGATGCAAGCTCGGTTAGTACGTATTCTGAAGGGAATGGACTTGCCTACGCAGGCGGTAAGCATTGCCGGCTCTTTAGCGCAAGCCCGTGAATTCATCAAAACCGGCTCGTTTTCCTTGGTTCTAGTGGATATCGGTTTGCCTGATGGCAGCGGGATTGAGCTGATTGCCGAATTACGTGCCAAAGGAATCGATGTACCGCTTGTTGTCCTGTCGGCCTGGAGCAAGCCCGATCTGATTGTTGAGGCCGTACGTGCAGGCGCAACGGGATACTTGCTCAAAGAGCGTGAGGATATAGAGCTGTCTTTATCGATCAGTATTGTGTTTCGTGGGGGCTCGCCAATAGATCCATTTGTCGCTCAGTACATCATGGAAGAGTTGGCTGGACGTTTTCCGCGTCCGTCACAGGCACCTTCGGTGATGCTCAGTCCGCGAGAGACCGAGGTACTGGGCCTGATTGCAAACGGGCTGTCCAATCAGGCTATTGCCGATCAACTGTATATATCGCGCAATACCGTGGAGTGCCATATAAAAAGCATCTATCGCAAGCTGGAGGTTCCATCCCGTACCAATGCGATAAATAAGGCGCGCAAGCACGGATTGATTTGAGGAAAAAGTGCCCCTAGCATTATTGATTTTGGGGTTAATCTACTTCCCCGTTTATCTTGCTTAGCCAAGCCGAAATTAATAAAAACGATAAAGCATGCTTTGGAAAATAGTGTCATGTGTGGTGCTGTTGACCCTGTCGCTTTTTGCACGACAGGTAATGGCCTTGGAGCAGACGGACTGCGGCGAGCCACCTATTTCTGTGCAAGCTTCGCGCACGGGTTCAAGCTTGATAGAAGTGCAAGATCCAGACCTGGCTTGGACGGAGGTACAGCTTCCTGACCATTGGACCACTCGCTGGCCTGGCTATAACGGTAGTGTCTGGTATCGAATCCAGTGGCACAGTGATTGCCCGTCGGAGTATTGGGCGCGTGCGCCTTTGGCCTTGGCGATCGACTCGATCAATATGGCAGGGCGCGTCTTTGTGAATGGTGATCTGCTGTGGCAGGACACGAATCTGTTTGAGCCTTACTCTCGCAGCTGGAATATGCCGCGTTTGTGGACCTTGCCGGGAGCCGCGATCAAGCAGGGGGCCAACGTTATTTTGGTCGAGGTGCGCGGGGTCGCCATGACAATGCCCGGTTTGGGAAAGGTGCATTTGGGTGATCCGCAGGTATTGCTCGAACATCAGCGCCGACTGAGTTGGGATTACCGAGGGATGTTCACGGTGAACATCATGGGTGCGCTGTCGATTGCCTTTCTATTTCTGGGGATGTGGCTTTTCTATCGCAAGAGCACCCTGTATATCTGGTTTGTGCTGCTGAATCTGTTTTGGGTGGCGTTCTTGTATAACGTCATAGCAGTGGAGGCTTGGCCGTTTTCCTCAACGGTGGCCGTTCAGCGGGCAAATGCCATTGCTTTCATGTCGTTCTGCCTGTGCTTTACGAATTTCATCTTTCAGTTGGCGCGTCGGCCGCTGTCACGCAAGATGGCAACCGCATTGACTGCATTCACAGCCATTATGTCTGTGGTGATTGCACTGTCTTCGGATCAGAATTTGGGCCTGGCCTTGAAAATTGGTATTCGAGGACATCTGCTGATATTTGCCATTACGTGCATGGCACTGGCCTTGATAGCCTGGCGCAGTAAAAAAGCGGAAGACTGCTTGTACGGCAGTGTCGGTATTGTCTATGTCGGGATCGCGTTCCATGACTGGCGAATTTTTTACTTTCAGCTAGAGACAGCCCCCTTAACCCCTTACGCCAATCTGCTCACGATGACGGGTATTTCTATCATCATGGGCTTGCGAATCGCGCACTCTATGCGGCGAATTGAGCAATTTAATGAGGAACTGCGGGTAACCGTACAGACGGCTTGCGAACAGTTAGAGCAATCGCTGCACAAAAAGCATGAGCTGGCCCTGACCACGACTAAGCTGCAAGAACGTGTTGAGCTGATCCAGGATATTCATGACGGGTTTGGCAGTGCTTTGGTCAGGGCGATTGCTCAGGCCGAATCCACAACAGAAAGCCACCATCAGAACAGTCGACATATCTCTACCTTGAAGTCGTTGCGTGATGATCTGCGCCTGGTCATTGATAGTGGTCGCAGTTTTGTCCAGAGCCCGCCGCAGTCTCCACAAGCGTGGATGGCACCGACGCGCTATCAATTTTCATCCTTGTTCGACAATATCGGCATGAAAAGCCAGTGGCATCTGCCCTCTGCGTGGCCTAGCTCGCCCTGCGCCATGACGTGTTTGACGATGACGCGCTTTTTGGAGGAGGCGCTGTCAAATGTACTCAAGCATAGTCAGGCCAGGGAAGTGAACGTCAGCATGGCGTATCCCGTCCCAGAGCGCATCGTGTTGGAGGTGTGTGATGACGGGCTAGGGTTTGATGTGGATGCCGCGCGCAACGCTGCAACCGGAGTAGGCCTGGAGTCCATGCGCGCCCGAATGGAGAAGCTGGGCGGGAGCGTTGAGATTCACTCCAGTGGTGGCTGCACCTTGGTCAGGGGAGTCCTGCCTGCACACGCGGAGCACGAGGGCAGGCAAGCGGATCAATCGTCGCCTAAGTGAGTCGCGGGAAGACCACGACGCAAACAAATTATCTGTTCACGCGAATCAGCGCCCCATCACGATTTTCGATATTGGTCAGTTCGATTGCGGCTTCCCGCTCTGAGCCGTTGCGAGTCAAACACACGGCCCGGATTCTGACAGACTCCGAATTCCACGAGATTCTTCGATTGCTGCAGCTTTTTTGGTAAGAGGTTTGTGCGCCTGCCTGGCTTTGTATCCGCCCATCGTTATTGACCAGGCCTCGCAGGGGCAGCGTTGTAGGGTTGTACTGACCATTGTGCCGTTGGCATTCCGCCGAAATCCAGGCCTCGCTGTCATTGGAGTGCAGCTTGATATTGCGACATGAGTTCTGGAATGAGGAACTGGCGGCAGAGGCAGACACTGACACCGCAGTCAACAATACCGCTGCCAATGGCACCGCCACTGTTTTTGTGAGTTTTTTCACAAGCTATCCCTATAAAGTTGATGACGATGACCAGTGCGTCATGGTGTGACTGGTCATATGGGATCAATTTTCGGGGATGGGGCAGGCAGCGGGAATCACTGATAACTGGTATTTGCAGCCGACCTTGCTTACAAGGTCTTACTGGATTCCGCGCTGCAGCTTTTTACCTTGAGTGCATCGTAGTCAGACGGGCAAACGCCGTCCCTTGGCCTTGATGCTGGACAGCACAATCTGCGAATGAATCTTGGTGACGCCACGTAAGGTATTGAGCTTGTGGACCACGAAATTGGAAAAGGTCTCGAAGTTGCGCGTGCGTATGTGCAGCAGGTAGTTCGCTTGCCCAGTGACGATATAGGCGTGCAGGACCTCGTCCATGGTGGCCAGTGCCTTGCTCAGGTACTGATGTTCGGTCTCGTTGAGCTGCGCGATATTCACTTCTACAAAAGCTTCAATCGCAAAGCCCAGTTTGCCAGCGCTCAGGTTGGCGCTGTAGTTTTCGATCAGGCCTTCCTGCTCCAGAATTTTGACCCGCCGGTGGCAGGAGGAGGGGGATAAGGCCACCAGGTCAGCCAGTTCCTGGTTGCTGAGCCTGCCGTTGTCCTGCAAAAGGCGCAGGATTTTCAGGTCTGTCTCGTCTAGTCTCATATTTTAGAATTATCTACGAAAAGGGTTTCAGAAACCGAATTTCCTTCCAAATTTAATCATAATATTCATCGCTTTGGAATAACTCGCCAATGGCTCGATGCTAGACTAAATGTCGTTAAAAGCAGAATCGAGGAGCATGAATATGATTACTTTGCAGCAATGCGAGCAGTGGGATCAGGCCGATGAGCTGGCTGCCTTCAAAGCCAAGTTCGACCTGCCCCCCAATACGATTTATCTGGATGGCAATTCCCTGGGTGCCATGCCACGCCATGCAATGGAGCGTGCCCAGGAAGTGATTTCTCAGGAATGGCGTACAGACCTGATCAATAGCTGGAACAAAGCAGGCTGGTGGACCTTGCCCGTGCGTCTGGGCGACCAGATGTCCCCACTGCTTGGCGCCGGTCAAGGCGAAACCATTGTCAGCGACAGCACCTCGGTCAATCTGTTCAAAGTGCTGGCCGCCGCCGTGAATCTGCAAAAAGAACGCCACCCGGAAAAGAAAGTGATTCTGGCCGAGCGTGATTCCTTCCCCACGGATCTGTACATCATTGAAGGGTTTAACGCCTTCTTTGGCAAAGACTATAGGTTGGAGTTGATTGATGACCCGGCTGATTTGCAAACAGCAGTCAATCAGGACACGGCGGTCGTGGTCTTATCGCACGTCAATTACCGTACAGGTTACTTGCACGATATGCAGGCTACCAACCGTCTGGTGCATGAGCACGGCGGTTTGTTGATCTGGGATTTGTGCCACTCTGTGGGCGCCTTGCCGATCGAATTGAAAGACAGCGATGCAGACTTTGCTATCGGTTGTACCTACAAATATTTGAATGCTGGCCCCGGTGCACCCGCCTTGCTGTGGGTGAACCCTAAGCTGATGGATCAGATCAGCCAGCCTTTGTCCGGCTGGTGGGGGCATAAGCATCCCTTTGCCATGAGCCCCTCTTACGAAGCGGCCAACGGTATTGAACGCTTCTTGTGTGGCACACAGCCTATTGTGTCCTTGAGTCTGGTGGCTTGCGGCGTGGACGTGTTCTTGCAAACAGATCTGCAGGCTGTGCGTCGTAAATCTCTGGCTTTGACGGATTTGTTCATCGCTCTGGTGGAACAAGAGTGTGCGGAATTTGGTCTGCGCCTGGTGACGCCACGCGATCACCACTTCCGTGGCAGCCATGTCAGCTTTGCTCATGAGCAAGGTTATGCGGTAGTTCAAGCCTTGATTGCTCGTGGGGTGATTGGGGATTACCGCGAGCCTGAGGTGATGCGCTTTGGTGTCACGCCTTTGTATCTGTCTTTTGTGGATATCTGGCAGGCCGTGCAACACATTAAAGCGGTGCTGAATGATAAGGAATGGGATAAGCCTGCTTACAAAACACGCTCCAAAGTGACCTGATCACAGCGACATAAAAAATAAGCATTAGGAGGAGACATGAGCCGATTTGAGCAAATTCAATCGCGCGAAGCCGGGCTGCATAAAAAGCTGAGCGCCCGCCAGATGAGCATGATTGCTATTGGGGGGGCCATAGGTACCGGCTTGTTCCTGGGCAGCAAATTTGCCATTGGTTTTGCGGGTCCCGGCGTGGTGCTGAGCTACGTGATTGGCGGCTTCATCGCCCTGGTGCTGATGGGTTGCCTGGCCGAGATGACGGTGGAACATCCCACATCGGGCTCCTTTGGGGCCTATGCGGAGTTCTACATTCACCCCTTGGCCGGTTTCCTGGTGCGATACAGCTATTGGGCCTGCATTGTGCTGGCGGTAGGCACGGAGGTGACGGCGGTCGCGGACTATATGAAGTTCTGGTTCCCGGACGTGTCGCCCTGGATATGGATTGCGTTTTTCTCTGCGGTACTGGTGGCGGTGAATGCGTACAGCGTCAAGGCCTTCGGTTCGGTGGAGTATTGGTTTGCCTTGATCAAAGTGTTCGCCATCATTGCCTTTATAGTGTTGGCGGTGGGTATTTTGACGGGCTATTACAAGCCGGCTCAGGTGCAGGAAAACCTCTTTGGCCAAGGCGGATTTTTGCCGAATGGCTGGTATGGGGTGTGGGTGGGCGTGATCATTTCCATCTTCAGTTACCTGAGTATCGAGATGATCGCCGTGGCAGCAGGGGAAGCGGAAGATCCGGAACGAGCGGTGCGTCAGGCTTTTAAAGCCACGATCTGGCGCTTGATCATTTTCTATCTGCTGTCTTTGTCCCTGATTGTGATGCTGGTGCCTTGGCAAGTGCTGGTGGCTGACGGCACGACCAGCCCCTTTATCACTGTGATGCAGACGGTAGGTATCCCCTACGCTGACAGTATCTTGAACTTCATTGTGATCATTGCGGCCTTGTCGGCTATGAACAGCATGCTCTATATCTCCACACGCATGATGTTCAGCCTGTCTCGAGCGGGTGATGCACCGGCGGCTTTGGGCAAAGTGGCTAAAAACGGCGTGCCTTTGAATGCGCTGGCTTTATCGGCCAGTGGCGTAGCCGTGGCAGCGGTGGTCTATGCCTTCAACCCGGAAACGGCCTTTCCGGTCATGATTGCCTTGTCCATGTTTGGGGCGCTGTTTACCTGGGGCATGATCTTCCTGACGCATTTGTTTTTCCGTCGTCGGGTGGCTCAGGACGGCGTGCAACTGCGTTTTCGTATGCCTGCTTACCCCATCGGAACCTTGTTGGGGCTGATTGGTATTGTGGCGATTTTGGTGACCACTTGGTTCATTAATATCTTTCACTACACCTTGTTGTTCGGCGTGCCGTTCCTGTTGACGCTGGTTTTGATCTACGTGTTGCGTGCTCGTCGCGCCAAAGCCTAGCCAGTTCACTAAACGCCTTAGCGTTTAACCAGCCCCCGCCTGTGCGGGGGCTTTTTTGTGGTCGGTCGCCTAAGTACTGTGCTGGACCAATAACTATGGGCCTCTCAAGGTGTGTTTGATTTTGATCAGCGCAACAGGCGAAAGATGGCCTGAATGTGTACAGTGCCGTACAAAATAATTCAATTTGAGACTAATATGTCTCATTTGAGCTTTTCTAAATAAAAATAAACGGGGCACGATCAGATACTTAAACGGCCGCTAGGGAATTTGAGTGTCTGTGCTTTTTTTCATGAATATTCAATCTTGCTACATACTTGGACAAGGGCTTGAGTCCTTATGGAGGCCTTATGGTTCGGCACATCGAACAGCACTCTGTCTCTAGCAAAGGCTTGCTGGGGCCTGGTGCGGATGAGGCATTTGGCTCCTTGGCGTCTCCGGAGATTCGACGCCGTGTCTTGTTGGCGCACTGGGTGGCCCGCAGCCGGGACAGAACCCAGCAGTACCTGGGTTTTCCTATCGGGCGCATGATGCTGCAACGCTGGATGCACAGCAAAGCAGGCAGTCGTCGCATTGAAGCCTTTGGCCTGCCGCGCCACATTGTTCACGAGACACTGGGCCGCAAGGCGCTGACCTTGCAGGTCGACCCGCGTGCCCTGATCCGGATGGCCATTCACGCGCCCCGCACCGCAGAAAAGCGCCCCTCTTCATTGGCCTTTATCTGGGAGGGTTCCTGGGATTTGCGACGTGAGGACTTGCGTGTTGGCACCCGCTATAGCTTGATCAGCGATCTGGATGAAAACCGCTATCAGCTGGAGCAGACGGCGCGTTTTAAAAAGCTGATGAAACGCATTGAGCAAGGGCGGCCCTGGGAGTCCTATCAGCAAGGGGTGTTTCTGGACACGCCGGAGAAAATCATCGAGTACCTGCGTATCTACTTGGGTTTTCTGGATGATATGGAACAGCACGGCTTTGATCCGGCCCGTGGCAAGGACGCGCTGGGCGTAGTGATTTCGCGTGAAGGGCGGATCTTGAAAATCAATCGTGGCCTGCATCGTTTGGCGATGGCGCAGCGCCTGGGTTTGCCCAGCGTACCGGTGGAGGTGCGCCATGTGCATCGGGGTTGGTGGGAGCAGGTTACACAGGGCAGCACGGGAGAAAGAGCCTTGCATAAAATGCAGCTGGCTCTGGCTAAATGCCGTCCTGAAACGGAGCCCGGCCCCTTGGATGAAGATCCGGACACGCAACTGAGTGACAGCTTCTGGCCCGCTGCGCGCTAGGGCCCCGCCTTGTCGGGGCTCCCCGCATAATGTTTATGAGGGAGCCGACATGTGGGGAAAGATATAAAAAAGCTACACTAGCCGCTGCTTGAAGGACCAGTAATCAAAGTAGGGGAAAGAGCTATGACAGCAAGCAAGCCTCGACTACGCGAGGAGTTGCTTTTACGTCTGGTCAATGCCTTATCGGATCAGCCACGGGCGACGATGGGGCAGTTGGCGTCACAGGTGGGCCTGAGCCGGGCCACCTTGTGCCGTTACTTTGCCTCGCGCGAGGCCATGATGTTGGAGATTTTCCAGGAAGGCGTCACGTGTGCCGAACTGGCTATCGAACGGGCGCGTTTGCAAGACGGCCCTGCCGAGCAAGCCATCATGCGCTTGATCCAGGAGCTCTTGCCGATTGTGGAGCACTATGTCTACGTCGAGCGTCAGATTCAGCTTGAAGACTTCTCCAATCCCCGTACTGAAGCCGTGCGCCTGAGTTTGATTGACCAGTTTCAGCAATGGCAGGAAAGTGGCGAACTGCGCCTGGATCTGTCGGCCATGTGGCTGTGCGAATCCCTGTTTACTTTGCTGAACAAGGCGGCAACGTCCATACGAATAGGCCGTCTGGCCCGCCACGATGCACCGCGCAATGTGTTTGCCGTGCTCTGGGGTGGGATTGCTCATCCCTGAAAGCAGTGCTTGTGTGCAGGCGCGGTAGCGGATTACGCTGTTCGCTGGTGCAGCGCACACATACGGAGGCATTGGCATGAAACAGACAATCGCAGCGTTTTCTTTGGGCTTGTCCTTATTGGCGGGAACCACGGGCGCACAGGCCGCCCTGGCAGTGGGAAGCCCCGCGCCGGACTTTACGGTGCAAGCTGCTCTGGCCGGTGAAACCTTTAAGTTTTCTTTGTATGAAGCCCTGAAAAACGGGCCCGTGGTGCTGTACTTTTACCCTGCTGCATTTACCCAGGGCTGCACGGTTGAAGCCCATACCTTTGCCGAAGCCGTGGATGAGTACAGCGTATTTGGGGCCACGGTAATTGGCCTGTCCTCCGACACTATCGATGTCCTGAAAGACTTTTCCACCGGACCTTGCGGCAGCAAATTTGCTGTTGGGGCGGATACTGGCAGTCAGGTGATCAAGTCCTATGACGCCGGGCTGGGTGCGCATACAGAACGTGCCTCGCGCATTTCTTATGTGATCTCCCCCGAGCGCAAAATCATTTATGAATACACGGCGATGGAGCCGGATGAACACGTCAGCAATACCTTGGGCGCGGTGCGTGACTGGGCGGCGCAGCAGGGCAGCAAGTAGGCACCTGCTGCGGATAGTCTGACCTCAATCCACCCGTATTGAAGGCCGTACCGCCGAAGCAATGGCATCGGACAGCCACAACAGGCTGGCACGTCCCCACCCGTGCAATTGAGCCTGGTGAAGGCGGTACAGCATTACATGGCTGAGTTGTGCAAAGCGCCCACGAATAAACAGATTGCTGAACAAGCCGTGTCGCCCCAAAGTGCCAAAGGCGTTATAGCCGCTTAAGGACACCAGCGCGCCCAGGTCACGTAGTTCAAAGTCAGGGATCTCTACTTGCTTGTCCAGCCAGGCCGGAAAATGCCGTGTCAGGTGCAGGGCTTGCTGCCGTGCCACTTGTGCGCTTGGCGGCAATGGGCGCTCGGCCCCCTTTGGGGTGTAGCTGGAGCAGTCTCCCAAGGCAAAAACCCGCTTGTCAGTTTTTGATTGCAGGCGTGCGTTCACCGTGATTTGTCCCACGGGCGTCAGCTCAAAACCGTCGAGTGCAGCCACCGCTTCCGGTGCTCGGACGCCTGCCGCCCACACCCGTAAATTGGCATTCAAGCGGCTGCCGTCGCGCAGTTGAAACCCGGTCTCGTCCGCTCCCATGACGCGAACCCCGGTACGGATCTCTATGCCCAGTGCTTTCAGTTGTTGAGCGGCGGCGGCAGAAACCTGCTCTGGAAAGGCGGCCAGAATGCGGGGACTGCTTTCAATCAGGCTCAGACGCAGGCGGGGGCGCAGATCCCCGGCGCCATAGTTGGAGGCAATATCAAGCAACTGGCTGATTTCTGCGGCTAATTCAACCCCGGTAGCACCGCCTCCCACAATGCTGATGCTGAGCGCTTGCCCCAGCTCTGCCGTGCGCAGTAACTCTGCGTAGAGGCGTTCATTAAAGGCTTCGGCCTGGTTCAGGTCATCAATGAAGTGACAATGCTCAGCGATGCCGGGCGTGCCAAAGTCATTCGCTTTGCTGCCACAGGTCAGAAAGAGATAGTCATAGCTTAAGCGGCGTTCCGCCAGAATTTGTTCGCCGTCAGGGGACTTGATGGCTTCCACTGTCAGCTCCTGCCTTTCCCTATCCAGAGACTTCATGGCGCCGGGCAGAAAACGGAATCCGCAGCGGCTGGCTTGGGCCGCAAACGGGATTTTCTGTTGATGAGCATTCGCAGTACCGGCGGCAAACGTGTGCAGCATGGGCTTCCAGACGTGCGCACCTTGCTTGTCCAGCAGGGTGACTTCAGCCTTGCCGCTTTTACCTAGACGCTGACCAAATTGAGTCGCCAGTGTCAGTCCGGCGATACCGCCGCCTACGATCAAAATTCGCTGTTTTTGTGTCATTGCTTCCAGCCTTGTATTCAATAAATGGCAGTTGATTGCCGGGTTGCCGCGTTTTAGCCAGGGGGCTTAGGAAATGGGCAGGGCCGACTGCCCGGCAGCAATTTCCAATACGCCGTTGATCACAAATTGCACGGCCATGCAGATCATCAAGAACCCCATGATTCGAGACAGCGCTTCAATACCTTGAAGCCCCACAATGGCGACGATCTTTTGCGCAGAACGCAAACAGATCCAGAACAGCAGGCTAAGCAGCAGGAACACCAGAACCGGGGTTGTGGTTAGCACCCACGGTGCGTAGGTGGCTTTCATTTGAGGGGAGACGGAGGCTGCTGCACTGACGATCATGGCGATGGTGCCGGGGCCAGCGGTGCCGGGCAGGGCAAGGGGAACAAAAGCGATGTTGATGGGTTTGCGCCGGGCTAGGTCTTCGGACACGGCTTCGGCCTCGACCATCTCATCCATGGCGGAGGTAGGGAAAAGCATGCTAAAGCCGATGACCAGCACAATCAGCCCGCCCGCAATCCGCATACCCGGAATGGATATGCCAAAGGTTTCCATAATCCAGGCCCCGGCATAAAAAGTGACCGCCATGATGCAAAACACATAGAGGGTGGCTTGCTTGATTTGTTTTTGCCGCTCTTGATACGGCAGTTTGCCGCCCAGAGAAAGCAAGAGCGCCATGGACGTTAGCGGGTTGGCCATGGGCAGCAGCAAAGCCACCCCCAGTCCGACTGCCTGTATCAGTTGGAGAAAGTCGTGTCCCATCTATGTTTTTTCCTTGTCTAACCAGCGAAGCCTTGCCAGCCTTTGATCTGTGTTTTTCTGGAATCGGGAGCTTGTACTGGGTTGGCACTTCATCTTGCGGTGGTATTGGTCTGCGGGATGCTGATCACAGGGTTTTGAACGCCTTGTACTGCCCGGCTTTTAGTCTGGTTTGAGCGTTTGGCTCGGGATGGAGATATGTTTTTAAAAATACGACCAATTAGTCGTATTGTGCATGATAAAACCAAATGGTCGCTTCGTAAATGAAGATGCGAAATTTTTACAAGAAGAGCGGTGGGGAAGTAGGGGCTGGGCCGCTAGATGGTAGCGGCGTGATCCAAGGAACGGCATTCACGCGCCTTTTTAAAGGGGCAGGATGCGTCGTATTGGTGGGTAAGGACGCTGGGCAGATGAGAAGTTGTCTGCCCAGCGCATTCAGGCTCATATCAAAGCGGGCTAGCCGTTATTTTTGCAGGCGTTTGAGCATATACGGCACGCTCAGGAACAGGATGGCCGCAATATAAAAACCGACGGCAATCGGGCTTTCCAGCAAGACCAGGAAGTTACCTTGACCCGCGGCCAGTGCGGTACGAAGCTGGTTTTCTGTTAGCGGCACTAGAATCAAGCCGATCAGCAAAGGGGCAATGGGAAAACCATAGACCCGCATGACGTAGCTGACCACCCCCAGACCCGCCATCATGGCCAGTTCAAAGGTAGAGCCGGATACCCCCCAAATGCCAATCATGGCAAAGACCAGAATTCCGGCATACAACTGGGGTTTGGGTATGTACAGCAAACGCACCCACAGGCCCACCAAAGGTAGGTTCAACACCAGCAGCATGGTATTGCCCACATACAGCGAGGCAATCAGCCCCCAGACCAACTCTGGATTGCTGGTGAACAAAAAGGGCCCCGGCTGCAGGCCATAGTTTTGAAAGGCGACTAGCAAAATGGCCGCAGTGGCAGATGTTGGTAAACCCAGCGTCAGCAAGGGCACCAAAATACCTGCGGCAGCAGCGTTATTGGCCGCTTCAGGCCCGGCCACCCCCTCGATAGCTCCGTGTCCAAACTCTTCCTTGTTTTTGGACAGGTTCTTTTCCAGTGAGTAGGACAGCATGGTGGGCAGTTCCGAGCCCCCACCGGGGATAGCCCCCATGGGAAAACCGATAATAGTCCCGCGTAGCCAAGGTTTCCAGGAACGAGCCCATTCGTTTTTGGTCATGAAGGCTTTGCCGCGAATGGGGATGATTTCCTCGTTGTTATGCCGGAAGCGGCTGGCTACGTACAGAATTTCTCCAATCGCGAACACGGACACCAGCACGACTGTCAGTTCTACGCCATCCAGCAGGTCTGGCAGGCCAAACGTCATGCGGGCCTGGCCCGTCATGGCATCAATCCCTATGACCCCCAGGGCCAGCCCCAGGAACAAAGAGATAAAGCCGCGCACGCGGGAGGCTCCCATCACCACTGCAACAGAGGTGAACGCCATGATGGTCAGGGCGAAGTAATCGGCTGGCGTGAAAATAAAGGCGAGCTCAGCCACTAAAGGCGCAGCAAAGGTCAGGGCCAGCGTGGCAATGGTGCCAGCAATAAAGGAACCAATGGCAGCGGTTGCCAAGGCAGCCGCCCCCCGCCCACGGCGAGCCATTTTATTGCCTTCCAATGCCGTCATCATGGAGCCGGCCTCGCCGGGCGTGTTGATCAAAATGGCGGTAGTGGAGCCGCCATACATGGCTCCGTAAAGCACCCCTGCAAACATGATGAAGGCTGACACCGGCCCTACAGAAACGGTCACTGGCAGCAGCAAGGCGATGGTCAGGGCCGGGCCAATACCGGGCAGGATGCCGATGGCGGTACCCAGTACAGAGCCAATCAGCGCCCACATCAGATTCATGGGTTGCAGGGCCACTTCAAAACCGTGCAAGAGCAAAGACAGGGTATCCATTACAGCCCCGCAACAGGAAGAAAGCCGCCCAACTGCAAGCCCAGACGGCCAAACAGGAACCAGCAGGCGCTGCCCAGCAGCAGCCCCCAGAGCAGATCAAGCAGCATCCGGCGCGAGCCCAGGGCACGGGCCACCAGCATGAAGCACACTGAGGCTGTGATGGGCAGCCCCACAGTTTCCATCATCAGGCTGGGCAAAACAGCGGCCAGCAGGACGGTTAGAAAAGGCCCTTTGTCCATGCCAGGGTCCTGGGCCCGTTCTTCCTGTTCAAAGGCGGTGCCACGGTGTATTTGCAGCAGGAGCACAATGCCCAGAAGCACCAGCCCGGCTCCCACCAAGGCTACAAACAGACCGGGGCCAATGGCCGCGTATTGGGCGCTTAGCGTGAGGGACGTAGAAGCGTAAAGGCAGATGGCACCGGCCAGGATGACCGCCAGCCCCAGCCACCAGGGTTGGCGTGAAGTCGCACTCATGTGGGTTCTCCGGTCAGGCTTACTGGGTCAGACCGGCGTCGTGCAAGATGGTCGTGGTGCGTTCGGTTTCCGCTTTGATGAAGTCCCCGAATTCGTCACCCGCCAGAAAGTAGGGCTCCCAACCCAGGCGTTCTTGAGTGGCTTTCCACTGCGGGGCCTGGCTCAGCTGGGTAAAGCGATCAATCCACAGCTTGTAGTTTTCTTCAGGCATATCGATGGAGCCCAAAATGCCGCGCCAGTTGGCAATTTCCACGTCATAGCCTGCTTCCTTGAACGTGGGAACTTGCTCCAGCCCCTTCATGCGTTTGTCCGAGGACACGGCCAGAATGCGGATGCGCCCGCTGTCGGCAAATTGCTGAAATTCAGACGCGCCAGAAATACCGGCCTTCAAGGTGCCATTGACGATGCCCGTGACGGTATCCGCCCCGCCTGCTTGCGGGATGTAGTTCAAGGTTTTTACCGGGATTTGGCCTTGCTGGGCCAGTAAGGCCAGCGCAATGTGATCTGTGCCACCGGCCGATCCGCCGCCTACCGGCATCGCTCCGGGGGTGGTTTTCAGCGCTTGAACAAAGTCGTCCAGGGTTTTATAGGGGGAGTCCGCCTTGACGGCCAGAACTACATATTCTGCGGTCAAGCGTGCCACCGGCCGGAACTTGCTCAAATCAATGGGGGACTTGTTCATGACGATCGAGCCCACCGTGATCGCACCAAAGACGGCCAGTGCATCGGCCTTCCCTTTTTGAGAACGCTGGAAGTCGGCCAAGCCAATGGTGCCACCGGCACCGCCTTTATTGCTGAAGCTGACGGTTCCCGTATAGATCCCTGCCTCTTTCATGGCCTGCATGGATTGGCGGCCGGTGGAGTCCCAGCCGCCACCGGGGTTGGCGGGCAGCATCATGCTGACTTGGGCTTGGGCGGCAACCGCGCCACCGATCAGGGCAGCGGCCAGCAAGGGACGCAGAAAACGATGGATTTTCATCTGATGTCTCCGAAAAGGATATGCACTTGGGCATTTGATTTTTTTAGTTCTTCGTCGTCGATATTACCCCAAGGGGTTGGCTTTTACGCTTTGGGGCCTTGTGCTTGAAAGAATGGGCAGCCAAGACGCTTTCTGCCGCACTCTGGCAGGCGAGGAAAGTGGAAACCTGGAAATTGTGTGCGTGAATGTTCATATGAACATTTAAGCGTCATAAAACTTTCATTTGAGCGTCACCGAGCCGTAACGTCGCGTTCCTACACTGCCAGGTATTCAAACGAAACCTATACGCCGTGTTATGAACCTATCCGTCAGGCAAAGCATTATTGTGGATTTGCTGGCCGCCCAAGGGGTGGTGTCCGTGGATGGTCTGGCCTCGCATTTCGGGGTGACGCCGCAGACCATACGCCGTGACCTGAATCATTTGTACGAGGCTGATCTAGTGCGCCGTCGCCATGGTGGTGCCGAGCTGAATGTGGTCGAACGCAATATCCCCTTCCAGACACGCCGCATTACCCATTTGCAGGCCAAAGCCCGGATCGGGCGCGCAGTAGCCAAGTTGATTCCCCCCGGCGCCAGTGTGCTGCTGGGCTTTGGAACCACGCCTGAACAGGTGGCACTGGCTTTGGCGGACCACCGCGATTTAACCGTGGTTACCAACAACATCAGCGCGGCGCTGGCCCTGTCTCACAATATGAGCCATCGCGTGGTCCTGACGGGGGGCGAACTGCGCCAGCCTAATCCTGAAATTCTCGGCCCCGGTGCGGAACGCCTGTTCAACAGTTTCAAAGCTGACTTCGGGGTGTCCGGGGTAGGGGGCTTTGATTCGGACGGTGCCTTGCTGGACTTTGACATGGCCGAGTCCGATTGCCACAAAGCCTTGCGGGGCAATTGCCGCTTGCGGATTTTGGTGCTGGATCACACCAAGTTTGGGCGACGCGCTCCGGTGCGTAGTGGCTCTCTGGACGATGTAGATATTCTGGTCACCGATCAGGCTATCCCCGAGCCTTATCGTGAGCAAATCCCGGATCGTATTCAGCTTGTGATTGCGGACGAGGTGCAGTCGTGAGTCGTGCTGCCATCGAACTGCAGGGCATTGGTAAATCCTGGGGTGAACAAGCCGTTCTCAAGCACATAGACCTGTCTATTCAGGAAGGGCAATTCACTGCTTTATTGGGGCCATCGGGCTGTGGAAAATCGACCTTGCTGCGCATTATTGCGGGACTGGAAACCCCTAATCAGGGCCGCTTGCTGATCAATGGACAGGACGCCACGTATCTGGAGCCCGCCAAGCGTGGCTTGAGCATGGTGTTTCAGTCCTACGCCTTGTTCCCGCATTTAAATGTGGCCGACAACATCTTGTTTGGCCTGCAAGTGCGCCGAGCTAATCGCCAGCAGCAAAAAGAGCGTCTGCGCGAAGCCTTGGCCCTGACCAATCTGGAAGGACTGGAGGAGCGCAAACCCGGCCAGCTGTCCGGTGGGCAGCGCCAGCGAGTGGCTCTGGCACGCAGCATTGTGTCCGGTCACCGCATCTGTTTAATGGATGAGCCGCTATCCAATCTGGACGCCAAATTGCGGCATACCGTGCGCCACGAAATCCGTGCTTTGCAACAGCGTCTGGGCTTGACGGTGGTGTATGTCACCCACGATCAGACCGAAGCAATGGGCATGGCCGACCACGTGGTGCTGCTCAACGCCGGAGATATTGAACAGCAAGGTAGCGCCCAGGATTTATACGGCCAGCCCAATAGCGTTTTTACTGCCGGCTTTATTGGCAGCCCACCCATGATGATGATTCACAGCGACCACATCCCCCTTGATCTGTGGCCCTCGCGCCGTCAGTACGACCAGCCGCATCGCGTACTGGTGGGTGTGCGCCCCGAAAACCTGGTTTTAAGTGAGCCGGGCGAGCAGCAGGTGTTGGCCACCGTGGTGCATCAAGAATTTCAAGGGGCAGATGCCTATGTGTATGTGCAATTGGATGACGGCCATACCTTGATTGTGCGCGCACCGCACAGTCGCAGCGTCGAGGCGGGCGCTCGTTGCGGCTTGAGTTGGGACCCCGTTCACGCCTTTTACTTTAACCAGGACAGTGGGGCCCGTTTGTGGACCCCGTCCGCTGCTGCGGCTGCTTCACCCGCCGTTTCTCCTGCTGTTCTCTCTTAACGTATTGCGAGTCTACCCATGTTCAAAAAATGTTTGCTTGCCACCTCTAGTGCTTTGTTGATGGGCCTGGGCACCAACGTGCACAGTGCGGTGGAATTGACTATGTACTACCCCATTGCGGTAGGTGGCCCTTTGACCGATGTGGTCGATGGAATGATCAAGGATTACCAGGCCCAGAATCCCGACGTCACAGTTAAAGCCGTGTATTCCGGCAACTACGATGAAACCCGTGTGCGCGCCTTATCGGCCTTGCGTGCAGGTGAGTCGGTACAACTGTCTGTCTTGGGTGCATTGGATACCCATGATTTGGTAGAGCAAGGGCTGGTCGAAGCCTTTAGTGATGTGGCTCAGGATGCACCCAGCCAGGATTGGCTGAAAAGTTTTTATCCGGCCTTGATGGCCAATGGCACCCTGGAAGGCAAGGTGTGGGGCATTCCGTTTCAGCGCTCTACCATCGTCATGTTCTACAACAAGGACTTGTTCCGCGAGGCCGGCCTGAACCCAGATCAGCCCCCCAAAAGTTGGGGCGAGCTGGTAGAGACGGCCAAGAAGCTGACAACAGAGCAGCGTCATGGCCTGATGATCCCGTCTACCGGCTACCCCTATTGGATGTTCCAGGCTTTGGCTTTGCAAAATGGCCGTCAGCTGATGAACGAAGAGGGCACCCAGGTTTACTTCAACGACCCCAAGTCGGTAGAGGCTTTGCAGTTCTTCCATGACTTGGCCTACAAGCACAAAGTCAGCCCCACGGGCACCATTGAGTGGGGCACGCTGCGTCAGGCCTTTGTGCAAGGCAAGACAGCCATGATGTGGCACACCACGGGCAACCTGACGGCTGTTAAAAACGAAGCCAAGTTCGACTTTGGCGTCGCCATGCTACCTGCCAAGGAAAAAGCGGCATCGCCAACAGGCGGCGGCAACTTCTATCTGTTCAAAGGGGCAAACGAGGAGCAGAAAAAAGCGGCTCTGGACTTTGTACGCTGGATGACCGCGCCTGAGCGTGCGGCTGCTTGGTCGATGGCCACCGGCTATGTAGGCGTCAGCCCCGCAGCGTATGAAACCCCGGCCTTGACCGAGTACGCCAAGTCTTTCCCGCAGGCCTTGGTGGCACGCGATCAACTGGCTGTGGCATCGCCCGAGTTTGCTACTTACGAAACTGCTCGTGTCCGTGAGCTGCTGTCTAACGCCGTACAAGCAGTACTGACCAATGCCAAGACGCCCAAGGCCGCCTTGGACGACGCTCAGGCAGCCGCAGACCGCCTGCTGCGCCCCTTCAACTAAGCAGGTGTAGTGATGGCTGAACCATTGCGTGTGCTGCGTAAAGAATGGGTGTTTGCCTACCTCTTGTTGACGCCGCTGTTTGTGTTGCTAAGCGTGTTTGCCTTTATCCCGGCGTTGCACACGTTCTGGTCCAGCCTCTTAAGTAAAGGCACGGCGCGCCGTCCGGCCCAGTTTGTGGGTTTGGATAACTACGATGCCATGCTGGCTGACCCGACCTTCTGGCTGGTCCTGAAAAACAATCTTTGGTATGCGGCCATCGTGATTCCGGTGTCGATGGCGTTGGCCTTGCTGATGGCGCTGTGGGCCAACCGGGCCATGAGCATGCGGGCCTGGGTGCGTTGCGCTTACTTCACCCCCACCATGCTGCCCATGATTGCAGCGGCCAATCTGTGGCTGTTCTTCTATACGCCAGACTTGGGTTTGCTGGATCAGATTGCCAAATTGTTTGGGGCGGGCGCGACCAACTGGCTGGGTCAGCCACAAACTGCGCTGGGTGCGGTCATAGTGGTGACGATCTGGAAGGAAGCCGGTTTTTTCATGATTTTTTATCTGGCGGCCCTGCAAACCATTCCGCCCGAATTGCGGGATGCCGCCCGTCTGGAAGGGGCCAGCCGCTGGCAGTATGGCCGCCGTGTGCTCTTGCCCTTGCTGGCACCGACCACCTTATTCATTCTGATCAACGCGCTGATCAACTCGGTCAAGCTGGTGGACCACCTGTTCATCTTGACCAAAGGCGGCCCCAATAATGCGTCCAAGCTGATGCTGTACTGGATCTGGGAAACTGCCTTTGCCTATATGGACACGCCCAGCGCCGCTGTGCTGACGGTGGTGCTCTTACTGGGTCTGGGAGCCGTGGCTATCTTTCAATTCCGCTACGCTGAACGACGCGTGCACTACCAGTGATGAACATGGATACCGTTTTGACTGCACCGCAACGCACTTTGCGTTTGCCATCTCTGGATACGCTAGGGGCGCATGCCTTGGCCTTGTTGTGGATTGCGCCTTTGCTCTACGCCTGCTGGGCGGCGTTTCGTGACCCGTCCGCTGCCTTGAGCTTCGATTGGAGCGCAGGGTGGACTTTGGATAACTTTGCCGCTGCCTGGGACCGTGCGCCCTGGCTGCGCTACATCTTCAATACCACCGTGTTGGTGCTGACCATTTTGGTCGGGCAGTTTGTACTGTGTACCCTGGCCGCCTATGCCTTTGCCCGCTTTCGCTTTTTTGGTAGCCAGTTCTTGTTCATGCTGCTGCTTTTGCAGCTGTTCATCCTGCCCGAAGTGCTAATTGTGGAGAACTACCGCATGGTGGCCCTGTTGGGCTGGACGGATACCGTCTGGGGTATGGGTGTGCCGTATATGGCCAGTGCGTTCGGGGTGTTCTTGCTGCGTCAGGCTTTCAAACAAGTTCCCAGGGAGCTGGAAGATGCGGCCCGCCTGGAAGGCTGTAGCCGCCTGGGGGTGTTGTGGCGGGTGTATGTGCCTTTGGTCAAGCCGGTGTACCTGGCCTATGCCCTGGTGTCCGTGTCCACGCACTGGAACAATTTTTTGTGGCCTTTGGTGATCAGCAGTTCGGACCATACCCGGCCTTTAACGGTGGGTTTATCCCTGTTTGGCGCGCCTGAAAGTGGTGTCAGTATCTCCCTGATCAGTGCCGCCACATTAATGACTATCTTGCCGCTTTTGCTGGGCTTTCTGCTGTTCCAAAAGCAGTTCATGCAGGCCTTTTTACGCGCTGGCATTCGTTAAGGAATTCTGATGAAAATCATCCAGTTTTCGGATTTGCACATTACCCCGCCTGATGGCCTCTTGTTTGGCTCTGATCCCCTGGAGCGTTTGCGCAGTTGTGTGCAGCACGTAAATCGCCATCATGCTGATGCAGACTTATGTGTGCTGACGGGGGATCTGACCCATGCTGGCCATCCCCGTGCCTATGAGCGCTTGCGTGAAGGTTTGCAGGATTTGATTCCGCCTGTGCGTCTGATGATGGGCAACCACGATAGTCGCAGCGCTTTTCACAGCGTGTTCCCGCAGGCTCAGACCGATGTGCCGGGCTTTGTGCAGCATGCAGAAACGATGGGGGATTGGCGTCTGATTTATCTGGACACGCTGGAAGACGGCTACACCAACGGCTATTTGTGTACCCGGCGTCTGGCGTGGTTGCAGCAGGAACTGGAGGCGCATCAGGGGCCGGTGATGCTGTTTTCGCACCATCCTTTGCCAGCCTTGCAGTATCCGTCCATGGACTGGTTGCGCTTGAGTAATGCGCCGGACTTATTACCCATGCTGAAGGCGCATCCTGCCCCCATTCATTTGTTCTCCGGACATGTGCACCGATGTGCCAGTGGCGTTTGGAACGGTCTGCACTTTGTGACGGTGAACGGGACCAACCATCAGCACGAGCTGGATCTGGAACGGGAGGGGGCGGCAACGTCTACTTTTGAGCCCGCCAGTTATGCGGTGATCTTGCCCAATGCAGACGGCCTGACCGTGCACTTCCAGCCCTTTGCTTACGAAGAGCTGCGCTTTCCGTACACCGGCGATTTAAGTGCCTTGAAGTGCATTTAATATCTGTCGGGAACTAACAGCGCAGTCGCGCTGAGTACGGCCCCGGATTCCTGGATGGAGTCCAGAGAGGGGCCGTTTTTGTTGAGTAACCCTGTGCTGCTTAGAAGGAGTAACGCAGGTTCAGCATGGCATTACGTGGTGCGCCGTAATAGCCGGTGTAGAAGGTCTGGTCCAGTGCGCTCAGGTACTTGCGGTTGAACAGATTGTTGACGTTCAGGGTTGCGGTCAATTGCTTGCTGAAATCGTAGCGGCCCATCAGATTGACCACGGCGTAGCTGCTTTGTTCTCCTGTGACGGTCTTGCCCAAATCCCAAGGTGTTGCGGTGAAGTGGGTTTGGCTTTGCCAGTTCACGCCGCCCCCTACAGTTAAGCGATTCCAGCTGCCGGGCAGGCGGTACGTGGTCCACAGCTTGGCCATATGACGGGGCGACAGGGTTTTGATGCGCTCGCCTTGAGCATCTTTGGTCTGGCTGTAGGTGTAGCTAAAAGCCATGTTCCAACCGTCCAGCAATTCACCGGTCACCTCCACATCCAGCCCTTGTGTCTTGGCCCCTTTGACGGCGGTATAGGCGGCTTCACGCTGGGTGCCCGGCACGATAAAGCCTGAGTCAGCCTCGGCCAGATTGTCCTGACGAATCTGATACAGGGCGATGCTGCTGTTCAGACGGCCGTCCAGCATTTCGCTTTTCAGGCCGATCTCATAGTTATTGCCTTTGCGCGGGTCCAGGAAGTTGCCACTGCGGTCGCGGTAGCTTTGTGGCTTGAAGATGCTGGTGTAGCTGGCGTAGACCGAATGTTCTTCGTTCAAGTCATAGACAATGCCCGCGTAGGGAGTGAAAACATTGTCTTCATTCATGGTTTTGAGGCTGTTGTTGCGAGCCAGCGCGGGGTCTGGATACTGCTGAGACAAGCTGTAGCGATAGTTGCTGATGCGGCTACCCAGAATCACGGCCAGATTGTCCGTGGGTTTTAAGCGCAGCGCCGTGTATCCACCGTATTGCTTGACCGACAGGTCGTAATCAAACAGTTTTTCGCCAGAGATATTCGGGCGGGCGGGGTTGTTATCCCACTCGAACATATTGTGCACGGCGGTGCCTTCAATACCGGCATAGCGCATAGGCTCGTGGAAGTTGTCGTACTTGGATGAGTTAAAACCCACTACTAATTCGTGCTCGCGCCCGAAAAGTTGGAAGGGGCCCTTCACATTGACATCAAAACTGGTTTGACGCTGCTTGGCGCTGGACACGCCGCCATACAGTTTCACCCCTTTGCCGGTGACGGGATCTGGGTAGCCCCAGGAAGCATCAGCCCGTTGGCCACTGCGGCGGCCTTCCATGTGGTTCAGGGACAGCGCCAAAGCCCAGTCGCTGGGCAACTGCTGGTCCAGCTTTAGGAAGCTATTGCTCACTTCCATTGTGTTGGTGCTCCAGCGCGCGCCGGGACTGGTGTGGACGTCATAGTCAATTTGCTCGCCGGTGTTGTAGAACAGGGGCAAGCCCGAGCCGGTGGAGCCGCGTGGATTGTTCTTTTGATAATCCATGCCCAGGGTCACCAAGGTGGTGTCGGTGATATCTGCTTCCAGCACGCCATAGACAATGTCTTTTTTGGTCTTGAAGTAGTCCATATAGCTATTGCCTTCCTGGTGCGCGCCCACCAGACGGCCACGCAGGCGGCCGCTGTCAAGCAAAGGCCCGCCCAGGTCTACCTGCGCGCGCATTTGATCCCAGGAGCCGTAGCTGACTTCGGCATGGCCCTGAAAGTCCGCTGTCGGGCGCTTGCGCACCATATTGACGACGCCGGATGGGTCTCCCGCCCCCGTCAATAAGCCGGGCGCACCGCGCAGCACTTCGACGCGATCATAAATTGCCATGTCGGCCAGGCCTTGGGGAATATTCTGGCTGACGATATCGGACAGCGTGGACAGGCCATCGAGCTGGTAGTTGTCGATTGCGTAGCCGCGCGAATTAATGGAGTAGCGGTCACTGCCTATGTGTTGAATCGAAATACCGGGGGCCTGTTGCAACACACTGCCGATGCTGTCCAGCGACTGGTCTTCAATGCGCTGGCGTGTCATCACACTGACGGTCTGCGGGGTTTCGCGCAGCGTCATGTTCAGCTTGGTGGCGGTGGTGGTGGCCCCATGGCTGGCATAGGTCTGGCTGCCTTCGGTCACTGGCAGGCGGCGGCCCACCACTCGTACCGGGGCCAGCATGGTGGCGTCCGCATTGGGGCGCGACAGGGTGATGGTGTTGTTCTCGCGGCGGTACTCCAGGCCCGAGCCTTGCAGCAGAGTGCGCAGTGCGTCCTCGGGCAGCATGCGGCCTTGAATCGGAGTGGTGCTCAGGCCTTGAACCAGCGACGGCGAGAAGAACACCTGCAACTGAGTTTGCTCAGCCAATTTCAACAGAGCTTCGGATAAAGCCTGGGCAGGAATATGAATAGGGACAGGATTGTCCAGGGCCAAGGCGGGGGCGCTGGTAGCGGCCATCATCACAGCAAGCAGGACAGGGCGCAGGCGGGGCAGGAAAGCAGTTCGATTCACGATGGTCAGGATAGGTGTCGGACACAGAGGCGTCCGGATTCAGACATGTCCCGTCAAGCCGGGCTTGAGGAACGCTGAATGTAAATACGAGTCAGTCTTACTAAACCCCTCAGACCCGACCGGTTTATTTGAAACTAATTGTAATTAAGGGGCGCTGGAGAGCAGCACACCGCCATCTTCCTGGGCCTGGGCGCGTAGCGGCAGGATTTGCTGCAGGGCATGCAGGATGGCTTTTTGATCGTCCAGCAAGAAGGAGGCGGTGACACGCTGCCTTCCGATGGAAGGCTGAGCTATTCGGATGGGATGTTCACGGTAGCGGTTGATCTCCGCCACGACGCCAGCCAAAGGCATATCGCGCACGATCAAGCGCCCTTGTCGCCAGGCGGTTGCCGCCGCAACATCTACTTCCGTTTGTATGTTCAGGCCCTGTGCCGGGGAGCTGGTCGCGCCAGAACCTGCAGGCAGATAGCGCGTCTGACGGTTCCACCAGGGGCCGCTGGATATTTCCACGTTGCCGCTTTCAACCAGTACAGAAACCTGATCTGCATCGCGGCGCACGGTAAAACTGGTTCCAGTTACACGAATCTGTGTTCCTGCGGCTCTGACGGTAAAAGGGCGTTGCGGGTCGGAAGCGACTGCGAACATGATTTCGCCCTGGTGCAGATCCAGATGGCGGCTTTTTTCATAAAAGCGCAGGTCTGCTCGGGTGTTGGTATTCAGTTCCAGACTGGAGCCATCTGGCAAGGGTATCCAGCGGCGTTCACCCACACGGGTTTGCAGGGAACTGGCATACACCGCTGTGGGGCTGAGCAGCAAGCTGGCCAAGCCTGCCGAACCGGCCACGGCCACCAGGGCACCGGTATTGCGAATGAGTTTACGGCGGCGCAAGTCAGGCCGAACCGGCACAGTGCTGCCATACAGCGAGGCCACCAAATCCTTGTCCAGCGTGCTGGCCAAGGAACTGAGCTGCTCGACCGCCATGAATTCACGCTCGTTTTCCGGGTCTTCCTGTAACCAGTCATCCAGGGCTGCGTGGTCTGCCGGGGTGAATCGCCCCGAGTGCAAGCGGGCCGACCATTGGGCCGCTGCCTCGGCCGGGGAGGTCGCGTCACTAGGATAAAAAGAGGATTCAGAACTCATCGCGCAAACGCTCGCGGACAAACTGGTTGGCCAGCGCAATATAGCGCTCCACGCTGGCGACAGACAGGTTTAGATGACGGGCAATCTCGGCCTGGGTCCAGCCTTCAATGCGGTTCAGGACGAACGCTCGTCGGTGATTCAAAGGCAATTCTTCCAGGGCCGCCACCAGCGCCTGGCGCAACTGGGCCGCACTGGCATGGGCGTCGGCCCCATCGCTTAGCGGGTGGGCATCTTCGTGCAGCTCGTCCCAGGCCAGATGCTGGAAGCGGGTGTTGCGACGCCACAGATCAATCGCCCGATGGCGTGCCGAACGATACAGGAAATTGCGTGCGTGGGTGGGCGTCAGTGTCTTCTGGTCTTTTTGCAGCAGGGCTTCAACGGCATCATGTGCCACGTCCTCCGCGTCCGCACGGCTGCCAAAGCGGCGCAGGCAGGACTGCATGAACTCGCCGTAATAGGCCAGCCAGCTTTTGCGAGAGAGGTCCGAGTCGGACATGAGGCGATCAAGAAAGGATGAGCAGAAGCGAATTATTGCAAATAGTTCTCATTAACTCAATGGTGGTGAGCGTCAGCTTTGGGGCCGGGTGAGGTTGTCCTGCAACGCCCAGCCCCGTGCCTGCTACTGAAACCGCGCCCTACCGGGTGAAAAGTCTTGTTGTTTCATGCAAGGTCGTTATACTTGCGAACTATCAGGGGGAGTAGCTTACTTTCCGGAGCATCGTCATCACGGCAATGTGTGTTTTTCACATCTTCCCGGTGCCCGGGCAACCTTAGGGTTGCAAGCGAGACCTTGCCATTAATGGGCAAGGTGTATCCTCTAAAAACGATATGGCCTGCGTCCTTAATGGATCAGGCCATTTTTGTTGGTGCACTGCAAGTCAGATTGCTGTTGTACAGTCAGACAAGATGGTCGTCAGGTTTCAATTTCAACAATATGAAAAGGCGGTCTTACACATGATTGAGTTTTTGCAGACAATGAGTTGGGCGGCAGTATTTCAGATCATCCTGATCGATATATTGCTGGGGGGCGATAACGCGGTGGTGATTGCACTGGCGTGTCGTAACTTGCCTGCACAACAGCGTATTAAAGGTATTTTGTGGGGTACGGCCGGTGCCATTGGCCTGCGCGTCGTACTGATTGCATTCGCGTTGACCTTGCTGGCCGTGCCGTACCTGAAAGTGGTTGGTGCCCTGTTGCTGGTCTGGATCGGCGTCAAGCTGCTGATCCCCGAAGATGAAGGTCACGGAAATGTCGAAGGCAGCGCCACCTTGTGGAAAGCGGTCAAGACCATCATCATCGCTGACTTTGTGATGAGCCTGGATAACGTGATCGCCATTGCCGGTGCTGCTCAGACGGCAGATCCGGATCACCAGATCGGTCTGGTGGTGTTTGGTCTGATTGTCAGCGTGCCTATCATCATCTGGGGCAGCACACTGGTCCTGAAGCTGATCGACCGTTTCCCGTTCGTCGTAACACTGGGCGCAGCTTTGTTGGGCTGGATTGCCGGCGGCATGATCGTGACGGATGTGAAATTCATCGAGTACTTCGGTGAAGCCTCCACCAGCACCAAGCTGATCGCTGAAGTTGTGGGCGCCTTGTTGATTGTGGGTCTGGGTCATGGCATTGCTGCAGCCAAGCGCAAGAAAGCTGCCTAAGCCTGAAATTGAAACAGCAGGTGTAGAACCGCGCCGGGGGCTTCGCTTCCGGCATGGTTCTGGGTTAAGCTCGAACGATTTTCTAAAAAAAGGAGTACACCATGGCACAAGCCTCCGCACGCCACATTCTGGTCAGCACCGAAGAGAAAGCGAATGAATTGAAATCCGCTATCGAAGGTGGTTCTGACTTCGCTCAGGTGGCTAAGGAAAATTCCAGCTGCCCATCGGCCCGCATGGGCGGCGAGCTGGGAACCTTTGGTCGTGGCCAAATGGTGCCCGAGTTCGATCAGGTTGTGTTCAGCGCCCCCGTTGGCGTTGTACAAGGCCCCGTCAAGACTCAGTTCGGCTACCACCTGGTAGAAGTGACTGCACGTCAGGACTGATACGATCAGGCCAATAAAAAACCCGCTTCGGCGGGTTTTTTATTGGGTGGCTGGTTTTGTCCCTGCATGGGGTATGCGTGTGTGTTTTATGGTTTTACCGTGTTGTGGGGCGCTTAGATATCGCCCCTTGCCCTCAACGCGGATTCAGCATCAGGTAAAACGCAGTGTTAGCGCGGGAACGTAGCTGAACAAGGCCAGAATGATCAGCGCAGCCAGGTAAAACGGTGCCAGTTCACGTACCACTTTAAGCACCGGCACGTTGGCAATCGTGCTGGAGATGAAAAGCGTGGTGCCCGCTGGTGGAGTATATAAACCAATGCTCAGGTTCAAGACCATCATGATGCCCAACTGCAAAGGGTCCAGGCCAATTTCCATGGCCAAAGGCACAAAGATAGGGCTAAGCAGCAAAATGGCAGCAGGCAAGTCGATGAACATTCCCACCACCAACATAATTACGTTGAGCAGCAGAATAATGAGCAAGGGGTTTTGCAGCGTTTCCAAGGCCCAAGCAGTGAATAGCTGGGGAATCTGTGCATACGTGACCAACCAGGCAACAGCTGCCGATCCCATGATGACCAGCATGACAATGCCGGTCGAAACACCTGCTGAGAGTGTCGCCTGAACAATTTTGCTCATGTTCAGGTCCCGATAAACCACCGTCCCCATGAATAGGGAGTACAGGGTTGCCAGCACGGAGACTTCGGTGGGAGTAGCAATGCCGAAACGCAGTAGTACCAAAATAAGTATGGGTAGCGCCAAGGCTGGCAGTGCTTTCCACAGCAAAGGCCAGAATCGTTGCCAATCAAAAGCAGTGCGCTGATAAGGAAAGTTGCGCAGGCGTGCGGAAATGTTGCACACCATAATAAAGGCCACTGTGATCAGCAGGCCCGGCAAGACACCTGCCAGAAATAGCTCACCAATGGACACCCCAGACACCAGTGAATACAGAATCATGGGTATGGAGGGTGGGATCAGCACGGCAATCATGGATGTGGCGGCATTATTGGCGGCGACAAACGCGGCAGGATAGCCTTCGCGTTTTTGCCAAGGGATTAATACCGAGCCCATAGCGGTTGCATCAGCCACCGCGGAGCCAGCTACTCCCCCAACCGTTGCTGAACCCAACACCGTTACGGAGGCCAAGCCACCCCGATAGCGTTGTACTAAAAGCGTGGCAAATTCGATCAGGTAGCGCCCTAGTTCCCCGCTCATCATAAGGCTGCCCGCCAGAATGAAGAAAGGCAAAGCCAGCATAGGAAATGACTGCGTGGGGGCAAACATCTGCTGGGCAATCAGGTTCAAGGGCAAAAAGTCGCTGGAGCTAACGGCGGCTCCGGATGCAATGACCAGGACGTGCCCGACAGGCACTGACAAAATCAGCAGAGCAAAAAATGTAATGATCATGACCGCAATCATGTCAGTACTCCTTATTCGGGGTTGGCAGGCCGGCCTCGCCCTGGAGGACGATTCGTACGCCGATCAGCAAACTGCAAATAGCGGTTCCCAAGGCGGCGAATGCCAGCGCGGCATACGCCCAGCTCAAGGGCAGATCAAGCAGTGGGCTGCGTTCAAAGGCCACAATTTCCATCATGTCCACGATGACGTCGAACAGCACTAGATACGCGACCACAATGAGCGCGTTGACACTTAAGGCCAGAGCGCAGCGGGCACGGTGGCCCAGGTACTGGCTCAGGATATCAATGGCAATGTGGGCCCCTTGCTGGGCTGCCATGACGATTCCGGCAGCGATCATCCAGGGAAAGAGATAGGACGGCATCTCGGACACCCATCCCAGACCGCCGCCTTGCAACAGATAACGCAGCACGACATTCAGGCTCAATCCGACCAGCAGGACCAGCATCGTGACGAGCAGCAAGACTGAACACACACGGTAGATCTGACGGTCCAGCCAGTGTGTTGCCGCAAGCAGGCGCGGTGCGCGCGCAGTGGGTAAGGTCATGGCATTCCTTTGGTCACATCGCGGCACTTATTGCGCCGCTTGGTCCATCAATTGCGCGACGAGATCACCGAATGGTTTTTTCTTCCATTGTTCGGCAATTGCGCTGGTCGCTTGTTGGAAGGCAGGGCGGTCAACCTCGTTGATTTTCACGCCGGGAAAATCCTGCAGCGTTTGCGCCAGCTTTTCGTTGGTGTCATGCATCAATTGATGTTGCATCAGGCCTGCTTCAACGGCTGCTTCACGGATGGCCGTCAACTCAGGTTGCCCTACCTTGCCTTGTGCCATACGGGCCATCAGGAATGGATTACTCTGCCAGACATGGCCGGTCAGGCTGATGAAGGCGTTCACTTCATACAGCTTGGAGCTGGCGATGTTGGCCAGCGGGTTCTCTTGGCCGTCCACAACGCCTTGCTGCAAGGCCAGATACAGTTCACCGAAGGCGATTTGCTCAGGGCTGGCGTTCAGAGCTCGGAACACATCCATCAGCATGGCATCGGCTGGGACTCGTATTTTCATACCGGCCAGATCGGGCGGGGTCAGGATAGGGCGTTTGCTATTGGTGACATGACGCACGCCGTTGTCCCACCAGTCCAGCGCGACCAAGCCCCGTTTTTGAAGGCGTTCTGCCAGTTCATTGCCGATGGGACCTTTGAGTATGGCCAACGCGTGCGCCGGGTCGCGAAATAGAAACGGCAGGCCCAGTGCATTTAATTCGGGAGCGACGGCTGCCGTGGCGCCTTGGCTGTTAATGCTGAAGTCCAGCACGCCTGTGCGCAAGCTCGTGAGCATGGCGGCATCACTACCCAATTGTTCGGCCCCGGCGATGTTGATGCGCACCGCACCTTGGGTTTTTTCCAAGACTAGGGCGGCAAAGCGTTCGGCTGCAAGTGCACGTGGGTTGCCAGGTACTGCGCCATGTCCCAGGGTTAACGTCGTGGCGGCATGGGCGCGCCGCAAGAAAGCAGGGAAGGCGGGCGCGATAGCAACTACGCTGGCGCCAGCCAGAAAGGTTCTGCGAGTCATCGTCATGTTTGTCTCCTAGATAGAATCAGGAATGGTCTTGGCGCCATTCTTCTTGTTCAGCGCGGCCACAAGGGTGGCCGACTGAGGCTAGAGCCAGCTGCGAACAGACTGGCAGATTGAGCTTGTTGAAATTCCGTACCGATCATGCAGGGTTGGCAAGGCACCTGCATCCAAAAAGGCATCCGGCAAGGCAATATGACGGAAGCCCGCTGGAGTGACGCCTGCCATTAACAAAGTGTGGGCTACGGCCTCACCCAGACCGCCAATGCTTGAGTGGTTTTCAGCAACCACGACCAGACGTGGACGGCGCTGGACCTGAGCAAGAATAGTGTCGCTATCAAGTGGCTTGATGGTCGGAGAGTGTAGTACAGCGGCACTGATACCTTGTTCGCGCAAGATTTTGGCAGCGTCCAGTGCGCGCATGGTCATCAGTCCGCTGCTGATGAACAGCACATCATCACCGTCGCACAAAAGCTTGGCGCGGCCCATCTCGAACTGGTAGTCGTACTCGTCCAGCACCAGAGGCACTTTGCCTCGTAGTAAGCGCATATACACTGGGCCAGGATGATTAGCCATGGCTGCCACGGCCTGGCGTGTATCCAGAGCATCGCAGGGATCAAGAATCGTCAGGCCAGGCACTCCTCGGAAGATGGCGATATCCTCTGTGGCTTGATGGCTGGGGCCGTAGCCCGTGGTCAGTCCGGGCAAGGCGCAAGCGATCTTCACATTAAGATTTTCTTCCGCAATGACTTGGTGAATGAAGTCATAGGCGCGGCGTGAAGCAAAGACCGCGTAAGTGGTCACAAATGGCGTAAAGCCTTCTTTAGCCATTCCCCCAGCGGCGCCCATCAGAAGTTGTTCGGCCATGCCCATCTGGAAAAAACGCTCGGGATGTGCTTGCGCGAAAATGTGCAGGTCCGTGTATTTAGCCAGGTCAGCGCTCATGCCAACAATATCGGGACGCTGGTTTGCCAGCTCTGCCAATGCGTGGCCGAAGGGAGCCGTTTCGGTGCGCTGATTGTCATCGGCAATCGAGGCAATCATGGCGGAGGTTTTCAGGCGAGGGGCAGTGGAGGTGTTATTCATGGGGATACTCCCGGCTTGTTGGCGTCCAATATATCGAGCGCTTGCTGCCATTCATCAGCATCAACGCGGATGAAGTGGTTCTTTTCGCGTTGCTCAAGAAAAGGCACGCCACATCCCATCCGGGTATCGAACAGGATCACGCGTGGCTTGGGGGTGGCTACCTGGCGAGCCGTATCGAAGGCCTGTCGTACCGCAGCAATGTCATTGCCATCGGCTCGCTGTACGTGCCAACCAAAAGCAGCCCATTTGTCGGCCAGCGGTTCAAAGCCCAATACCTTGCCGGAGGGGCCGTCCGCTTGCTGCTGATTGATGTCGACCAGACAAATAAGGTGCTCAAGGCCATGATGGGCGGCAGACATGGCGGCCTCCCAGGTCGAGCCTTCATCCAGCTCGCCATCCGACATGGAGTTGTACACAAAGGCGGGGTTGTTCTTTTGGCGTAGCGCTAGTGCCATGCCCACAGCGATAGGTAGCCCTTGGCCTAGTGAGCCTCCGGACATTTCCATCCCCGGGGTATAGGTCGCCATTCCAGACATGGGCAGACGGCTGTCGTCGCTGCCGTAGGTCTCCAGCTCTTGTTCCGGGATCACACCTGCCTCAATCAGGGCGGCATACAGGGCAATCGCATAGTGACCGTGCGACAACAAGAAACGATCTCGTCCTTCCCATTTAGGGTCGTCCGCTTTGTAGTTCATGGCGTGGCGGTAGGCCACAGCCAGGATGTCGGCCATGCCCAGGGCCTGGCCGATGTAGCCCTGGCCTTGCACTTCGCCCATGCGTAAGGCCAGACGGCGAATGCGCCAGGCAGCTTCTTGCAGCGGCAGCAATGTTGAGCAAGTTGCAGTGGTGGTAAGACTCATGGAAATTGACTCCTGATGACGGCCTTAGCCATGAATGAGCATGCCGCCATTGACATCGATAACGGCGCCGGTGATATAGGCAGACAGGTCAGAGGCTAAAAACAGATAGGCGTTGGCCACATCACCCGCAGCGCCTAGTCGACCCAGCGGGATTCCCTTGAGGATGTCCTGGCGCATGGCATCGGTCAGTTTGTCGCCGGTAATGTCGGTTTCGATTAAACCTGGTGTGACACAGTTCACACGGATGCCATCGGGGCCGAATTCTCGAGCCATGGCTTTGGCCAGACCCAGAACCCCTGCCTTGGCGGCGGAATAATGGGGACCGCCAAAGATGCCACCGCCGCGCTGCGCGGATACGGAGGACATGCAGGCGATGGAGCCGCTACCTTGGGAGCGCATCGTGGGCAGGCAGGCTTGGCTCAAGTAGAGTACGCCGCGCAAATTGACGTCCAGAATGCGATCCCAGCTTTCCGGGTCGATATCCAGTGTGCGTACGGGCTGCGTGATCCCTGCATTGTTGATCAGAACGTCAATACGACCATAGTGCTCAACAATCTGTTTAGCCGCGAGCTGACACTGTTCACGGTCTGTCACATCACAAACCAAAGCCAGATGTGAACCGGCAGGCAGACTGGCGATAGCAGTCTGCGCAGCCTCCAGGTTCAGATCCAGGATCGCAACTTTGGCGCCTTGTTCGGCAAAACGACGGGCAGTTGCCAGACCAATACCTCGCAGGCCAGCAGCGCCAGAGATGACGGCGACTTTATCTTTCAACAACATGATGCCTTCTCCTTAATGGATATCTTGTTATTGATGAATCGTATCAACAGCGAAAAGGCCAAACAAACGGTAAGATTGCATGTATTGATGAATTGGAGTCACTAATATGCTCAGAAACATTCCGATCGCGATGATGCGGACTTTTGAGGCAGCGGCTCGTACTGGTTCGTTTCGGGCAGCTGCCGATGAGCTGTTTCTGTCCCCCAGTGCCGTCAGCCATGCAATCCGACGCTTGGAGGATCATCTGGGTACGTCCTTGTTCAAACGCAGTACCCGTACCATCGTGCTGACTCCCGCCGGGGAGACGCTATACAGTCACGTCGGGCGTGCGTTTGATGAGCTGCGCCAAGGTATTGATCTGGTCTCCAGTGATCGGCCCGCCGTGCTGCGCATGCACTCTGCTCCCAGTTTTGCCGCGCAATGGCTGCTGCCACGTCTGCGCCGTTTTCTGGAAACGCATCCGCAGATCGACTTGCGTCTGGCTGCCAATACGGAATATGCGCGGTTTGAGTACAACGAGTTTGATCTTGACGTGGTGTACGGCAAGCCACGTTCGGAGGGGCAGTTGGTAGTTCCATTGGCAGAGGAGCTGTTGACGCCGCTGTGTTCTAAAGAAATGGCGGCGCAAATACGGACAGTTGAGGATTTATACCGGGTGCCATTGATCCAGAGCGATGTGAAACAGATTCGTTGGCCGGCCTGGTTTGAACATCATGGAATGCCCTCACCGCCTTTGAAAGGTGCTCGCTTTGATCGTAGCTTTTTGGCGATAGCCGCTGCTGCAGATGGCTTGGGTGTCGCCTTGGAATCAACCTTGCTGGCCGAGCGTGAGCTGGCCCGGGGCGATTTAGTTCGCCCTTTGGCTGGCATTGAGCAAGAAATGTATTACACGGGCCATTATTTGACCTATTCCCATGCAACGCGCCGCTTGCAAGCTATTGGCGAGTTTCGGGAATGGATGATGGCAGAATTGGGAATGCCGGGTTCGTCCTCTGCAGCACCGACGTAAGTAAAGAGTAATGTAGCCAGTCAATGCATGTCTCACGGCAGGACATGTATAAAAATCTGGACTTTTTCCCGTAAGCTGCGCAGTATGCCAGCCATACTGGCTCTTGGTTCTGTCCTTGTGTTGTTCGCTTACTCCGAGCGAGCCAGCCCATTCTTATAAAGAAATCCCCATGAAACGCACCGATATGGAAAAGCTCAGCGCGGTCAAACTGCTGAGCGATATGAAAAAAGCCAGCCCACCTCAGCGCTTTGCCGGTGACTCTGCCGTTGCAGACCGACGCGAACAACGCCGTCTGGATCAAGCGGCCGGTCTGGTGTCCTTTCCCGTCAAACTGACCCAGCCTGTTATTGATGCCGTACGTGCTCGTGCTGCTGAGCAAGGTGTGTCCACCAATGAAGTCATTGACCGCCTGCTGGCCCAAGCGCTGGACCTGTAATTCATGCAGATCTGGGTAGATGCCGATGCTTGTCCGGTAGTCATCAAAGAAATCCTGTATCGCGCTGCGCAGCGCTGGAGCCGGCATGTGACCTTGGTGGCGAACCAGATGCTGCGTACTCCGCCGTCCCCTTGGCTACGGGCCGTGCAAGTGCCCCGAGGCTTCGATGTGGCGGATGACTACATCGTCCAGCATGCCAATGAAGGCGATTTGATCATTACCGGTGACATCCCTTTGGCGGCACAGGTGCTGGAGCGCAAGACTCTAGTTCTGACGCCCAGGGGCGAGCGCCTGGATGCCAACAGTATTGGCGAGCGTCTGGCCATGCGAGACATGATGGAAGAGCTACGCAGCACTGGTGTAGACATAGGCGGACCCGCCCCTTTTAGTCAGGCTGATCGTCGCGCGTTTGCCAATGCGCTGGATCGCCTGATGGCCAGCCTGACTAGCACGGAGCGGTAGTTCCAGCGGGCTTGCCATCTGCCCGTTCTTTGTGTGAGTCTGTCGCTGGATCAAAATTTTTTAAGTGAAGTGTGATGACAGACTCAAACGCCAAACGTCCCTTGATGAATCTGACGGGTTTGAACGAGGCCGTAGCTCAGTTCGCTCGCGAGCGCGATTGGGAGCAATTTCATAGCCCCAAGAACTTGGCCATGGCGCTGACCAATGAAGTGGGCGAGCTGATCGAGATCTTTCAGTGGCTGACAGAAGACCAATCCCGCCAGGCTGGCAATGACCCTAAAACCGCTGAAGCGGTGCGCGATGAGCTGGCTGATGTGCAGATCTATCTGAGCCGCCTTGCTTATGTTTTGGGTGTAGATATGAATGAGGCCGTCACCAACAAAATTGCCAAGAACGCGCAGAAATACCCCGCTGACAAGGTGCGGGGCACGAACAAGAAATATACGGAGTTATAAGGCTGCTTAGTTAGAGCGGCTGCCTACAGCTCCCCCAACATTTCTTCTACAAACCGCTCCATCCGCGCATGTCGTTCGTGTGCGATTTTTTGTCCGGTTTCGGTTTGGAAACCTTCGGCCAGTTTGAATAACTTGGCTGGAAAGTGGTCCAGTGCGTAGCGTTTGTCATCCAGGGGGCGGTTTTCTGCTTTGGGGTCTTGCGCGTCGTACAGGCTGGAGCCCATGCGTCCTGCTGTGTAGAAGCAGCGGGCGACTCCTAAGGCCCCGATCGCATCCAGTCGGTCTGCATCTTGCAAAATACGCGCTTCCAGGCTGACGGGCGGGATATTGGCTGAAAAGCTATGGCTTCGTACGGCCTGGCCTACTGCTTCACAGTCTTGTTCTGACCAGCCCATTTCACGGAGCAGGTGTTGCGCTTGTTCGGCTGCCAAGGTCGATGCACGAGAGCGCAGCGGAGAGTTTTTTTCTACTGCGACGCAATCATGCAGCACAGTGGATGCCAACAAAATTCGCAGGTCACCGCCTTCCTGAGCCTGGATGGTACAGACGTTTTTCCAGACACGGATCAGGTGAGATTGATCGTGCGAGCCGTCGTTATGGCTGGTGCTGCTATGGGGCAGGAGCTGTTGAGCAAGTTCATCAAAGGGATGGAAAGGGCTGGGCATAGTGGTCGTTGGCTGGAGGGTGGGAGCAACAGCATAACGCGAAGCCGCAGGGCCTTGGCAAGGTCGGAAAAAAGGGCTGCATGAAGCAGCCCCTTTCTGGAACGAAATCCGGCGGGTCTAAAAATCGCTCAAACCCAAATCACCGACCGCATTGGCCCAGTAATTCAGCTCCTGATCCACATAAGCGGTGAATTCGGCGGGACTATTGGTGACTAGTGTGGCTCCGTTGCTCTCCCAGGAGGTCTGGATCTTCTCGGTTGCCAGAGCCTTGTGGATAGCTTGTGCCACCTCTTGCACCGTGGCATCCGGCACATCACCTTGCATGAAAATTCCGTACCAGGTCTGGGCGCTTATTTCATCCAGGCCCAGCTCTTTCAAGGTAGGAACATCAGGCAGAGCTGCGGCACGTTCCGGGCTGGTGACGGCCAGGGCACGCAAGCGGCCATTGCGTATCTGTGCCACGGCGGATGGCATGGTCTCGAACATAAAGTCCACTTGATCGCCACTGATCAGCGCCATGACGGCCGGGCCACTGCCTTTGTAGTGCACGGCAGTCATGGTGGTGCCAGACACTTTTTCCAGCTTGCCCGCCATCAGATGCAGCATGGTGGCCACGCCGCTGGTGCCGTAGTTCACCCCATGTCCTTTTTTGGCCGCCTCCAGTAAATCCTGGACGCTGTGATAGGGAGACTTGGCATTGACCACCAGCACATTGGGCATGGCAGCAATCAGGGTGACGGGCTTTAAGTCAGTGCGGGTGTTGTAGGGAAAGTTCTTCAACACAGCAGGCGCAATCATGTGGTGAACGGCGCCAAACAGCAGCTGATTGTCGTTGGGGCTGGAGTTGGCAACCATGCTGGCACCCAGCACACCACCGACTCCTCCCTTGTTTTCTACCACAACGATTTGACCAATTTCATTGCCTAGGGCTTCGGCCAGAGGGCGGGCCAGGGTGTCGCCCGAGCCGCCGGCAGCGGATGGGACGATCAGCCGCACGGGACGCTCGGCCCAGGCGGGCGGGGCGGCCCAACTGGTGGGCAGGGCAGCAAAAGTAAAACTGAGGGCAAGTACAACACGGGACCAGGGTTTCATGTTTTTTTACCTCCTCGGTAGTCGTCGGTTCAGCCTTTGCCGGAGCCCAAGCTGCCGGGATTGCTGCGCAGCTTGTCGATTTGATCCTGGCGGGGCGTCAGGCCCAGGCCAGGGGCGTCGGGCATGCGCAGCCAGCCTTGTTCGGGCTGAGGCAGGCCGGTGTAGATCTCGGCCATCATGGCGCTGGCGGCCAAGTGCCATTCCACATCACCGCCGTTCAACAAACCGCAGTGCAGGTGACCGTTGTGGGAAGGGAAAGCACCGCCATTGGCGACCGAAGCATTAAAGCTTTCTGCCAGGGCAAAGATCTTGCGCGATTGAGTAAAGCCACCGGAGATCAGCACGTTGGGCTGCAGAATATCGACGGCCTGCTGCATGAGCAGGTCACGGAAACGGTAGGACTGGCCTTCGTTTTGACCGGCAGCAATGGTGATGCCTGTACTTTGGCGCAGTTCGCGCAAGCGGCCGGTGTCGTTCTGGGTGATAGGTTCTTCAAAAAAACCGACATCCAGATCGCGGGCATGGCGGGCGATCGTTTTGGCATGCATGTAGTCCAGACTGCAATTGCCATCGATGTACAAAGGAATGTCAGCCGGGATAGCCTCACGCACCAGACTCATGCGGCGCATGTCCTGGCGAATCAGTTCTGCCAAGGGACGGGGTTCGTCACGGCGTTGCAGGCCATGATGGCCAACCACCATTTTCAGGCCCTTGAAGCCTTGGTCTACGCAGTCCAGCGCAACCTTGACGAGTTCTTCCTCGTTTAAAAACGCAAAGCCGAAGGTGGCGTAAGCCGGGACTTTTTCACGGGCGCCACCCAGCAGTTTCCAGACCGGCAGGCCCAATGCTTTGCCTTTGATGTCCCACAACGCGATGTCCAGCGCCGAGATGGCGTGCATGGCGTAGCCGGTTTGACCGCGAGGGCACACATTCCAGTACATGCGATCCCACAGGCGCTCTGTGTTCAAAGGGTCCTGGCCGATCAGGTCGCTGGCCAGAATGTCATTGATAGTGCTGGCAACCGGGTGTTCTTCGGTAATGGCGCTCAGGCCATAGCCGGTGATGCCTTCGTCCGTCTCAATTTCTACATGACAGATGGCCAGATTGCTGGGCTTTTTGATACCGGCGCTGTCGAACGCAAAAGGCACGTTCAAGGGGATTGCGCGTACTGCCGTGATCTTCATTTCTTCAGTCTCCTCACACTTTTTTTGATGCGTATGCATGTAATTGTTTTAGGTTTATAGCGTTTTGTGTCAAGACTGATCAATGGTGTAAACCCTTGATTTAATTGATATATAAACGCTTTATCTGATATATCAAAGCTGGGTTTTTAGCAGTCGGGATGCTTGTTCTTTTCCGGGTGAACCGATTTCAAAACAGGGTGGCAACAGCGTTTATGGGGACTTTTAAAAAGGCGTTGGGGAATAGAAAAAGCCCTGGCAAGCAGAGCTTGGCAGGGCCAGATAAAAGCTGAGAAATGCAAGAGTGCGCGGTGCTATTTTCCGCGTAAATTTTGCATCTGTCGGCGGTCCCGTTTGGTCGGGCGACCCGCATCAAAATCCAATGCGGGCTCGGGAGCTAAACGGCGTTGCTCGGCCGCCTGTGCGCGGCGCGTGCTACTTTCTTCCGTCTCCTGATACAACTGACGGGCGACAGGTGCGGGGCCGCGTACACCGCTCAGGGCTTGTACTTGCACCTCCATAGGCGGGGTCTCTTTGCGCAGCGTAATCAGATCACCGATACAGACTTCACGGGCAGGCTTGGCTGTTTGCTGATTCAGCAAAACACGCCCTTTGGTGATTTCTTCGGAGGCCAGGCTACGCGTCTTGTAAAAGCGCGCCGCCCATAGCCATTTATCGAGTCGTAATTTGTCCATACGCTATTGTAAATCCACACCGGGTTTAGGGCACAGGAGCGGCTTAATGCAGTTCTACCGCCGTGGCTTGCACGGCCTGGGCTCGGGGCAAGCGCAGGCGAAGCAACAGGATCAGACTGAGTACCGTCAGCAAGCCCGCCCAGAACATCACCCGGTGAAAACCGTCTGCCCATGCCTGTTGTACCGCCTCCATCCAAAAGAAGGGGTCTGCAGACGCTGGCAAGTTGACGTGGCCAGAGGTGATGATGTGATGGGCCTGTTCCACATCAGGGCGGGCGGGGCTCAGACGGCTGGCCAGGGAGGAGACCGCTCCCTGGCTCATCAAGGAAGCCAACAGGGCCACGCCGAGCGTCATGCCGGTCTGCCGAAGGGCATTGGTGGTGGCCGAAGCCATGCCAGAGCGTTCGCGTGGCACCAGGCCCATGACTAGCGTGTTGCACCCCGGTACCGCTAAGCCCATGCCCACGCCCAGTAACACCAGCGACGAGCCAGCCAACCAGTAGGAGGAGCCCGGTTGTAGCAGCAATAGCAACCAGGAACCCGCCGTCATGAAGATAAAGCCTGCTGCTAATACCCACTTCAAGCCAATCCGCTGACTGATTGCGCCAAAACGTGAGGCTATCAAGGCCATGCCGATAAATTGCGGAGCCAGCCCCCAGCCGGTTTGAGTCGCAGTCCAACCCAGTGCCTTCTGAAAGAACAAAGACAGGAAGAACACATTGCTATAAACCGCAAAGCCCAGCACAAAAGAGGCGATGCTCACCACATTGAAGCGGTAGTCCCTAAACAGGCTCAAGGGTAAAAGTGGGCGAGCGACACGGGTTTGAGCATAAATAAAGGCCAGGAAGCTGACTGCGGCCAAGGTCAAGGCGCGGAGGGTGGCGGCCGTGTGCCAGCCCTGTTCTCCGGCGCAGATCAAGCCGTAGGTCAGCGCACCAAGCCAGATGATGCTCAGCAATTGGCCAATAGGGTCAAAGGCCGCATGTTCTGGGTGGGCGGATTCATCAATGCCCCATAGGCCCAGGCCCAAGGTCAGCAAGCCCAAAGGCAGATTCAAGCTGAAAATAGAGGGCCAGTCGGCCAGGTCCACCAGCACACCGCCCAAAATTGGACCGAGCACCAGGGCCAGCGCGCTAAAGGAGGACCAGCCACCAATTACCCGGGCGCGTTCAGCAGGATTGGGGAAGGCGTGAGTCAGAATCGACAGGGCGCCGGGGATTAGTAGGGCTCCAGCGATCCCTTGAACGACGCGGCCCCAGAGCAAGGCAGGTAGCGTGGTGGCCAGCGCGCACATCATCGACCCAACCGTAAAGGCCAGCACCCCGAGCAACCAGCTTTTCTTGCGGCCATACCGGTCGCCCAGCAAACCGGCTGACAGCATGAAAGCGGATAAGCACAGGGCATAGGCATCCACGATCCACTGCAATCCGGCCATATCGGTTTGCAGTGCTTGCTGCATGCGGGGCAGGGCTAGATTCACAATGCTGATGTCCAGGCTGACCATGAAGGTCCCCAGGTACGTGGCAATGGTCAGAGCCAGTCGACGAGTCATGATATTTACTAAATAAGAACTATTATCACGACTATAAAATATTGACTGACTGTCAGTCAATGGAAAATAAATAGGCTGGCTAAAATAATGCAGTGATACTTGCTGGCTCTGCCCAGCGGGTACTAATCCTTACTTTGAAGACCATGACAGTCGCCAAAACACCTCGTACCCAACCCTCTGAAGTTCGCCGTCGTGATTTGCTGGAGGCGGCGGCTGCCTTGTTTTTGCAGCAGGGTTTTGACGCGACGCCGGTAGACGATATTGTGGCGCGGGCAGGGATGTCCAAAGGCTTGTTCTATCACTACTTCAGTTCCAAGCAGGAACTGCTGGCAGCATTACGCGAACAATTCATCCAGCAATTTCATGACCGGGTGCAAACGGCGCTGGAGCGGGCTCCCCAGGATGATTGGGCCGAGCGTCTGGCCTGTTGGACGCGTGCGTCGGTACAGGCGTATCGGGACACCCTGGATATGCATGATTTGGTGTTTTCGGACCATATACGCAGTAACTACCAGGGCGAACGAAATACGGTAGTGGAACCCCTGCTGCTGATTTTGAATGGGGGCCAGAAAGCGGGTGCGTGGTCTGTTGATGATGTGGAACTGGCTGCCTGGGTAATCTATCAAGGCATGCACGGCGCGGTCGACAATATGGGTCTGGAAAGCGCCCAGCAGTGGGATGCAATGGAAAAAAATATGGTGAAGATGTTTGTTTCCATGCTGGGCGTGACGCCGTCCCGCCCAGCGTAATACGCCTTTTTTTAACGAAACTGAAAGTGTTCGTTGTGAAAGGTCCAGGAGTCCGCTGGCAAGGTCTGTTTTAGTTCTCGTTGCAACTGCTTGCCCATGGCTGCGGGACCGCAGAACCAGATATGCAAGGGCTGGTCTGCCTGAAAGTACTGCAGCGCCTCTCTGGGGGACCATCGACGACCGTCTGCGTAGATATCCAGATTCACGTCCGGGTGTTGCTCGGCCGCTTTGCGCAGAGCGTTTGCGAGTGGGTCATTGCCGTACTGACACGCATATTGCAGGTAGGCATGGGGAGCGTGACCGTCCTCGTGATCCTGGCTTAACCAGGATAAAAATGGTGTTGCGCCCACCCCGGCACCAACCCAGACGTGAACCCCCCCGTCATCTTTATTGGGCTGGAGGAATTGGCCATACGGGCCGTCCAGCTCAATCGCTTGTCCTGCATTCAGCCGTTCTGGCAAGCTGCGCGTCCAATCCCCCAATTGCTTGATGTGAAAACGCACGATGCGATTGTCCTGATCGGCATCCGAGAGCGTGAAGGGGTGGGATTCGTACTCGCCTTGCAAACGTAAAAAGGCGAATTGACCGGGCTGATGCCCAGGCCAGGAGGTATCCATGCGGCATTGCACTTTCAAGACGTCTCCCTGCTCCGTACAGGAGATCACCGTACCCGAGTGTGGGAAGTCCGGGTGCAGGTTGCGCCACAGCTGAATCAGGGCTGCAACGGTTCCGATCACCATACTGATGGCCAACAGCCAGCCACCAATGCCATACCAATACGCAGGGGGTGTCAGGACGACGGCATGAAAGATCAGAATCAGATAGGCAATAGGCATCAAGCGATGCAGGCTGTACCAATGTTTATAAGACACGGTACGGCGTGCCAGTGTGATGATCAGCACCACGATCAGCGCGTAAAACGTCCATTCGCCCAATGTTTTGGCATAGGGTTTGAGCAGGCTGATCCATTCAGGAACGGGGTCTTTGACCAGTTTGCCGTTGGTGCCGATAGCTGCCGAGATCACGGATTTGGATTGTTTGCTAAGCCAGTGAGCCAGGCTTAACAAAATGGCGAAGATGCCCAGCCATTTGTGCAGCTTGTAGGCCTTGTCCATACCGCCTAGCCAGGGTTCCAGGCGACGTGGGCGCAGGGCTAATACCATGATGGCCGTCATAAAGCCCAAGGCCAAAATACCAGTTAGCAGCATGCCTTCTTGGCGGATTACCCACAGATCATCTCCGGGTGGAGAAGGGGACAACCAGAAGGCTTCAACAGCCCAGATCAGAAAAAAGGAAGCAAGCAGCAGTAAGAGCGGGCGGCGCATGGACTTATCCGGTTAATGAGATAGCCGGGCGCTGCACGCGTTTTGCAAAAGACAAGACCGACGCAGCGCACCGGAGACATCTAGTGATGTTAGTACGCTGCCTATGGGTCTTTAGGGTAGGACAACAGAGAGCTTTGAGAAAACTCAAAGCATCCCTAAATTGTTGTTATTTAAAGTATTTGTTAATGATTCTGGTTGCTGTTTACCGCAGCGATCTGTGCTCAGGTTTGCTGTTCAGGGACTAAAAGGGAGGCCAGATCCAGCAAGGCATCATCCTGATGCGGTAGACCGATCAGTTGCAGACCCAGCGGCAGGGGCGTGTTTTGCTCCGGGGCAGGCAGGCTCAAGGTAGGCCATCCCAGCAAGGACCAGGGGCGGTTCAAGATAGAAGAGCCCGTACTGTCCAAACCGTAAGGCGCAGGGCCTGGAGCAGCAGGTGTCAGCAAGGCATCGAAATGGCCATAGCGATCCTGCCATTCCTGCTGTAGCTGGCGGCGGCGTGCTTGCCAGGCGTGGTAGTCCGCTGCGGGCAGATCCAGGCCACGCTGAATCGCTTGTACCGTCACGGGACGCAGTGCATCCGGGCTGGCTTGCCAGACGGGCAATAGGCTGCGCGCCATTTCATAGCCCATGATCTGACCTTGCAGGATCAGCAGCTCTTTAAGTTGGGGATCGGCAGGCAAACGCTCTACCTGAGCCCCTTGTTTTTCCAGATGCAGACAGCCTTGGTCCAAAGCGGCCAGTGCTGCGGGCGTAATGGGGCCCAGGTCTTTGCCATCCAGGACGCCAATGCGTGGAGCAATCGGTGTACTGGCTTCGGGCAAGCCTTGCAGCACACTGGCAACTTGGCGCAGCACGCTCAGTTCCCGGCTGAAGTAGCCGATGGTGTCCAGGCTGTCGCATAACAAGAAAAGCCCGCTGCGATGTACTGCAGCAAAACTGGGTTTGAAACCCAGAACGCCGGTGAACGCAGCGGGGCGCATCATGGAGCCCCCAGTTTGGGTCCCCAATGCAAAATCAACCATGCCTGCAGCCACGGCAGCAGCCGAACCACTGGAAGAACCCCCTGGCGTATGCTCCAGATTCAGGGGGTTGCGGGTCGGGCCTGGCGCTGCATAGGCAAACTCGGCAGTCACTGTTTTACCCACGGCAATGGCACCGGCCCGGCGTAGCAAGGCTACACAGGCGGCATCGCGCTCCGCAGGCAGCGCATTGGGAAAATGCGCGCCGTAGCGGGTGGGCATGCCTTGAACATCCAGCACATCTTTCACGCCAAAGGTCAGGCCCGACAGGGGGCCTTCGGGATGGGTGCTAAGACAGGTAGTGGGATCAGCCAACCAGGACCAGGCCTGGATGGACTGGTCCTGCAAAGCGAGAGGGGAAGCGTGTGCAGTCATAAGGTCCAGCAAGAAACTATTGAATCGAAATGTTCTGTGCTTTGATCAGGGCTGTCCAGCGCAGGGTTTCTTCTTTCACAAAGGCGCTGAATTCCTCAGGAGTGCCACCGACTACTTCCGCACCTTGCGATTCCACAATTTTGCGGTATTCCGGGTCTTTCAGTGCATCGTTAACGGCTGTGTTCAGTTTTTCCAGAACCTCAGCAGGCAAGCCAGCCGGAGCGATCACGCCAAACCAGTTCGATGCCACCAGATCCACACCTTGTTCTTTGAAGGTAGGGGTATCAGGCATAGCTTTTAGACGCTCTTCAGAGGTCACGCCCAGAACGCGCAAACGAGGGTTGTCGATCTGCATGTGCGGCAAGAACAGACTGGCCAGTTCCAGGTAGAACGAGATATTTCCGGCTAACAGATCGTTCGATGCTGGAGCACCACCACGGTAAGGAACGTGCACGGCGTCAAAACCGGACGTGGCCTTGAACTGCTCGGTCAGCAAGTGCGATGCACCGCCTGCACCGGTGGAGGCATAATCCAGTTTTTGGGGATTCTTTTGGCCGTCGGTAATCAGATCAGCCAGGGACTTGTAGGCAGAGTTGCTGTTGACACCCAGGGCCATGGCACCGCGTTCGATCAGGGCGATGGGCTGCAAGTCCTGCTCGGGATCAAAAGGCAGGTTGCTGCCGTACAGCGCCTTGTTCACCGACATGGGGCCAAAGTTGCCCAAGCCAATGGTGTAGCCATTGGGTTTAGCGCGGGCAATCATGCTGGTGCCGATATTGCCGCTGGCACCGGGTTTGTTTTCCACCACAATTGTCACGCCCAGACTCTCGCTCATTTTCTGAGCCAGCATGCGTGAACGGGTGTCAGAGCTGCCACCGGCAGCGTAAGGCACCACAAAAGTGATGGCTTGCGAAGGATAGGCTGCGTCGGCCATGGCCGAACCGGAGCCCAACAACGTCAGAGCCAGCAAGCCGCTCAACAAAGGGGCGCGATGTTTGAATACCGTCATGTTCATCTCCTGCGGTGGGCCAGCCTTTGCAGTGACGTGCAGATGGCCCTGTTATTTGATAAGTGTCAGGACGGATAGTAGATACGGCTTATTATGTTGTCTAATATTAAAAATAACTGTTATTAATTTGTTTTTGCACTTAATTGGTGGCTCTATGTTGGACTCTAAGTTAAGCGATATGTTTTTGATTCTGGCGGAAGAATTGCACTTTGGTCGGGCTGCCCAGCGTCTTTTCATGACCCAGCCACCCCTGAGCCAAGCCATACGTAGATTGGAAGAACAGGTGGGCGCCACCTTGTTTATTCGCACTACGCGCACCGTGCAATTGACGGCGGCGGGGGCGGAGTTGCAACGGCGTTTGCGCTTGATTGGCACGGAGCTGGAGCAGACAGTGCAAGCGGTACAGCAAGTGCATCGGGGGGAGACGGGCATGTTGCGCATTGCCCTGACCCCCAGCAGTGCCTATGCCGGAGTGTCCAAGCACTTGTATCGCTTTCGCCAGGATTTTCCGCAAGTGGATATGCAGGTCTACGAAATGAACTCCAGCGATATGCCTGCCGCCTTGTATGAACGGCGGGTGGATGTAGCCTTGATCCGGCCTTCCTTTGCCGTACCGGATCTGAATCCGCAGGTAGTGGAATCCGAGCCCATGATGTTTGTGCTCAGGCGTGACGATCCGCGAGCTCAAGAACATAGTCAGGGGCTGACGCTATTTCAGGCTTTTTCTTACGAAATGGTGGCCTATTCACGCCAGCAGTCGCGCTACTTTCACCTGCTTCAACAGCGGCTATTGCAGCGTTCGGGTTGCTTGCCGCGCTTTGTGCAAGAAAGCATGGTGCCCACCATTCTGATTATGGTTGAAGCGGGTATTGCTCCTGCCATCGTTCCCGCCTCGCTGGCACGCTTGCGTACGGATACCTTGGTGTATCTGCCCTTGCTGGATGCGGACGATATTGCAGCCGAGCTGATGAGTGCCCATGTCTCTGACAACACTAACCCGGCTCTAGTGAACTTTTTGGATGTGCTGGAGCAAGATCGCTCACTGTGACTGGCGCGCCGCCAACCATTCCCGCATGGATTGGCCGGTGCGTTGTCGAAACAAGCGCGACAGGGCCGATGGATTCGCATAGCCCAGATCCAGTGCAATGCGCTTGGCGGACTGACCTTGAGACAGTCTTTGACAGGCTAGAGACAGACGCCATTGAGCCAGATAGTCTGCGGGCGTATCGCCCACCCAGTGCTTGAATTGGACGGCGAACGCGCTGCGCGATAATTTCGCCTCTTGGGCCAAGGATTGCACCGTCCAGTCCCGGCCTGGATCTGCCTGAATGGCCAGCAAGGCACGAGCAACCGGCGGGTGCGATAAACCTCGAAACAAGCCCACAGGGATATCGCAGCGGTCAGGATGATCAAACAGCCAGCGCAATAACTGCAACAGCACAATCTCGAACAGGCGGTCTGCCAGCAAGCGGTGGCCGCAACGGACCGATTCCGTTTCTGCAAACAGCAAACCCAGGGCCTGCTCCAAACCTGCTGCTTCGTCCAGCGGCACCACAATCAGATCTGGCAAGGAGCGAGCCAAGGGATGATGTTCACCGCCATCAAAGTCCAGCGTGGCGCAGGTGAAGTCTGAGCCTTCATTGGGCAGATCGTAAAAAGCGTGTTCCAGTGGCCGGGGATAAAACAGCAGGCTGGGACGATCAATCGTCATGACCTCAGGCACGGGATCGCGCGGATCATGGCGCACGCTTAATTGCCCATTGCGCAGAATATGCAGAAATGCGCGTCCTGGCTGGGCGGCGAATCGGGTCACGCCGCATAAAGAGCCGTTGTAAAACAAATGGGCTCGGACCCGGAATTGCTCCAGCAAAAGCGAAAGGCGGTCTAGGTTCATCTCAATACCCTATCTGGATGAAAAGGTAAGTTGTCGGGACTAATCTTATCCAACAATCCTGTTATTGGCGAGACACTATCCCTGTTCGCTTCTTTTCGGCCACAACGGCCTACCTCAACAGGAGATCTCCATGTCCCGTCTTACTTTGCCTGAAGTTGCCCAAGCTCCCGCCGCCAGCCAGCCTGCTTTGCAAGAAATTCAGAAAGCATTTGGTGGTAGCGTGCCGGCCATGTTCCGCATGGTGTCCAATTCGCCCGCGGCCTTGCGCAGCATGTGGGGTTCCTTCGGCGCCTTTGCCGGTGGTCAGCTGGGTGCCAAGCTGGTTGAACAACTGGCCATCGCGATTGCGGATCGGAACCGTTGCGAATACTGCCTGGCGGCTCACAATGTATTGGGTGCCAATGCGGGCCTTAGCCCTGAAACTCTGGCCCAGGCCCAACGTGGTCAGTCCGATGATCCTCGCACGGCCGCTGCGTTGAAATTTGTGCTCAAGCTGGTGGATGAGCGCGGACAAGTGTCTGCCGCTGATGTTCAAGCCGTGCGCGATGCAGGCTTTTCGGAAGGTGAAGTGGTTGAGCTGGTTGCCGTGACTTCGTTGAACCTGTTCACCAACTACATCAATAATGCGCTGGACGTGCCGGTCGATTTCAAGGTCGTTGAACTGACCGCCTAAGTCTCTGATGTGATGACCCGCTTGCACTGAGCCAGCGGGTTTTTTTATGCCTGTTCGAGCTGTGATGCTAGCGTGCCGACAGGGGGCCGTGATTGAGCGCAGTCAAAGGCTGGTTCACATCAAAAAACCGCGAATCGATCTGGCTGATGCCAAAGCCATTGAGCCGCTTGCTGTGCTTGTCCAGATAGGCCTGTGCGCTGCTTAAGTCCTTAAACAAATAGACGCCGCCAGCGCGGGACTGCTCTTGATTTTCCGTCCAGATTTTCCAGATTAAGCCGGGCTCCTGGGAGATGGATTGCGCCAGCTCCTGCATGGCGGCGCTCATGTCTGCGCCCCAGGGGCCGGAGTAAGGAAAGTCAACATACAGCAGGGTCGTCATGGCAGGCTCCATATCAAAATACGTGTCGAGCATCATACCTTGATGTACTAAGCATCCAGAACTGTCTCTTATTTGTCATGGGACGTTCAAAGCGCCGCCGTTGGCTGGCTTAGGCCCCCAAGGCGGCGTATAGTTTTTCTTTTGCTATTTGCTGGTGGAAGCCTTCATGTCTTGGACCGCTTTGTTGTTGGTTGTATGCGCTGCGTTCATTCATGCGGGTTGGAACTTGCTCTCCAAACGTGCGGCAATGGCTGGGGCGCACTTTGTGTTCGCCTACTCCTTTTTCGCCATTCTGTTCTATTTTCCCATCATGCTGTGGGTGGTCTTCACACAGGGCAATATGCCCTGGACGACGGAGACCATCACCTGTTTGCTGCTCAGCTCCCTGTTGCACATGGGCTATAGCCTGAGCCTGCAAAAAGGCTACCAAGTGGCTGACCTGTCGGTGGTGTATCCGATTGCGCGCGGCACCGGTCCCATGCTCTCGTCCATTGGCGCTTTCATCTTGCTGGGGGAGCCGGTACGGCCGTTGGGCGTGCTGGGTATCTTGCTGGTGGTGATGGGGATTTTGCTGATCGCAACCCAAGGTAATCTGCGCCGTTTTTTCAGCCCTGCTGCACTGGTGGGGGTGCGTTGGGGCATGCAGACGGGGATTTTGATCGCAGCCTATACCGTCGTGGATGCTTACGGCGTCAAAGTGCTATTGATATCGCCTTTCTTGCTGGACTGGTTCAGCAATGTGTTGCGTCTGGGCATGTTGTCGCCCTTCATTGCCCGACGTGGCCGGCAAGGCTTTGTGAAGCTCAAACCCTACTGGAAGCTGGCCGCTGCAGTGGGTTTTCTGTCGCCCATGTCCTACATTCTGGTCTTGCAGGCGCTCAGCATGGGCGCTCCCTTGTCCATGGTGGCCCCGGCGCGTGAAATGTCCATGATGGCCGGTACGGTGCTGGGCATGATTGTGCTGCGCGAGAAAGCCAATGTCTGGAGCCTGCTGGGTTGTGCCGTCATGATTGCGGGGGTTATTGCCCTGACTTCTGGCCCGCTTGTCTGACCGCTCTCTTGAAATATAGCGGGCCGTCCCTATCTGTCTGCAATAGGGCGCGTTCAAGCGCGCAGCAATCAACCCACTTTTTGCTTTTTCACCATGAGCCAGACTGATACTGCGAATACGTCCGAAACCCTGGGTTTCCAGGCTGAAGTCAAACAATTACTGCATTTGATGATTCACTCCTTGTATAGCAACAAGGAGATTTTCCTGCGTGAGCTGGTTTCCAACGCATCGGATGCCTGCGACAAACTGCGTTTCGAGGCCATCGACAATCCAGCCCTGCTGGAAGGCGATCCGGAAATGCGCATCCGCGTGGAATTTGATAAAGAGCAGCGCACCATCACCTTGTCCGACAACGGTATTGGTATGTCTCGTGATGAGGCCATTTCCAACCTGGGCACGATTGCCCGCTCGGGCACCAAAGAGTTTTTCTCCCAGCTGACGGGCGACAAGCAAAAAGACACCCAACTGATTGGTCAGTTTGGCGTGGGCTTTTATTCCTCCTTTATCGTGGCCGACAAAGTATCGGTGCTGACTCGCCGTGCTGGTCAGGATCACGAGGCGGTATTGTGGGAATCGACCGGCGAAGGCGAGTTCTCCATTTCCGCTGCTGAAAAAGCCGAGCGTGGTACGACTATCACCTTGCATCTGCGTGAAGGCGAGGACGATTTCCTGGACGGCTGGCGCTTGCGCAATGTGCTGCGTCGCTACTCGGATCACATCTCTTTGCCCGTGCAAATGCGCAAAGAAGAGTGGGACGAAGAAAAGCAGCAGCAAGTTATTCAGGACGAATGGGAAAGCATTAACCAGGCTAGTGCCTTGTGGACACGCTCCAAGTCGGAGATCACCGACGAGCAGTACCAGGAGTTCTACAAGCACATTGCTCACGACTACGAGAACCCGCTGACCTGGACGCATAACCGGGTAGAAGGCCGTAGCGAATACACCCAGCTGCTGTTTGTACCCAAGCAAGCTCCTTTTGACCTGTGGGACCGCGATGCCCGTCGTGGCGTAAAGCTGTATGTGAAGCGCGTGTTCATCATGGACGACGCCGAGCAACTGTTGCCTGCTTACCTGCGCTTTGTGCGCGGCGTGATTGATTCCGCCGACCTGCCGTTGAACGTGTCGCGTGAAATCCTGCAAGAAAGCCGCGATGTACGTGCTATCCGCGAGGGCAGCGCCAAGCGCATTCTGTCTTTGCTGGAAGATCTGGCCGAGAATCAGCCCGAGCAGTACGCCGAATTCTGGAACCAGTTTGGTCAGGTTCTGAAAGAGGGCACCGGCGAAGACATGGGTAATCAGGCACGTATCGCTGCTTTGCTGCGCTTTGCGTCCACTCATCAGGAAGGCTCGGCTCAAGTCGTGTCCCTGAACGATTACATCGGCCGCATGAAGGAAGGTCAGGACAAGATTTATTACGTCACTGCCGATACCTTTGCTGCTGCCTCCAACAGCCCGCATCTGGAAGTGTTCCGCAAGAAAGGCATCGAAGTTCTGCTGTTGTCTGATCGCGTGGACGAGTGGATGCTTTCCTACCTGCGTGAGTTTGAAGGCAAGCAACTGGTTTCCGTGGCCAAAGGTGGCCTGGATCTGGATGCGCTGGCTGATGAGGAAGAAAAAAAGCATCAGGCCGAAGTGGCAGAAACCTTCAAGCCCTTGGTCGAGCGTTTGCAGACCACATTGGGCGACAAGGTGAAAGAAGTGCGCATTACCGCCCGTCTGGTCGATTCCCCCGCTTGCGTGGTGGTGGATGCCAACGAACTGAGCCCGCACTTGCTGCGTATGTTGCAAGCTGCTGGTCAAGAAGCTCCGGAGGTCAAACCGATTCTGGAAATCAATCCGGAGCACGCTTTGATCGCCAAGGTTCAAGCCGCTGATGACGAGGCTTTTGGCGAGTGGGCACAGTTGCTGCTGGAGCAGGCCATGTTGGCTGAAGGCGCTGCCTTGCAAGACCCCGCCAGCTTTGTGAAGCGGGTTAACCGACTGCTGTTGAATTTGCAATGATGTTTTGGCCGACCTAGGTCGGCCCTATCGCAGTTGATCAAGCCCCGCTGCCTGGATATCAGGCAGTGGGGCTTTTTCATGTCCTGAGCATTGGTGCAGGGTAGAGGCGGTTAGAAGCGTACAGGCGAGTCAGTGATTCGTTGCCTTATTGTTGAATCGAAAACGAGAATTGTTTTTGTTTTGGTTTGTATTGCGATGTATCAATACAACACTTTTTGGTAAAAAAGACCTTAATTTTTCCTGAATTCAGGAAAACGTCATCTTTAGCTTTTGGGTCTTAATAAGAATGATTAACATTAGCGACTCCAAGATCCAACATTCGCTGAAGGCATAAATTTCTTTCATCACCCGGCTAACGGCGTGTAAGGGGGAGGTATTGCCCTTTAAAAAGCGATATCACCCCTTATCGGAGTTGAAGATGTCCTTCTATTCTGCACAGCCGCCTCGTCGGTTTGTTGAGACGGTTTTGTCTGCCGCGCTTTTTGCTGCCCTGTCCAGTCCTGTTATTGCTCAAACCGCCGATCCAGGTGTGACAGAGCTGCAGTCGATCAAGGTCCAAGGTGCGGCCGATGCGAATGGCATTGATGGTTTTCAGGCCCATAAAGCGCAATCGGTGAAGTTTTCCGAGAGCCTGCTCAATACGCCGCGCTCTATCACCGTGATTCCGGAAGAAGTGATCCGGGACCGTGGCGCCACTTCCTTGCAAGATGTGTTGCGCACCACGCCCGGCATCACTCTGGGTTCGGGCGAGGGTGGCACTCCAATGGGTGACCGTCCCTTCATCCGTGGTTACGAAGCCAGTACTGATATTTTTATCGACGGCGTGCGTGATTACTCCCGTGGCTCGCACGAGACCTTCAACCTGGAGTCGGTTGAAGTCTTGAAAGGCCCCAGCTCGGCGTACACAGGCCGTGGTGGTACTGGCGGTAGTCTGAACCTGGTGACCAAGTCCCCCAAGCTGAAAGACTTTTTCCAGGTGGAAGCCGGCTACGGCACCTCGGACCAGTATCGTCTGACGGCGGACGGCAACTATGCCTTCTCGGACACTGGCGCCATTCGTCTGAACCTGATGCGCATGGGTGGTGAAGTAGCAGGCCGTGACGGCGTGAAGATTGATCGCTGGGGCATTGCTCCTTCCATCGCCTTTGGCCTGGGCACGCCAACGCGTGTGACGCTGTCTTACTCGCGTCTTGAAAACAAGGACATGCCGGATCTGGGCTTCCCGTTCAAGAACGCAGCCAATCCTGATCGTGTGACTCCTTTGGAAGCCGACCGCGACACCTTCTACGGTCGTCGCAATGTGGATTTCCGCAAGTACATTGCTGATACGGCCTCGGCCAGTGTCGAGCACGATCTGAATGATCGTTTCACGGTGCGTAACGTCACCCGTTACAGCAAGACCCTGAACCACTACCTGATGACGCGTCCGTCCTTTGATAACTGCGTCGCAGGTGCGGGTGGCGCTTGCGCGACGGAAGGCGCTGGCTTGCAGTTCCGCCGCGATGACCGTACGAACTATCGTGTTGCAGAGTCGCTGCTGAACCAGACAGATGTTTACGGCAGCTTCAATACGGGCTCGCTCAAGCACGACATCGTTGCGGGTGTGGAGATCAGCAAGGAGGAAATCCACAATAAGGATATGTCTGGCGGGCCGGGCCAGGAGACCGATTCTTTCTACAATCCTAATCCTAATCGCCAGTACAACTATGCGTTGACCTATGGTCCGAAAACCAAGACCGGGGATATCAAGACACGCTCGGCTTATGTCTTTGACACGATTACGCTGAACGATCAGTGGATGGTGAATGGTGGCTTGCGTTTTGATCGCTTTGAAGCGGACAACACCAAGGAGTCTCGCAAAGACGATATGTGGAACTACCAGTTGGGTGTGGTTTACAAGCCAGCACGCAATGGGTCTATTTACCTGAGTTATGGTACTTCGTCTAATCCGAGTGGTGAAAATCTGGGGCAGGCTGGCGGTGCTGACGGCCCTGCAGGTGGTGCCACACTTCATGACATAAAACCGGAGCGTAGCTATAGCTGGGAGCTGGGTACGAAGTGGGATGTGTTTGATGAAAAACTGTCGCTAACTGCTGCCGTTTTCCAGACAGATAAGAAGGACGCACGTGCTCATGATGTTACGGGCGATGTGACTCTTGCTGGTAGTAATCGTGTTCGTGGCTTAGAGCTGGGAGCTGCTGGCGCCATTACACCTAAATGGAATGTCTGGGCCGGCTATACCTACCTAGATCCAAAAGTCGTAAGTTATCAGGTAAAACAGCGCAATGGTTCGGTAACGGTTTACGACGGCAACCAGATGAAGTTCATCTCCAAGCAGAGCTTCAATATCTGGACAACCTACAAAATCATGCCCGAGCTGACGCTTGGCGCGGGTGCCACTTTTGTGGGCAAGCGCTTTGTGGATGACGCCAATGAATTGAAACTGCCTTCTTACTGGCGTTACGATGCGATGGCACGTTACGACCTGAACAAGAACGTGTCCTTCCAGTTCAACGTCAATAACATCAGCAATGTGCGCATGTATGATGCTTCCCACGTCGGTATTTTTGCCAACGTAGGCCCAGGCCGCTCTTATATGTTCAATGCCTCTTACCGTTTCGAGTAAGTTGCGCCGTGTAGAGTAAAGTCAGATGGGCCGCCTTGCGGGGCGGCCTGTCTGTTTCTTGCTTTGCCCTTTATTCCTTTTGTTTTGGCAGGTGCCCATGCTGATTACTATCCCTGACGTTCTGAATGCGGAACAGTTGCGAGACTGTCGCCAGGCCCTGGAGCAGGCGCAGTGGGAGGACGGGCGCACAACAGCCGGTTATCTGGCCCAGCACAGCAAGCGGAATCTGCAATTGCCTCTGGATGCTGCCGTGTCTCGCCAGATGGGCGAGTTTCTGATGCACGTACTGGGTCAGCACAGTGGCTTTATTGCCGCTGCCTTGCCCCTGCGCATGCTGCCGCCACGCTTTAATCGTTACGAGGGCGGTGGGGAGTACGGCAACCATATCGATAACGCGATTTTTACTGTTCCCGGCACGGCCCAGCGGCTGCGTACCGATGTTTCCACAACCCTGTTTTTCAGTGATCCCGACGAATATGACGGTGGAGAGCTGATCATCGAGGATGTGTACGGTACTCAGTCCATCAAGCTGCCCGCAGGGCATATGGTGGTGTATCCCGGTACCAGCTTGCATCGTGTACAGCCAGTGACCAAAGGGACGCGTTATGCGTCCTTCTTCTGGACGCAAAGCATGGTGCGTCACGCGCATCAACGCAAATTGCTGTGGGAGCTGGATCAGAGCATTCAGCAACTGGCCAAGCAGAATGCGGATGCCCAGGAACTGTCACGCCTGACGGGGATTTATCATAATTTGCTGCGTGAATGGAGCGATGTCTGATCGCCTGGAGCTTGATTGACCATGTCCCAAGAACGACTGCACCCACTCAGTAACATCCCGGCCCAGATTGCCTGTCTGAGAGATTACGAACCCTATGCCCGTCAGCGTATGCGTGCGCAGGACTGGGCTTACTTCAGTGCAGGGGCGGCGGATGAGTTGACCTTGCAAGACAACCTGGCCAGCTTCGGGCGCTGGGGCTTATGGCCTGCTGCTTTAAGCAAGTTTGATCAGCCCTCAACCCGCTTGACGCTGCAAGGGCAGTCCATGGATTACCCGATTCTTCTGGCACCCGTGGCGTATCAGCGCTTGGCTCACCCTGAAGGTGAATTGGCCAGTGTGCTGGGTGCAGGTGCGATGGGGGCGACTAGTGTAATCAGCATGCAGGCTAGTCATTCCTTTGAAGAGATTGCGGCACAGGCGCACGCCCCTTTGTGGGCGCAGTGGTATTGGCAAACGGATCGCGCATTTACGCTGGATTTGCTCGGGCGGCTTGAAGCGGCGGGTTATGCCGCGCTGATGCTGACAGTGGATGCTGCGGTGAATGGTGTGCGTAATCAGGAGCAGCGTGCGGGCTTTGCCTTGCCTGATGGTGTGGACGCCGTGAATCTGCGGGGTGCTCCCAGGCAGCAGGCGGTTTTAGGTGCAGCAGGTACCAGCCCTTTATTTGGCAGTGGTTTGTTAAATACGGCGCCGACCTGGGATGATCTGGCCTGGTTGGTGCAGAACAGTCCTTTGCCCGTTTGGGTGAAGGGAGTCATGCGGCCCCATGATGCTCAGCAAGCCCTGGATATGGGAGTTGCCGGGATTGTTGTGTCCAATCATGGGGGGCGAACTTTGGATGGTGCGCCCGCTTCTGTGGACGTATTGGCACAGGTTTGTCAGGTCGTGCAGGGCAGGGTGCCGGTCTTGATGGATGGTGGTATTCGACGCGGAACAGATGTGCTCAAGGCATTGGCGCTTGGTGCAACCGCTGTAATGATTGGCCGTCCCTATATATACGGTCTAGCTGCTGCAGGAGCGGCCGGTGTGGCGCATGTTCTGCATATTTTGCGGGCAGAACTGGAAGTGGCGATGGCTCTGACGGGTTGCAATACCTTGGCCGATATTGGCCCTGAGCTGCTTTATCAGCCCTGATCTGGCGCTGCTTGTGGCTTGGGTTCCAGCTCTTGCTCCGGCAAGGTCTCTTTGGGCCAGCCATGCTCCCGTTTCACCCGTTCCCAATCAAAGAACGGCCCCGGATCTGTCTTGCGTCCAGGGGCGATATGTTCGTGACCACGTACGGCGCGCAGATCGTGGCGCATGCGCAGCGCACGGCTTAGACGGGACAGCTCCCGATATTGCGCCTCGGTGAAGGGCTCAAAATCGCTGCCTTCCATCTCAATACCGATTGAAAAGTCATTGCAGCGCTCGCGATCTTCAAAGCGAGAGACTCCCGCGTGCCAGGCACGGCGTGTCGTTGGTACAAACTGGATGATGTGACCGGTGCGCTGGATCAGAAAATGAGCAGACACCTTCAGGTCGCGAATATTCTCGAACCAGGGGTGGGCGCTGATATCCAGCTTGTTCTGGAAGAAATCCCGAATATAAGGTCCGCCAAACTCTTGTGGCGGCAGGCTGATATTGTGCAGCACCAGCAAGCTAGGCTGTTCGCCTTCCGGGCGTTCATCCTGGTTCGGTGACAGGGCCCGCAGGACATTGGCATGGGGTTTAAGCCAGCCCTGGCGGTCCAGGTCATAGGCGTGGTGCATGCGAGCCATCTGATCAGCTGCGCGGGCCGCGCTTGGCGTGTTCCAGGCTGCACCAGGTGTGATGATTGCTCATCAAGGCTTCAGAACGTGGCAAATAAATACCGCAATGCGCGCAACGAACCATTTCCTCTGTACCGCCTTGCTTGCGCGGTGGGCGCATGGTGGGGTTGGGAGGGTTGCGCTTGCGGGCCTTGTTTTGCGACACGATGCGGATAACGATCATGGCCACCAAAATGGCGACAACCCAAAATAGGACTTTACCCAATTTTCCCTCGTTGCAAGATGACGTCTAGTACAAAATGGCTGCCGGTATAGGCCAGGAGCAGGAAGGCAAAGCCAGCCAAGGTCCAGCGCAAGGCAACACGCCCACGCCAACCGTACTGTTTTCGCCCCCATAATAAGCCACCAAATGTAACCCAGGATAGCAAGGTAAAGACAGTTTTGTGGTCGGCGGGTAAAAGTTTTCCGTCTATCGCCATCGATACCGCGGCACCACTCAGGATTGTCAGGGTCAGGATCACAAAAGAGACGCGAATCAAACGGAACAGCAATTCTTCCTGCACCAGCAGGGGTGGCAGGGTATCCAATACACGGCTCAGTAGCCCGCGCTGCTCTTGATGCAGAATGGGGCGGTGCAACTGGCGATCCAAAGCGGTCATCAAAATGGCATGCAGGGCCGCCACGGTGCTCAGTCCATAGGCGACCAGCGCAATCAGCAAATGGATGCGCAGCCATTCATTGCCCACATGATTCACGATATGGCCTTCAGGGAAGGCCATTGCCAGCAGGCTGACGATTGTGGCTGCAGGCAGTAGAATGAGCAGCAGGCTGTCCAGACGCAGATATAAGCTTTGGAACCAGAACACGACCATGCCCAGCCAGATTGCCGCCGACAGGGCCAAAGCCCAGCTCAGATGCAGTCCCTGTGGAAGCACAATGGTCAGCAGCAGGCCTGCCCCGTGCACAATGATGGCGCAAAGCAAGGCCACCCGGCTGGGGGCGTTCAGTACGGTTCGGGTGCTGCCGCGAGTCAAAGGACGCCAAAGCGAGATCGACAGCACGATGTACGCCAGTGCGGCGAGCAAGTGAAATACAATACTTGCAGACATAAGTCCCGGATTTCCTGAAAAACGGTACGGGGCGTACCTCAAGTGGCCATTTTATTCTTATTCGTAGACCACACGATAACCTAGTTTAAGCGAACCCAGTCCTATGTTTGAAAATCTGACCCAGCGTATGTCGCGTGTGGTGAAAACCATGCGCGGGCAAGCTCGTCTGACCGAATCCAATACTCAGGATATGTTGAGGGAAGTGCGTCTGGCTCTGCTTGAGGCGGACGTGGCGTTGCCTGTTGTGCGCGATTTCGTGGCACGGGTCAAAGAAAATGCCCTGGGCGTGGAGGTTGCCGACAGCCTGAACCCAGGACAGGCGCTGGTAGGTGTCGTCCACCGCGAACTGACCAACTTGATGGGCGCCGACCTGGGCGAGAACGCCAGTGAACTGTCTTTGGCTGCCCAGCCGCCTGCCGTCATTCTGATGGCCGGTCTGCAAGGGGCGGGTAAAACGACAACCACCGGTAAGCTGGCCAAATGGCTGAGCGAAGGTGGGCACGTTCAGCATGGCCGTAAAACGGGCAAGAAAAAAGTGCTGGTGGTCAGTGCTGACGTTTACCGTCCTGCGGCTATCGAGCAGTTGAAGACGGTGGCCTCTCAGGTAGGCGTGGATTTCTTGCCGTCGGACCCCAGCCAAAAACCCGAAGATATCGCTCGCAATGCCCTGGACCACGCCAAGCGTCATCACTTTGATGTGCTGATTGTCGACACGGCCGGTCGCCTGGGTATTGATGAAGCCATGATGCGCGAAATTCGCGCCTTGTACGATCTGCTCAACCCGATCGAAACTCTGTTTGTGGTTGACGCCATGCAGGGTCAGGACGCGGTGAACGTGGCCAAGGCCTTTGCGGATGCTTTGCCGCTGACTGGTGTGGTGCTGACCAAGCTGGACGGTGATGCCCGTGGTGGTGCCGCCTTGTCCGTGCGTCACGTTACCGGCAAGCCGCTGAAGTTTGTGGGTATGTCGGAAAAGTTGGATGGCCTGGAGCCTTTCCACCCCGAGCGTATGGCTCAGCGCGTGCTCGGCATGGGCGATATCGTGTCCCTGGTGGAACAGGCTCAGCGCAATATCGACATTTCCGAAGCGCAAAAAATCACCGACAAGATCAAGTCCGGTGACAAGTTCGACTTGAACGACTTCCGCGACCAGCTGCAGCAAGTCAAGAAGCTGGGCGATATGGGTTCCTTGCTGGAAAAACTGCCTGCTCAGTTCTCGCAAGCCGCATCGCAGCTACAAGGCGGTCAAGCGGAACAGCAATTGCGTCGTACAGAAGGGATCTTGAACTCCATGACCCCAACCGAGCGCTCCAAGCCAGAACTGCTCAAGGCTTCGCGCAAGCGCCGCATTGCAGCTGGTTCGGGCGTGTCTGTGCAGGAAGTTAACCGCTTGCTGAATCAGTTCGAGCAGATGCAAGGCATGATGAAGCAGATGAAAAAAGGCGGCATGGCCAAAATGATGCGCGGCCTGGGCGGTATGGGTGCCCTCAAAGGCTTGGCCGGTAAAGGCTTTAAAGGCTTTCGCTAAGCGTTCGCCAAACACTGCCGGAATAGCTTGAGCTGTTCCGCGCAGCTTTACCCAAGAAGAAAAGCCCGCTTGATGCGGGCTTTTTTTTGTCCTGAGCGGTGTTTTTTACAACGCAGGAATACGCAGTACCTGACCGGGGTAAATCTTGTCAGGGTGGCTGAGCATAGGTTTGTTGGCTTCAAAAATAACGGTGTATTTTGCGCCGTTTGCTTTGCCGTAATTGGTTTCGGCAATTTTCCACAAGGTATCGCCTTTCTGTACGGTGTACATGGTGGCTTCGGGGGCAGGCTGCGCAACGCTCAGTTGGTTATCTACTTGAGAGACGCCCAATGTGTTGCCCAGGGCCAGCACAATCTTTTCGGCTTGTTCAGTGGATGCTGCCTGGCCGCTAACTGTGACTTTATCGCCATCAACGCTCAGGTTCAGACCTTCGGCAGAAAGTTGGTGTTTGGCCAATTCTTTCTGAAGTTCGTCTGCTGTGGCTGCTTTGGCCTCGTTGGCACCAAAGAGTTTTTCGCCGACATCTTTAAGGAAACTGAATACTCCCATCGCTTTGCTCCTGAAGTTAGGGGTCTGTGGCTACTTGCCTGATAGCAGGCAAGCAAGGCCCATTATGACCTCATTTCTAGCCGCAAGACCGTAGCGGAATGTCAGCAATTGTGCATTTTAAAAGGCCAGTATCAACCGCCCCCGACTGCAACCACAATTTCCAGGGTATCGCCTTCCTTGATGGGCGTGCTGGCGTGCTGGCTTTTGGGCACAATGTCGCCATTAAGCTCTACGGCAATACGTTTGTTTTCGTAGCCCAGCTCAATAATCAGCGAGCCAACAGTATCAGTGTTTGCCAGAGTCTTGCTCTGGCCGTTCAGGGTAATGTTCATAATTGTCTCTGGATATGGTCCGGGCAGAGCCGGACGAGTGATTCAGATGGCAAATTTCTGGGTGGCGTTCAAGAGCTGGGCCAAAATGCCGGGCTCGTCGTAGGCGTGACCCGCATCCGCAACCATGTGAAATTCCGCTTGTGGCCATGCGCGGTGCAATTGCCAGGCGGTATGCGCAGGGGTGCACACATCATAGCGTCCCTGCACAATGACGCCTTTAATGCCATGCAGACGGTGGGCGTTTTTAAGTAGTTGATCCGGCTCCAAGAAACCTTTGTTCATGAAGTAATGGTTTTCAATGCGCGCAAAGGCTAAAGCCGCTCTATCACTGGATTTGGCATTCAGGTGACTGTCGCTGGGCAAGAGCGTGATGGTATTGCTTTCCCATTGCGACCACGAATGGGCAGCTCGTAGCTGCACAGCAGGATCATCGCCCGTCAGACGCCGGTGATAGGCACCGATAAGGTCGTGACGTTCGTCTTCGGGGATCGGGGCCACATAGTTTTCCCAGATATCGGGGAACAGGCGCGAGGCTCCTTCCTGGTAGAACCAGTGCAGCTCTTCAGGGCGGGCCATGAAGATACCGCGCACAATCAATTCGCTGACGTGCTCTGGATGAGTCTGGGCATAAGCCAGCGCCAGAGTTGAGCCCCAGGAACCACCAAAAACCAGCATTTTGTCGGCCTTGAGCTTTTCCTTGCGTAGCCGCTCCATGTCCCCAAGCAAATGCCAGGTGGTGTTGTTCTCCAGGCTGGCATGGGGGTAAGAACGCCCGCAACCGCGTTGATCGAACAGCAGCACATTGTATTTTTGCGGGTCGAATAGGCGGCGGTGGTCGGTAGAACATCCTGATCCCGGCCCACCATGCAAGAAGATGGCTGGCTTGCCTTCCGGGTTGCCACAGCATTCCCAGTAGATATGGTGCCCATCATCGGTGTGCAACGTGCCTTGGGCATAAGGCTCTATAGGCGGGAACAGGGTAGCGCTCATTGTTCTTTCTTGGGCCAGTTCAGTTCAGGGGTAGGAGTGTCGTTGCGGGTGAAGATCAGATCCCAGACGCCATGGCCCAGACGCAAGCCGCGGTTTTCGAATTTGGTCAGTGGGCGGAAATCAGGACGCGGAGCGTAGCCTTCGTGTGTGTTGCTAAGCATAGGTTCGGCAGACAGCACTTCCAGCATTTGCTCGGCATAGTTTTCCCAGTCAGTTGCACAGTGAATATAGCCACCGGGTTTAAGGCGGCTGGTCAGCAACTGAATAAAGGGCGATTGCACCAGGCGACGCTTGTGATGGCGCTTCTTTGGCCAAGGATCGGGGAAGTAGATATGAATACCCGCCAGCGAGCCGGGGGCGATCATGTCACGCACCACTTCGACAGCATCGTGCTGGATGATGCGGATATTGCTGATCTGGTTGTCGTCGATACGCTTGAGCAAGGCGCCCACACCCGCGTTAAAGACTTCTACACCCAGGAAATTGTCGTCTGGTCGGGCTTGGGCGATCTTCTGAGTGGTTTCACCCATGCCGAAGCCGATTTCCAGAATCAGCGGGTTGGTGTTGCCAAAAACCGTTTCTGGTTTCAAAAGGCCGTCGCGGTACGTAATCGACCACATAGGCAACAGGCGCGCCAGGGCTTGTTCCTGGCTGGGCGTGATGTGCGCGCGCCGATGAACAAAGCTACGGATATGGGTCTCGCCGGAATTGCTGTTCGCGACATTGGGCGACAACAGGGATTGTTTTTCGTTGCTGGAGGTCATGGTTGGGGCGCGGGCATCAGAAATGGCTCGCGTATCAGCTAAAAGCGGGAAAACTCTATTGTAGTGAGTCTTGCCGCTGAATTCATGTAGTGGCTTGCGAAAAAGATGGCAGTGGTATGACGCACGAACAGGAGATCGCGCTATAATTTTCGCTTCCCCATTCGCGGGACCGTCTGCTTTTGACGCAGACCTCTCCATCAGGGCGGGTGTAGTTTAATGGTAAAACTGATGCTTCCCAAGCATCCGTCGTGGGTTCGATTCCCATCACCCGCTCCACCCAGTTTTTCAAAATCATTAGTTCTCTGGCCGTCGCCTGGCCTGCCTTCATCCGTCGCTATTTCCCTTGCTTGGCTATTGCTGGCGGGCTTCTTGTTTGCTGGCCGGCTCTAACTTGAAGCTACTGGAACTGTTCTTACCGCTTAGGCGCTGTGTGCTTCACAGCCGAGAATGCAACCGTGCATGGATAGATAAAAGCCTCAGGGTGGATTTTTTTCAACATAAAATTATTCATATATGAGCTTTTATTTAATTTAGTGGTTCATATATGGTCTTTTAATCGCCTGGTATTTGATGGTGTTGTATGATCAAATATAAGTTCTTAACGATCTAGATGAGTCATATTTGATGGTTTAATTCCGTTATGGCACCTGTAAAACAAACCACTTCTCGGACCGCCGTTTCTCGTCCTGTAGACCGTGCCTTGCAAGGTCTTGGACGGGACATTTCAATTGCGCGTCGTATGCGTCGCCTAAGTCAGGAAGAGTTGGCAGAGCGCATTGGTACTTCACTAAGTACGGTCCGACGTATGGAGGCGGGTTACGCAGGTACGGCCTTGCATACTTTTCTGAGTGCTTTACACGTGCTGGGTCGACTTAGTGATGTCACTAAGATAATGGCGATGGAACATGACGAGCTAGGTATGGATTTGCTGCGTGAGCAATTGCCGCAGCGAGTCAGGGGCTCCCGCCCGTCTAAAGCACGGAATACCGCTCAGGCCCCTGATCCAGAGCGTTCCGCTCCTGTTGATCCGGATAAATTGGAGGGGTTTTAATGCCTGGTAAATCCTCCAAACGCCAAGATCTTGAAGTGCATCTGGGAGCGAACGGACGCTTGGTAGGGCGTTTGCATTTAGGTAGCGGCAGACGCAGCGCATTCAGCTATAGCCAGGATTGGTTGCAGGACCCTGGTTTTTTCGCACTTTCTCCGGATCTGCAGCCAGTTTTGGGTATCCAATACCCTCAACAGGTGTTTTTCCTGGCATTGGAAGATACAGCCCCTGATTCTTGGGGCGAACGGGTGATTCGGCGAGCCCATGCCAAACAACGCCAGGAAGACCGTGAACTGCCGCCCTTGGAACCCGTGGATTTTTTAATGTGGGTTGACGATGAGGCGCGTATGGGGGCCTTGCGTCTTTTTGACCCTCAAACAAAAACGTATTTGCGTTCGGGAGAAACACAGAGACACGTGCCTCCTTTAGTGGAACTGGACAGGGTGCTACGTGCTGCGCATGCCTTGGAGGCGGGCACAGAAAGTGCGCAGGATTTGCATTATCTGCTCGGCCAAGGCACGTCCTTGGGTGGTGCCCGTCCCAAGTCAACAGTGCGTGACACGGATGGCCGCTTGGCTTTGGGCAAGTTTCCTAGTCAGGCAGATCAACGTGATGTGATTCGTGGGGAGGTGTTGGCCATGCATCTCGCCGAAAAAGCCGGTATTAATGTAGCGGCCACCCGAATTGAACTGATTAATGGAACCGCTGTGGCCATTATTCGACGCTTTGATCGCAATGACGAAGCTAACCGTATTCCGTATGTATCCGCGGCAACCATGTTGCAGTCCGATGGCCGCGACGCCACGCATGCGTATACCGAACTGGTTGATGTGCTGCTACAGAGCGGAGCCAAACCTATCGCGGATATTCAGCAGTTATGGCGCAGGTTGGTCTTTAATTTTTTAATCTGCAATACGGATGATCATTTGCGCAATACAGGTTTTTTATATGACGCGCGTGCTCGTGGGTGGCGGCTGGCTCCGGCGTTTGATTTGAATCCTATGCCGGGTGATCGTCGTGAGAGTAAAACGTGGTTGACTGAAGATTCGGGCCCTATCGATAGCCGGGCCATCTTGATGGCAGGAGCATCTTATTTCAGATTGGATGCAACAGAGGCCGAAGCAATTTGGGCAGAGGTCGCCTTGGCAGTCAGTAGTTGGCGCAGCGTGGCGAAAGGGCTGGGTATGCGTAGCACGGATTTGGTGGATTTTGAGTCTGCATTTTCTTAAGGTCTACATCTTGCTGTGTGTATCAGTGATTGTTTACTCTCAGCGCGAGACATCAGGGTCGCACAGGTGCTCAAACGGTAGGCCTCAGTCCATTTCGATGGCACTATAACGACCATGCAAGAAGATCTTTTTGGCGATGCCCTTCCTGCTCCGACTGCTCCAGCATCGGGAAAGGCCGCTTCATCCACTCGACGAAAAATCACTAAGGTAAGCCTGGTTCCATCCGCTCTGGACTGGAGCGATCTGGCTGCTCAACTCCCGGAAAACCTACGCTTTGGTGTGTCTACCTGGTCCTATCCCGGCTGGGAGGGCTTGGTTTGGGACGGTGAGTACGATCCCAGCGTCTTGTCCAAGCATGGGCTGGAGGCCTATCACCAGCATCCGCTGATGCGCACGGTGTGTGTAGACCGTACCTTCTGGCGCCCTTTGACGGTGACGCAATATTGCGCCTATGCGGCGCAGGTGGATGCGGATTTCCGTTTTGTCGTGAAATGCCCTTCCATGATTACCGATGCTCAGGTTCGGGATGAGGAGGGCAAGGCGCGTAAGTCGAATCCGGATTTTCTGGATGAGCGTCTGACTGTAGAGCAGTTTGTGCAGCCGGCGGTAGAGCGCTTGGGGGAGAAGCTGGGCGTTCTGGTTTTCCAGCTGAGCCCGATCTCGTGGGGATGGATGAATCGCCCCGCAGAGCTGTTTGAAAAATTGGGGCTAATGCTGGCTGCTGCTCGCCAGGCCTTGCCAGAGAGTTCCTCCGTGGTGCTTGCCGTGGAGGTTCGGGACCCAGAACTATTAACGCAGTCCTTGGTAGATACGCTCAAGGCACACGGTGCGACGTTCTGTTTGGGATTGCATGGCAAGATGCCGCCTATCGAAGAGCAACTGCCTGTGTTGAGAGCGTTGTGGCCGGGTCCGCTGGTTTGTCGCTGGAACCTGAACCGGGAGTTTGGCGCATACGGCTATGCGGATGCCCAAAAAAAACATACGCCGTTTGATGCGATTCTCAGCGAGGACGTGCATACGCGTACCGTATTGGCCCGCACAATACGAGGCATCACAGGTGCTGGCCAAGACGCCTACGTGACGATCAGCAATGATGCCGAAGGCTGCGCGCCTTTATCGATTCAAAAGCTGGCTCAGGCTATTGTGGCGACGGAAAAATAGCCTGCATCGCATCCGGTTTTTTCGGCTACTCAAAAGACAGCCCGAAGCCCCTTGCTTGTGAGTCGCAGGGTCGGCACCAAGGGAGGCTTGCTAGTGCTCCTTGGCCACGTCGTGACTTAAGGGGTAATAGCGGGGGCGGTTGGGCTGACTTGCCAGAACAGGCTAGCCAACCCAATGAAAAATAGTGCCTTATGCCGCTGCGGGGCGGGTCTTGTTGATCAGCTCATCCGTTGTCATGACGTGGGCAGTGGATACGGCCAGCACGCCCAGCGTCACGCGGTGCACTTCTTGCGCTGGTATGGCCCCAAAGCCCGCATCCGGGTAGTCGTAGGTCCCTGTGGCATCGGAGATAAAGGCCACCCGGTAGCCATGAAACATGGCGTCGCGTGCCGTCGCATGGCAGCAGTTTTCTGTGGTGACGCCAGCGATCACGACAGTCTCGATTTTCCTGGTGCGCAGGATGATATCCAGATCGGTGCCAAAAAAGGCGCTATAGCGGTGTTTCTTGACCACGATTTCGTCGCCTTGCGGAGCCACGTCGGGGTAGATGTCGGCCCCTGGGGTGTCATCCACCAGTCCAACCTGATCTTGAATAGGCGGGTAAATCTCCCCAAACAGGCCCATGTCGCAGCGACTGCGGCGGTGCACGTGCGCGGTGAAGATGACTTGCATGCCTGTTTGACGAGCGTGAGCCATCAGCTTTTGCAGTCTAGGCATCAGCTCCATCCCCATTGGAGTCTCCATCGGGGCACCGGGAGCAATGAAGTCGTTTTGCATATCGATCACGATGACAGCAGTGCTGGCAGGGTTGACCTGATCAATCTGGATAGCCATATCATTTTCCTTTGGTTTGCTTAAATATCGGGCGGCTGTGTATTTGGTATTGCCTTGGCCCGGTCTCATAGACACATCCAGAGTAGGACAGGGAGCGATAAACTGCTTTGCCTTGCATGCCAATAAAGCTTCTTCACTTGGCTGACAGTGCCATTTGTCGATGGCAGCGCAACTTGCGCCGGTGGTCTGGCGTCAGATGGCAAGCGCTAAGCGCGAAGGTCTTCCTACAATCCAAGCAAGCGGGGCAAGCAGGACGAATTGCCCAGAGCGGACAGGCTATAGAGTTAAACCGGGCCTGTTCTACGCCTTACAGCGCGTTTGTTGATGTCAGCAGCGCGCCAGCTTGATTGCAACTAGGGGAAGAGCACATGAAAATTAGTCGACGTTCCTTATTACTAGCCGGACCGGGCCTGATTGCCAGTATGGCGATGGCCCGCTCTGTCTTTGCTCAACAAGGAGCTTTGCAGGACTTGGGGCCAGGCTCTGAAGATCTGGCCTTGGCGATTGATGCCTATATCTTTGCTTATCCATTGGTGACGATGGAAATGACTCGCCGCATCATCACCAATGTGGCAGAGGTAAGCGGTGTGCGCGGCCCTATGGGGCATATCATCAAGGCACGCAGTTATCCCGATGCCTCGTTTCGCGATGTGACTGCACCTAATGCTGACACGCTCTACACCAACGCGTTCTTTGATGTCGGTAATGAGCCTTGGGTATTGAGTATTCCCGATATGCAGGACCGTTACGCTTTGATGCCCATGCTCGATGGCTGGACGACGGTGTTTCAGGTTCCCGGCAAACGCACCACCGGGACGAAAGCGCAAACCTACGCTATTACGGGTCCGGGCTGGAAGGGAACCTTGCCGGAAGGCGTGACGGAGTACAAATCTTCAACCAGTCTTGTCTGGCTGCTTGGCCGCATCTATTGCACAGGCACTCCAGAGGACTACGCAGCGGTTCATAAGTTGCAGGACCAGTTCCAACTGGTTCCCCTAAGTGCCTATGGCAAGCCGTACACGCCGCCTGCGGGTAAGGTTGATCCATCGTTGGATATGGTGACCGCCGTGCGCGATCAGGTTCACAATATGGACGCCGTTTCGTATTTCACGCTGTTTTGTGAATTGATGAAGCGTAACCCGCCCACTATTGCGGATACGGCTCATGTAGCCAAGTTTGAGCGCCTTGGTATTGTGCCGGGTAAAGACTTTGAACCTGGCAAGCTCAAAGCAGATTTTGCTGGTCGCACCCCCAAGCTTGCTGTTGAGAAAATCATGCAGCATTACGGAGCGCTGACGCTGAAAAACGGCTGGTCATTTACGACCGATACCGGGATTTACGGCACGGACTACTTGATGCGGGCGTTCATTACCGCGATCGGCTTGGGCGCTAATCGTCCCCAGGACGCCATTTATCCGATCTCCAAAGGTGATGCGGATGGTCAGCCCTTCTCAGGCGCTAACAAGTACGTCCTGCGTTTCCCGAAAGGGCAGTTGCCGCCGGTAGACGGGTTTTGGTCGTTGACGATGTATGACGCAGACTACTTCTTTGTGGATAATCCGCTGAACCGTTACTCGATCAGCCCACGCCAAAATCTGCAGGTCAATCCGGACGGATCGACTGATCTTTACATCCAGAACGAGTCACCGGGCAAGGACAAGGAATCCAATTGGTTGCCCGCTCCTTCCAAGGACTTTATCTTGATGTTTAGAACCTACTGGCCGCGCCAGTCCGACCCAACAATCCTTAACGGCACTTGGGCAATTCCGGCCGTTCAGAAAGTCACTTAAGACTTTTTTCCAACACGCCGCCTCGTCCTGCAGGAAATATTGTTTCTGCAGGATGCGGCGGCGTAGTTTATTTAGACGCTGGGTTGAACGGTTCACAAGGTCAAAAAGGGCGGGGCTTGTCGGCATCATAGGGTAGGACGTAAGCTGCCAGAATAATGATTCATTCATCGGTGTAGCAAACACCGGCCATGGAGGTTGAACCTATGACAGCGATCATAGCGGTCAAGCCCGGAGACAGCTTTGAACACTGGCACGACGTTACTTGTCGGCAGTTTTCTCATACCGAGTGCAGCCCTATTGCTCAGCGCAATTTTCAGGCGCGGGTCACGATTAAATCCTTGGGAGGATTGGCGCTAAGTCGTATCTGGTCCTCCACCCAGCAGGGCGAGGCTATTCGCGTCAGCCGGCGTTCCGCCGATATTCGCAAGGATCAGCGAGACTGCTTCATGCTGTGGCTGATGTTGGATGGAAGCACGCAGCTTTATCAAGATGGACGCCATGTCCGCCTGGCCCGAGGGGATCTGGTGTTGCAAGACCAGTCGCGTCCTTTTGATTTGGAATTTGGGCCGCTGTCGCATGCGCTCATGCTGGCCATTCCACGCCCTTTGTTGCTGACGCGTTTGACCGCAGTAGACCGCATGGCGGCCCGCCGGATTGATGCGCAGTCCAGTATGGGGCCGCTGGCCGGTGCACTGATACAAGAAGTGTTCAGCATGGAGCAAAGCCGGGATGACAGGCTGGAAAAGCGTTTGAGCACATCGGTGCTGGATCTCCTGTCCACGGTGTTCGATTCCGAGCTTGCCTTGCCTTCTTTAGCGATGCGTCGCGAACAACGCTTGGAAGAAATCAAAGCCTATATGCTGGCCCATTTGCAAAACTGTGAGCTGGATGTAGAAACGCTTGCTCAGGCCGCTTCTATGTCGCTTCGCAGCCTATATCGTTTGTTTGCGCGTGAAGCGATAACGCCCATGCAGTGGTTATGGGAGCAGCGTTTGATAGCCAGTTATCGGCTCCTGGATGAGGGGAGTGGGGGGCGGGTGACAGATGTTGCTCTGGCCTGCGGTTTTAAGGATGTCTCCCATTTCAGCCGGGTGTTCAGGTCCCGCTTTGGTGTATCGGCCTCATCCTTAGGGAAACGTTGAGCGGCACACCTGTAAAGGCGTGCCCACTATCACTTTGGTTTTGTACAGAAACGGGGGCTTTCAGCCCGCTTTACCCCCTTAGGTGCGGCGGGCTGATGGACGCTTAGAACTGATAGCGCAAGGACGCCATGACGTTTCGAGGAGCTCCCCAGAAAACGGTGTTGTAGTTACCTATGCCCGCGTAGTAGTGCTTGTCGAACAGGTTATTGATATTGACTGACAAGCGCGTGGCTTTGTTGACATCGTAGGCACCGCTCAAGCCCACAACGGCATAGGGCTTGCGCTCGAAACGGCGAGTCTGGCCATCAACCAGCTGCGTGAAGTAGCTGCCGCTTTGCCACTGGATATTGCCGCCTACGGTCAGACGCTGACCGGCCACAGGCAGGCGGTAGTAAGTTGCCAGCTTGAATAAATGTTCCGGTTGCCGGGAGCTGGCTCGTACACCGTCTGCATCGCGGGAGCGGGCGTAGGTATAGCCTGCGTGCAGTTGCCAGTCAGGCAAAATCTCCCCGGATACTTCCAGTTCCAGACCTCGGGTTTTGACACCCGGCACGGCAATATAGGCCACTCCGCCCATGGGCGTTTGCGGATTCAAGGGGTCGGGCTCGGCCACATTGTCTTGCTTGATTTGGAACAGAGCCACGCTGGCATTGAGCTTGCCGTCCAGGTACTCGCCCTTCAAGCCAATTTCCATGCTTTTGCCCGTCAAGGGCTCAAGTTGCTCGCCGTTTGCCTTGAAGTTATAGGCCTGCGGTTTGAACACGTCGGTGTAGCTGGCGTAAGCAGTGTGAGAGTCGTCCAGATCTACGCTCAGACCCAGATAGGGAATGATTTTTCCGCTGACCTGGGTCTCGTGTCGCTGCAGCGTGTTCAAGGCATTCAGGCTTTCCAGTGACCAGTCGTAGCGCACTTGGCGAGCGCCCAGAATCAGATTTACGCGCTCATGGGGTTTAAGCACAGCAGCTCCGTACACCATGTGCTGCTTCACATTAACGTCATGTTGCAACCACCATTCGTATTCAGTGGGTTCAGTGGCGTTGTTGTTCCATTGGAAAATGTCTGGCACCGTCATGTCGGTATCCCCATCCCAACGGCGAGATAGCGCGTGCGTCTTGGCGTAGTTGGCCCCTACGACTAGCTCATGCTCCCGACCCAGCAAATTGAAGGGGCCGCTTGCGTGCAAGTCCAGCGTTTTTTCCTTAGAGTCGCTGTCAAAGCGCGAGGCCCCACCTGGGTAAAAGCCATGACTGATTTCATGGGTCTGCGCGTTGACGAAATCGGCAGAAATACCGGACATGACTTGACGCGTGCGGTAGTCACGCTGGGAAGCAGCCAGCTTGAGCGTCCAGCCGGAGTCAAACCGGTGATTCAAGTCGGCAAAGACGCGCTGGGTGTCTTGGTTGCGCCAGGCCCAGCGGTCGGCTGGATTGACGTGGCGATCGATGGAGAATGGGCGGCCATCGCTGTAAAAAGCGGGCAAGTGTTCGTTGGTGGTGGCGTCGTTACGGTTGCGTTGATAATCCAATCCTAATGCCACCGTGGTGCGCTCGCCTATGTCTGCTTCCAGAATCCCGTAAAAGATATTCTGTTGGCCCTTGGCATAGTCCATGAAGCTACGGTTGTTTTGAGTCGCACCGACCACTCGGCCACGTAGTGTGCCTTCCGCAGACAGGGGACCGGACAGGTCTAGCTCGGTCGTGTAGGTGTCCCAACTGCCAGCCCCGATTTGGGCATGGCCCTGGAATTGAGCGGTCGGACGTTTTCGTACCATATTGATCACGCCGGAAGGATAACCTGCGCCATTGACCAGACCGGTTGCCCCTTTCAGGATTTCGATGCGGTCGTAGATGGCCGAGTTACTAATGCTGTAGTTGTCGCGCACCGCGCCGCCGTCTGAAGAAAGGCTAGGCAGGCCGTCAAACTGGAAGTTCTCCAGATTGAAGCCGCGCGAATAAAAGCTGAAGGACTCGGAGTTATCCCGGTTCACGATTACGCCCGGCGTTTGCTGCAGCGCGTCCGAGATGTTCTGAATGCCTTGATCGTCCATCTGTTGACGGGTAATCACGCTGACTGACTGGGGCGTCTCGCGCAGGCTCAGGTTCAGGCGGGTGGCACTGGTGCTGTGTGTTGCCGTGTAAGAGCCGGTGTTTTCCGTGCTTAGCGTGTCTCGGCTGGCTTGCACGGTGATGGGGGCCAACTGGGTGCTGTCGCTGCTCAGTGCCTTGCTTAAGGTGTAGCGATTTCCCTTGCGCGTGTACTCAATCCCGGTGCCTGCCAGCAGCTGTCGCAGGGCTGCTTCTACTGAGTCTGCCTGCTGTATGGCGGGTGCTTGCAAACCTTGCACGATGTCGGGATCAAAATATAGTTGCACGCGAGCTTGTTGACCCAAGGAAAGCAAAGCCTGCGACAAGTTTTGGGCCGGCAAGGTAATGGTGCTGGGGGTTGTGCTTTGTGCTGCAGCGTAAAAGGGCAGAGTGCTCAGCGACAGAGTCAGGGCCGTGGCATGCACAAAAGAGCGGCCCAGGCGAAGACGCCGTACGGGCAGTGGAATGGAAGGCAAAGAGGTCATGTTGGAAAGCAAGCGATAGGGGAATGTCGAGTCATGGATCAAAGCCTGGCCAGGCGGTTCTGCTGTGAGACGCATGGGCAGCTCAAAACCCGTAATGCCGCTTGAAAAATATTTCGTGCCCAAGGGGTAGGGAAGGGGCTAACTGGCCGGATACAGGCAGATCAGAAACAGGACTTATCGTGCGTGCAGTTGGACTTGCCCCGATGGCTGAATATCGACACGCAAAGGTAAAAGCTCAGGCAGGGCTTGAAGCATGTCGGCGCTTTCGCGCAGTTCAAACACGGCGGCGATACGACGGGGAGCCAGGCTGGCATCCATGATGCGGATGGCTTGCTCGGCAGGGCGATACCGGTTGAGCTCTTTAACTACCTCTTGCAACGGTGTATTGCTGAAAACTAGCTGGCCGGTATGCCAGGCGGTCGTGGTCTGGGCTACCACCGGCTCGATCAGGGAGCGGTTATTGTCTGCTTCCAGGCTGACTTTTTGATTCGGTTTCAAGGAGATGCGGTTGGGTGACCACCAGCGTCCACTGCTGACTTGAACCTGCCCCTCTTGCACGACGACACTTAAGGCTTGCGGATCACGGCGCACATTGAAAACTGTTCCTGTGACCAGAATATCGGCCAGTCCGCCTATGACCTGAAAGGGCCGTTCGGCGTGCTTGCGTACATCAAACAGTGCTTCACCTTGGTGCAAGGTAATTTCACGGCGATCCGCATAGTAGGCTACGTCCACCAGTGTGTCCGTGTTCAGGTGAATGATGGACTCATCGGGCAGAACAATGCGCTGCTGTTGGCCGCGTGCGCTGTGGTATTGAGCTGTGAATTCGGCCGTAGGCAGCCATGCTGCCCGTAGACCGGGAAGGGCGATAAAGGCTGCGCCTGCTGCCAAGGCGGGGGCGCCAAGGACCAGGCTGGTACGAAGCCAGCGACGGCGAGCGGGCTGGCTGGGGGCCTGATCCAAAATTGCTTGCCAGTGCTCATCGGGTATGGCTTGAGTTGCCTGCCAGGTCAGCAGCAATTGCTGGTAATACGTTTCGTTGTCCGGGGAGGACTGCCGCCAGCGGCTCAGCTCCTGGCACTCCTCCTCGCTCAAGCTGGCTGCCTGCTCGCGCACCAGCCATAAGCTCAGCTCATCAGGATTCAAGGGAAGGGGAAGCGGCGTGCTGCTTGTCATGGGAAAGAAGGCGTGCGGATTCACTTGGGCTGCTGGAATTGGCCCAGGCGTTTATGCAGGTGATCCAGAGTGCGAGCCATATGCTTTTCGACCATGCTTTGGGACAGATTCATTTTGCGGGCGATCTCGGGCAGAGTGTATCCCTCCAGCCGGTGCCAGGCAAAGACTTGCTGGCTTTTCACAGGCAGTTCGGCAAGGGCCTTTTGCAAGGCGTGACGCAGTTGGGTGGCGCGCAGTTCTTGCTCGTGGGAGTGATCCAGAGGGTGGTCTTCATCGCTCAAATCTTGCCAGGCCGTATGCACCTGGCGATGGGCACGGCGGCTCAAACTGACCAGGCCATTGTGGATGCTGCGGTGAAGAAATGCGCGGGGATTGACGATAGCGTCGGAGCCTTGCTCCAGCATATTGGCGATGGCATCGTGTGTGGCATCTTCTGCATCCTGCCGATTGCCGTAGCGCCGAGTCCAGGTCGAAATCAGTTCGGTGTAGTGTGCGAGCCAGCTGTTTCGCAGGGGAGGCCGATCAGACATGGATGATTTATAAATGAGAATCGTTATTATATGGGTTTCATTTTATAAGATGTTTACCCCCTCTTGTCCATGCTTTCCTGCCTGAACCGGCTGATACAGCCTCTTGGACAGAGCGGTTTGAGGGATTCTGACCACATTTTCTGCGCTGAAAATCAGGCATGTTGAACTCCAGCTTTCAGAGTGAAGCAAGGCCGGGGCTGCTCTCTAAAAAAGCATATTTCTGTTGCGGATGCCTTGAAGCAGGGGTGTTCAGGATTGTGGGCCTCTTCCTGTTTTTCTGAATAGATGCCATCAGTTGATTATTTTTTGTAAAGTTAACCTGACTTATTGACAGGTCTCCGTGACTTATTTAAAGTCAGGTTTACTTTACATTTCGGTGCTCCATTATGTTTGTTAAACACAGTGCCTCTTCTGCTGGTCGACGCTATCTGGTGCTCACCTTGCTCTTCATGGGGATCTATATCCTGATCAATCTGTTGACCATTCTGGGCTTGTTCGACAGCCTGCTTGGGCAAGCCACAGGTTGGTTGATTGCTATCGCCGTGGCCTTGCCGGTTGCCGGGCAAATGTGGGCCACCCTAGGTTTGATGGCGCAGAGCGATGAGTTTGTGCGGGTGATTGTGGCCAAGTGCTTTGTCTTGGCTGCCGGCACCACCTTGACGCTGTGGACGGCCTGGGGATTTGGCGAAACCTACGCTGCTGCGCCTCATATTCCTGCGTGGCTGATCTATCCCTTCTTTTGGGCCGTGTTTGCCATGGTCTCCCCCTTTGTCCGGACTAGCGATTAAATGAAAAATCGATTGCGAGTATTACGGGCCGAGGCAAACTGGACGCAGGCTGATCTGGCAGAGCGCTTGGGGGTATCCCGGCAAGCCGTCAATGCCTTGGAAACTGGCAAGCATGCCCCCTCCCTGGACTTGGCATTCCGGATCAGTACCTTGTTCAAGCAAACCGTGGAAGAGATATTCGAGAACCCGTATCAGGCGGATGCTGGCTGATTCAGAGCCTTGGCGATGTGGGGTTTTTTCCTTGTCAGCCGCGAACAGCCATCCACGATTTTTTGCAGGTAGAAAGGCAAGCAAGTGGCCAGCGTCTGGCTTGTGGCGAGTATGATGATTGACGCTTTTTGGAGCTGGCTCTGAGCGGCATATTGATAAGGTGAACGGGGATTGGAATGGAATTAAGAAAAATACGCGCTGCCGATTGGGACTGGATACAGCAGTGGTTTCTGGATGAGGATCTGAATCGGGAATTGGGCCCTTTGGATCAAGAATGGCTGGATCATGTTTTAAGCGCTGCTGACAGCATACAGCTGGTGGCTGAGCAGGATAAACGGCCTGTGGCTTTGATTGGCTGCGTTTGGGGAGATGGTGGGGATCTGCCCCATGCTATTACTGACATTGCGGTAGACCCGGCCTTGCGTGGAACAGGGCAGGCCAAAGCAATTGTGCAGGCGGTATTGGCTTGGCCGGGGCACCCACCGGCTCGAAGGTGGGTGGCTTTTGTATTCCCCGAAAACACACGCGCTTGCCACTTTTTTGAGAGCCTAGGCTGGGAGCATGTGGCCTTAGTAGATCAGATGAATGAGTACGAATTCAAGCTACCCACGGGCTTGTAGATCCAGGCTTATGGATGATCCAGCAAGCTGTCTTTGAAAGACACAAAAAAAGGCCGGTATTGCACCGGCCTTTTTTTATGAATTGCCTATCAGGGGTAGAACAGCAAGAGTCCAAACACCACAAAAATCATCAGGTGCATATAGCCTTGAATGGGTGAAGTTCGCTTGCCGCTAAAGCTCATGATGCTAACGATCAGGGTGATCAGGAACAGCGCAATTTCAGTATTGCTGATGCCCATGATGACCTGCTTGCCGGTGACCAAACCAATCATCAGCACCACCGGCACCGTCAGGCCCACGGTGGAGACAAATGCCCCCAGACACAGGTTGATAGCCCGTTGCATTTCATTGTTCATGGCCGCTTTGATAGCGGTAATGGACTCAGGCGTGAAGACGATAATGGCGATCAGCACACCGCCCACTGCCACTGGAGCCCCCGAGGCCGCAATCCCGTAGTCAGTCACAATGGCCAGGTCGTGGGCCAGCAAGACAATGGGCAGGATCAAGGCCACCAACACGCAGCTGCGAATCACCATGGCGCGGATGGCTTGGGCGTCATGCACTTTGGGGCTGGGCTCGTTCTCTACAGGGCCAGATGCTGCTTGTGTGGGCTGCATATAGTCCTGACGGTGGCTGCCCATTTGCAGGTATAGAAAGATGCCGTACAGCAGGCCGGTCAGAATGGAGATGCCAATGGCCTGGGTTGTGGAGAACTCTCCGGCACCGCTGGTGAAGTTTGGCAAAATTAAACCTACCCCGGTCAAGAGCACGATCATAGACAGGTAAGTATTCGTGCCTTGGCGGTTGAACTCCTGGTCGCCATTGCGCGCCGCTCCGGCAATCAGACACAGCCCGGTGATCAAGTTCAGGATGATCATCATCACCGCATAGATCGAGTCCCGTCCAATGGTGGGGAAGTCGCCCGGCCCCAAGAGCACGGAGGCAATCAGGATGACTTCGATCAAGACAATGGACAGGGTCAGAATCAAAGTGCCGTAAGGCTCGCCCAGTTGGTGTGCTAAATGGTCAGCCTCGCGTACTACCCCAAATGAGGCTGCCAGAATCGTCACAAATAACAGTACAAAGACCAGAGCGGCGGTTGTGCCGTTCAGGGTGCCCCCCAGCCATTGCCCGCCGAACACCATGAACAGCACAACAATGGACCAGGAACCCAGCAATCGCAGCCAGGTGACGGGAGGAATAAGGTTTTTAAGTCCTGCGTGTTCCATGATTCTTATTTCCTGAGAGCAAGGGCAAAGAAAGGCAAACGAGCAAGTTTGTCGTGCGCTAAGAAAAAGGTAGATGGGCAAGCCCGTGTGGATATTAGGACACGTAGGAGTGTGGCAGGGTAGGCCATGATGATGCTCCGCCTGGAGGTAGGGCCGTCCCTGAACTGAAAGGACAGATCCAGGCCGTCCTGGATCTGTTTTGAATTGAACTATTCACGTGCTGACGATTTTATCACCTTGGCCTTGAGCGGCAAGTCCGGCTGGTTTGAAATCCTTGAAAGTGTGGTGTTCCGCATCCTTGGGAGGGCTTGGTATGGATTTCTTTATGTTTTTTTTCCGAATTAAGGCGGGCACCAGCCTGCGGCAAAAAGGGGTGGTCCAGACGGGCGCAGACAGGGCGTGCTTTCTGTATAGGGTCTATTTTTTTCCATGGCCTGCCTAAATTTCCCGGGTGCTATCCCGGAATAGGTTTTAAAAGCAGTAGAAAAATTAGCGGGGCTTGAAAAACCTAAATCCGTGGCGATGACATCAATTTTTAAGGCCGTGGTGCGAAGCAAATACTCCGCCCTATACATGCGTTGCAGCCGGATATAACTGCTGACGCTCAATCCAAAATTGCGTTGAAAGATATTCATGATTTTGCGGCGCGAGATCTTGAACATATCGCACAGTTCTTTCTGGCTGGGCGGGGTTCCCAGATTAGCGTCAATTGTTTTTTGAATAGCATGGATCAGCATGCTGGTTTCGGCGGTTCTGTTTAGCCGCTGGTTGGGTGCCTTGCCGGGAGCTGGGGCAGGCACGCCCAGCTTGGGAAAGCGCAGCGGAACGTTGATGCGTTCTTTAACCTCGTCGACCGCGTAAGGGTTGCCGATATAGTCCACCGCTCCGGCTTTTAAAAAGCTTACGCATTCGTCGCTGCTGCCATCCATGCGCGAATCCAGAATGATGATGGGGATATGCGCTGTAGCTTTCAGTCCTTGCAGCATGTGGGTCAAGGACAAGGCGTCAATTCCCGCCAATTGCTTGTCCATCAGGACAAGTTCCGGCAGCGTCAGCTGAGCCTTGGTATATCCTTGCACGCCATCGGCGGCGACAGAAACTCGAAATGCACCAGCAAGCAGGGATTGAAGAAGTTGTTCGTGCTGTCGAGTGTTATTGGAGATCAGCAGAATCCTGATTTTTTGATCTGGCTGATACTTTATAGTGGCGTAGTTGTTCAATATAAAGCCCCGCGCCCTTCTTCCGATGAAGATGGCTACCTTTACTGGCATTGCGCAAGTAGCCAATTTCTTCAGAATACAGACTCAATGAATAGATAAAATCTATCGATATGATTCGTACGGCAGACATAACATTCTGTATCAATGGAAAAAGTAAATTTTCAAAATTGCTCATTGCATTTCATTTTCGGCAGGCGCTATGCGCAAAGCCTAAAACCCAGGCCTTAAGCGGGACCTAAAAGCCCATCTTTAGGAATGCTACGCTGGCGTATGAGTGAATTTTCCTGATAGGAAAAGGCGTATTTTTACGGCTTTTACCCCTGAAAAAAGGGGTAAGTCCGGGCCTGGCCAGCAGTGGTTTAGCCGTATTGAGTGTGCACCTATCAGGGCCAATTCTGCGCAGATTGGCCGCCCTGTTTCGTGACGATTTATCAACTCAGGGGCCAGGGCGAGCAGCAAAGGATTTGTTGGGGGCTTTTTTGTTGGGTTTTGACCATGCCTTTAGCTGTAAATGAAACCATTGTTATGGGATTTATGACGGTTTCATGAGCAAGCTTTGCAATTATTTCTAGGTCTGTATCTAGCTGGTGTTTGAAATTGATCAGATCGCAAAAAGACAAAGGCGAGACAAGGTTGATAGTCCTTGTCCCGCCTTTGTCTTGGATACAGCGTGTTCGCTGTTGTGTAGCCGGGCTTAGATCGTTTCAGTATGCAAAGCGATGGCGTCGTTCAGCATCTCCAAACGGTCCTGGCCCCAAAACAGCTCCCCTTGATATACATAAGAGGGCGAGCCAAACACGCCAACGGCAATCGCCTCCTTAGTATTTTCCTGGTATTGCCTGCTCGCCTTGCTGGCCTGTTGGAACCAGTAGTCCGCATCCAGCTTGTGCGCCTGCAAAATCTGCGCCAGTTGGGCGGGGTCAGAAATATCCTGTTCCTCGCACCACTGCGCGCGCAGGATGGCTTTATACAGCTCCAGCACCGGCAATCCGGCTTGATCGACCGCCATCACAAGAGTAGATGCCAAGGTGGCGTCGGGGCACATGAAGCGGGGCGTTGGGTTGACATGTATATCCAGCTTCTTGCACCAGCGTTGCAACTCGGCAATACGATAGGCCTGACGTTCGGGGGAACGCTGGCCCAGCAAGATACCGCCTGTCCGGGCATAGACTTCAGGCAGGTCCACCGGTTTGTAATGAATCTGCAGCCCGTGCTTTTGGGCAATGTCTTCCAGACGATCCGCACCCAGGTAGGCCCAGTCGGAGTTCATCCAAAAGTAGTAATGGATACCGGGGGCATTCATGTGCGCACCTTTTTCCGGGTGGCCAGGCTGGGTAGGGAAAAATGCGTGGGCCCATGCATGAACCAAGTGCTGGCAAAAGCAATCAGGCCCAGCGCGCTGAGATACCACACGATGTAGTGGGGCTGGCCATCGCCATAGGCCAGCAAGGAAGTGGCGACCAGGGGCGCCAGTCCACCGCCAATGGCCCCGGATACCTGCACGGCAATCGAGATCCCGCTATAGCGAACTTCAGGCGGAAACTGGGTGGAGAACAGACCACCTTGAGGCCCATACAAAGCGGCATACACCAGACCAATCGCAATCACCAAAGCCAGAGTAATAGTTTTGCTGTCCAGGCTCCCCAACATGGAAAAGAAGGTGGATGAAAAGGCCAGCATTAGCACGGTGCCTGCCATGAACACCCATTTGAAGCCTATCTTGTCGCCCAAAACGCCGAATAAGGGCATGGTGAACAAGGCCGCAAATGCGCCCCACACGGTAGCGTCCAGCATCACGCTGCGCTCTACGCCCAAAGTAGTGGTGGAGTAGGCCAGGGCAAAAGTCACGACGGTGTAGAACCAGGTCACTTCGGCCAAGCGGCCTCCTACTACCAGCAGCACTTCACGGGGATAGTGGCGCAAGACTTCCAAAGCGGGAATGGCGACTTGCTTGCCCTTTTTGCTCATCTGTTCAAAGTCCGGGGATTCGGCCACTTTGGCGCGTATCCACCAGCCCACCAGCAGCAAGGCGACGCTGGCCAGAAAGGGCAGACGCCAGCCCCAGGACAACATGTCCTCTTCCGGCAGGGCGGCAACCGCTCCCATAGCAAGCGAAGACAGAATCAGGCCCGGCGCGACGCCTGTTTGCGGCAGGCTACCAAAGAAGCCTTTTTTACCCTCCGGAGCGTGTTCAACCGCCATCAGGACGGCACCGCCCCATTCACCTCCCACCGCAATGCCTTGAAGAAAACGCATCAAGACCAGCAATACAGCGGCCCAATAGCCAATGCTGTCGTAAGAGGGGATCAGACCAATCAAGATGGTGGGAATACCCATCAAAAATAGCGTGATCAACAGCATGGATTTTCGGCCTAGCTTGTCACCGAAGTGGCCAAAAATAAAGCCGCCCAAGGGGCGGGCGAAAAAACCAACGGAATAGGTGGCAAAGGCCGCCAGTGTGCCCGTAATCGGGTCAAAGGCGGGGAAGAATATTTTGTTGAAAATCAGTGCGGCAGCTGTGCCGTACAGAAAAAAATCATACCACTCGATAGTGGTTCCCATCATGCTGGCCAAGCCAGCCGTAACGTACTGGCGCGACGAGCGCGCCTGTCCGGTGCTAGGCATCGTCATAGCGACCTCCTGGTCTAACGGTGTTTGAGTGCGGGCGTCAGCGTGTCTTGCTTAAAGGCGCAATGCCTTGTGTCTGACGGGACCAGTAGTCAAAGGTGGCGTTAACGATAGAGGGCTTGAGCAGGTAGTCGTGCGCCTCGGCGGCCAAGACGTCATCGACGGGGGTAAGCGGGCCAAAAGCGGCTTGGGCGCGCACTTGCAGGCGAGCGGCTCGTTCCAGATAAACCGACAAGTAGGTGGCTTCCTGGCAGGTTTTTCCTGCGGTCAGGTAGCCGTGGTGAGCCAGAATAATGGCGCGTTTGTCCCCCAGCGCTTTGGAAATGATGACGCCTTCCTGATCGGCAATGGGTACTCCGGGCCATTCACCCAGGAAGGCACAGTCGTTGTGCAAGGGGGTCATGTCCATTTGCGAGATCACCAGAGGCTGTCTGGCGGTAGCCAGCACGGTGGCCCAGGGTGAATGCGTGTGGATGATGGAGTGCACATCCGGGCGAGCCTCATAGACCCATAAATGAAAGCGGGTGGCTGGGTTGGCCATGCCTTCACCGCTCAGGGTGTTGAGGTCGCGGTCGACTTCGATGAAGTCGTCGGGGGTGGCCTCGTCAAAGCCAAGGCCAAAGCGTAGCGTCCAGTAAGCGTCGGGGCGTTCGGAACGGACACTGATCTGCCCGGCCAGCCCTGCTTCTTGTTCGGTCATGGCCAGGATGCGACAGGCAAAGGCCATGGTTTCTCGGGTGTCGCGCTGAACTTGCTGTAGATGAGTGGCCATCTCTTTGGTGGCGCGTTCATCGAAATAGGATTTGTCTCTGAGTAGGGTATCCATGCGATTTGTCTCCTTTAGCATGCTTCGTCGATCCGTATGCCGACGATGCCACCATTGTCTTGATTTAGATCAAGAGGAGCTATGATCGCTGGCTCATAGCTCCTATTCCATTTGTGGCGGGCGGTATCAGGCGGTCGAGCCCGGAGTGCAGCCGGGCTGGGAGACAGTCAGGGGGGGCAGAGCTCAGGCTTGGCGCCAGCGAGAGCGCTCACGGCGGCGCGAACGAGACCAAGGATGTTGCACCTTATGCGGCTGGGGCCGGGGATCGGGTGGAATACGTCCATCTGTATTTTCCACGGGATTGGAGTCCGGTTTGGTCGATTCCAGAAAGACATCAATGGAACAAGCGCAATCGAGGTACATGGACAATCCTTTGTCAGCGTAAAGAAAGGGGAGGTGGCTGGAGTCCGTTGCCCGAGCCAGTCTGGGCCGGTGTGCCTCCCGGAAAAAATGCGTCGTAGCTGTCTTGCAGTGCGTGCAAGATCAGTTCGGGATAGTTTTTTTCTTGAGTGCTTACTTTGGCCTGTAGCTGGGCCAGATGGTCGTTATCCTGCTGCCCATCCCAGTATTTTTGATAGTGGCCTTGCTGGGCGCCGCGCAGTTGGCGCAGACGGTTCAAGGCGTTTTTGCCTGCATAGGAGTGGTAGAGAGTCTCTAGCGTCAATCCGCACAGACTGGCAAGATGGGCAAAGCTGGCAAAATCAAATTGGCGGCTTTGCAGAACACGCAAGGTAAAGGCTTCCAGCGCGGTCATGATGGCGGCAGATTCGCTGACAGCGGCGGGGGCATGCTGTAATTGCTCTAGTGCGGCGGCGGCTTCCCGTTGCTGGCGCGGATTGGCAGTGCGCAGCAGATCGCACAAACCGAAATGCAGAATGTCGATTAATTCCAGCTGCAATTGCGGCACTTGGCGCTTGTTTTGCTGCCACCATTTCCAATCCAGGTAGTTAGCCAGTTCGGCGCACTCCACCCAGATGGCCCGGTAATAGTCCTGCTTGGCGGCGTGCCAGTTCGGGTCAATCAAGTGATTCAGCTCGGTCTGCAAAGCCAGCATCTGTTCCAGGCGGTGGGCTCCGTGGCCCGTCGAGTCCGGACCTTGCTGCCCCAGGTGTCGCTTTTGGCGACCTTGCTCATCAAAATTCTCGGGAGCCAGCCAAGCTTGGAGACGGGCTTTGCATTCAGGCCATTCCTGATCGGTGATGGAGAACCAGGCGGTATCGCGCGATCGCCCTTTGTAGATGACGGCTTGGCGAAAAATGCCTTCGTAGCGAAAGCCCAGGCGACGCGCTGCTGATTGCGATGCCGCGTTGTTGGTATCGCACTTCCATTCATAGCGCCGGTACCCCAGCCCATCAATGGCGTAGGCCATGAGCAGGTAATGCGCCTCGGTGGCCATGCGGGTTTGCTTTAAGGAAGGGGACCAGGCCACGAATCCCACTTCGATCGTGCCGTTCTGTGGATCAATACGCATCAGGGACAGTGTGCCCAGAGCCCGGCCCGTGGCTTGTTCCACCACAGCGTAGTGCACCGCGTTGCTGGCTTGGCTGATATGTTGCAGATGCTGGTCGAATTGTGCCCGCTTGCTGAACGGCCCTACTGATAAATAGGTCCAGTCACGACCGTCGCTGGCACTGCTGTAAGCCTCATAGAGGCTGTCGCCGTGCTGCTGCGGGGCTACGGCTTCCAGGCGGCAGTACTTGCCGTGCAGGACGCAGCGTGCAGGCTGAGGGCGAGCTTGCCAATGAGGTATGGCAGGGCCAATAGGCTGGAGGTATTCGTTCAACTGAACCATGAAATATCTGCAAAAGAGAAGGCTCCAGCGCGGCCACGCGGTGGCATTTCTGGAGGCGGTGAAAAGGATGGTTGGGGCTTGGCAGGAAGAAAGTGCTGTAGGCCACTAATTGATTCTATTGATCAAGTGGCCGGTTGCAGCAATCCGCTTTAGGTATGCTTTCCAGACCGCATTTGCTTATGCGCTTTGAAACGGGTTAGGGAAGGGCTTGATGGACTGGTGCTCTAGGCTTGAATGCCAGCGAAAGCAGCACAGTGGGGGGAGTGGTCTGTTTGATTTCGGCTCTATGGATGAGCCTGCGGCAGACCGAAGTGGCAGGTATAAAAAAAGCCGAACTACCATCAGGCAGATCGGCTTTTCAGCAGGCGGTAAGTGCAGGCTTACAGCTTGGCCAGGTTCAGGCGCAGAACGCTGTCTTTGGCACCTTTCAGGTAATGCGGGCTTTTATCGCCGTGCGGAACCTTGATGGTGATGAAAGCGGTTTGGCCGTCAGCGCTCAGTGTGATGCTGTTAGGATGCACCGGCGCGCTCAGACGGTGTTTCACCGCCATGGTTTCGGCATCCAGAATGGTGACCGAACCGGTACCGGCTGGAGTATCACGATCTACCCCACGGTTGGTAGCGATCAGTTCTTTACGAGCTTCGTTGTAGACCACATCCAGCAAGCCCAGACCGATGTCAGCTGTTTTCTCGACTTTGCCCGAGGTGGTGTCAAAGACGTAGATCTTGCCGGTGTTGGCATCCGCGCCAAACAGTTTTTTGCCGTCAGCGCTCAGAGCCACGTTCACAAAGAAGTGACGCGAATCTTCACGCTTGTCGCTCAGGGCGTCGCCCGTGGTAAAGCGCTGTTCGATGGCGCCGGTAGCTGGATTGATTACGGCAATCTCATCTTTACCGCCGTGACCCACAAACAGACGCTTGGTGTTGGCGTCGTAAGCTGCGCCCGCAGGCCACAGGCCTACGTTGTCGATATTGTGCAGAATGCGGCCATCAGCACCGTCCACAATCCAGACGCGACCACCTTGGGAAGGGTTGGTCACGAAGATGCGGTTGTCCTGCTCATCAATCACGACTTTGCGGGTGTGTTCCCAGCCGTCCTTGCCTTCTTTGGCACCCAGCTGAATCAGTTGCTTGACGGTGCCGTTCAGGCTGTTGATGGCCAGCAGGGAGCCATCCAGGGTGTTACCCACATACAGCGTGTGTGTTTTCTGGTTCAGGCCCAGTGCAAAAGCACGGCGGGGCAGTTGGATCAGCTGCGATTCACGCAGAGTGTCCTGATCCAGAACGTGCAAAAAACCAGCAGAACGGTCTTCAAACAAAGGAGTAGCGGCAACGAACAGTTGCTTGCTGTCTTTAGCAGCCAGAATTTCGTAGGCGCCATCCAGTGTGTCCTGGCGGAATGTAATCTGGTTCTGAGGAGCTGTTGCGCTATAGGCCGGATTTTGACCCGCTTGCTGCGATTGCGGCGCAGTCTGGCAAGCGCTGAGCAGCAAAGCGCCCATCACGGAAGCGACAATCATTTTTAAAGAGGCAGGGCGGGACGCAATCATGTATTTCCTTTGAGATTGAGCACGAAACAATAAATGAGAATCGTTACTATAACTGCTCTGTTTTATAAACTTTTCTGCCGCGTCTGTCTATGTAAAAAGCAAAAACCCCGCTTTAGGGCAGGGTTTTGAATTCACCTTTTTCAGGCTTTGCTGGGGCCTTGTCCAAAGCGTTCTTGCCAGGCTTGGTAGACTGCGCGCTTTTCTGGCAGCGGCATATGCTCCATCTTCACCCCTTGGTGGCCAAAGTCCTGCTGCATCTGTTGGTAGAAGGCCTGTGTAGACCACCCAAAGGGGCCACCTTCTGCATCATCAGCACAATAGACCACGCGATCTACTCCGGCAGCAATCATGGCAGCCATGCACATGGGGCACGGAATGCCGCTGGCATACATGGTGGTGCCAGGATGGCTGCTGCTTTGCTCGGTCTGGCTGGCAGTGCGCAGGGCCTGGATTTCTGCATGGGCGGTGGGGTCATGCGCAATGTAGGTCTCATTGACGCCTTCAGCCAGCACTTGGCCATCACGGACTAACACCGCGCCAAATGGCTGGCCGCCACGGGCGACGTTTTCTTCTGCAATCTGGATGGAGCGCAGCAGATAGTGTTTATCGTTCATGTTTTTCTCCTTGAGAGATCAAAGGTTTGTATGAGCCCTGCATGTTCAGGGTTTGCTGGCGGTGGCCAGCGGTCATTCGTACGGGTCACCTGCAAAGCAAAACAGCCGCTGACGGGCAGCGGCTGTTTTGTTTCAGGCCATTTTAGCGAGTGCCGCCAATGGTCAGGTTGGCATGACGGTTAACATCTTTGTACAGCAAGTAGCGGAAACGGCTTGGGCCACCTGCGTAGCAAGCTTGCGGGCAGAAGGCGCGCAGCCACATGAAGTCACCGGCTTCCACTTCAACCCAGTCCTGGTTCAAACGGTAAACCGCTTTGCCTTCCAGAACGTACAGGCCGTGTTCCATCACGTGCGTTTCTGCAAATGGGATCACGCCACCGGGTTCAAAGTTCACGATGTTCACGTGCATGTCGTGACGCAAGTCGGACATGTCGGTGAAACGGGTGGTGCTCCAACGGCCTTCGGTATCAGGCATGACGCCCGGCTTGACGTCTTTTTCGTTGGTGACAAAGGCTTCAGGTGCTTCCAGGCCTTCAACACGCTGGTAGCGCTTGCGGATCCAGTGGAAATTGGCCAGTTCGCCCGTGCGGTTGTGCAAGGTCCAGTTGGTGGAAGGAGGAATAAAGGCATAGCCGCCTTCTTCCATCACGTGTTTGGTGCCTTCCAGAACCAGCTCCAGCTGGCCCTTGACGACAAAAATCACGCCTTCGGCTTCGGGGTCGGACTCAGGGTTGTTGCTGCCGCCCTGAGGACCCACTTCCATAATGTATTGGGAGAAAGTCTCGGCAAAGCCGGACAAAGGACGTGCCAATACCCATAGACGGGTATTGTCCCAACCGGGCAGGAAGCTGGTCACGATGTCTTGCAGCACGCCTTTAGGCAGTACGGCATAGGCTTCGGTGAACATGGCGCGGTCCGTCAGCAGTTGAGTCTGCGGGGGATGGCCACCGGGAGGTGCGTAGTAATTGACTTTGGACATTTAGATTCCCAATGAAATTCAGTAAGGAAAACCTGTCGTGCGGCACGGCGTGCCCCCGGCATCTGGGCCAAAGCACAGGCGGGGCGTCGTTTCAATGCGCGGGACCAATACACCTTAACGAGTGCTGGTGATATTTACAAATTAAATGTATAAATCATTAGTATTTGTTTTTTGAATAGTTTGCTGAAGTGGCTCTGCAGGCTAGCGACAGCGCCTGTGCTTGCACCATTCCGTGGCGCTTGGGAAGTCAGTCTGGCGGCTATCGGCGCTTTGTTTTTAGGCTGCAGCTTATAAGGGGTTTGCAAATATGGACCATCAACTCTCGACCAGCCCCAGCTTGCATCGGCCTTTGTACGATCTGGACTTGTTGCTGGCTTTATTGACGGTAGTGGATTGCGGCAGTTTCACGGCGGCGGCAACGCGTTTGCATTCCACTCAATCTACGATCAGCCAAAAAGTACGCCGACTGGAAGAATTGGCGGGACTGCGTTTGCTGGACAGAGCTAGCCGCGGTGTCACTACGACCGAGGCTGGACAGACCCTGTTAGGCTACGCCCGGCAGATGCTGGCCTTGAACCACCAATTGTCGGAGGCTTTGTCAGGCTCGCTGGTGACAATATCGGTGCGGCTGGGTGTGCCCGAGGACTTTACCAATGGCCAGACCATGCGCGCCTTGGCTGGCTTTAACCGCCGTTTTCCGCAAGTACGGCTGGAAGTCAGTAGTGGTTTGAGCAGTGATCTGCTGGCGGCGTACGATCAGGGGGAGCTGGATCTGGTGCTGGTCAAACAGCGTCATAACGCCCGCGAAGCCGTGGCGTGCTTGCCAGAACAAACGGCCTGGGTGGACAGTGCCACTGATCCGGTCTTTCATCTGGACCCTATCCCCTTAGTGACTTTTCCGCGCCGTGGTGTGTATCGGGAAGAAATCATCAGCGCAGTGGAATCGCTGGGGCGTCGCTGGCGTATCAGTTTCACCAGTTCCAGTTTGAGCGGTATTCAAGGTGCAGTTGCCGACGGAATGGGCATCAGTCTGCTGCCGCGTCGCGCCGTTCGGGATGACCATGTGGTGCTGGGGCAAGCACAGGGCCTGCCCCGTATCGACGCCTTTGAACTTGCCGTATTGTACCGGCCTCATGCCAATGAGATGGTGACGGCGCTATCCCGTGTACTGGTCGATATGTTGGCCCCTGAAAGCCACCGTCAGGGGTGAGGGGCTAACTGCTGGCACCTTTGGGTGTGACGGGATCAAAGTGGGTCATGACATCCAGGACAGGTTCTTGGGCCATGACGCGATCCCGGGCCAGCACGGCAATGGCGTGGCCTTCTTTGATGCTGAGGGCCTCGTCCATTTCCAGGTCTACCTCTACCCAAATCATGTCGCCCAGTTTGCGTGTGCGTAGCTGATGTATGCCTTCCACGCCGGGCGTGTCGCGCAATAACGTAGCAATGCGCTCTTCCGTTTCCTGATCGACGGCCCGGTCTGTCAGATCATGAAAAGCGCCGATGGAAAACTTCCAGCCCATGCGGAAAATCATGAGGCCCACAATGCTGGCGGCCAGAGGATCGCCCAAAGGCAAACCTGCCAAGTTGGCCATGACCCCGACACTGACGACCAGCGACGATGCCGCATCCGAGCGGGCATGCCAGGCATTGGCGACCAACATGGTGGAGCGTAACCGCTTGGCGACGCGAAGCATGTAGCGGAACAAAAGCTCTTTACTACAGAGCGCCACGAACGCAATGCCCAGGGCGATGGGATGCACGGCTTCGATGCTGCTGGGGTCTCGGAGCGAGCTGACCGCATTCCACAACATGCCTATGCCTACCGCCAGCAAAATCCCGCCTATTGCCAGGGTGGCGGCGGTCTCGTAGCGCAAATGCCCATAGGGGTGATCGGCGTCGGGCGCGCGACGGCTGTGGCGGTTGGCAAACAAGACCACAAAGTCCGATAGCAGGTCCGATAGTGAGTGAATGGCATCGGCAATCAGGGCCTGCGAATGGGCAAATATCCCCACCGCAATCTGAAGCAGGCTCAAACCAATATTGACGATGACACTGACCCAAGTAGAGCGCCGGGCACCTACGTGCCGATCCAATTCAGAGGGGGTGAGCTTTTCCATGTCAAAAGTCCTTGCGTTGGTGGCAGCAGACTGTGCATCAATACAGCAGATTCAAGATAAAGAGTGTATCGGCTTTCCCGCTGAGCAGGGCGTTGTGTGGAGGTTTCGATCCGGCCTACACAGGATTCTTTGGTATATAGATACAAAAAAGCCCCGCAGTTACTGCGGGGCTTTCGATGCGATCAGGAATACATCTTAATTGATACGCATGCCAGGCTGTGCGCCGGGGAAGGGCTCCAGAATGTAGATACCTTGGTCCACTGCGTCATCGGCATGGCTGGCTGCCAGGACCATGCCTTCAGAGACACCGAAACGCATTTTGCGAGGGGCCAGGTTAGCCACCAGCACAGTCAGTTTGCCAACCAGATCATCTGGCTGGTAAGCCGATTTAATGCCGGAAAACACTTGGCGCAAGCGGCCTTCGCCTGCATCCAGGCTCAGACGCAAGAGCTTGTCCGAACCTTCAACCTCTTCGCAGCTCACGATCTTGGCAATGCGCAGATCAACTTTGATGAAGTCCTTGATGTCGATGGTGTCGGCAATGGCTTCACCACCGGGCAACACGACAGGAGCGGGCGGGGGAGTTAGCAGCTCGTCTACTTGGGCACTGTCCACACGCTGCATCAGATGCTTGAAGGGGGCAATGCTTGTTGGCAGAACCGCCACATCATCCCAAACAAAGCTGCGATCCAGGCCAAACAGTTCACGAGCAACGCGGTCGGTCAGTACAGGCAAGATGGCGGTCAGCATGACCGACAAGCCCTTGAAGCCAGCCAGGGTGCGCGAGCAAATGTCTTGCAGTGCATCTTTCTGGGCTTGTTCAGCCGTAGCAATGCCTTTGGCCATTACCCAGGGTTGGGCCGTGTCAAAAGCCTGGTTGATGATGTCAGCCTGAGCCATGATCTGGCGCACGGCACGGCCGTACTCGCGGTTTTCCAGATCAGCACGGACTTTCTCAGCCACGTCTTTCAACTGGTTTTGCATCTCGGTGGTGTCGCCCTGGAACGCGAGCTTGCCGTCAAAATGCTTGCTGATGAAATTGGCTGCGCGGCTGGCGATATTGACGTACTTGCCGATCAGATCGCTGTTGACGCGGGCAATGAAGTCATCAGGATTGAAATCCATGTCTTCAACGTGCGAGTTGAGCTTGGCGGCCATGTAGTAGCGCATCCACTCTGCATCCATGCCCAGTTCCAGGTAGCGCAGGGGAGAAATACCCGTGCCACGGCTCTTGGACATTTTTTCGCCGCTCATGGTGATGAAGCCATGCACGTTCAGGGAGTCAGGCACTTTGCGGCCGGAGAATTTCAGCATGGCAGGCCAGAACAGGGCGTGAAAGTACACGATGTCCTTGCCGATGAAGTGAACTTGCTCGGTGTCGCCGGCTGGGTCCAGCAGCGCATCAAAATCCAGGCCCACTTTGGCGCAGTAGGATTTCAGGGAAGCCAGGTAGCCCACTGGTGCATCCAGCCATACATAGAAGTATTTGCCGGGAGCGTCGGGAATCGGGATGCCGTAGTAAGGCTCGTCGCGGGAAATGTCCCAGTCGTTCAAGGACGCTTCGGCGCCATCGCCCGTACCCAGCCATTCGCGGGTCTTGCCCAGCACTTCCGATTGCAGACGTGGTTTGCCCAAGGCATTTTTGCCCGTGGTCCATTCTTGCAGGAAGGCAACGCAACGTGGGTCCGATAGACGGAAGAAAAAGTGTTCCGAGCTTTTCAGTACGGGACGCGCATTAGTCAGCGTCGAGTAGGGCTCGATCAGTTCAGTGGGGGCATAGACAGCGCTACAGACTTCGCAGCTGTCGCCGTACTGGTCTTTGGCATGACACTTGGGGCACTCACCCTTGATATAACGATCGGGCAGGAACATGCCTTTGACCGGATCGTAAAACTGCTCGATGGTGCGGGTGTCGATAAAGCCCGCCGTTTTCAAGGTGCGGTAGATATCTTGCGCCAAGGCCACGTTATCGGGCGAGTCTGTGCGGTGCCAGTGGTCAAACTTGACGTTAAAGCCATTCAGGTACGTCGGGCGCTCGGCCGCAATCTTGTCTACCAGCTGAGCGGGCGTGATGCCTGCGCTTTCAGCCTTGAGCATGATGGGGGCACCGTGGGCGTCATCCGCGCACACAAAATGAACAGTATGTCCCGACATTCGCATGGACCGAACCCAGATGTCGGCCTGGATATATTCCATGATGTGGCCGATGTGAAACGAGCCGTTGGCGTACGGCAGGGCGGTCGTAACAAATATCGTTCGTGACATGTCTTAACAAAATAAAAAAAGAAAGGGAACCAGGATTCTACGGTCTATTACTAACTTGCGCTGTGCAAGGCCGTTGAATGTCCACGGACAAGATGCTTATTGGCCAATCCCGGATATTACAAATGCATACACCCTGAGTCTGGGCAGACTCAGGGTGTCAGGTCTTGACCAAATCAGCGACCCGCCAGCCAAATCATTTGGCTGGCAGATGTAAATAGGTCAGGGGATCTCGCGCATTTCTATGTCGGTAACATCGCGCGAACGCGGTGTATTGGACTGTTTGCTGACGTCGGCTGGGCGGCGGCGCTGGTCCCAATAGGCTTTAACGCCAAAAGGACGGCCACTGATACGCGCCACAATGTATAAAATGCCGATCGCAATAGCGGTAGAAACCATGAAGATAAACGCCATGATTGCACCGAAAATTGTCAGCAAGACAAAGAGGGCTGTGCGGATAATCTGGTTAAATGTGTTCATAGGGTTAGTATGACATCATAAGTGTAAAAAAATTCCTCTTGAACCGCTATTTTTCTGGTTTAAAGGTATGGTGATGTTTCTTTATATCAAGGTTTTGTATAAATGACAGTGAGTTCCGAGCGCGTGTTGCAAGCCCTGGCAGGTGTGACCGATCCCAACACGTTAAAGAAGTTATCGGTCGATGCCGGTCGATGCGAACTGAGCATTGACCAGAGCCAGGTTGAGCTGACTTTGCATCTGCCCTACACGGCTTATGACATTCAGGGACAACTGCGCGAGCGCATTGAGCAGGCCTTGGCCAGTGTGGGTGCCACACTGGCTAAATTGCATTTGAATCCTCGCATTGGCGTGCACGCCGTGCAGGAAGGTTTGCGGCCCATGCCAAATATTCGCAATATTATTGCGGTGTCCTCGGGCAAGGGCGGTGTGGGTAAAAGTACCACTTCGGTGAACCTGGCCTTGGCCCTGCACATGCAAGGCGCGCGCGTGGGTTTGCTGGATGCGGATATTTACGGTCCTAGCGTGCCGACCATGTTGGGTCTGAACGAGCGTCCTCGCAGTGCGGACGGCAAAATGATGGAGCCTCTGATCGGTCACGGTCTGCAAGCGAACTCCATCGGTTTTCTCTTAGAGGAAAACGCGCCGGCCATCTGGCGTGGCCCCATGGCCACCCAAGCCTTGACACAGCTGCTTACACAAACGCGCTGGGATGATCTGGATTACCTGATTATCGACATGCCTCCCGGCACCGGCGATATCGCCTTGACGCTGTCGCAGAAAGTGCCATTGACCGGGGCGGTTATTGTGACCACGCCTCAAGATCTGGCCTTGATTGATGCCAAGCGTGGCTTGAGCATGTTCCAGAAGGTCAACGTGCCTGTCTTGGGTATTGTCGAAAACATGTCGGTTCACATCTGCTCGAACTGTGGTCACGCTGACCCGGTTTTCGGTCAGCATGGCGGGCGCGACATGGCCAGCGAGTTCAATGTGCCTTGGTTGGGTGCTTTGCCCCTGGCCATGAGCATCCGGGCGCAAACCGACTCTGGTACGCCTACTGTGATCGCCAGTGCTGACAGTCCTGAAGCCCGTCTGTACCACGAGATTGCCGCCCGCGTGTCGGCTAATCTGTCTCAGTTCCCTCCCGATACATCGGGGCAACGTCCCAAGGTTGTTCCTCGTCCTCTTTGAGTACGTATGCGCAAATCCGGCTTTTGCCTGTTGTTCTCGATGGTCCTGAGCCCTGTTGCTTGGGCGCAGTCATCCGTCCCTGAGGTCATTATTGACCCAGGCGGTGTGCCGCCCCAAGCACTAAAGGAAATCCAGCGCGCGGTCAGTGCGATCACGCGTCTGGCTGAAGATCAGGACCTGGGCGAGGTCACGCGGCTGCGCCGCCGGGCCCACGATGCCACCGTTTCAGCCTTGCAGACGCAGGGCTATTTTGATTCGGTGGTCACGCTGGAGGTCGGTGAAGATTCCGATGGTGAGTACTGGGACATCATTATTCGTCCCGGCGAAATCACGCGTGTGCGCAACATTGATTTGGATTTCAAAGGCAAGATTCAGGAGCCGGAATACAAGGTTCGCCTGGAGGGCATCAAGACCGCTTTCCCTCTGAAAAAAGAAGATCCTTTTCTGAATTCGGTGTGGTCTAACGCCAAAGCAGATTTGCTGGAAAGCGTCCAACGGCAGGATTTCTATTACGCGCGCTATGAAGATACGCGGGCTACGGTGCTGGCTGATGAAAGCGTGGCTGATCTGTCCCTGAAGGTAGATAGCGGGCCGCGGGTTCGCATGGGCCCCTTGGAAACAACCGGTTTGAAGCGCGTGCCGCAGTCTTTGATTGACCGCTATGTGCGCTACACCCCTGGCGATCCCTACGATCAGGACAAGCTGGACGAATGGCAGCAGTCATTGGCGTCCACCACCTTTTTCCGGGGTGCGTTTGTGACGCTGGACCAGGATGTCGACAAAAAGAAGGAGCTCCCCGACGGCGATGTTGAATTGCCAGTTCGTGTGCGGGTGACTGAAGCACCTTCCCGGCAGTTCACAGGCTCCTTGGGGGTAGATAGCGATCACGGTCTGCGCGTTGAAGCGCTGTACCGGAAAAATATTGTGTTTGGTTTGCCCATCTGGACCGAGGCGGGTATCGGGGTGGATAAAAAACGCCAGCGAGCGTTTTATGACTTTCACTTGCCGCCTACGCTGAACGGTTACAAGAACAGTTTTGGGCTTTTGTACGATCGCTCTGATATTGAAGGCCTGGATACTGAGCGCGCCGCCGTGGGCTGGAAGTTGCGTCAGGAACGCAAAGCTGCTGGTAGCAGCCGGGTGGAGTACGAAACCGAATGGGGCTTGCTGGGCGCGTGGGACAAGACCCAGATTGCTGGTTTGCCCACTCGAGAAACGCCGTCCGCCATTGCGACCTGGCAATGGTTGCGCCGTGACGTTGATAAAAAATATGACCCACGCGAAGGCAATCTGATTGATTTTGGCGTGGGTGCCGGTATCACCGTGGATAAAGGCGAAACCTTTTACCGCAGCAACTTGCGTTTGCAACAGTGGTGGCCCGTTGGCGACCGGGATGTCTTGTCCCTGCGTGGTGAAATCGGTAAGGTTTGGCGTATGACGGACCGCACGCCGCCAGACTTTGGCTATCGTACCGGGGGCGCGCGCAGTGTGCGCGGCTACAAGTATCAAAGCATTGGTTTGCGGGCGAATGATGCAGTGGTGGGTGCACCCGCCATGGCAGTTGCCAGTGTGGAATACACCCACTTTTTTACCAGCATGTACGGGATGCGTGCCTTCGTGGATGTGGGTGATGCGGCATCCAGCTTCGGAGATATGGATCTGGCGTGGGGTTACGGTCTGGGCGCAGTTGTGCGCACACCGGCCGGGCCCTTCAATCTTGATCTGGCGTACGGTCAGCGAGACAAGCGGGTACGTCTGAGCTTTTCTTTGGGAATCGCATTTTAATGGCTTGGATTCGGCGCTGGTTCCGATATTTCGCCTTGTGGGGTATCCCTTTTGTGGTGATCGCCCTGCTGCTTGTTTGCGGCTTTGTGTATTGGGTGCTGGCCAGTCAGGCGGGCACGCGTTGGGCTTTGCGCACTGCCTTGCCTTATGTTCAGGGCAGTGCGCAAGGCGTACGCGGCACGGTGTGGGACGGCCTGAGTATCGATCATCTGGTCTTGTCCCTGCCGGACACCCATCTGGATATTGAGCGTCTGCGTTTGCAGGCGAACTGGAAGGAGCTGTGGGAGCGTCGCCTACATGTAGTCGAGCTAAGCGCCCATAAGGTGGATGTGGCTTTGACGTCCTCGGACAAGCCCAAGTCCGAAGAGCCCTTCAAAATGCCCGATCTACCCGTCAGTATTGCCGTGGATAAACTGGCCCTGGGCCAGTTCCTGCTCAGCCAGGACGGGACGCCCTTGCCATTGGCCATTGCCGACTTGTCTTCGGCTCTTTCCTTGGGCTCGGAAGGCGCACAGCTGCGTTTGTACGATTTGATGCTGGCTAATGAATCAATTCGTGCCAGCTTTCAGGGGGATGTTGAACTGGCCAGCCTGGATGCTCCCTATCCAGCACGGGCGGACATTCAGATCATTGCGCGTGGTTTGACTGCTGATTCCCCTGTCTGCGCCAAACAGTATTTGCCCGCCTATGCGGAGCAAACAAAGACAGCCAATCAAAAAGAAGAGGCAGCCCCGGCGGCAACCAGTAAAGCGGCTGCCGCTTTGAAGGCCGAGAAAGCCAAAGCGGCCTCCAGCCCAGTTGTTGCACCCGCTGTCGAACCTATAGACGCGCAGAGCGCGGCAGGGCTGGCCGTCACGGATTCTGAGCCAGTAAACGGCAGTGCCGACTCCGAGCGTATTCAAGAGCCTGTCCCTGTTCCCGAACCAGAGCCCTTGCCTGACTGCGTGATCAACGCGCAAGTTTCTTTGAAAGGCTCGTTGGAGGAAGCTACCGTCTTGCTGACGGGGCATGGGCAAGGTTATAGCCTGGACGCCAGCGCAGAGCTGAGCCCTCTGGCCAGCGTACCTGTGCGTCAGGCCAAGCTGGCCGTGCTATTGCCGGACGAGTCCGCGGTCAATGCAGACTTTGCTTGGGATGCGCAGCAAGAAGGTGCACAGGTTCGAGATCATTTCAAAGGCCAGTTCAGCAGTGACAAGCTGGACCTGCATGCTTTGTTGGGCGATATCTTGCCCGATGCCCTGATTAACAGCCAAGGCCAGTTTGATGTCGTACTGGCCGATAAAGAACAGATTCTTTCTGCAGATGTGGATGTGCAGTTGCTGCAAGGCAGCCGCTGGAATAAGCAAGCGGCTATTGGGCAGATCAAGGCTAAAGCCAGTGCACCGCCGCAGCCTGGACAGCCAAACTGGTGGCATCTGCTTGAAATTTCGGACGTGCTGACCGATGTAAAAATAGGAGAAAACCAGGTTCTCTTGAAGGGCGACTTTGGGATGAGCGGTACAGCGGCCTTGGATTTGCAGGTCAAGATGCCTAAATCCGAACAGCTTTGGCCGGGTCTGGAGCTGGGTAAAGCCTCCGCTCAAGGCCAACTGCGGGGCGATGTAGCCCGCCATACCTTGCAGCTTAAAGCGCAGTACGACTTGGGTGGCAAAGAGCGTGAGCAGCTAGGGCAAGGGATGGCCCAGGCCGATCTGGCCCTGGAGGGCGGCTGGCACTTTGCTGAGCAAGGCAAGGCTGCTTATTGGGATGGCAAGGTGAGCCGTTTGACGGCAGATCACGCAGGGCTGGCCGTGCGCTTGCAGTCCGCCATGCCACTACGCTTTACCGATGCCTTGCGTGCGCCTGAGCCCGCCTCTGATGATCAAAGTGGCAAGGTAGAAGGCAAGGATGTGGCTCAGGTGGCAGGAAGTAATGCTGCTGACCCGAACAAGCCCGCTCAAGAAAAACCCGTTGAAGAGGTCACAGCGCGCAGCGCTGATGCCAGTGTCGAGCGAAGCGAGCCAGCCAAAGCCGAGTCGGGCAATGCGCAGGTGGCTCAAGTCGCGCAGACTAAGCGGCAGGCTGAGCCATCCGTAACTGATAAATCAGATGCATCGTCCGCTAAGGTAGGCGCCGCCGCAGCTGATAAAGCCAAGCCTAGTAAAACGGAAGCAGGCAAAGCAGAGGCCAGCGCGGATGACGCAAAATCGTCCAAGGCTGCGCCAGCGCCTTTGGCTCCTTGGTCGGTCCGAGTGGGTGCGGCTACCTTGAGTACCACGGTAGATGGGCAGCCCTGGATCAATTTGCGTCATCAAGAGTCGAGCTATCAGCCTGATCAATGGACCAGCCGTGGCGAGTTGCTGGATCTGGTCTTGTCCGAACCCCGTATTACACGCTTGCTGCGTAAGGTAGGCGTGCAGGAAAGCGCCGAGAAAGCCAAGGGGGGCGGGGTCAAGATGGCCAAAAGCAAGAAAACCCAGCCGCCCGAAATTGATATCAAAGCCCGTTGGGATTTGAAGTTCAACGGAGCTTTGTCCGGACAGGTGCGAGTAGATCGGGTGGCAGGGGATGTGCAGGTTTTTGCTGAACCTCCCATGTCCTTGGGACTGGAGGACTTGAGCCTTGTCATTAATGCCAAACCTGTCTCGGCCACCAGCAGCCGGCTGGATGCTCAGCTGGAGCTGCGCACCAAAGAAATGGGCTATGTGACCGCCAAGGCACAAACGCCAATCCATGGCCTGGCTCTGAACGAGAACGATCCCAAGTCCGTCAGCATTAAAGCCAATATCGATGACCTGGGTTGGACACGCCTGTTCTTGGGCGATGCGATGGAGCTGGGTGGCCGCCTGAATGCGGATGTGGATATTAATGTAGGAGCGAAATGGGCCTGGACCAGCCGCGGTACGGTTAGCGGGCGTGAATTGCGCTTTACCCGCCTGGATGATGGTATCCGCTTGATTGATGGCCAGTTGGATGCCCGTTTTGATGGTGATATTTTCCGTCTGGAGTCCTTGACCTTCCCGGCTCGCCCTCGTGTCGAACCGCAGGAGTGGCGTACAGCGACCTGGCTGAAAGAAAGCCCTGATGCCAAGGACGGCAAGCTGACGGTTTCCGGGCAGTGGAATCTGAGCACCCAGCAAGGGGCTTTTGGTGTCGATATTTTCCGCTTCCCCATTCTGCAGCGCTCTGATCGCTACGCCATGATGTCGGGCAATATTGCGTTGGATATGGATTTGCCCCGCATTGCGATCACCGGCAAGGTGGAGGCCGATGCGGGCTGGTTCAACCTGGATATGCTGGGTGGCATTCCTACTGTTGATGGCGATGTGGTGATCATACGGGCAGGGGATGAGCCAGCCTCCGAGGCCTCGCAGGCCGCCACTGATATGAGCATGGACATCGACGTAGACTTGGGTCCGCGCTTTTATCTGACCGGTTACGGTGTGAACTCCGGTCTGGTGGGCAGTCTGCGAGTCTCCATGCACGATGGCAAGCTGACCGGCATCGGTGCCTTGCGTACTCGCGGTGGGCGCATCGAGCTGTATGGTCAGAAGCTGTTGCTCAAGCGCGGTACGGTGACTTTCCAGGGCGATATCACCTCGCCTATTCTGGACATCGAAGCCTTGCGTACCGACCAGGCTGTGCAAGCAGGTGTTAAGGTGGCTGGTACCGCACGCAAACCCCGGATCGATCTGGTGTCCTATCCTGAAGTCAGTGAAGTTGAAAAACTGTCCTGGCTCTTGCTGGGTCACGGACCGGATGACTCCGGCGGCGATATGGCCCTGCTGCTCAGTGTGGGTACCTCCTTCCTGGGCGATGGCGAGCCGTTCTACCGCAAGTTTGGTATTGATGAAGTGGCCATGCGCTCGGGTGATCTGGGCAGTGCCGGTAGTATTTTGCCGGTAGAAAGTGTGGTCAAATCCCTGAACAGCGGCACCAGCAACGAAGAGCGCAAGTTCATTGCCATCACCAAGGCTTTGACAGCGGATATTTCGGTCAGCCTGGAGCAGGCAATGGCCGATACCGGCACCGTGGGCCGAGCCAGTTATCGTCTGGCACGTGGTCTGACTGCCGAGCTGAGCGCCGGGACTGTCAATGGCCTGGCCCTGATTTACCGCTGGTTCTCTCCGGAGTAAGACAGCGCAGTTTGACGCAAAGCAGGCTGTTTTGTGGCGCAAATGACATATTTGCGCCGCAATTAGCTTGTGTGTGTATCTAAACGATAAAATAACCGGTTACTGATTTAAGGCGGCTAATTTCTTATGAGTATCAAAAGCGACCGTTGGATTCGGCGGGTTGCTGCCCAAGGCATGATCGAGCCCTTCGAGCCAGGCCAAGTGCGCAACGAGAATGGGCAGCGTATTGTCAGCTATGGCACCAGCAGCTATGGCTACGATGTGCGTTGTGCCAATGAATTCAAGATCTTCACCAATATCAATTCGACCATTGTGGACCCCAAGGCCTTCGATGAAAAATCCTTTGTGGATTTTGTCGGTGATGTTTGCATTATTCCGCCCAATTCTTTTGCGCTGGCCCGCACGGTTGAGTACTTCCGTATTCCCCGCAGTGTGCTGACCATGTGCCTTGGAAAAAGCACCTATGCCCGTTGCGGAATTATCGTGAACGTGACGCCGCTGGAGCCGGAATGGGAAGGCCATGTCACGCTGGAATTTTCCAATACCACCCCGCTGCCAGCCAAGATTTACGCCGGTGAAGGGTGCGCGCAAATGCTTTTCTTTGAAAGCGACGAAGTGTGCGAAGTGTCCTACCGCGATCGCGGTGGCAAATATCAAGGTCAGTTGGGCGTAACCCTGCCCCGTACCTAGGAGTTCTGGATGAAGTTTCGTTTTCCTATCGTCATCATCGACGAAGACTACCGTTCCGAAAATACGTCGGGCCTGGGCATTCGAGCCTTGGCCTCGGCGATAGAGGCCGAAGGCGTAGAGGTTCTCGGGGTCACCAGCTATGGTGACCTTAGTTCTTTTGCGCAACAGCAAAGCCGCGCGAGCGCCTTCATTTTGTCGATTGATGATGAGGAATTCGATGTGGATTCCCCGGAGGATGTCGCCAATGCGATCAAAAACCTGCGCTCCTTTATTGGCGAGCTGCGGTTTCGCAACGAAGACATCCCCATTTATTTGTATGGCGAGACGCGCACCTCGCAGCATATCCCCAACGATATCCTGCGCGAGCTGCATGGCTTTATTCATATGTTCGAGGACACGCCCGAGTTCGTGGCGCGTCACATCATCCGTGAAGCGCGCTCCTACCTGGAGGGCCTGGCTCCGCCGTTTTTCCGCGAGCTGGTCAAATACGCGTCCGATGGCTCCTACTCCTGGCATTGCCCCGGTCACTCCGGTGGCGTTGCCTTTCTGAAAAGCCCGGTTGGCCAGATGTTTCACCAGTTTTTTGGTGAAAACATGCTGCGCGCCGACGTGTGTAATGCCGTCGATGAACTGGGCCAGTTGCTGGACCATACCGGCCCGGTGGCAGAGGCCGAGCGCAATGCAGCCCGCATTTTCCATGCGGATCACTGCTTTTTCGTGACCAACGGTACTTCTACTTCCAACAAGATCGTCTGGCATGCGAACGTGGCCAATAACGACGTTGTGGTGGTTGACCGTAACTGCCATAAGTCGATTTTGCACGCCATCACCATGACGGGTGCCATTCCGGTGTTTTTGCGTCCTACCCGCAACCATCTGGGCATTATTGGCCCCATCCCGCAAGATGAGTTCTTGCCGGAAAATATTGCGCGCAAGATCGAGGCCAACCCCTTTGCCAGCAAGGCCAAGAACAAGAAGCCCCGCATTCTGACGCTGACGCAAAGCACTTACGATGGCGTGATCTACAACGTGGAGATGATCAAGGAGACCCTGGACTCCAAGATCCCAACCCTGCACTTTGACGAGGCCTGGCTGCCTCATGCGGCGTTCCACGATTTCTATCACGACATGCATGCCATTGGTGCGGACCGTCCGCGCACCAAAGACACCATGATCTACGCCACGCATTCGACTCACAAAATGCTGGCCGGTTTGTCGCAAGCTTCCCAGATTACGGTGCAGGATGCGGAAAACCGTCCGCTGGACCGCAACGTCTTTAACGAAGCCTATCTGATGCACACCAGTACCAGCCCGCAGTACGCCATTATTGCGTCCTGTGACGTGGCTGCGGCCATGATGGAGCCGCCCGGTGGCACTGCATTGGTCGAGGAAAGCATTCGCGAGGCCATGGACTTTCGTCGTGCCATGCGCAAAGTCTCGCATGAGTATGGCGAGAGCGATTGGTGGTTCAAAGTTTGGGGACCCGATAAGCTGCCAGAAGAAGGCATTGGCGAACGTGACGACTGGATCTTGCGCTCCGATGCGGAGTGGCATGGTTTTGGCAAGCTGTCGACTAACTTCAATATGCTGGACCCGGTCAAAGCCACGGTGGTTACCCCCGGTCTGGATATCTCTGGCACCTTTGCCGAACAAGGTATTCCGGCGGCTCTCGTATCCAAGTACTTGGCCGAGCATGGCGTGGTGGTGGAGAAGACCGGTCTGTACTCCTTCTTCATCCTGTTCACTATCGGGATTACCAAGGGACGCTGGAACACCTTGCTGACTGCCTTGCAGCAGTTCAAGGATGATTACGATCGCAACCAACCTATGTGGCGCATCTTGCCGGATTTCTGCAAGATACAGCCGACCTACGAGCGCATGGGTTTGCGTGATCTGTGTCAGCAGATTCACCAGGCTTATCGCAAGTATGACTTGGCTCGCCTGACCACCGAGGTCTACCTGAGCGACATGATTCCCGCCCTCAAGCCCTCGGACGCCTATGCCAAGATGGCGCACGGCGATATCGAACGTGTGGGCATTGATGAACTGGAAGGCCGCGTTACGGGTGTGCTGTTGACGCCTTACCCACCTGGTATTCCGCTATTGATTCCTGGCGAGCGTTTCAACGCCCGTATTGTGGAATACCTGCAATTCGCGCGTGAATTCAATGCCCGTTTCCCTGGCTTTGAAACGTATGTGCATGGTCTGGCCCAGGATATTGGCCCTGATGGTCTGCCGCGCTACTACGTAGATTGCGTACTTGAATCTGAGACAAACGAGTAAATTCGCGTGACCCCTTTTTTTGATGTTGCCGTTATCGGCGCAGGCGCAGCCGGTATGATGGCTGCCAGTATCGCAGGCCAACGTGGCCTGCGAGTGGTACTGATTGATCACGCTGAAAAGCTGGGCGAGAAAATCCGTATTTCAGGTGGAGGGCGTTGCAACTTCACCAATACCGGCACTTCGCCCGAAAATTTTCTATCCAAAAACCCGCATTTCTGCCGCTCGGCCTTGGCGGCCTATACGCCGCAGGATTTCTTGCAGCTGGTGCGCGAATACCGCATTGGCTTTCATGAAAAGCACAAAGGCCAGTTGTTCTGTGATGACTCCAGTGAGTCCATCATCCAGATGCTGCGACAGGAGTGTCTGAAAGGGCAGGTCTCCTGGCGCATGCCTTGCTCCGTGCAGTCCATTGGCCGCACGGATTCCGGCTTTGTCTTGCATACCAGCCATGGGGAACTGAATGCCTTGCAAGTGGTGATTGCCACTGGCGGCATGGCCATTCCCCAGCTGGGGGCTACGGATTATGGTTTGCGTGTTGCGCGCCATTTTGGTTTAAAAGTGGTGGAGCCGCATCCGGCGCTGGTGCCTTTGACCTTTGATGGCCGCGATTGGCGTCCGTTTTCCGCCTTAAGTGGCATGGCCCTGGAAGTAGAAGTCAGTGCAGGGCAGGGCAAGCAAGCTCAGGCCTTTTTGGAAGACTTGCTGTTTACGCACCGAGGCTTGTCGGGGCCGGGTATTTTGCAGATTTCCAGCTACTGGCAATCGGGCGAAAGCATTTCCATTGATCTGGCTCCCGGTCAGGATATTGCCCAGCAGTTGCTGGACTTGAAGGCAGGTAGCCGTCAGCAGTTGGTAACGGTACTGTCAACCTTGTGGCCACGTCGTCTGGTGGAGCAGTGGCTGGATACCTCGGAGCTTTTGCCCAAGGGCGTGGGCCAGCAACGCTTGGCCGATCTGCCTGACCGTGTGTTGCGATCAGTGGGGCAAGTCATCAATGCCTGGCAGTTAAAGCCTAGCGGTACAGCAGGTTATAAAAAGGCGGAAGTGATGAGCGGTGGCGTGGATACACGCGAGCTGAATCAAAAGAGCATGGAAGCACGTAAAGTACCTGGTCTGTTCTTTATTGGCGAAGCGGTGGATGTCACAGGCTGGTTGGGAGGGTATAACTTCCAATGGGCTTGGGCGTCGGCAGCAGCGTGTGCACGCGCGTTAAAGACACAGGCGGAGCAGGGCTAAGTATGCGAACAGAAATGGCACCGGGCGCTACCCGCCGCTGTTTCTGACATCATCGAGATTGTTGACTGGTCAGTCAGGGAGGCGATATGCAGCTACCAGAAGATAGAAAGTACGTAGTAAGCCACGAGTGGGCCAAAGACGAAGACGGTGTGGTGCTGGTTGGTATTACCGACTTTGCGCAGGATCAGCTAGGCGATTTAGTGTTTGTGGGTGATTTCACCCCCGGCACGCGTTTGGCGGCCGGTGAGACTGCGGGTGTGGTGGAGTCGGTGAAAGCCGCTTCTGACATTTACGCGCCTGTGGCAGGTGAACTGGTGGAATTTAACCAGGCTTTGTCTGATGCTCCGCATCTGATCAATGAGTCGCCGTTTGAAACCTGGATTTTCAAGCTCAAGGCCGACAATCCTTCGGACTTGCAAGGTCTGCTGGATGGCCCGGCGTATGCCGCGGTGGCCGAGTAAGCCTGGGTTGAGTTGATGGCACGAGGTTTTAATTGTGCCGTCATCACCTGGACTGCGTCCGATTTGATGCTCTAACTGTCCCTCCTTTTCAGGGGCAGAGATCAGCCACCTAGCTTCGGGCGGCTCGCAGGAATAAAAAAAGCCTGAGTCCATTGTTTTGGACTCAGGCTTTTTCTTTGGCCTTGCTCTCTTGCTGGGGGCGGGTCGCTTGGCGCGCCACCCTTTTTCATCGGAGCACAAAGCGCTGTGCGGGGGGCATTTCCCTAGTGCTGCACTGCCGTAGCAGCTACCTGTCAGGCCGGTAGACGACGATAAGTGACGTAGTCGTAGCTAAAGCCGTTTTCTTCCGGCTGGGGCAAACGCTCCACTTCTTGCCATTCACCCGTCGCTAATTCAGGAAAGAAGGTGTCGCCCTCTACATCTGCCTTTATCTCTGTGGCAATCAGCTCCTGAGCTACTGGTAGTGCCAGACGAAATAGCTGCTCACCACCAATCACGCAGGCGGTTTCAAAGCCAGGGCATGCTGCCAGGGCATCGTTCAGATTGCTAAATACCTGTGCGCCTTCAGCTTGGTAATCAGCATTACGGCTAATGACCAGATTTGGGCGGCCGGGTAAAGGACGGCCCAGGGACTCCCAGGTTTTACGGCCCATGATGATGGGCAAGCCCATAGTTACGCGCTTGAAGTGCTGCAGGTCGGAGGGCAGGCGCCAGGGCAAGTCGTTATCTTTGCCTATGCAGCGGTTGGCTGCGTAGGCCACGACCAGACGAATGAAGGGAGTAGAACTCATACGGCTACAGGCGCTTTGATATGGGGGTGAGGATCGTAGTCTGTGATTTCGAAGTCTTCATATTCGTAATCAAAGAGGCTGGCGGGTTTGCGCTTGATCGTCAGCTTGGGGTAGGGACGGGGCTCGCGCGACAGCTGTAGTTCAGCTTGCTCGAAGTGGTTGGAGTACAGGTGGCAGTCGCCGCCAGTCCAGATGAAGTCGCCCACTTCCAGGTCACATTGCTGGGCCACCATGTGGGTCAGCAAAGCGTAGCTGGCAATGTTGAAAGGCACGCCCAGGAAGATATCCGCACTGCGTTGATAAAGCTGGCAGGACAGCTTGCCATCGGCCACATAAAACTGGAACAGAGCGTGGCAGGGCGGCAGAGCCATTTGGCTGACATCGGCTACGTTCCAGGCCGACACAATCAGGCGGCGCGAATCAGGGTTCTTGCGAATCTGCTCGATCAATTGGCTGATCTGGTCGATATGACGGCCATCGGGAGTGGGCCAGGAGCGCCATTGCACGCCATAGACCGGCCCCAAATTGCCGTTTTCGTCCGCCCACTCATCCCAAATAGACACACCGCGCTCTTGCAGCCAGCGCACATTGGATTCACCGCGTAAAAACCACAGCAGCTCAATAAAAATGCTGCGGGTATGCAGTTTTTTGGTGGTGATCAGCGGAAAGCCCTGCGACAGATCGAAGCGCATTTGGTGGCCAAATACCGAATGGGTGCCGGTACCGGTGCGATCCCCTTTTGGGGTGCCTTGGGTGTAGACCAGGCGCAGCAGGTCTTCGTAGGGATATAAAGACATAGTGTTCTCAGGCTTGCTGAATATCGACGGAATAAGTGATCTCGGCAGTTTTGCCCAGCATGGCGGAGGCGGAGCAGTACTTGTCGTGCGACAGTTGTACGGCGCGCTCTACTGCTGCCTGGGGCAAGTCTTTGCCGGTCACGACAAAAGTGAAGTGAATTTTAGTGAAGACTTTGGGGTCAGTATCGGCACGCTCGGCCGTCAGTTTGACTTGGCAGCCCGTAATGGCGTGGCGACCACGTTTCAGAATCAGCACCACATCATATGCAGCGCAGCCACCCGCGCCGGTCAGCAGCATTTCCATCGGGCGCGGAGCCAGATTATTGCCACCGCCTTCAGGAGCTCCGTCCATTGCCGTCACATGACCACTGCCTGTGCGGGCGATGAACAGCATTCCGTCTTGGCCGCCCCAGTCGATTGTGCATTCCATAGAAGTTCCTTTGTTTGCAGTGCGAGCGATGACTCGTCAGTAGATTGATAGCGGTGATTGTACTTTTTGATGAGGGCTGTGTCGCTTCTTCTGTCTGGCGGCTGGGCAGTGCTTAATTCCGCCTTATTTCCATTGGGAAGCTTGAGACTGCGCAGTCTTATACGAAATTGCATATAGGCAAATCGGAGCAGAACCGTGCTCTTTGTAAGATTTAGACTGGTTTTGTTAATTGTCCTAGGATAAACTCCAGCTCGGTACACGGCATTTTGAAACAGATATGTCACAGGGGTTTACCCTCGCCTATAATGTCTGTCGCCCGTATACCAAAAAATGTCGTGCTCGTATTTGTCTTGCCTCAATAAACCTTGCTTTGAATGGGGGCTTTATTAAGGCGTCACAGACGGGTGTTTTAACATGACGGCTCTCGCGACCTAGGCAGTCGCAGATTTTTTGCGTCCATGCTCTTTCGATCTGCGACGCGTCAAGTGCCGCCGAGCTGCTTGGCAGCTTCACATTAACCAGGCCTGGATCATTGTGAATACCGTTTCAATACTGCTACTAGCTTTCATATTGTCCGTTACAGGACTCTTTGTTTTCATCTGGTCGTTACGTCGTAACTTCTTTGACCACAGCCCCGCTGCTTCGCGCGAGATTTTCTCCAAAGGCGAAATCGGGCAAGTAGATGACCCCTCCGCTACCCCTGAACAACGTCAGGCTCTGCAACAAGAAATGGGCCATAAAGCCATTTCTGCAGAAGACCGCAAGGCGCTGAGTATGGAATTGGCCGAACGCGTGGAAGCCGACCGCTCCTCCGCTAAGGTCACGTTCATTTTGCTGGCCTGTGCGGTCTTGTGGTTGATTTTCGCATCGACTGCAGGTCTGATCAGCTCGATCAAGCTGCACGATCCCGAATTCTTGACGCAACACGCCTGGATGACTTTTGGTCGCATGCGTACGCTGCACCTGAATGGTGTGGCTTATGGCTGGGCTCCGATGGCCGCTTTCGGCGTTGCCATGTGGATGCTGCCTCGTTTGCTCAAGACTCCTTTGATCGGTGCGCGTTATGCCATCGCCGGTGGGATCTTGTGGAATATTGGTCTGGCTATCGGTCTGACATGTATCGCGATGGGTATCACCGACGGTATGGAATGGCTGGAAATGCCTTGGCAGGTTGATATCCTGATGGTTATTGGTGGAGCTTTGGCTGCCTTGCCATTGGTCTTTACTTTGCAGAACCGTCGTGTTCACCACCTGTATGTGTCGGTGTGGTACATGGGCGCAGCGCTGTTCTGGTTCCCCATCCTGTTCCTGGTCGGCAACCTGCCTGCCGTACACGTGGGTGTTGAACAAGCAACCATGAACTGGTGGTTTGGTCACAACGTGCTGGGTCTGTTCTACACCCCTATGGCTCTGGCCTCGGTGTACTACTTCCTGCCCAAGATCATTGGTCAGCCCATCAGCTCCTACAACCTGTCTCTGGTGGGTTTCTGGGGTCTGGCATTTTTCTACGGTCAGGTCGGTGGTCACCACCTGGTCGGCGGTCCGGTACCGCAGTGGATGGTTACCCTGTCTATCGTGCAAAGCATGATGATGATCATCCCTGTGCTGGCTTTCTCGATTAACCAGCACTACACCATGAAGGGTCACTTCCGTACCCTGATTCACTCGCCCACCCTGCGCTTTATCGTGCTGGGCGGCATGATGTATACCGTCAGCTCCATTCAAGGTTCTTTTGAAGCGCTGCGCAGCATCAACACAATTACCCACTTCACGCACTTCACGGTTGCCCACGCCCACATCGGCTTGTACGGCTTCTTTACTATCGTGATGTTCGGGGCCATCTACTACGTGATGCCACGCGTCATGTCCTGGGAATGGCCTTACCCCAAACTGATCTCCCTGCACTTCTGGCTGGTTGTGATTGGTTTCTCCATCTACGCCATTGGTCTGAGCATTGGCGGCTGGCTGCAAGGTCTGGCCATGCTGGATCCCGCTAAAACCTTCATGGAATCGGTGTTTGTCACGATGCCGTACCTGAAGTCGCGCTCTATCGGTGGTGGTTTGATGACTCTGGGTCACCTTGTGTTTGCCTTCCACTTTGTGGCAATGGCTTTGCGCTATGGCAGCCGTCGTATTGGTCCAGCCCTGTTTCACCAGCGCTCGGCAACTCGCAATGTAGTGGAGGCATGATTTAGTCATGGAAAGCGAATACAAACTATTGGGCGGCGCCATGGTGACGCTGGCCCTGGCCACATCGGCTCTGGTCGTTGTCCCTTACCTGCAAGTTAAAAAGGTGGAGCCCTCTCCAGGGCTCAAGCCTTACACCGAGGTAGAACTACGCGGCCGTCAGGAATACATTGATATGGGCTGTGTGTACTGTCACTCGCAGCAGCCGCGTAGCCAGAATCAGGCTCCTGACTTCCAGCGTGGCTGGGGTCGTGCGTCGGTCGCAGGCGACTACTTCTACGACACACCACACTTGCTCGGCACGATGCGTACAGGTCCTGACTTGCTCAATATTGGTGCTCGTCAGCCTAGCGTGGACTGGCATCTGGGTCACTTGTATCAGCCTCGTGCTTACACCCCTGGCAGCAATATGCCTTCTTACCCCTTCATGTTCGAGCTCAAGGACAAGGCAGAGGAAGGCGATAAGGTTGTGAACCTGCCGGGCGCTTTTGCTCCGGAAGGCAAGGTGGTTGTGGCCAAGCAAGAGGCCCTGGACCTGGTTCAATACCTGTTGGCTCTGGATCGTACGTATCCCGTATCGCCAGCCAGCGTTATCAAATAAACAGGCATTGCTGAGCTAGCGCGCCCCGCAAGGCGGGGCGCCTCGGAGAATTAGAATGAGCGACAATCGTAAATATGAAGCACAGCAGCGTGAGTATTCCGATCCGGAAGAAAATGCGGCACCGATTCCTTGGGTGGTCCTGCTGATCATTGCAGGTCTGTTCCTGTGGGGTATCTACTATATTTTCAGCAGTGACCTGAGCCATGACGCAACCGTGGGCGACAACCGTATCGTTGCCGACTTCGAATTGCCAGAAGGCGCAGTGGATGGACATCAGCTGTTTGTGGCCCAGTGTGCCGCCTGTCACCAGGCAACAGGTGCGGGTGTGGCCGGCGTGTTCCCTCCATTGGTGGGTTCCGAGTGGGTGCTGCGCAAACCTGAAGTATTGGTCCAGATCATGCTGCACGGTATTACCGGCGAGATCACGGTCAAGGGTAATAAGTACAATGGTGCGATGCCGGAATTCCGCGAGAAGTTCAACGACGAGGAAATGACGGCTGTTGTGAACTACCTGCGTACTGAATTGGGTGGCAATAGCGCCGATCCTGTGGACGTGGCCTTTGTTAAAGCCGAACGTGAAAAAACAGCTGATAAAACTGATCATTGGAATGGGGATGCCGAGCTGGCTCCCATGGAAGAGTAGGACTGAAATGATGGGCCAGCGATGAGAATCTTCTTAAGTATCCTCCTGGTTCTTGCCCTTGGCGTAGGGGGCCTGGCTCATCTGACACAAGGGTTCACCGCCCTGACTGCCGAGACAGCCCGTCGCAATGATGTGGCTGCCTCTCCACGCTTGATATCAGATGTAGAAGTGCTGCTCCCTGCGGGGGGCAGTGCCCAGCTTAGCTCCTTGCTGCAAAATGATGGTCGCATCACCATCGTCAATTTCATCTATACCCGCTGCGTCACGCTGTGTCTGGCGATGGGTTCTGAGTATCAGCAATTGCAGCAAGCAATTGTGGACGAAGGCTTGCAGGACCGTGTGCGCCTGTTGAGCATCAGCTTTGATCCCACGGACTCGCCCGATCATTTGCGGCGCTATAGCAAGACCATGAAAGCCAATCCGGATGTCTGGCAGTTCGTCACCATGATGCCTGGCGAGCAGCGCCAGCGTGTGCTGGATGATTTTGGCATTGTGGTCATTCCTGCTCCTTTTGATGAGTACGAACATAACGCTGCTTACCACGTTGTCAGCGCCGAGCCGCGTCTTGGTCGCATCGTGGATTATGGCGAGCCTATGCTGGCCCTGGCGTACGCCAAGCGTGCTATCGAAGATCTTGAGAAGGGGGGAAGCTGATGTCGTTAAAGCGTGTTGTGGAATCCCCTCGGGTACGTCCTTATCTGGGGAGCGTGCTGGCCTTGCTGGCGGCGGTGATGTTTGCTTCTGCTGCATTTTGGGACCGCCCTTTGACCGCTTCCATGAGTCTGCACATGCTGGTGCATATTCCTTTGTTGGTGCTGTCGGGTATGACCTTGCAACTGGCTTTGCGTTATCAAGGGGTAGGGCGCTCTGCCGCCATGCAGGCCTTGCTGCGCCCTTATTACGCTCTGAACGAATACGGTTTGCCTGGCCTGATCTTGGTCAGCTTTGCCGCTGCTTACTGGATGGTGCCCAAGGCACTGGATGATGTCTTGACCTCGCCCACCATGGCCACCGCCAAATATGTGGGTCTGGTCTTGATGGGCATGCTGTTCATGGAGTCCTGGCGACGTGCCCACTTGGTGTTTCGTCTGTTCTTCTTCGGTAATTTCAGTTGGATGATGGCTATTGTTGGCCTGCTGTATCAGGACAATCCGGTTCGCCTCTGTAATTTCTATCTACAGTCCGACCAAGAGATTGCCGGTTTGGGCCTGGTCATCATGGCTTGCGTTCTGCCACTGTTCTGGCTCTTGTCCGAGAGCAAGGCAGTGATGGCCTTTTTACGGCAATAATAGTCATCCATTTTGCTTTGCAGGTGCCCTCATGAACCCTAGCATTTCCGATCGTGATACTCGACTGTATCGCCGCAATAGTTTTTTCGATCAGCTCCTGAGCGAGACCAACCGCGCTCTGGAAGTATTGGGACGTTCGGCCCGCGCTTCACGCCCTTATCCTGCGGGTAAGGAAGTGTCTGAGATCACCGCCGAAGAAGCTCGTCATGCCGCTGGTTTGATGCGCGTAAATCATGTGGGCGAGATTTGTGCCCAAGCCCTGTACCGTAGTCAGGCCATGCTGTGCAAAGATCCTCAGGCAACGGAAGTCTTGCTGCAAGCTGCGCAGGAAGAAGTGGACCACCTGGCTTGGTGCGATGATCGCTTGCGTGAACTGGACAGCCGTCCCAGCGTATTCAACCCCTTGTGGTATGCCGGCTCATTTGCCTTGGGGCTGCTAGCCAGCCGGGCAGGGGTGCCCTACAACCTGGGCTTTATGGCCGAGACCGAGCGTCAAGTTGAAGAGCATCTGGAAAGCCATCTGGAGTCCTTGCCTGTTAATGACCATCGTTCGCGCCGCATCGTAGAGAAAATGCGCGATGACGAGATTGAGCATCGCCGCACTGCAGAAAACCACGGTGCTGTGGGCTTGCCTCCGCCGGTGAAGTCTTTGATGCGCATGATGTCCAAGGTTATGACGACTACGGCGTATCGCTTGTAATTGTTCTGTTTTGCCGTAGAAGCCGCAAAATTGCTGGCGACTCGGGTAGGGCAGTAATAGAAAGGGTGTCAGTTTTAAAGGCTGTCACCCTTTTTCTACGTCTGCGATTTGGGTGTTGTTGGCGCTGATGCTGTCGGTTGGTCTTGTCTTGGCTATCTATAGCCTATTTGTACTGAGCCAGAACTCGCGCTAACTTTCTTCGCAGACTGTAGTGTCCAGGGGCGATTATCAAGATAATTTGGCAGCTTAGGGATAACGACTAGATACCTGGAGTAGTATTTGCGCTAGGAAATTGATGCTTTAATGCGACAAGAATAGGGACTAAGGGTTTTCCACGGTATTTATCTTGCATTGCACCATTTTTATGGGTAGACTTTAGTTATTGGATGTTGAAAAGAAAGCAGGAAAACAAGCGTAATAACCCTAGCTTTCTGGCTCGATATTTTATCTAGTAGCCCGACTTGCCACGATTGTCTCCTCCACCCTCCTCCTTTGGTGGATTTGCCCGAGATCTCTAGATCTCGGGTTTTTTTTTGCGCGTTCGAAATACGCGGCTGGCATCTCCCTTGTTGCTGCCGGAACGCGAACTGCCGTCGCGCCTGTCCTCCTGTTGTTTCAGTGCGGGGTATGGCTCAACAGGTTGACGCACCGCTTTTGCCTGGATTTCCTATAAAAAAACCTTGCCCATCGTGATAGATGGACAAGGTTTTTTAATCGCTGAAGCGGATCAGGCTTATTTCTGTGGAACGGTGGCCACGTGCAGCAGGTTGGTGCGGCCGCTGGTCCCGAAAGGCACTCCAGCAATCATGACAATGGTGTCGCCGGGTTTGGCGAAGTCATGTTGTGCAGCCATATCGGTAGCGTGGTCAATCATTTCACCCAAATCACTGACGTCTTCACATGGCACAGCGTGCACACCCCAGGCCAAGGTCAGACGGCGTGCGGTTTCCAGACGTGGGGTCAGGGCCAGGATAGGGGCGATAGGGCGCTCGCGGCTGGCGCGCAAGGCGCTAAAGCCGGTTGTGGTGTAGGCCACATTGGTCGCCGGTTCCAGAATGCTGGCCACGCGACGCAAGGCGCAGCAAATTGCGTCAGCAGTGCTGGCTTCGGCGGTGCTGTGGTTGGCTTCCAAAATGGTGCGCCAGCTAGGATCGTTTTCGATTTCCTTGATGATGCTGTCCATAATGGCCACTGCTTCCAGCGGGAACTGGCCCGAGGCCGATTCGGCCGACAGCATAACCGCATCTGCACCTGAGTAAATCGCCGTGGCGACGTCAGAGGCTTCGGCGCGGGTAGGAACAGGCGAGCTGATCATGGATTCGAGCATCTGCGTAGCAACCACGACCGGGCGGCCTGCCGCACGGGCAGTACGCACAATCTGGCGTTGCAAGACGGGAACACGCTGGGGTGGCACTTCCACGCCCAGATCTCCGCGTGCAACCATCACGCCGTCACACAGCTGGACGATTTCTTCCAGGTGTTCCAGAGCTTGTGGCTTTTCCAGCTTGGCCATGATCCAGGCCTTGTCGCCAATCAGTTCGCGGGCTTCAAGAATGTCGTTGGGGCGCTGCACAAAAGACAGGGCAACCCAATCCACACCCAGTTCCAGGCCGAACTTCAGGTCCACCAGATCTTTTTCTGTCAGAGGCGAGATGGGCAGCACCACGCCAGGCACGTTCACGCCTTTGCGATCCGAGAGAGGGCCACCGACCATGACGGTGGTTTCTGCAAAATCAGGGCCGAAGCTGTCCACCCGCAGGCGCAGCTTGCCGTCGTCCAAAAGCAGGTCCGTGCCGTTTTCCAGCGCGGCAAAAATCTCGGGGTGGGGCAAGTAAGCGCGCGTGCTGTCGCCGTCTTTAGCCTCCAGGTCCAGACGGAACTTTTGGCCGGTTTCCAGGTTCACGCGGCCATCTTTCATTTTGCCCACGCGCAGCTTGGGGCCTTGCAAGTCCATCAGAATACCGATGCTGCGGCCGGTTTCTTTTTCAATCTGACGAATGGTGTGATAGCGCGCGGCATGATCTTCATGTGTGCCGTGGCTGAAGTTCAGGCGGAACACATCTGCTCCGGCCTCGAACAGTTCACGGATGCGTTCTGGCGTGGAGCTGGCAGGGCCCAGCGTCGCCAAAATGCGGGAATGACGTTGTCGTTTCATGTGTTGATATCCTTTGGGGATAGAGAGCTCACAGAGCAGCGATGCCGGCGCGAGCGATCTGGGCATCTTCAGATGCCTTCACGCCGGATACGCCTACTGCACCGATGACCTGACCATCGATCACGATGGGCTCGCCGCCTTCCAGTGGAGTGATGGGCATGGACAGAGCGGCAAAGCGGCCATTGTTGACCATGTCCTCAAACACCTTGCTGGCTTTGCCACCGCTCAGCACGCAGGTGCGGGCTTTTTCGGGGGCAACGGTGGCGCTCATCGGAGGCGCACCGTCCATGCGTTGCATCCACAAAGCGTGGCCACCTGCGTCGCAGATGGCAATGGTGACTGCCCAGTTGTTCTTGACAGCCTCTTGCTCTGCAGCAGCGGCGATTTGTTTGGCGTCGGTCAGGGTCAGTGCTTTAGTGTCTCTCATGTCCATTCCTTTAAGAAAAGCGTTATTCGCTAGAGGGTAAAATCAGAATTGCACGGAAATCGTTGACGTTGGTCAGGGTCGGGCCCGTAACCAGGGAATCGTCCAGGGCTTCAAAAAAGCCATGACCATCATTATTGTCCAGACTGTCGCGTGGGCGTATACCTTGTTGCCAAGCTCGATCCAAGGTATCGGGTCCGCAGAACGCTCCGGCGATTTCTTCTTGACCGTCTACACCGTCGGTATCGCCGGCCAGCCCATAGATATTAGCGGCGCCATTTAAGGCGACTGCCGTGGATAAAAGAAACTCTACGTTGCGCCCGCCACGGCCCTGGCCGCGCAAAGTCACGGTCGTTTCACCGCCAGACAAGAGCACGCAAGGAGCTTGGGCGGGTTGGCCGTGCTGGGACACGCTCAGGGCGATGCCCGCCATGACCTTACCCACATCGCGAGCCTCGCCCTCGATGCTGTCGCCCAAGAGTACAGGCTGTACGCCCCGAGCTTGGGCAACGCGCGCCGCAGCTTGCAAAGCCAGTTGGGGTGTGGCGACCAGGTGAGTCGTGACGTGGGCCAGACGCGGATCGTCGGGTTTGATGGTTTCGCCCTTGCCGCTTTCCAGCAGGGCGCGGGCGCCTGCTGGAATGTCGATGCCGTAGCGGGCGATGATCTCCAGTGCTTGCTCGCAGGTGGTGGGATCAGGGACGGTTGGGCCAGAAGCGATATCCATGGGATTGTCGCCGGGCACATCAGAAATCAGCAGGTTCAGAACGCGAGCCGGAGCGCAGGCAGCGGCCAGACGGCCACCCTTGATGGCGGACAAGTGACGGCGAACGGTGTTCATCTCGCCAATCGAAGCGCCGGATTTCAACAAAGCCTTGTTGATAGCTTGCTTGTCAGCCAGGGTGACGCCTTCGCCTGCCAGTGGCAGCAGGGAAGAGCCGCCACCGGAAATCAGGCAGATCACCAGATCATCTTCGTTCAGATCGCTGACTGTGCGCAAAATCTCCTTGGCTGCATCTTCGCCCGCCTGATCAGGCACGGGGTGAGCAGCTTCAAGAATCTTGATGTGGTCGCAGGGGACGCTATACCCGTAACGGGTGACGACAACGCCGCTGATGGGGCCTTTGTCCCAGTGGCGCTCCAGAGCCTGGGCCATCGCCGCCGATGCCTTGCCTGCACCGATCACAATGGTGCGCCCTTTTGGGGCCTCGGGCAGATAGGGCGGAATGCAATGTTCAGGCTGAGCCGCGTTGACGGCAGCTTGGAACATTTTGCTGAGTAAGTCTTGTGGCTCGATCTTCATGGGTCAATCCTAATGCAGGGCGATGGCAGCGCGGGTCATCGTCCCTGCGCATATGGATGCGGCTGCGAATGGGCAGAGCATCTTTGGACACGAACAGGATACGTGCAATTGCTGGGGCAGGGCCAGCGCGCAGCGCTAAAAGTACCCCAACGCCACCGTTTTTGCTTGCTGCCCCCGGAGGGGCAACGGGATAGCTGTGGGCGGCCCGGCGGTAAAAAAGCGGGCCGCCGCCCGCTTGCTGGATGTTTCGGCGGTGCTGGCTTGAGAGATGGCACTAACCAGTCCGCGCGAAATCATCCTTGAGCCGATCCTATTGACCGATCTCGTAGTTGGCCATGATCTCCAGCGCGCGAACCATTGCCGAGTGATCCTGCCCTGCGCCACCGTGAGCTGCGCAAGTATTGAACAGTTCCTGTGCAGTAGCCGTGTTGGGCAGAGCCACGCCCAGTTGACGTGCTGTGGTCAGCGCCAGGTTCAAGTCTTTCTGGTGCAGTTCGATACGGAAGCCAGGATCAAAAGTGCGTTTGACCATGCGCTCGCCGTGTACTTCCAGAATGCGCGAGTTGGCAAAACCGCCCATCAGCGCTTCACGAACCTTGCCAGCATCAGCGCCTGCCTTGGAGGCCAGCAACAGGGCCTCGCCCACGGCTTCAATGGTCAGTGCCACGATGATCTGGTTGGCCACTTTGGTGATTTGGCCGTCACCGTAACCACCCACCAGCGTGATGTTCTTGCCCATCAGTTCGAACAAAGGTTTGACCTTGTCGAAGGCGTCTTGCTTGCCACCCACCATGATGGTGAGGGAGCCCGCTTTGGCACCAACTTCGCCGCCCGAAACTGGAGCGTCCAGGTATTCGCCGCCCAGCTTGACGATGCGCTCGGCAAAGTCTTTGGTGGCAACGGGAGAGATGGAGCTCATGTCGATAACGATCTTGCCAGCGCTCAGGCCAGCAGCAACGCCGTTTTCACCAAACAGAGCGTCTTCCACGTGAGGGGTATCAGGCACCATCGTGATGATGATGTCCGCCTGGCGGGTGACTTCAGCGCCGTTTTCGCAAACGGTGGCACCCGCTTCTTTTACGCTTTTGGGAAAGTCGCCACGGGTGTAGGCAAACAGCTCATGACCACCCTTGATCAGGTTGACGGCCATAGGCGCGCCCATGATGCCCAAACCAATAAAACCGATTTTAGCCATTGTGTAATCTCCTAATAATTATGTGCAGAGTGCCTGGCAATTAAGCCGTCACTTCCGTCAGTTCGCTCATCCAGCCCAGGCCGTCCTTGGTGATGCCAGCGGGCTTGTACTCGCCGCCAATCCAGCCTTGGTAACCCAGGCTGTCGATGTACTTGAACAGCCACGCGTAATTGATCTCGCCGGTGCCTGGCTCGTTGCGGCCGGGGTTATCGGCGATCTGGATGTGTGCAATCTTGTCCAGGTGCTTTTTCATCGTGTTCGCCAGTTCACCTTCCATGCGCTGTGCGTGGTAGACGTCGTACTGAATGAACAGATTGTCCGAACCCACGTCCTGCAGCAAAGCAGCTGCCTGCTCGGTGCGGTTCAGGTAAAAGCCGGGAATGTCGAATGTGTTGATAGGTTCGACCAGCAGGCGCAAGCCCGCTTCTTTGAGCTTGGCGGCGGCAAACTGCAGATTGCTGACAAAGGTCTTGTGAGCCAGCTCGCGGTCTGCGCCTTCGGCCAGCTTGCCAGCCAGGCAGTTCACTTGCTTGCAGCCCAGGGCGGTGGCGTATTCGATGGCACGGCCTACGCCGTCCTGGAATTCGCCAACACGCTCGGGCAGGATTGCAATGCCGCGCTCGCCGCCGTCCCAGTCGCCCGCAGGCAGGTTGTGCAACACTTGGGTCAAACCGTGTTGTTGCAGTTTGTCAGCCAGCTGCTGTTTGTCGTAGGCATAGGGGAACAGGTACTCCACTCCCTTGAAGCCGGCTTCGGCCGCTGCCTGGAAGCGATCCAGGAAGTCGTGCTCGTTAAACAGCATGGTCAGGTTGGCGGCAAATTTTGGCATAGTGCTACTCCGTTTTTTAAATCAGCAATCAGTCCATCAGCGAGATGGCGGTGGGGGCGTCAATACCCGCTTCGGCCAGGGACTCGAATTCCGTCACATTGTGCAGTTCGGTACCCATGGCGATATTGGTGACGCGCTCCAGGATCAGTTCAATGACCACCGGCACGCTGTGCTCTTTCATCCAGGCGCGAGCCTGTTCAATGGCGGGCTGGATGTCTTCGGGCTTGTGTACGCGGATGGCCTTGCAACCCAGACCCTCGACCACGGTGACGTGATCCACACCGTAACCTTCGGTCTCGGGGGCGTTGATGTTGTCAAAAGCCAGCTGTACACAATAGTCCATCTCAAAGCCGCGTTGTGCCTGACGGATCAGACCCAAGTAGGCGTTGTTGACCAGAATGTGCAGGTACGGCAGCTTGAATTGGGCGCCCACAGCCAGCTCTTCAATCATGAACTGGAAGTCGTAGTCGCCGGAAATAGCCACCACTTCGCGCTCGCGGTCAGCGGCGACCACACCCAAAGCTGCAGGAATAGTCCAGCCCAATGGGCCTGCCTGGCCGCAGTTAATCCAGTGGCGTGGCTTGTACACGTGCAGGAACTGAGCAGCGGCAATCTGCGACAGACCAATGGTGCTGACGTAGGTGGTCGAAGGACCAAAGGCGCGGTTCATTTCTTCGTAAACGCGCTGAGGCTTCAAAGGCACGTTGTCAAAGCTGGTCTTGCGCTGCAAGGTGGCTTTGCGCTTTTGGCAATCGGCAACCCAGGCAGCGCGGTCGCGCAGCTTGCCAGCCGTTTTGTATTCTTTGGCCACTTCAATGAACAGCTTCAGTGCAGCGCCAGCGTCCGAGGCAATGCCCAGATCGGGACCAAACACGCGGCCGATCTGTGTGGGTTCGATATCCACGTGCACGAATTTGCGGCCTTCGGTGTACACGTCCACGGAACCGGTGTGGCGGTTGGCCCAGCGGTTGCCGATACCGAATACAAAGTCCGATGCCAGCAGGGTCTGGTTGCCGTAGCGGTGCGAGGTTTGCAGGCCGACCATACCGGCCATCAGCGGGTGATCGTCAGCTACCGTGCCCCAGCCCATCAGGGTGGGAACCACAGGTACGTTCACCAGTTCAGCAAATTCTTGCAGCAAGTCCGAAGCGTTGGCGTTGATGACGCCACCACCCGATACGATCAGCGGGCGCTCGGAAGCGTTCAGCAGTTCGATGGCTTTTTCAGCTTGGGCACGAGTAGCGGCCGGCTTGTAGGCTTCCAGGGGCGAGTAGGTGTCCAGATCAAATTCGATTTCCGCCAACTGCACGTCGATAGGCATATCGATCAGCACAGGGCCAGGACGACCGGAGCGCATGATGTGGAACGCTTGCTGGAACACGCGTGGGATCAGGTCGGGTTCACGTACTGTTACGGCCCACTTGGTCACCGGCTTGGCAATGGATTCAATATCCACAGCCTGGAAGTCTTCTTTGTACAGGCGCGAGCGGGGTGCTTGGCCGGTAATGCACAAGATTGGGATCGAGTCAGCCGATGCGGAGTACAGACCAGTAATCATGTCTGTGCCGGCGGGGCCCGACGTGCCGATACACACGCCAATATTGCCGGGGTTGGCTCGGGTAAAACCTTCGGCCATGTGGGAAGCGCCTTCCACGTGGCGGGCGAGAATGTGATCAAAGCCACCTTCTTTACGCATAGCGGAGTAGAAGGGGTTGATGGCGGCGCCGGGCACGCCAAATACGGTGCTCACGCCTTCTTTACGTAAAATTGCGGCGGCGGCGTCCACTGCTCTCATTCGAGCCATTGATATCTCCTAGATCATCGTTTGACGAAATTCACACCTCGATAATAAGGAGTGATGGACCGGCCTAGAAATGGTGGTACGATTGTTTCTATCGATACTTGGAGTATTGAATGAGCCGTTATACCGAAATTAGAAGTTTTGCGCTGGTCGCTGAAAAAGGCAGTTTTGCTGCGGCGTCTGTCGTTGAAGGAGTGACCCCGGTGGTCATGGGCCGCCGCCTGGATGCGCTGGAGCAGCGCCTGGGGGTGCGTTTGATGCACCGCTCAACTCGCGGGCTGACTTTGACCGATTTGGGCGAGCAGTTTCTGGAGCAGTGCAAACAAATTCTGAAGGACTTCGAGGAAGCCGAGGCCAGTATCAGTGCGCAGCGCAAAGTGGTGCGCGGGCACTTGGTGGTATCGGCTCCGGCCGCTTTTGGGCGCCGCCATGTGGCACCTCATGCGCTTGCTTTCAAAAAGCGTTATCCCGAATTGAAGCTGTCCTTTAACTTCACGGACAGCGTGGTCGATCTGGTGCGTGAAGGCTATGACATGGCCTTGCGCATTGGCGAGGTGACCGACCCTAACTACGTGGCCGTGCGCTTATACCCGAACCGTCGGGTAGTTTGTGGAACGCCCGAGTATTTTGAACGTCATGGTGTCCCGCGCGTTCCCGAAGATCTGTCGCGCCACAATTGTCTGGCCTTCAATTTGCAAGGCGGGCAGCAGCGCGGCTGGACCTTCTTGCGGGATGGTCGACCATTGGCAGTGCGGGTGGACGGGGATCTGGACTGTAATGACGGCGAGCTGCTCTTTAACTGGGTCAAGCAAGGCTGGGGGATAGGCTGGCGCTCAACATGGGAGATTCAACCTGAGCTTAAGCGTGGCGAATTGGTGACCGTGCTGAACGAGTTCGAGATTCCCAGCTATGACATTCAGGCCGTGTATCAGCAACAGCGTTATCTACCCGCCAAGGTTAGGCGTTTCATTGATTATCTGCGCGCCATCTACAACACGCCGGGTTACTGGGATGGCGAGGTGCAGTTCTAACGTGAGCGTTTCCATTGACAGACCGTGAAAGAAAAAACCGCTTTAAGAAGCGGTTTTTTCTTGGTTGCGGCAGAGGCTTAGAAGTGCCATTCCAGCTGGACGGTCGGAGCGCTGGTCTTGATGCCAGGCTTCAGACGGCCATCCGCCATGTAGCGGTTGCCGAACTTGTTGTACCAGTACTCGTAACCGATACCCACCCATAGGGTGTTCTTCTTGTCGAAGGCCACTTTACCTACGTCCGCCATCAAAGAAGTACGGACCAGGACTTCAGACTTGGTGCTGATGCCAGCGTAGTCATCCCCCTTGGGGCCTGCGTAGTTGGCAAAGCCCTGGAACTTCAAAGGAACGGAGCCTACATCGAAGGGCAGGTTCCAGTTCAGGCTGGCCAGAAACTGCGTGTGAAAGGAGCTGCGACTGTCCGGGCAGGCCGGGGCGCCCAGGCCGCAATGGTTCCATTCTTTACCTACCATCAGGCTCAAATCTACAAAGCCGCGGGGTACGTCAAATTTGAAGGTCGGGCCCAATACCAGCAAGCGTTTGCGCGGTGCGAAAGCCGTGTTTTTGGTATTCAGGTCAAAGCCGGCGGTAACGGCCACATCTTTGACGGGGCCAAAGCTCATGTCTTTGTCAAACACCTTGCTCATGGACAATTGGTGGCGGTAAGTCGCGTAGAACTCGGTAGCGCCATTGCTGCCGTTGCCGCTGGAGGGGTCGTAGCGGTCAGACTGCAAAATGTCCAGGTTAAAGAAGTTCTGGCCCAGGCTGTAGCCGTTGACGTGCGTCAGGCTCAGGATGTGCTTTTGGATGGTCCGATCATTCATGGGCTCGGTGTATTGCGTGCTGAAGCGGTAGCCCAGGAAGGTGTCGCTCCAGTCTGCAGCCACTGCAGGGGTACTCAGAAGCGGGGCAGCCAAAAGGGCGCACGCCCAACGTGCAGGGTGTAGGTGTTTCATGGTGTCTCCTCTTTATTTGAGCAAAAACAGGTCCCTGGGATCTGTTGTCCCTTGTGGCCTGCTGCTTTGGTTTTCTTTGAGTGGGTGCTACTGACCTTGCTTAGATTAATTATGGACAGTCGATACTTTTTTGTAGGTACTGCTGAAATTTGAATCGCCGCCCTTTTTTAGGGGGCGGCGGTTCAAAACGGGGTGAGACTTAGCCGTTTTGTGAGGCCAATTGATTGTTCTCTTCGCTGGCCACTTGGGCAGCAGCTTGTTTGCGGGCCTGGGCTGCGGAGGACTCTACGGTGTGGCCCTGGTCAGCATATTTTTCAATGCCGTTGAAGAACAGGTTCAGCACGATGGCAGAGACAGCAGCCAGCAAGATTCCGCTATGCAGCAAGGGAGCCAGAGCGGGAGGCATTTTGTCCAGCAGGTGCTCAGCAACCAGGGGGATCATGCCAAAGCCCAGGCTGATGGCCACGATGTAGGGGTTGTAGGGGTTACGGTTCAGATTGGCAGACATCAGGATCTTGATGCCAGTAGCGCCCACCATGCCAAACATCACAATGCCGGCACCGCCCAATACATAGTTAGGGATGGAGGCTACGACGAAAGCCATTTTGGGGAACAGGCCCAGCATGATCAGAAAGGCGCCGCCCATTACACATACCCAGCGGCTACGCACGCCGGTCACGCTCACCAGACCCACGTTTTGCGAGAAAGAGCTGTGGGGGAACGTGTTCATGATGCCGCCCACCAAGGTACCCAGACCGTCGGTACGCAGACCGCGGACCAGATCTTCACGGCTGGTGGGGCGACCGCAGATGGAACCCAGGGCCAGGAACATGCCCAGCGATTCCACCATGATCACCACCATAATCAGGGACAGAACGGCAGCCGCACCCAACAAGGCCCAGCTAAATGTAGGGACACCAAAGTGGAAAGGCGTGACGATGGCAAACCAGCTGGTTTGATCCAGGCCTTCAAAACTGATGCGGCCCATGGCCAAAGAGACGAAAAAGCCAACCAGCAAACCAATCAGGACGGCGACGTTAGCCAGAAAGCCGCGGGCAAATTTGGTGATCAACAGAATGACGGTCAGAACCATCAAGGCAATCGCCAGGTTCTCCAGTGAGCCGTAATCCGGGTTGGGGATGGACATGCCTGTTGTGGGGTCGGTAATAGTGGGAGCGCCGCCACCAATCCAGTTCAAGCCCACGCGCATCAAGGTGACACCAATGACGGTAATAATGATGCCGGTCACGACCGGTGGAAACAGGCCCATCAGGCGGCTGAAAACCGGGGCAATAACAATACTGAAGATACCGGCCAGAATCGTGGCACCGAAAATGCCGGGCAAGCCTAGTTGCGGGTCTAGGCCGATGGCGACCATAGGGCTTACCGCTGCAAAGGATACGCCCATCATCACAGGCAGTTTGATACCGAAGATGCCAGCGCCACGCGCTTGGATAATGGTGATCAGGCCACAGCACAGCAGGTCAGCGTTAATCAGGAATGCAATCTGTTCTTTGGTCAGGCCCAGGGCCTCGCCAATGATCAGGGGGACAGCAACTGCACCCGCGTACATCACCATGACGTGTTGCAAACCAAGGGTTGCCAGGCGCCCTGTAGGTAGGCGTTCGTCTACACCGTCACAATCAGTTGGTGCGGACACTTCTGGGTTGGCGGACATCAAGGTCTCCTTAGTAATACGTTATGCGCAGCCGATGCCTGGGCCGCGTAAGCATAAAGTTATCGGATGGGCTGTATCACTGGAAGGCAGTACGACTTGATAAGTAGAATACGCAAAAGCTTATGGCAGGCTGCTCCCGAGTAGGGGAGATGGATATAAGCCCGGTAGACAGGGGCTACGTTCAAGCGGGCCTTTAGCAGATTCCAGCTTTTTTCATGGGTTTTTGCCTGCTAGGGGTATTGCCCACCTAGTCCATCCTAAAAAACTATGTTACTGACTTTCAGAGCCCTGTCTGATACAGGGTTTGAGTGTGATTTAAATAACTGATAAATATAAAAAAAGCGGCCTGATGGCCGCTTTTTTTTAGGGATGTTTTTACTTGTCGGACCACAGGACACCGGCTGTTGCCCAGTTCTCGCGCTTGACGTCAGTAAAAACGATATCCACGGCATCGGGTGTACAGCCAAGCACGCGACAGGCTTCCTTGGTCAGGGCCTGAGCAAGTTCGCGCTTGATTTCCACGGGACGGCCGTCGAATAGTTGTACGTTGATAGAAGGCATAAAAGCTCCGTAGGGAAAAGAAGGGTTAGCGGCAGAAGTCCGGCTCGCTCTGGTAGAGCTTGCGTAGCAAGGCTGGCCATTCTAACAAGCCTTCAGGCTCGTCCCCGGGCAAAAGCTGACGATGGGTCAAATCCAGTACCTCAGGGGGAGGCAGGTGCAATTGCTTGCTGGCCGCCATGGCAGAGAGCTGAATGCGGCAGGCTCGCTCCAGCGCATCCATCAAGACATAGGCTTCCGCCACCGTGCGCCCGCAAGTCAGTGCGCCATGATTGCGCAAAAGCATTGCCGGGTAGGAACCTAATTGCTTGAGCAGGGCTTCTTGCTCCTGTGCCGGAAAGGCCAGGCCGGCATAGTCGTGATAGCCAATGTCTTGCCAGAAACGCATGGCGTGCTGCGACAAGGGCAGCAGCCCACAACTCAGTGCCGAGACAGCAATGGAGGCGTCGGTATGTAAGTGAATGACACAGTGGGCGTCTTCACGGGCGCGGTGTACGGCCCCATGGATGGCAAAACCACTGGGGTTGGCGCGGCGGCCTGTGCCATCTACAACCTGTCCCTGGGTATCGATCAACAGCAGATTGGACGCGCAGATTTCATCAAAGCGCAGGCCAAAGGGATTGATCAGGAAAATATCGTCGTGGTCGGGCAGGCGCAGGGAGATATGGGTATAAATAATATCGTCCCAGCCTTGCCGGGCCGCCAGCCGGTAGGCAGCGGCCAGATTGACTCGGGCGCGCCATTGTTCGGGGTCTATATTCGCCGGACGGTGGGCGTAGATTGCAGCAATGTCCGGCGAGATGGGACAGGACTGGCTCACGCTGGGGTGGTTTCCAGTTCAGCGATGATCGCTTTCTCTTCCAGCTGAATCACGTCGCAGTTGTCGCCAGGGCCTTTGCGGTCGATAACGATGAAGTCAGCCACTTGGTTCAAGGCCATCAAGGGATGGTGCCAGACGCCGGTAGCATAGTTCACGCCTTGGTCGCCGCGAGCCAGGAACAAGCGCAGTTCAGACGCTTTGGGGGCGGGGCCAGCGGGGGCAACAATCACCAGGTAAGGTTGGCCGGACTGGGGAATGAAGGCTTGGCTACCCTTTGGGTGACGTTCCATCATTTCAACTGTGAAGGGCAGGCTACGGGGCAGACCGCGGAAGATGGACACAATGGCCTGGCCGTCTGGACCGGGATCAATCTTGGCCAAGTCGTGGTAGCGCTCGGTATTACCTTCGTTGATGGTGAAGTGCTGAACCGTGTCGGAAGCTTCGATCACATCCCCGTAAGGTGTGAAGGCTTCGGCAGTCAGGGTTTCCAGCTTCAATGTGATAGTCATGGCAGGTCCTTGTCAGGCAGACCGGCGTGGGGCTGGAAAGTGCCGCAGCACGCTAGGTCAGAGTTAACAATGGGGCAGCGCGTCATAAGTTTGCGCCAGGCTGCCCGGCGTAGGGTGGATCACCACGGTGGCCCACCCCGCATCCATCATTAGGCGAGCAGAGCGTCCAGGCGGAAACGGGCAATTTTGCCGATTTCGTTCAGGCAGGTCTGAAATTCCGTCTCGGCACTATTATTGAGGCGAGCTTCAACGGTGTCCATGATCTGGTAACGGCTCAAGCCTTTGACGGCAATAACGAAAGGAAAACCGAAGCGCTCGCGGTACTGGGCATTCAGACCACGCAGGCGGGCCAGCTCTTCAGCCGAGCACTGATCCAGGCCCGCGCCGCGCTGTTCGCCCGTCGATGCCGAGGTCAGCGTGCCTTGTTCTGCTTCCTTGCCAGCCAGCTCCGGGTGAGCACAGATCAGATTCTTTTGTTCTTCATGTGACGCGTCACGTACCACTTGCACCATGCAGGCGTGCAGTTGGTCCACGCTTTCAAACGGACGTTGCTCCCAGCTGCGCTCGGGCACCCAAGGGGAGTGTTCAAAAATACCTTCTAGCTTATCCACGAATTGGCTCTGGTCCAGGCTGGAGAGTTCGGTCAGAGCCTGGGTGGTGGTAAGGGTTTGAGTAGTCATGTGTAGTCCGATTATCTAAGCGTAAGTAAGCGAGCCGAATTGGCTTCAGGCGGGTGCCTCAGGGCCGTTTTTCATGGGTAGTGAGGGGGCGCTTATAGGGACTGTTTGATTTATTCAAACCCTTATAAGCTGCCGCCTGTGGGCTATGATTTTCTTATATGGGACCAGTTTAAGTTTTCTGTTTATAAATAAAATAGAATTAGGCGTATAAATGATATATGCCATCTCATATTGTGCATGTATGTCATTATCATGCTGGAAAAAAGCGTAAGAAGGAGAGAATAAGATGGCCGCCCGACGTGGGGATAACCCGCTTGATACCTATCTTCTGAGGGTATTTTGCTTACTCGTTACCGAGCGCAGTGTCTCGCGTACCGCGTTCAAAATGAACCAGTCGCAGCCTGCCATCAGTGCGGCCTTACGACGTTTGCGTGACATTATTGGCGATCCTTTGCTGGTTCGGGAGAAAGGGGGCATGGTGCCCACCGAACGCGCCATTGGTCTGTTGGCACATGCCAAAGGGGCCCTGGCAGAGATCGACTGCATGGTCAATGCACCGGATAGTTTTGACCCCCAGGTCAGCCGTAGCGAATTTCATATCGGTGCGCCGGACTATCTGGCGCCTGTTTTTATTGGCGGGGTGGTCGAGCGCATGCGCCGTGAGGCGCCCGGTGCGCGCTTGAGTCTGCATTCTCTGGACGCCAGTTTTGATTTCGAACGCTCGTTGGCGGAAGGGGATCTGGACATGGTGATCGGCAACTGGCCCGAACCGCCAGATCGCATGCACCTGTCCGTGCTGCTGGAAGACCAGATTGTTTGTTTGGTGGCAGCGACACATCCTCTGGCCCGCAAGGGGCTGACAATGGACGATTACTTGCGGGCGCGTCATGTGGTGCCCATGCCGTATTCGATCAATCAGCGCGGGGTGATTGACACGACATTGTCCGCCTTGCGCATTCAGCGCGATGAGAGCGTCGCCGTGCAGTCGTTTTCCGCAGCACCGTATTTGCTACAGAATACAGACCTAATTTTTACAACCTCGCGTCATTTCGCCGAGTTTTACTGCCGTTTATTGCCACTGGCTATATTGGAAGCGCCGCTGGAGTTTCCACCCATGCGTTTTTATCAGCTGTGGCATGAACGTAATCGGCATTCGCCCAGTCATCGCTGGCTGCGGCGACTTCTGACCGAGTGCGGCAATCAGTTGGCTTCCACCGAACCGTTGCCGCAGCCCGATTCCTGAGCCTGAATCCCGCAAAATACTTGCTTTCAGGCTCGCGCTCGGGCAAATTAGCGAGCTACTCCTGCCTACATGAAGGCAAGGCTGGACTTGACTAAAATTGTTGCACTTAATGCGACTAGTCACGGACACAAGCCCGAAGGCAGGTTGATAATGATGTAGTTCCTAACCTTGCAGGGTGTTTCGCGGTGTCTTTACCTCAGATGGGGGAATCCTTTACCTGGCTGTATATCTGTGTCGTGGCTTTTATGGTCGGCGGGCTCATTGTGGCTTCCGAACGCTGGCATGGCCGTTTGACCGGGGATAGCGATCTTAGTAAACCTCAGGCGTCTCATTCCCGCCCCACGCCCCGTGTCGGTGGCCTGGCGGTAGTGGCAGGTAGCCTGGCCGGTTTGCTGGTGCTGGGCCCCAGCAATATGACCTTGACTTGGCTGTGGCCCGTTTTGTTTCTGGCCGCTATGCCGGTGTTTGTGGCAGGTCTGGTGGAGGACATCACCAAGGACGTAGGTTCACTCAAGCGCTTGCTGGCCGCATTCCTGTCGGCCGCCATTGCCTGGTGGCTGCTGGGCGGCGTCTCTCGCGTTGGCGTCGGCTGGGCAGATTGGATTTTGGGTTTCTGGCCGATTTCCCTGCTCTTTACCATGATTGCCGTTGGCGGCTGTACCCATGCGCTCAATATTATTGATGGCATGAATGGCCTGGCAGGCATGATTGCCACCTTGATGTCCTTGTCTCTGGCTCTGGTGGCCTGGCAAGTGCAAGACGTACCCATTTTCCTGATTGCTGCCTCGCTGGCCTCGGCCACCCTGGGTTTTCTGGTCTGGAACTTTCCGTTTGGCCGGGTCTTTCTGGGGGATGGCGGGGCCTATTTTCTAGGTTTCATGCTGGCTGAGCTGGCTGTGACATTGGTAGTGCGCAACCCCAGTGTGTCGCCTTTTTACGCTCTGGCCGTGCTGTTTTACCCTGTCTTCGAGACCATGTTTTCGATCTGGCGCCGGCGCTTCAAGCGCGGGGTGCCAGTGGATCAACCCGACGCGCTGCACCTGCATCAGCTGGTGTTCCGTCGACTGGTCCGCTCTACGTTCAGCCGTGACAGCGCCGGCTCTTTACCGGCCTTTTGCAATGCCATGACCTCGCCCTATCTATGGGTCCTGGCCTTGATCGGTTTGGTTCCCGCCACCATCTGGTGGGACAATACCTGGGCTTTGTGTGCCAGCATGCTGGCCTTCTCACTGGTTTATATCTGGCTCTATTCCCGTCTGGTGTCGTGGCGTCGCCCCTCCTGGCTGCTGCTGCCCTCGGTACGGCGACGAGTCGATCGGGACTGATAGTGTGTCCGGCGTTCAAGATTATTCCTTGCGCATAGCGCTAACTGGAGAATGAAGTTGCTACTTGAGAATGTGAAACTGGCCGTAGTCGGCTTGGGATATGTCGGTTTGCCTTTGGCAGTCGAATTTGGCAAAAAGCGTTCCGTAATCGGTTTTGACATTAATCCGCGTCGTATCGCCGAGCTCAAGGAAGGGGTGGATCGCACCCTGGAAGTCGAGGACGACGAGCTCGCCGCTGCAAGCGGTTTGAGCTACTCCTGCGAAGCGGATGAGCTGGCCCAGGCCAACGTGTTCATCGTGACCGTGCCCACGCCGATTGATCAATTCAAACAGCCTGACCTGACCCCGCTGGTGCGCGCGTCCGAGACTATCGGCAAAGTGCTCAAGCGCGGCGATATCGTCATTTACGAATCCACGGTCTACCCTGGTGCCACCGAAGAAGTGTGTGTACCCGTGCTGGAGCAGGTGTCTGGCCTGCGTTTTAACGAAGACTTCTACGCCGGTTACAGCCCTGAGCGCATTAATCCAGGCGACAAGGAACACCGTGTCTCCACCATCAAGAAAGTAACTTCGGGTTCGACACCGGAGATTGCTGAGCTGGTGGATGCGCTGTACCGCGAAATCATTGTGGTCGGCACCTTTAAAGCCAGCTCGATTCGTGTAGCTGAAGCCGCCAAGGTGATCGAGAACACCCAGCGTGATGTGAACATCGCGCTGATCAACGAATTGGCCCTGATTTTCAACCGCTTGGGTATCGATACCCTGGACGTGCTGGAAGCGGCGGGTACCAAATGGAACTTCCTGCCTTTCCGTCCCGGTCTGGTGGGCGGCCACTGCATTGGCGTGGACCCCTATTACCTGACCCACAAGGCGCAAGCCATTGGCTATCACCCAGAAATCATTCTGGCCGGCCGTCGCCTGAATGACTCCATGGGCGGTTATGTGGCTTCCCAACTGGTTAAAGCCATGACCAAGCGTCGTATTCAGGTGCAAGGTGCGCGTGTTTTGCTCTTGGGTCTGGCCTTCAAAGAAAACTGCCCGGATCTGCGCAACACCCGCATCGTGGATATCGTGCATGAACTCAAACAGTACGATGTGCACGTGGACGTTTACGATCCTTGGGTTGACCCCAAAGAAGCGGAGCACGAGTACGGCATTACGCCCGTCGAAACCCCCAAAGCGGGCGAGTACGATGGCGTGATTGTGGCCGTGGCCCACAAACAGTTCAAAGAACTGGGCGTGGAAGGCGTGCGCCAGTGGGGCAAGCCTGAGCATGTGCTTTACGACTTGAAGTACGTGTTTGATCGCGAACAGTCCGACTTGCGCCTTTAATTTTGGAAAGCATCATGAGCTCTGCATTTGAACAGGCGAGCCAGCAACTGCGCAGCCAGCCCAAGACGTGGCTGGTTAGCGGTTGTGCCGGCTTTATTGGATCCAATCTGCTGGAGGCCTTGCTCAAGCTGGACCAACAGGTAGTGGGTCTGGATAACTTTGCCACTGGCCACCAATACAATCTGGACGAGGTCCGCGACCAGGTCGGTGCCGAGCGCTGGGCAAATTTCCGCTTCATCGAAGGCGATATTCGCAATCTGGAAACCTGTCGCGACGCTGTTAAAGGCGTGGACTATGTGTTGCATCAGGCTGCGCTGGGCTCAGTGCCCCGCTCTCTGAATGACCCGCTGACTTCCAACGAAGTGAACGTCAACGGTGCGCTCAATATGATGGTTGCAGCGCGTGATGAACAGGTTAAAGCCTTTGTTTACGCCGCTTCCAGCTCCACGTATGGTGACCACCCAGGTTTGCCCAAAGTGGAAGATACGATTGGCCGTCCGCTGTCGCCGTACGCTGTGACTAAATTCGTCAATGAGCTCTACGCCGATGTCTTTGCGCGTGCGTACAGCTTTTCCAGTGTGGGCCTGCGTTACTTCAACGTGTTTGGCAAACGTCAGGACCCTAATGGCGCCTACGCCGCTGTGATCCCCAAATGGGTATCGGCCATGATCCAGAACCAGGATGTACAAATCAATGGTGATGGTCAGACCAGCCGCGATTTCTGCTTTATTGAGAACGTTATCCAGATGAATATTCTGGCCGCCGTTCAGCAAAAGCCTGGCGTGGCCGAAGTCTATAACGTAGCGGTGAATGCCCGTACCAGCTTGAATGAGCTGTTCGAGCATTTGAAGCAGACCTTGAGCAGCAATGGTGTGAATTACACCAAGCAACCCATTTATGCGGATTTCCGCGCCGGTGATGTGCTGCATTCGCAAGCCGATATTTCCAAGGCACGCACGCAGCTGGGCTACGAGCCGACTCACACGATCTTGCAGGGCTTGAACACTGCCATGCCCTGGTATGTGGCGTTCCTGAGTTGATTTGGGCCGGCCTGAAAGCACGCCTGTCTAGTCTGCACGACGACCACCGTCGCATCGCCCTGGGGGCGATGCGGGTGGCGTTTTTTCTATTGCTGGGCAAAGCAGCGGGCGCTTTCAAAGAAATGGCCGTGGCGTACCGCTACGGTGTCAGTGATGTAGTCGATGCCTATCAGTTCACGATGGTCATGGCCAATTGGCTGCCTGTCACTATCGTGGGTTCCATGTCTGTGGTGCTGATTCCGGTTCTGGTGCGTCTGCACCGGCTGGAGCCAGCGGCGCGCAGCCGCTTTCTGGGTGAACTGAAAGCCTGGTGTATTGTGCTGGGCTGTGTGCTGGGCGTACTGATCTGGATCAGTTGGCCTTGGGTGCTGCAGTGGACCGGGCAGGGCCTGAGCCCCGCTGTTCGTGAAATGAGTCAGGAGCTGCTGTTCGCCTTTGCGCCTGCTGCTGTTCTGACTCTGATGATTGGTTTGAGTGCCGCCCGTTTGCGAGCGCATGAACGCCACATCAATACTTTGCTGGAAAGTGTCCCGGCCTTTGTCATTCTGATTTGGGTGTTGGCCGCGGGCAGCAATGCCGGTATTGGCCCCCTGTTATGGGGCACCTTGCTGGGCATGACGATTCAAGCCGTCTGGCTGATGGTGCTGGCGTCAAAGGCCGACCAAATCTGGGCTCGTCCCACTGTCAGCCTGCGAGCCGAGCAATGGCCTGATTTGCTCAAGGCCGCCACCATCATGCTGGTCGGACAAGTGGCCATGAGCTTTGTGGGGCCGATTGACCAATACACTGCTGCCAATCTGGGAGCGAATGCGAACTCGACCCTGGGCTATGCCACCCGTTTGCTGGCTTTGGTGCTGGGCGTGGGTGCAGCGTCGGTAGGTCGGGCTGCTTTGCCGGTGCTGGCCGATATCCAGAGCCGTGGCGACAATGCGCGTGCCCGTTCCATGGCCTTGAAGTGGTCGGTGATGATGGTGCTGGCTGGCGCTGCTGCGGCTGCGCTGGGTGTTGTGCTGGCCCCCTGGGGGGTCGCCCTCTTGTTTGAGCGTGGAGCCTTTACCGCTCAAGACACGGCTACCGTCGCGCAGGTTTTCAGTTGGGGCCTGGTTCAGCTGCCATTTTATTTTGGGGTGTTGATTCTGGTGCAGTTGCTGGCCAGTCAGAACCGCTACAAGTCCATGGCGATTATTGCCGTGATCAACTTTTTGGTGAAAGCAGCGCTTAATCCCGTGCTGGCCGCGCGCATGGGGCCGTCGGGCATCATGTTGGCAACCAGCCTGATGTATGCCGCTTCTTTCACTTGTTATTTCATCTTGGCCTTAAAGCCAGCCAGTGCGGTAGCGCCTGGTTCGCAGGAATAGGAAAACGTGCACAGTCATTCAGCAGTTCGCCCTCATATCATGTTGCTTATCCACTCTTTGGGTGGGGGCGGGGCAGAACGTGTCGCAGTCGATTTAAGCGCAGCCTGGGTGGCACGCGGCTATCGAGTGTCTCTGGTGACTCAGGCAGGTCGTGATAAAGATGCGTATACCGTTGCCGAAGGTGTGGAGCGCCACGTCCTGAATACGGCCGGCAGCAGCCGCGGGCGTCTGGATGCTTTATGGAAAAACTGGCGTCGTGTCAGCCGCCTGCGCTCTTTGCTGCGCCGGGCCAAACCAGATGTGGTGCTGGGCATGATGACAACTTCGTCCGTGCTGGCCATTTCGGCAGCCAAGGGCTTGCCGTGTAAAGTGATCGCCACTGAACATACGCATCCGCCGTCTCAGTCTTTGTCGCCTTTCTGGCAAAAGGCCCGCCTGCGCAGCTATCCCAAGGCCCATTCGGTTATTGCCTTGACCGCGGGTACGGCTGATTGGCTGCGTGAACACGTGCCAGGCAGCCATGTTCAAGTCATTCCCAATGCCGTACGCTGGCCTATGGATAGTGCCGAGCCCTTTGTGTCGGTGCCCGAGCAGGCGGCAGGGCGCAAACGCCTGCTGGCAGTGGGGCGCTTGCACCCGGTTAAAGGGTTCGACACGCTGATTGAATCTTTTGCCATGCTGTCCAACTATTTCCCGGACTGGGATCTGGTTATTTTGGGCGAGGGCGATCAGCGCGTACCCCTTGAAGCACGGATTGAGGAACTGGGATTGCAGGACCGCGTCCAATTGCCTGGCCGAGTCGGCAATATGGCGGACTGGTACGAACAATCCGATTTGTATGTGCTCAGCTCCCGTATGGAGGGGCTGTCCAATAGCTTGCTTGAGGCAATGGCCAGTGGTTTGACCGCTGTGGCATTTGATTGCGATACCGGCCCGCGCGAGATTATTCGCGCCAATATTGACGGCGTGCTGGTGCGTCCGATTGAGGATGTGGAAGCCTTGGCAGCCCATTTGTCAGACCTGATGTCCAATCAGGACAAGCGCCAACGCTTGGCGCGACGCGCAACGGATGTGCGCGACCGCTTCTCCTCGGCCCGGGTTCTGGCGCTGTGGCAGCAAGTGTTGGAACAGTGTCTGCGTCGGCCTTAAAATGGCGTTTTGCCTAATTGCCCCGGTCGATGAGCCCACGGAGGCCCAGTGAATATTCTGTTTTTTGTCAGCTCCCTGAACGCAGGCGGCGCCGAACGCGTCGCCTCCACCCTGGCAAATGCCTGGGGTTTGCGGGGAGATCAGGTCACCTTGGTGCCCACTTATAGTGGGGGTGGCAGTGCGTTTTACCCGATCGACTCCAAGGTAGAGTTGGTGTGGCTGGCCCATCGCATGCGCGGCAGCTACTTACCCAAGCCCTTGGCCAAGTTGCGGGCCATGCGCAAGCTGGTGCGCGAAAAACAACCTGATGTCATCGTGTCTTTTTTGACGAATGTGAATATCAACGTATTGCTGGGATTGGGCGGCATGGGCGTGCCCATTGTGGTGGGTGAACGTACCAACCCCGCTTTCAGCAGCAGTGCGGGCAAACTTTTACAAAACCTGCGCCGCCGCTTGTATCCCAAGGCGCAGGTGGTGACGGTACAGACGCGTGCCAGCGTGGCCGCCTTTCAGGCAATGGTACCGGGTATGAAGCAGGTCATGGTGGTGCCAAACCCCTTGCCTCAAGCCTTGGATGCCGTACAGCGAGAAGTGCGTGTGGAAGAAAACCGCCATTGCACCTTGATGGCAATGGGACGGTTAGTCCCGTCCAAGCGCTTTGATGTCTTGATTCGCGTGTTTGCCAGTCTGGCCGCCGAACATCCCGAGTGGACGTTGAAAATTTGGGGTGATGGTCCGCAGCGTGCCCAATTGGTGCAGCAGATTGCCATGTCCGGTGCCGCCGATCGAATCGAGCTGGCAGGCAAGACGGCCCAGCCTTGGCAGGAGATGGCACGGTCTCACGCTTTTGTGATGACGTCGGAGGTGGAAGGTTTTCCCAATGTCTTGCTAGAAGCAATGGCCATGGGTTTGCCCGCCGTGACAGTGGATTGTCCTAGTGGCCCGCGTGAAATCAGTTCGGATGGAAAAGATGCTTTACTGGTGCCGGTTGGTGATGAAGGTGCGCTGACCGCTGCGCTGGCCGAACTGATGGGTGACGGCGTTTTTCGAGGCGTATTAGGACGCCGAGCCGCAGCGGCTGTACGTCAACGTTATGAACTAGAGCAGGTTTTGCTTAATTGGGATCAGGTCTTTCAGGCCGCCCGTAGTAGTACAGCAGAGGGAGCCAAAGCATGAGCGCATCGCAGCCAGAGCCTTTGAATCAAGCGGCAAACGCCGTGGACGGCAAGCCGGAAAAAACCACTACACCTTTGCGAGTCGTGCATATTATTGCGGGTCTGGGGCAGGGTGGTGCGGAAACGGTGCTGTTCCGTTTGGCCACAGCGCCAGGCCAGGAGACTGAGCACATCGTGATTTCCCTGGGTGGAGAGGATGTGTTCGGCCCCCAATTGCGCGCTGCAGGCATTCCTTTGTATTGCTTGCAGATGCAGTCCCCTTTGGGTTTCCTCAAGGGGCTGGGTTCTTTGACACGGGTGCTGCGCGAGGTACAGCCTGATGTGGTGCAAACCTGGATGTACCACTCTGATCTGATCGGTGGTGCTGCTGCGCGCTTAGTTGGAATTCCCGCTGTCTCCTGGGGCATCCGTAACTCCGGTGCGAATCTGTATCAGGGCAGTCCCAAGGCTCGGATGGTAGCTTGGATGTGTGCCCGCCTGTCGCGCTTTATCCCTAAGCTGATTGTGTCTTGCGCAGAAAATGCAGCCCGTCGTCATAAGCAGTGGGGCTACCGTGCCGACATCATGAAAGTGATTCCCAACGGCTACGATTTAAGCCGCTGGCACCCCGATCAGCAAGCTCGCGAAGAAGTACGCCAAGAGCTGGGCTTGTCGCTGGAGACTCCTGTTATTGGTAGTGTGGCCCGCTGGAATCCTTTGAAAGACCACCCGAACTTGCTGGCCGCCTTGGCCCGCAGCTTGCATCGTCATCCTGATCTGCGTTGTCTGTTGATTGGTGACGGAATGGACAGCAGCAATGAAACCCTGATGCGCTTGCTGGATCAGCACCAATTGCGCGAGAGCGTGATCTTGATGGGACGGCGCAGCGACGTGCCCCGCCTGATGAACGCCTTGGATGTACATGTGCTGTCCAGTTCGGCAGAGGGCTTCCCTAACGTGGTGTGTGAGGCAATGGCGGCCGGGGTGTCCAATGTGGTCACTGATGTGGGTGACGCGGCCTTGATTGTCGGTAATGAGGGCTGGATCGTCCCGCCCAGCAATGCTGAAGCGCTGGCTGGTGCGATCACCAGCGCGGTCGATGAGCTGGGTGCGCCTTCCTGGCAGGCTCGCCATGAACATGCCCGCGAGCGTGTTGCCCGCCTGTTTTCTTTGGAAGGCATGGTCAAGAACTACACGCAGGCTTGGAAAACCTTGGTGGCGCAGTATCCGCCAAAACGCAAACGTAGCCGGCAAGCGCTGACGGTGCTCACTGACGAGTCCGGCAGCAAAACCAAAATGCTGATGTTTGTGGTCAATAATCCCGCTTTTTTCCTGTCTCACCGCTTGCCCCTGGCTTTAGCTGCCCAGCGTGATGGTTACGATGTGCATGTGGCCACGATGGATGGCCCGGCAGTTGCCGAGATCGAACGTAATGGCTTGCAGCACCATGCTTTGCCCATGACTCGCAGTGGCACCAATCCCTTGCAGGAGTTGCGCACCATCTGGGCATTGTGGCGTTTGTTTCGCCGTGAGCGCCCCGAGCTGGTTCATGCCGTGACCATCAAGCCGGTGCTGTACGGTGGCATTGCCGCTCGTCTAGCCGGGGTACCGGGCTTTCTGGCTGCGGTATCTGGTTTGGGCTATGTCTTTACTCAGCGTGATAAGTCTGTAGACCCGGTGCGCTGGACTGCCTTGCTGCTCTATAAACTGGCTTTGGGTCATCCCAATAGCCGGGTGATTTTTCAAAATACGAATGATCGCGATGTCTTGCTGGAAGATCGCGTCGTCAAGCGCGAGCAGTGCGTCATGATTCGCGGCTCCGGTGTTGATTTGAACCAATTCCAAGCCTTGCCTGAACCAGAGGGCCCACCCGTGGCCTTGATGGTGTCGCGTTTATTGGTGGACAAGGGCGTGCGCGAGTTTGTGGAAGCGGCACGGATCAGCGCCGCTCAGGGCAGCCCGGTGAAATGGGTGCTGGCGGGTAGCCCGGACCCTGGTAATCCGGCCAGCATTAGCGATCAGGAATGGCAGAACTGGCAAAAGCAGGGAGTGGTGGAGTGCTTGGGCGAGCGTAGTGATATTGCCAATTTATATACGCAGTCCCATATCGCGGTCTTGCCGTCCTACCGCGAAGGTTTGCCTAAATCATTGGTGGAAGCGGCGGCTTGTGGACGCGCTGTTGTCACGACTGATGTGCCTGGTTGCCGTGATGCGATTGAACCGGGCGTCACCGGCCTGCTGGTCCCCGTGCGTAATGCACAGGCTCTGGCCAAGGCGGTGATGGAGCTGGGTGAAGACGCTGTTCGACGTCAAACCATGGGTTCTGAAGGCCGCCGTCTAGCCGAAGAAGCCTTTGATATTGGCCGCATTAGTGAAGCGCATCTGGATCTGTACCAGTATCTGAGTCAATAAATTGACTAGCTGCTTGTTTTGCTAGCTATCAATAAAAAAGGGCACGGATTTCAATCCGTGCCCTTTTTTGTTTGCTTAGGCTTAGAACGGTAATTCAGCGTCGGGTTTTAGAGCCAGCAAGGCAGCACGGAATTCGCCCTGAATGCGATCCAACGCTTCTTGAGACTGGGCTTCAAAGCGCAGCACAATTACCGGCGTGGTGTTGGAAGCACGGGCCAGGCCAAAGCCGTCCGGATATTCGGCACGCACGCCATCAATAGTGTTCAGGCTGTCGGCGCTGGGGAAACGACCTTCTTGTTGCAGGCGGGCGATCAAGGTGTGGGGTTCACCTTCAGCCAAGGGCAGCTTGAGCTCCGGCGTGGACAAGTCTTGCGGCAAGGCCTCCAGCTGGGCGGTGGGGTCATCGCCACGCGACAGAATCGCCAGCAGACGGGCACCGGTGTACAAGCCATCATCAAAACCGTACCAAGCTTCTTTGAAGAACACGTGGCCGCTCATCTCGCCAGCCAGCGGGGCACCTGTTTCAGCCAGCTTGGCCTTGATCAGCGAGTGTCCGGTCTGCCACATCAAGGGCTGACCACCCGCCTTGGCAATTTCCAGTGCTACGTGGCGGCTGCACTTCACGTCAAAAATAATGGTGGAACCGGGCTTTCGCTGCAAAATATCGCGTGCGTACAAAATCAGTTGGCGGTCTGGCCAGATGATTTGACCGGAGCGGGTCACCACACCCAGACGGTCAGCATCGCCGTCAAAGGCCAAACCCACTTCGCAGTCGGTGCTTTGAACATGGGCGATCAGGTCTTGCAGGTTGTGCGGTTCGGCTGGATCGGGATGGTGGTTGGGGAAATTGCCATCAACGTCTTCAAACAGCATGTCCACTTCGCAGCCCAAAGCCTTGAACAGGCGAGCTGCCACCACACCACCTACGCCATTGCCGCAATCCAGGGCAATTTTCATGGGGCGTGACAGCTTCACACGCTCGGCAATGGTGCTGACGTATTGGTCCAGAATATCAATTTTTCGGCCTGTACCGGGCTGATCCACAGCTTCCAAACCATTCAAGATGCGCTGCTTTAAGGCCTGGATATCGCTGCCGTGCAGGGTTTTGCCGGCCATCATCATCTTGAAGCCGTTGTAGTTGGGCGGGTTGTGGCTGCCTGTAATGGCGACGCCCGAACCTGTTTCCAGCACATTGGCGGCAAAGTAAACGACGGGGGTGGGCACCATGCCCAGATCAACGGTATTGACACCGCCCGCCTGAATGCCTTTCTGTAAGGCCTGGGACAGGCCAGGGCTACTGTGTCGGCCATCGTAGCCAACCACCAGCGTTTGCACCTCTTGTTCGCGAGCACTGGCCGCCAGGGCCAGGCCTAGCTGGTACGCAAAATCAGGATTTAATTGTTCAGGAACGGTGCCGCGAATATCGTAGGCTTTGAAAACAGCGTCCGGTAGGGCATAAATAGGGGCCACAGCAAGTCCTAAGGCAGTTAAACAAAGAAACCAGTTTAGCTCGAATGTGGCCGGCTTTCGTGAGTTACCATTGAGCAGGTTTATTAGCTTTCGCGCGACAGCAAAAGCGCCTGATTGTTTTTATTGAGTGGCTTGGGTCATGACTTTTCTGAATGAACTTGAACAGCGTATTGGTCAGCAACATGTGCTGACAGGGCAATCCATGCAGCAGTACCTGGAGGATTGGCGTGGACGCTATACCGGTACGGCTCTGGCGGTTGCGCGGCCAGCGACCACGGAAGAGGTGGCCCAGGTGGTGCGTTTGTGTGCAGAGCACCGGGTGCCTATCGTCCCGCAAGGTGGCAATACCGGTCTGTGCGGTGGCGCAACCCCGGATAACAGTGCAACAGCACTGGTGCTGTCGTTGGAGCGCTTGAACAAGATCCGCAGCGTCGATATCGATAACGACACTATGGTGGTGGAGGCGGGCTGCATTTTGCAAAATGTGCAGCAGGCTGCGCGTGATCATCAGCGCCTGTTTCCCTTGAGCCTGGCGGCAGAGGGCAGTTGCACGATTGGCGGCAACCTGGCCACCAATGCGGGCGGCACGCAGGTTCTGCGTTATGGCAATGCTCGTGATCTGACTTTAGGCCTGGAAGTGGTAACGGCCCAAGGCGAAATCATGCATGGTTTGCTGGGTCTGCGTAAGGACAATACGGGCTACGACCTGCGTAATCTGTTTATTGGCAGCGAAGGCACTTTAGGCATCATCACCGCCGCGACCATCAAGTTGTACCCTCAGCCGGTGGCAGCTTGCACCGCCTTGCTGGCCTTGAATACGATTGAAGATGCCGTACAAGTGTTGGCCTTGTCCCGTCAGGGCTTGGCAGCGTCCTTGACCGGCTTTGAACTGATTGCGGGCAACTGCCTGCAAGCGGTGCTGCATTGCTACCCCGATCAGCGTATGCCTTTCCAGGGTCCTGCTGAAAAGGCTCCTTGGTACGCCTTGCTGGAGCTGTCGGATAGCGAAAGCTTGGAACATGCCCGTGAGCGCTTTGAAACGGTGATTGGGCAGGCGCTGGAACAAGATCTGGTGCAGGACGCCGTGATTGCCGAGACCATCGCACAAAGCAAAGCACTCTGGCATTTGCGTGAGAGCATTCCGCTGGCCGAAAAAGCCTATGGCAAAAGCATCAAGCATGACGTGTCCCTGCCTGTGTCGGTGATGTCGCAATTCGTGCATGAAACTGACCAGGCTTTGCAGGAAGCCTTCCCAGGCTTGGAGAACGTGACCTTTGGACACTTGGGCGATGGCAATCTGCACTACAACGTGGCACGTGGTACGGCCTTTACGGAAGATGAGCTGTTAAAGCATCAGGACGAGATCTACGCATTGGTACATGACAGCGTGCATCGTTTCCATGGTTCTATCAGTGCCGAGCACGGCGTTGGGCAGCTCAAGCGCCAGCTTTTGCCACGCTATAAAGATCCCGTTTCCTTGAGTTTGATGAAGCAAATCAAGCTTGCGCTGGACCCCTTGGGGATCATGAACCCCGGTAAGGTTTTGCCTGATTAATAGAAGTTATTTGGTATTTAGATGTTCTTTCGCCCCTATATCGTTGCCAGTGCCGTTTTTTTTATTGTTTTGGGAATAGCAGCGTCCTTGACGCTGGGCTCAGCGACGGACATGTCGCTGAGCGCCTATTTTTATGACCCCCAAGCGCAGGACTTCCCTTGGCGCCTACAGCCTTTTGTCGATCTGTTCGGGCGCAGGCTGGTGTGGTTTGTCCCTTTTGGTGGTGCGTTGGTCTGGGCGATCGTGGCCTGGCGGCAGCCCAAAGGGTCACGCCATCAATTGGCTTGGGCGGGGGCGGCGGTGTATATGGGCAGCGGGCCTTTGCTGGTCGGGGTGCTTAAGCATTTAACTGCGATGCCCCGGCCCTTTAATTTAATGAGCTTTGGTGGCGTGGAATCCATGCCCACTTACTTTTGGGCCAACTCCTGGGCTGAAGCTGGCAATGCTTTGCCTAGCGCTCATGCGGCATCGGGTTTTGTGTTGCTGTCGCTGTTTTTTGTGGGCGTCTTTATCAGTTGCCGCAAATTGGCAGCATGGGGTTTTGTACTGGGCATTAGCGCTGGTTTGCTGTTTGGGTTTTTGCGCATCATGCAGGGCTATCATTTCTTAAGCCAGGTATTGGCCTCAGGAGCGGTATTAGGCTTGTATGGTTGCGTATTGTTTTATGCGCTGTGGACTTGGGCCAGGCATAAGCAATTGCCCTGATAAGCGGCTTGCCTTTGTCCGTAGGGACTTGATGAAATAGAAACACCCCAAAGTCGGAGTACAACTCCAGATTTTGGGGTGTTTCGTTTTCAGATCCTTTCGGGTCTGTGTCCCGTCTGATTTAGAGCACGGCAGGCAATACGCGGCCAGCACATTCACCAAAGGACAGGGTTGGGTAGCCTTCCTGGCGGCACTGCGCTTTCAGAATGATTTCGTCCTGATCTTCCAGAAATTTGCGCTGTTCACCCCAAGGCAGGTCAATGGGGTTTTTGCCGCCCTGGTTCATCTCCAGCAGCGAGCCTTCCTGGCCTTTAGCTGGACCGGACAAGGTGCCGGTACCCAACAAATCGCCCGTTTGCAGATTGCAGCCGTTGACGCTGTGGTGGGCCACCAGTTGGGCCACGGTCCAGTAGGCTTCTTTGAAGTTGCTGCGCGAGAGCAGGGCAGGGTCTTTCTGTTGTTGACGGGATTGCTCGGTGCTCAAGTACACCTCCAGTTCCACGTCCAGCACGCCGCTGTCCTGATTGGCTTGATCCTGTAGATAAGGCAGGGGCTGAGGATCAGACTCGGGACGGCTGAATGGACGACGGAACGGGGCCAAGGCTTCCAGTGTCACCACCCAGGGCGAAATTGTGGAAGCAAAGTTCTTGGCCAAAAAGGGGCCCAAGGGCTGATATTCCCAAGCTTGCAGATCGCGTGCAGACCAGTCATTGAAAATGCACAGACCAAATACGTGCTCATTGGCTTGACCGATAGGAATGCGGCGACCGGCCTGGTTGCCTGTGCCAATCAGAATGCCCATCTCCAATTCAAAGTCCAGGCGTTCGCAGGGGCCAAAATTGGGCTCTTCCTGACCTTCCGGCGGGCGAGTCTGCCCTACGGGGCGGGGAAACTGCTGCCCGGATACGCCAATGCTGGATGCACGGCCGTGGTAGCCAATCGGCACCCATTTGTAGTTGGGCAGCAGGGGGGCGTCCGGACGGAATTGTTTGCCGATGGCGGTGGCGTGGTGCACGGAAATGTAGAAGTCCGTGTAGTCGCCAATCTGCGCAGGCAAGGCGTATTCCAGCTGGCTACGTTCAATCAGCATGGGACGCAGGCGCGACTCGGCAGAAGAGCCTTGGCGCAAATCCTGCGACAACGCAGCGCGTAGCGCACTCCAGTATTCCTGACCTAAAGCCATCAAGGGGTTTAGCGCCGGTTTGACGCAGGTAGCCAGGGCTTCAGCCGCTTTCCCGCTCCAGGGCGTATCGCAGGCCAATAGGCCCAGGTCCAGCGCATAGGGGCCAATGGCCACCATGACACGAAAGTCTTCCTGACTGTCACGGCGACGGGCCACGGCAAAGGGCAGGTTCTGGATGGGAAAGCCGTTATCGGCTTCATTGGCGCCGGGCACCCAGCTTTGCAGCTGAGGGTCGTGAGTGTCATTCAGATAGGTGCGGGTCATGCCTTTTGTTCCGTAGAGAAGTGTTTTTCCAGTCCGTCCCAGACGGCATCGTAGTTGGCCTGCAGGCTGCCGCTTTGCAAGGCTTGAGGCGAAGGGCGTATGACTTTGCGGGTCTCGAACATAAAGGCCATCGTACCGCGCAGGTAGTCCGCCTTGCTCAGATCCGCGCTGCTGGCCTTGTCAAAGGTGCTGGCATCGGGGCCGTGCGGGCTCATGCAATTGTGCAGGCTGGAGCCGCCCGGTGCAAAGCCGTCTGCTTTGGCATCGTACACGCCCTGAATCAGGCCCATGAATTCGCTGGCGAAGTTGCGGTGGAACCAGGGGGGACGGAAGGTGTTTTCCATGGCCAGCACCCGAGGTGGGAAGATGGCGAAGTCCAGATTGGCTGTGCCGGGCGTATCCGACGGAGAGGTCAGTACGCTGAAAATGCAGGGATCAGGGTGATCGTAGCTGATGGAGCCGATCACATTGAAGTCGCGCAAATCGTATTTATAGGGGGCGTGGGTGCCATGCCAGGCCACCACATCCAAGGGCGAGTGTGTCAGCTGTGCTACCCAGAAGCCCCCCGTGAATTTGGTGACCAGTTCATGAGGCTCATTAATATCCTCGTACCAGGCCACCGGCGTTTTGAAGTCGCGGGCGTTAGCCAAACCGTTGGAGCCGATCGGGCCCAGTTCCGGCAAACGAAGCGGCGCACCGAAGTTCTCCAGCAAATAGCCGCGAGAGGTGTCATCCAGTAGTTCCACTTTGAAGCGCACGCCGCGTGGCATGACGGCGATCTCGCAAGGCTCGATTTCCATCACGCCCAGTTCGCTGACCAGGCGCAGACGGCCTTGTTCAGGAACGAACATCATTTCGGCATCCGCGTTGTAGAACACGCGCCGTCCCATGGATTGGTTGATGGCGTACAGATGGATGGCGATGCCTGTTTGCGAGTCGCTGCTGCCGTTACCCGCCCAGGTATGAACACCCGCCAAAAAGTCCGTGGGGGCGCTGGGCAGACTCAGCGGACTCCAGCGCAAACGGTTAGGGTTGGTCGGACCTTGGCCAAAGTCCTCGTTCCAATGAGGTGCACCCGTAAATGCCTCGAAAGCGCCTTGTTTGGCGCTGGGGCGAATGCGGTACAGCCAGGAGCGGCGGTTGTCGGCCCGGGGCGCGGTAAAGGCCGTGCCGGACAATTGCTCGGCATACAAGCCATACGGGCACTTTTGCGGCGAATTGCGTCCAATGGGCAGCGCACCGGGCAGGGCCTCGGTGGCAAAAGCGTTACCAAAACCAATCTGATAATTCAAAGAGCTCATTGTGGGTCTCCAATTTCAGGCAGCCTGCTCCAGGCAGGTCTGGCGGGCGGCATCCAAGGCTTGCTTGATCACGTCCAGCGAGCCGACATGATTGCACAGCAAGAGCACCAAAGCCGCATTCATTGCATGGCTTTGGGCGGTACTCAAGCCTTGGTGGGCATCGATCAGCATTTCATAAAAGTCATCGGCCCGTTCCAGGGGAACATCTGTATTCAGTGTAGACATGAAGCATTCTCCAGGAAATGGCCACAGGCTTTCTGTAAGGCGGTTTGGACAGCTTTCCCATCCAACTGACGCCAACGGGCGCACAAATGATGGTCGGGGCGAATCAGGTAGCACGTGCCGGGCTGTGCGTCGTAGCGTTGGCGAAGCAGGTCCTGGCTATCGATGACACCGCCTTGAGCTTGTTCAGGCTGGGTGCCGGCAGGCCAGACGCGTACTCGTATCAAAGATCCTTGAGCAAGCAGTTCTTCTACCGCGTCCAGATTACGGGCTTGGCCTTCGCCAAACTCCAGCAGCGTAAAAGCATTGCCCAACTGAGCCAGCCACCAGCTCTCCTGGCCGTTTTGTTCGACAGGGGCGTCCGGCACGCACGCACCCAGTGGAGTCGCCCGTGCTGCAAACTCCTGCTCATCGGCTGTGTTCAGCGGGCTGTCGGGATAGGCGCTAGGCAAAGACAGACGCCCGCTATTGACCAGCACACGGGCGAACGCATGGCGGCGCGCCAGAATCAAGGCAGCATCCCGGAACAGGCGGCTGACCTCGCTTTTCGGTGTAATGAAATCGGTGGAACGGCTGGAGTGGCGAATGTTCTCGTCCGCAGCCAGCTCGCGCTCATGGCTATAGCTGTCCAGCAGGCTATCGGGAGCCTGTGATTTCAACACCAGATTCAGCTTCCAAGCCAAATTGTCGGCATCTTGAATGCCGCTGTTGGCACCGCGTGCGCCAAAGGGCGAAACTCGATGGGCCGAATCGCCAGCAAACAGAATGCGGCCATGACGGAAGCGTTCCATGCGTTCGCAGGCGAAGGTGTAAATACTGACCCACTCCAGTTCAAAGGGGGCGTCGGCCCCTAATAAGGCACGTATGCGTGGCAGGACGTTTTCTGGCTTTACGGCTTCAACCGGATCGGCATCCCAGCCTAGCTGGAAGTCGATGCGCCAGACGTTGTCTGGCTGACTGTGCAGCAGCACGGACTGATTCGGGTGGAAGGGCGGGTCAAACCAGAACCAGCGCTCTGCCGGGAAATCGGCCTGCATGCGCACGTCTGCAATCAGGAAACGGTCTTTGAATACGCGGCCACTGCTGTTTTCACCCAAGGCGCGGCGGATGGCCGAGCGCGAACCGTCGCAGGCCAGCAGCCATTCAGCGTCCAGCGTGTAGTTGCCATGCTGGGTGTGTACTTCCAGATGTACGCCATCGGGCTTGTTGTCGACGTGATGGACTTTATGGCCGGAGCGCAGCTCAATCAAGGGCTGTGCGCACACCGCTTCGTACAGATAGCCCTCGCAGTAATACTGCTGCAAGTTAATAAAGGCAGGGCGCTGGTGGCCTTCTTCGGGCCGCAGGTTAAAGCTCCAGACTTCCTGGTTGCGGAAAAATACCTTGCCCACGTTCCAGGACACGCCTTTTTCCATCATGCGTGAACCCACGCCCAATCGGTCCCAGATATCCAGGGTTCGCTTGGCAAAGCAGATGGCCCGTGATCCTTTGGACAGACTGGTGTCATCGTCCAGAATCACGACCCGTTGGCCTTTGGCCGCCAGGTCCAGGGCCAAAGTCAGCCCGACCGGGCCAGCACCCACCACCACAAGGGGGTGGCGAGCGTGGCTGGCCGGTGCAGGTGCTTGCGTCAGCTCCAGGGTCTGGTAATCAATGTCTCCCATTTTTTCTCTCCCTGGTCGTGCGTCTTACTGGCCTTCGAGTTGCTTCCACATTTCCAGATCGCGCTCGGCGGTCCAGATGCGTGGGTCTTCGTAGCCGTTCACTTCGTCGTAGGCACGGGATACGTCAAAAGGCATGCAGTGATCAAAGATGACCCAATCTGCGTAGCGGGGTTTCATGAATTCATACGTTTCGCGGTAAATGGTCTTCAGGTCTTTACCGGCCACAGCGCCTTGCTGCACGCTAGAGTACAGATCTGTCAGGAAGGCACGGGTTCCCGCCAACGCCTGGCTGACTTCGGTGGCATTTTTCAGTGCGGGGCCGCGGCCAGGCACCATTTGTTCGGCTTTGAATTCGCCCAGACGATCCAGTGTGCGGGGCCATTCGCGAAAGTAGCAGTCACCGGCGTAAGGGGTGGATTGGTATTCAACCAAGTCACCCGCGAACAGGATTTTTTGCTTGGGCAGCCAGGCAATGGTGTCACCTTTGGTGTGGCCACGACCCACTTGCATCAAATGCACTTCCAGATTGCCCAGGTCAACCGTCATGTGACCTTCAAAGGTCATGGTGGGCCAGGTCAAGCCTGGCGGAATGGATTCCACGTTGCGGAACAGGCGCGGAAAGCGGCCAATTTCGCTGGCTTTGTCTTGCTCGCCGCGTTCAACGATCAGGTCGTAAGTGTCGCGGCTGGCCAGGATTTCCTGAGCGTCATAGGCCGCTGCGCCCAGCACGCGCACGGCGTGGTAGTGGGACAGCAAGATGTATTTGATGGGCTTGTCGCTGACTTCGCGAATGCGACGAATGACGTCTTCTGCCATCACAGGGGTGGCCTGGGTGTCGATCACCATAATGGCTTCGTCACCAATGATGATGCCCGTGTTTGGATCACCTTCAGCTGTGTAGGCGTAGGCGTTATCGGACAGTTTTTCAAAGGAAACGACTTTGTCTTCCAGGTCGTTGTGCGAGGCGAAGGTTTTGCTCATGAAAATGACTCCACAATGGATAGGGATGGCGTCAGATTAGTTTATGGCGAATTGATTAGATATAGGTGAATACCTGAATAGGGCAGGCAGGATCAGAACACGCAGGCGAGCACCTGCCTGCCAGGACTGGCATCAGGTGCTATAGAGAAAGGGGGAGGGGATTAGCGGCGCTGGCAGCGCGAGCAGTAATAGGTAGCGCGCTGGCCTTGGACTATCCGTTTGATAGGCTGTTGGCAGCGTGGGCAGGGTTTACCGAGCCGTTCATAAACATTGGCGTGAATATCAAAATACGCGCCTGGCTCGCCACTGGCATTCACGTAATCGCGCAGGGTGCTGCCACCGGAGTCCAGGGCGGCTTGCAGGGTACTCAAGATCGCTGCGTGCAGTTTTTCACTACGGTGCAAAGAGAGCTCGCCAGCAGGTAATTCGGGATGAATGCCGGCCAGGAACAAGGATTCCGAGGCGTAGATATTGCCTACGCCCACCACAATCTTGCCACTGAGCAAAGCCTGTTTGATGGCCAGCCGCCGTCCCTGTAAATGCCGGTGCAGATATTCCGGCGTAAATAAAGGGTCAAAAGGTTCTATGCCTAAAGTACGGAGCAGGAGGTGGTTTTCCAGCGGCCCGTCCCTATGGGCGTGCCATAATATCGCACCGAAACGTCGTGGGTCGTGCAGCAGGAAGCGGGCCTGGTCAAACAGCCATTCCGCATGATCGTGTTTACGGCGTTCTTCATCCAGGGCCACACGACGCAAAGAACCAGACATGCCCAAGTGGATGATCTGCACGCCTTGTTCAAAATGCAACAACAAGTATTTACCGCGACGCGTGCAGTTTTGAACGGCTTGCCCTTCGATCCATTCGGGCAGCAAGGCTGGCACAGGCCAGCGCAGGCGTGGTTCGTGGACCAGGAATTGCCGGACAATTTTTCCCTGGATAACCGTCGCAATTCCGCGACGAGTTGTTTCAACTTCTGGCAGTTCAGGCATGGGGGGGTGATACCATCAACAAATCTGATTCCTTTATTGTGCCATCGGGCGTTTTATCGCGCGTATCAGGGCACGGGTTTTTCTGGATGAATGCTCTGACCTTAGCACTAAAGCTGGGCCTGATGTCGTTGCTTGCAGCGGTTTCGGTGCAAGCACAACCCTCACTTCCCATACTGAAGGCGGAGCCGCCTGCTGACACAATACGTCTGCGCAGCGGGCAATTGCCCTTGGTTGGCCTGACCCCGGATATTCTTTATCGCATCCTGGTGGCGGAAGTGGCCGCCTCGCGTGGCGAGTTCGATATTGCCAGCCAGACTTTTCTGGCTTTGGCGCGCGATACCAGCGATCCGCGTCTGGCTCAAAACGCTTTCCACTATGCCATGGCGGATCGCGATTTAGCCCGCGCCCTGCGTGCAGCTAAAGAGTGGGCCTTGCTGGCTCCGAACGATCCCGAAGCCAAAGCCACCGCCCTGGCACTGGAAGCCTCCAGCGGTCAGACCGAAGGCTTGGCTGATGCCTTGTGGCTGCGTATCTCTCGTGCCCAGGATAAAGAACAAGCTGTTGTGCAGGCCATGAGCATGGTCAGCAAAATGGTGGACCGTCGCCTGGCACTGGAAGTATTGGACAAGGCCTTGCAGCAACCCGTGCGCTCCTTGCCTATTGCTCGTCTGGCCTTGGCAGATACGGCCTGGAGTGCGGGCGACATGGCCCGTGCGGACCGCGAGGCTCGTGAGGCCCTGAAGCTGGACCCTCATTCTGAAGCTGCGGCGCAGCGTGTGCTGGAATACGGTATCAAGATTGATCCTTCCGCTGCCCTGCAAAGTGCGCGGGTTTTTGTGCGTGCCAATCCAGATAGTCGCAAGCTTCAACTTTTGTTGGCTAACCGCTTGGTAGAGCGCCAGCAGTTTGATGAGGCTCAGGCAATTGTCACCGCCTTGCAGCGCGCTAACCCCGAAGACTTCGATCTGCTCTATACCCAGGCCGAAATTCATATCCGCGCCCGGGAGTTCGAGCAGGCCCGCCAATTGCTGGAGCAATACATTGCCGTGCAGCAGCAGCGCCGCCAATCTTTGAACGATGCCGTCAATACGGCTCTGGCCAGCATTTCTGAAGCGCGCCTTTCTTTAGTACAGATTGCCGAAGCACAGGGCAATATGAACGAGGCCATTCGTCAGCTGGATCTGATTGAAGAGCCCGCCCTGCGCTTTCAGGCGCAAATTCATAAAGCGGTTTTGCAGGCCCGCCAAGGTAATTTGCCGCAGGCGCGCCGCACACTAGAAAACTCCCGCCCACGTGATATGAGTGAGCAGGTGGTGGTGGCGTTGACCTATTCCTCCATCTACCAGGACAGTGGCCGCACCGATCAGGCGCTGGAGGCATTGGAACGTGCTGACCGCGAGTTGCCTGATAGCGCCGAGATCAAATACAACCTGGCCATGTTGTACGAGCAGCGCGCCAAGCACGAGCAGTTTGAAACCTTGATGCGCCGTGTGATTGAGCTGCGTCCTGACCATGCTAATGCCTATAACGCTTTGGGCTATACCTACGCTGATCAGAACCGCCGCATGGACGAGGCGCAGGATTTGCTGGAACGCGCCATGGAGCTGGAGCCTGACAATCCTTATATTCTGGATAGTGTGGGTTGGTACCTGTTCCGTATTGGTGACTTGCAAGCGGCCTTGGAGTATTTGCAGCGTTCTTACGAGCGTTTGCCCGAAGCCGATGTGGCCGCTCACTTGGGTGAAGTCCTTTGGGTAAAAGGCCGTCGCGATGATGCTTTACTGGTATTTCGCGCAGGCTTGAGCAAAGACGCAGAGAATCGCACCTTGAATGAAACCATCAAGCGTCTGGGAGTGCCGCTGCCATGAGTAGCTTGAGACAGCGTATTGGATTCCGAGTCGGGGCTTTGGCCTTGATCGCCTTGCTCAGTGCTTGCGCGACTCCCCCCAAACCGGAGCAGGGGGGGTTAAGCGAAGCCGGCAAGGCAGATTCCACGTTGACGCGTTCAGGCCGCTTTGCCTTGAGCGTCACGCATTCCAGTTCGAAAGTGGAAGCGGTACAGGGTGGTTTCTCCTGGAAAGATGATGGCCGTAACCTGATGCTGGATTTGAGCAATCCCTTGGGCAATACCTTGGCGCGAGTCTGGGTCTTGCCAGGGCAGGCTGTCCTGGAACGCACTGATGGCAGCCAGGAAGTCGCTTCGAATCCCGATGCCCTGGTTGAGCAAGTATTAGGTAGTCCGGTTCCCGTTGCTGGTTTGCGCGATTGGTTGCATGGCCGGACCGGGGGCTCGGATGTTCAGAAGCAGCGTCTGGATGAGCAGCAACATTTGAGCAGCTTTGAGCAGGCTGGCTGGCGTGTCACGCTGTCGCGTTATGACGAGCAAGGGCCGCGTCTATTGCAACTGAACCGTCACGAGTCCAGCCGCTCTATTAGTGTGCGTCTGGTTGTGGATCAGTAAAGTTTGAGCAGGTTGGTGTAATGGCGCTCTACGATGTCCCGGCTCCGGCCAAGATCAATCTGTTTTTGCACGTTACGGGCCGCCGCGAGGATGGCTACCATTTCCTGCAAACTGCATTTCGTTTTGTTGATCTGAACGATTACCTGAGCTTTGTGCCACGTAGCGACGGACAAATCCGTCGTGTACACAGCACCTTAAGCGATGTGGAGCCTGAGCAAGACTTGGTAATTAAAGCGGCTCGCGCATTGCAGCAGGCAACAGGCTCGCGCCGAGGCGTGGATATCTCCTGTATCAAGCACATTCCGTCGGGTGCGGGCATGGGGGGCGGCTCCAGTGATGCTGCCACCACCTTGATTGCCCTGAACCGCCTTTGGGATTTAGGTTTGAGCCGCCAGACTTTGATGGATATTGCTTTGCCCTTGGGCGCCGATGTGCCGGTTTTTGTGTTCGGGCAGGCCGCTTTTGCCGAAGGAGTGGGTGAGCAGCTTCAAGCCATAGCGATGCCGCCACGGGACTACATCATTATTCGCCCCCCGCAATTCATCTCCACCGGGAAAATATTTACGTCTGAATGCTTGACACGAGACGAGAAACCCATCAAAATAACGTTCTTTACTGATTGGCAAGAAAAATTCTGGCAAGCCAAGGACAGCAATCCTTATTTTGGCAGAAACAATCTGGAGTCAGTAGCGTTCAAACTTTATCCTGATTTAAATATTTTGAAACAGGGTTTGCAAAGTTTAAAATTGAATGCTAGAATGACGGGCTCAGGTTCTTGTTTGTTTGTTGAGTGCAGAAACAAACAAAGTGCCATAAACGGTCAGCTTGAAATTGATCGAAATAGCAGTAAAATAGATTTTTCTGGTAGCGCAGAATCAAATGGTGGTAAATTGCTGGTCGAACAAACTTGGGTTTGTTCTGGATTGCAAGATCATCCACTACGCTACTGGATCAAGTAAGTTTTTGGGGAATCGCCAAGCTGGTTAAGGCACTGGATTTTGATTCCAGCATGCGAAGGTTCGAATCCTTCTTCCCCAGCCACCTTTCAGGCCTAGCCTGCGATAATGTAAAGCTGTTGAGTCGTTTCCTTGTAGGGGGTTCGATCAACAGCTTTGCTTTTCCTGCATCAAAAATCTATCTCCCATCATGGCACAAGACCGATTCATGATCTTCACCGGCACGGCTAATCCTCGCCTTGCTGTCGATGTCGTCAACCACCTTGATATGTCGCTGGGGAAAATGACGGTGGGTCGCTTCTCTGACGGGGAAGCCATGGTCGAAATTAACGAAAACGTCCGCGGTCGCGATGTTTTTGTTCTCCAGCCCACCTGCGCTCCCACCAACGACAATCTGATGGAAATCATGGTGATGGTTGATGCCTTGCGCCGCGCTTCGGCCGGCCGCATCACTGCTGCCATTCCATACTTTGGCTATGCCCGCCAGGATCGACGCCCCCGTTCGGCGCGTGTGTCTATCTCTGCCAAGGTCGTGGCCAATATGTTGCAAGTGGTCGGTGTTGATCGCGTCATGATGATGGATCTGCACGCAGACCAAATCCAGGGTTTCTTCGATATCCCTGTCGATAATATCTACGCTTCCCCCATTTTGCTGGGCGATATCTGGCGCTGTAACTACCAGGACATGGTCGTGGTCTCGCCTGACATCGGCGGTGTGGTGCGCGCACGTGCACTGGCCAAGCAACTGGAAGTGGATCTGGCCATTATCGACAAGCGCCGCCCCCGCGCCAACGTCTCTGAAGTCATGAACATCATTGGTGACGTCAATGGACGCACCTGCATCTTGATGGATGACATGGTGGATACGGCCGGTACGCTGTGCAAAGCGGCCGAAGCCTTGAAAGAACGTGGTGCCAAGGCGGTTTACGCCTACTGTACTCACCCTGTTCTGTCGGGTGAAGCCATCGAACGTATTACGCATTCCCAATTGAACGAGCTGGTTGTGACGGACACGATTCCTTTGTCCGCCAAGGCACGTGAATGCAGCAAGATTCGCCAACTGTCCTGTGCGGCATTGTTGGGCGAGACCATCTTGCGTATTTCCAATGCCGAATCGGTCAGCTCCCTGTTCAGCGATTAAGTTTCTTTAGCGTGCGCTGGTCGCGGCGCACGTCAACTAGGTAGTTCACTACCGCTTTCGCAGTGGTCGCAAGACCCTGCAATATGGAGTTCCCATGAAATTCACCGCTACGTCGCGTGATGTACAAGGTACGAGTGCGAGCCGCCGCCTGCGTCACGCTGGCCAAGTTCCTGCTATTGTTTACGGTGGCGAAGAACAGCCCGTCGTGATCTCTCTGGATCACAACGAGACCTACCACAACCTGCGCAAAGAAGCCTTCCACGCTTCCATCCTGACGATGGAACTGGACGGTAAAGCTGAAAAAGTGCTGTTGCGCTCGGTTCAGTGGCACCCGTACAAGCAGCAAGTTCTGCACGTTGATTTCCAGCGCGTTCTGGCTTCCCAGGCTATCACCACCAAAGTTCCTTTGAACTTTGAAAACGGTGATGTGTCGCCTGCTGTGAAACTGAGCAGCCAGGTTATCAGCCACATCTTGACCGATCTGGAAATCACTTGCTTGCCAGGCAACCTGCCAGCATCCATCACTGTGGATCTGGGCGGTATGACTGCCAACGCTAACCTGCACCTGGAAAGCATCAAGCTGCCACTGGGCGTTACTTACGCTGGCAACGATACCAACCCTCTGCTGGCTGCTGCTTTGCCAGTTGGCGGTGGTGCAGCTGCTTCGGAAGAAACAGAAGAAAGCGCCGAGTAATCAAGATTGTCGGCTGGCTTTGGCCAGCTGCTAGCTTGGCGAATCAACCCCTGTCAGCGTATGCTGGCGGGGGTTTGTTATTTGTGCCTACGCCTTTGCCTGCGTAGCAGCTTTCTGCGAAAACATTCATGTCTGAGCCTATACGTTTGATTGTTGGTCTGGGTAATCCGGGCCCTGAGTATGAAACCACTCGCCACAATGCTGGCTTTTGGTTGGCCGATCAGTTGGCCGATGATTTGCATGCCAGCTTTAACCTGGAGAAAGCATTTTTTTCCTGGGTGGCCAAGGCACGCTTTGAAGGCGAGAACGTCATCATCGCCAAGCCGATTACCTTCATGAATAAATCCGGGCAGGCGGCTGGCGCCTTGATGCGCTTTTACAAACTCAAGCCCGAACAGGTTCTGGTCTTGCATGACGAGCTGGATTTGTTGCCGGGGCAGGTCAAGATGAAAAAAGGGGGTGGGCACGCTGGGCATAACGGCCTGCGCGACATCCAGTCCGCTTTTGGTACGCCTGATTTCTGGCGCTTGCGCCTGGGGATCGGACACCCCCGCAGCTTGGGGCTGACCCAGCAGGTCGTCAACTTTGTCCTGCATACCCCTCGTAATGAAGAGCTACGCGACATTGAGGACGGTATGAACCGTTGTCGCGTCATGATGCCCGCCTTGCTGCGTGGTGACTTCGAGCAGGCTACCCGCCAGCTCTACGCACCGCAGAAGGCGTAAGGCATGAAGCCAGGGCTAGGCGGCCAACTACGCTTTCGGGACGAACTTAAAGACTTCTTCCATTTCCTGCGTAACCCTCGCAGCGCCCGGCGTTTGCCTGGCAGACCGCTAGGAGACGGCTGGTATCTGGATTGGTTCGCTCCTCTGCCGTGGAAGCGATTGCTGCAATGGGCCTTGGTGCTCTGGCTGATTAACGCTTTGGTGCTGGGGCCTATCGCGGTGTCAGTTGCGGGTGCGGGTGGTGCTCAACACCGCTTGGACCCCACGCGTATCCCTTGGGTACAGGCCATCATCTGGGCGCCCATTGTTGAAGAATTGGTTTTTCGTTTTGTACTGCGACGCCCCTCGCAATGGCTGACTGTAGTTCCCTTGTCAGTATTTTGCATGTTCCAGGGACCTGGCTGGGCCATACAAGCCTTATTGGTTCTATGTTTGGCCGTATGGATCAGCCGCTATACCGGCATGCCGCGCACCGCTTTACCAGCAGGTAGCAGCGTGTGGCGTCGCTTGCTGGCTACCCTTCAAGGGCGTGCCTGGCGCTTTGGGTCCATGCGACGTTATTGGCGTTGCTTTCCCTGGGTGTTTTACGGAGCCACGCTGGCTTTTGGTGCACTGCATTTGTATAACTTCCAGCTCAATAGCATGAGCTGGTATTTGCTGCCCATGCTGGTGCTGCCTCAGTGCATGACGGGTCTGGTCCTGGCCTGGCTGCGTGTCCGTCGCGGCATTGGGGCATCCATCGTGCTGCACGCCATCTTCAATGGTGGGCCCGTCTTGCTCATTATGGGTTTGCTCAAGCTCATGGGCGGTATGCCCGACTAAAGCACACCCGTTTTTCAGTGCGCTATCCTGTGTCCCCGGTACGACTGTTCGGGGCTGCCCACAGCTCTGTAGCCCCAAGGGCGCTACAATAGCGCATCATTTTATAACTCTTTGATTTTCAGGATACTCATGGCACTGCAATGCGGCATCGTTGGCTTGCCCAACGTTGGTAAATCCACTCTGTTCAACGCTCTGACCAAAGCCGGCATTGCGGCTGAAAACTACCCCTTCTGCACCATCGAACCTAACGTCGGTGTGGTTGAAGTTCCTGATCAGCGTTTGCAAGATCTGGCCCAGATCGTGAACCCGGAGCGCGTTCTGCCTGCCGTGGTGGAATTTGTGGACATCGCCGGTCTGGTAGCAGGTGCCTCCAAGGGCGAAGGCCTGGGTAACCAGTTCCTGGCCAACATCCGTGAAACCGATGCCACCGTGCACGTGGTGCGCTGCTTTGCTGACGACAACGTGATTCACGTGGCCGGTAAGGTTGACCCCTTGGCCGACATTGAAATCATCAACACCGAGCTGGCTCTGGCTGACTTGGGTATCGTGGAAAAAGCGGTACACCGCAACCAGAAGCTGGCCCGCTCCGGCGACAAAGACGCGACCAAACTGGTGGCCTTGCTGGAGCGTATTGAGACAGCCTTGGGCCAAGGCAAGTCTGTGCGTTCGCTGAAACTGGACGAAGACGAACTGTTGCAGATCAAGTCCTACGGGTTCATCACGGCCAAGCCCACTATGTATGTGGCTAACGTGAAAGAAGACGGTTTCACCAACAACCCGCATCTGGAAGCTGTGCAGAACTACGCGGCTGCCGATGGCGCTCCTGTGGTGGCTGTATGTGCCGCCGTGGAGGCAGAAATTGCTGAACTGGACGATGCCGACAAGATCGAGTTCCTGTCTGATCTGGGCATGGAAGAGCCCGGTCTGAATCGCGTCATCCGTGCTGCCTACAGCTTGCTGGGCCTGCAGACTTACTTCACCGCTGGTGTGAAAGAAGTTCGCGCCTGGACCATCCGCGTGGGCGACACCGCCCCTCAAGCCGCTGGCGTGATCCACACCGACTTTGAGCGCGGCTTCATCCGTGCCCAAACCATCGCGTTTGACGACTTCGTAGCCTGCAAGGGCGAGCAAGGCGCCAAGGAAGCCGGCAAGATGCGCGCGGAAGGCAAGGAATATGTAGTGAAAGATGGCGACGTGTTGAACTTCTTGTTTAACGTCTAAGTTTCTAGCTATGGCAGGACAAGTGGCAGGTTTCTGGAGATAGAAACCTGCCATTTTTCTGCCACTATGCATCACGTTGGGTGCTGTATACCCAAATCAAATCTGTGATGAGAGCTTCCAATAGTTCTAGGTTCGGGCCTTAAGTCCGCCGATAATGGATTCCTGAACGAGCTTTCTGTACCTCACCACTGAGCCAACCGTGTTTGTATTTTGCTTCCCTAAAAAAGATTGCTGCCATAGCAATACGGATTAGAACTTCGCATAAAAAAATCGGCTGAGCCCATCTCGCGTCTGAGAGCAATGGTGGAGAAAACACTCCGGTGCGCCCCTACTTTCGCTTCAACGCCTTTTTTTAAAAGCATTGATTTGATGCCAGATACAGACAATCACAGCGAACAGACTCAAGCTATTTTGGCTCTTGCGCCAGCCATTTTGGGATCGAACTTATTGGCCGTATATCTGCACGGCTCGGCAGTAGCCGGTGGGCTTCAGCCACAAAGCGATCTGGATTTTCTGGCGGTGGTCGATGCACCAATGACAGATGCACAGCGGCAGGATTTGATTGCGGCTTTGCTGCCGGTTTCTGCTCCTCATCCTGCCGTGCCTGGCGGTGCGCGTTGTATTGAGCTGGTGGTATGGCGTCTGTCGGATCTTCAAGGCGATGCGTACCCTGCGAGGGTGGAATTCATTTACGGGGAATGGCTGCGCGACGCCTTTACTGCTGGGGATTTGTCCGAGGCAGGCTCGGACCCCGAGTACACCTTGCTTCTGGCACAGGCCCGTCAGCAGGCCCATTTGTTGTGGGGGCAGGATGTGTGGGCATCGGTCCCAGCTACTTCCATAGAGCATATCCGACAAGCGATGCGGGATGGCTTGGTGCCTTTGCTGGGCGGATTGCAAGGGGATGAGCGCAATGTCCTGCTGACGCTTGCGCGGATGTGGCGTACTGCGGTGAAAGGCGATTTCGTGAGCAAGGAGCAAGCTGCGGATTGGGCGATTCCTCAGCTATCGCCTGTACAGGCGGATACCTTGGACTATGCTCGTCGAGCCTACCTGGGAGAGCTTACCGATACGTGGACGGAGCGCTCCGAGCAAGTGGAGCAGTTGGCTCAAGGCTTGCTGGGTCGCATCAGACAAGCCTTGTAAGTGGTGGTTTTAGTCTTGCTGCCCAGCGCCTTACCTACTTACCAAGGGCTCAATGTCCAACCCCCATTTTTATAGTCCAGCCTTTCTGTTAGTCCCAGATTGTTCATAAAAGCATCGTCATGCGACACCACCATCAGTGCGCCTTGGTAGCTGCTGAGCATCGTTTCCAAGGCTAAGGTGGAGGGCAAGTCCAGATGGTTACTGGATTCGTCCAGCAGCAATAGCTGTGGTGGCGGGTCCGCGTACAGGACGCAAGCTAGGGCGGCCTTCAAGCGCTCGCCACCACTTAATGCGCCGCTAGGGCCGGTGACTTTCTGGGCATCAAGGCCCAGCTGGGCCAAACGCATGCGCAGATCGGCCTCGCTGCTTTTACGGTTGAGCTCTTGTATCTGCTCCAGCACCGTTTTCTTGGGGTCCAAGTCCGCCAAACCCTGATCCAGATAGACGTTGTGCGCCACTACTTTGCGGCTGCCAGCCACAGGCTCGACTTGTTCCGCGATGAGCTTGAGAAGCGTGGATTTACCGCAGCCGTTCGGACCTATCACGCCCACCCGTTGCTGGCCGCTTAAAAGCAGATTGATGGGGGTTTGGCTGTTTGTGATGAAAGGTAGCACCACGTCGTTCAACTCTACGACACGTTGCCGTGTCAGAGGCATCAAGGGAAGGGCGTGTAGATTGATGGCCAAGTCTTTATCAATTTGCTCGGCGGCTTCCTGGACTCGCTGTGCAAGCTGTTTTTGTGCCGTGGCATGCTGCTGCCGCAACTTGCCCGTAGTGGCTTCACTGCGGCCTTTTTGCCTGTCCAGCAAGATCTTGGCTTGATTGGCTTGCTTGCCGTGTTGATTGCCCCGCGCCTGCCGGCGTTCTTGTCGCTGACGTTGTTCCTGCATGGCACTTTCTGCGCGCTGTCGCTCCAGCTTGTGGTGGTCCAGTTGATCGATCGCGTTTTGTTGTCCCAGCGCTTTTTGCTGGGCATAGTGGCTGTAATTGCCCCCGTAGCTGCGCAGCCCCAGGGTGGATAGCTCAACAATCCGCTCCATGGTGTCCAGCAGTTGCCGGTCATGACTGACCACCAGCAAACCATAAGGCCAGCTCCGTAGCTGTTCGATCAAGGCAAGGCGGTTGTCACGGTCCAGATGATTGCTGGGTTCGTCCAGGATGAGAAAGTCAGCCTGGTATAGCAGCGCATTAATCAGGGACACCCGCATGACCTGGCCACCGCTGAGTGTGTCGGCGGGTGTCTCGGCGTCCAGATGTCCCAGGCCGTTGCGCTCCAGCGCCTCTTGCAATTGTTGCCGAATATCCCAGCGGTCTTCGATCAGGTTGAAGTCTTCCACGGCACTGCTGCCGGCTTCGATACGGCTGAGAGCATCCAAACTTGGGCCTACCCCCGCCAGATCGGCCACGCGTAAGCCAATGACAGAGGCCACTTGCTGCGCCAGATAATGCACTTTGCCTGAACGCAGGCAGCGCCCGCTGCTGGGCTGAATTTGCCCGGCAAGGATTTGCGCCAGAATGGTTTTGCCCACGCCATTACGCCCGACCAGGCCCGTACGCCGCGAGTCGAATGTTTCGTTCAGTTGGGAAAACAGAGTCTTGCCCTGGGGCAAGGTATAGGACACGCCTTCCAGAGTCAGATAAGGATTCGTCATAGATGATCCGATTAATGCCAAGAACTCCCCTGCGTAGTGGGGGCGGGTGGAGACTGGCCGTCAAAGAGACGGCGGCATTAATGGCGCATGGGACGAATACCTCTCGGGAAATGAATCGAAGCAATACTATAAAAGTATTTCGCCTGTCAGGTAAAGAGGGCCCTGGCGGATCGTGCCGCGTTAGCCAGGAAAGTGTTATTTCCCGACGCTGGGTGCCGGACTGTAAATGCAGTTTATTTCTGGCCTCTTATTCAATACAGTGGAGTCATTCGCTTCCCGCCTGGGTTTTGTGTCATACCGCGCAACCAGGCCCTTTCTACCGGGGGGAGCCCACACCATCTTGAAGGAATGTAATGGATACGTTCAATCTACCCACCCGTTCGATTGTGTATGTGCAGGATGTGTATTGTGGTTGGTGCTGGGGCTTTGCAAGCCGTATCGTTGAATTTGAGGCCGCCAACAAGCACCGAGTGCCTTTCACGGCTGTGTCAGGAGGGCTATTCGTGGGTGAGCGGGCGGCTCCCATGTCCCAACACCCGTATATCCCGGAGGCCAATAAGCGCATTGCTCAAATGACAGGAGCAACTTTTGGCCAACCGTATCAAGCCCTGTTTGAAGACGGTACGGCGGTGATGGATTCGCTTGATGCTGCTATCGCTGTCGCTGTCTTGCGCGACCAAGACCCGACTCGTGCCATTCACTGGGTACACGAGTTGCAAAAGGCGTTTTATCTGAATGGTCGTAGCCTGTCTGATCAGAAAACCTGCCTGGACATTGCGGCTGCTAATGGATTGGAGATTGAGGCGGCGCGGCGGGATCTGACAGACGGGTCTGGCAAGCAGCAAGCCCTGGCGGACTTTGCTCTGGCTCGCGCCTTGGGGGTGCAGTCCTATCCAACTTTATTGTTTGTAGATGGCAAAAATGTAACGCCACTGCCAGCGGTAGGATCTTCTCTGGATAGTTTGAATCAGGCCCTGGACGCCATGCTGAGATAATCTGACGTTTCGGGCACGACCCTATTTATTCTGCGGCATCCGCGCCCAGCACGGATGCCGCAATTGCTTTGAATCAGCCAGTGCTTAGAAGCGATAAGCCGTATTCAGGTACAGGGCAGTCTGAGCACTGGTGGCCTTGCTCACTTGCGTGCTGATACCGGCTCCCAGTGACCATTTGCTGCTCAGCTGGCCCACGGCACCCAGTTCAAGCAGGCCGGTGTCACGCACCCGTTCCTGGCCTGTGGGCAGGTAAAAGTGGCGATTGTTGTAGACGCCATCTTGCAGATGGGCTCCCAGTTGTTCAGCAGGCTTCTTGAACTCGTGCAGCCACTCAGCAGAAGCATAGACGGACCACTGACTACTGACGGCCACATTGATCTGGTAGCCCAGGCTGCTTTGAACAGAGGTCTGATCCTGGGCATCGAAACCCATGGAGGTGGACTGACCCTGACCATCTTCAGACAAGGCTTTGATCTTGGACTTTTGCATGCTCAGGCTCAAGAGCGGACCGTGTGTGACGGCGCCGCTTTGCCAGTCGTAGCCCGTGGCAATCTTGCCGCCAAACTGATGACCGCCTGCTTTTGCCTGATGCTCGCGCGTAGCCGAACCTAGACGCAGATGGCGGCGGGTCTTGTTATCCAAGTCGGTGTAGAAAAGCTGTGTGTTGAGCCACAGATTGTCTGCCTGCCAGCGTCCGTACAGGCCGGCTGACTGACGTTTCTGGGTATATGTGCCGTCTTCTTCTGTGTCTCCATCCAGATTCTCGTAGGACAGATAGGCACCCACCGTCCATGCGTCCAAGCGCTGATCCAGACCCAGCTTCCAAGAGCCCTGTGTCCCATCCAGGCTGGCATTTTTACTGCTGCTATTACCATTGACGGCCTCCCCCTGAGCCCAGACAGACAGGCCCTGCTCTTGTGAAGCGCTGACCGTTTGCAAGCGGCGGTCAATATGCTGCATTTGCATCTGCCCGGCGGTATTGGCGGCAGAAGCCAGCATGGCCACCTGGCTGGGAGCGCTCACTACAGCGTAGGCATAATCCGCAATAACACCATGACCGCCGGAAGTGGGGTGTACGCCGTCGGCGAACATATGGCTTTGGTCTGCACCGGGGGCAACCAGATCCGCTGGCGTACACAGGCGAGAAGACATACCGCCGCAAGCGGGCGTATTGACGTTGTTAAACCCGTAGGCTTGTGGGTCGGCGGCCACTTCATGCAAGAGCGCCGAGACATTCAAGGGAATGATGTTGGCGGAATTGCTATTTAGCTGTTGAGTGAAGGCCTGGTTGTAGCTGTCACTGAGCAAGGTAGCCAGTCCGGCGCTGATGGGCGAACCCGAGAATTCTGGGGTCATGCCCAGGTCTGGGATGTTGGGGACCAGAATGTAGCGTGCACCCGCTTGCGACAGGCTGCTGATCAGCGCTGATTGATTGCCTACGGACTCTGCCACGATTTGGGACATGTTGAACGGGTCCTGCACGGCAGCAAACAGATCATTCGCGCCTCCCCATACGGTGTATAGCGCTTGTCCGTCCAAGCGTCCGTTATGAGCGGCCAGCAACTGGGCTGTTTGATTCGTCATGGCAGGAAGAACGGGGTTGCTAGGGCTAACCGGACTAGAGGGGTCAAGCCGCTCATCAACCGCCACACGCGCACCACCTACTGCGTAGTTACTACCACCCTGATTGCTGGGGGCGGCATCCGTGCCCAGCTTTTGGGCCAGTAGCTGAGACCAGACCTGACCTGGGTTGGTGGTGAAGCGCGAGCCGAACTGACCGCTGTCGCTCAGGCTATCGCCAATGAAGTAGGTATTGGAAAAAGCCTGGGCCTGTGTCCCGGCATGCAGGGCCATTAAGGCCAGGGCAAGACAAGTTTTTTTCATGGGGCAGCCATTAAATAGAAAGTCTCCGAGTGACAGGTTCTGAGAAGCCCTGTGCTCTTTGTATCGTGGCGTTCTGCGTGGAAGCGTCGCTCGGATCAAGTAGGGATAAAAGAAGGGTGAAATCGCTCCCTATCATAGAGAGGGGGCGTTTATTCTGGCTGGGGGAGAATCAACGCTGTAGCTGCAGGCTGCCGAATGCAGACAGGTTGGGCTTACGGCAATAAAAAACGCCATGCAAGAGCATGGCGTTTTTTATTGTGGGGATTTTCTGTGGTTTAACAGCGAACCAGAGGCGCCACACACACATTGGGGTTCTCGGCCAAGGGGATGAACTTCATGGAGCCACCGTCATAGGCGTCGATCGTGCCCGACTCAATGTCGTAAACCCAACCGTGCAAGGTCAAGCGGCCTTCGGACATGGCCAGACGCACGGAAGGGTGGGTCTGGATATTGGCCAGCTGGGCCACGACGTTCTCGCGCACCATGGAGGAGATGCGCTCTTGCTCGTTGGCGTGGGTACGTGACTCATTGACCAGACGGGCCGAGTCCGCGTAGCGCAGCCAGTGGTCCACCGCCGGCATGTGATCCAGGCACTGACAGGTGGCAATGGCCGTCATGGCACCACAGTCAGAGTGACCACAAATCACGATATCGGATACGCGCAGGGCGGAGACTGCGTATTCCACCGAGGCCGTTACACCACCAGGTTCAGGGCCGTAGGAGGGAACGATATTACCCGCGTTGCGAATGACGAACAGATCGCCTGGTTCGCGCTGTGTAACCAGCTCGGGGACCAAACGGCTATCGGAGCAAGAAATAAATAAAGCGCGGGGGTTTTGATGGGTGGCCAGATTTTTAAACAGCTTGGCGCGCTTGGGATAGGCTTCCCGTTGGAACTTCAGAAAACCGTCGATAATGTCTTTCATCCTTGTCCTCGTTATTCGGCTTAGGCTGAAGATTACCGCGTCAAGGTCATAAGGTAAAATACCGATTTCTGATGCTTTCAATTGGGTTTACTTATACAAAGGCCCCTTATGCTTTTGCGCCATCTTAATTATTTTCTGGCAGTTGCTCAGTATCAAAGCTTTACCCGCGCTGCGCGCGCCTTGCATGTGTCGCAGCCCGCTCTGTCACAACAGGTGCGCCAGTTAGAAGAACACTTAGGGGCCCAATTGTTTGATCGCACCGGGCGTCTGGTGCGCCTGACCGATGCCGGTGAAGTCTATGTGCGCTATGCGCGTCAGGCTTTGCAGGATCTGGAGGAAGGGCGACGTGCGCTGCATGATGTCAGCGACTTGAGCCGGGGCTCTTTGCGGGTAGCGGTTGCGCCTACCTTTACCTCGTATTTGATTGGCCCTTTGGTGGAGGCCTTCCACCGCCGTTATCCCAATGTGCGTCTGGTCTTGCAAGAGATGTTGCAAGAGCGTGTTGAAACCCAATTGGTTGAGGACGAATTGGATATCGGCATTGCGTTCGAGAAACCAACATCGGCCGCCGTGGAGTTCCAGCCTTTATTGGTAGAGACGCTGGCTTTGGTCTTGAGTCGTACCCATACTCTGGCCGAGCGTCGCAGCATTGATAGGGAAGCGTTGATGCGCGAATCCCTGGTCTTGTTGACTCCTGAGTTTGCGACTCGTGGGCAGATCGAGCGCCACTGCCGTCAGCATGATCTGGATTTGAATGTGCTGATGGAATCCAATTCGCTCAATGCCGTGATCGAAGTGGTGCGGCGTACCGGATTGGCCACCTTATTACCGGCCGCTATTGCGAATAATAGCGAGTATCTGGTGGCCGTCAGCCTGGACCCGGCCCCGCCTCAGCGGCGGGCCATTCTTATGCAGCGCAAGGGGGCGTATCAGTCTGCGGCGATGCGCGCTTTTATCGAGCTGGCCCTGAAATACGGCGCAGCATCGACGTTTTAATTCAGGTGTCTGGCAGAGCGAGGCCCGCGCTCTGCTTCAGGCCCCTTACAGCGTCACTACGACACTTTGTTCCAGAGGACGCAACTCGCTTTCCACAGCGGTTTTGCCGTCGTTCAGATGGGCAACCAGATCTACCGTGGTAGAAATACGCGTCAACATCAAACAGGCAACTTCGCCACCCGCCACACGGCTGCTATGCCAGCAGCCAGGGCGCATGCAGACCCCTTGGCCTTGCGGAATCACAAAGGCTTTCAGGGTGCTCAGGTCTGGGCCACCCTCTGGCTTGCTATCGGCAACAATGTGAATGACTTCGCCTGTCAGCGGGATCAGTGCCTGTTGTGTCAGCAGGTGGTTTTCCAGGGCCGTGATATTGGGGTCCTGAATCCGGTAATTCACCCACAGCACTTCAGTTTGGCCATTTGGGCCTGTGTCAAAAGTGTGTTCGTGCCAGAAGTCAGTGGCCGCATTGCTGAAAGCGGCGCTGGCCGGGGCGGTGTCCAGACCTTTGCCCAGCATCCAGCCATAGGGAGCAAAGGCGTCAGGGCTAAGGGCTTGGGGGGTCAGCGTGATAGGGGCGTTCATGATCAATAACAAAAGAAATTCGTAACGGCAGCATCTTAGCAAGAATGTCGGCAGCCGCCTGGAACTGTCCTAGATCAATAAGCTTGGGATTTGTCCGGGTTTTGCGGAACTAAGTCTGTGATCCCCTGTCTTGAAGGAGGCTCGGCTTTACTTAGCGAGCTAATTCAAGCCGCCTGTTCGTTGGGCGGCTTCGCTCTATCTGCTTTCTTGAAGAGGGGTTGCCGTGCTCCAAGCTGTTTCGCTGACCTGTAGACGGGGACAGCGCCGTGTGTTTTCTGATCTGAGCCTAAGGCTGGAGGCAGGCCAATGCTGTTTGGTCAGCGGCCCCAATGGCAGCGGTAAAACCAGCTTGTTGCGCATCCTGGCCAATATCGCCCAAGCGGATGCCGGTCAGTTGATCTGGCGTGATCGCGTGGTGCAGCGTAATGACAGCGAATATCGGCAGCAGCTTGTGTATGGCGGGCATGCGCCTGGTTTGAATGGCAGCCTGTCGGTTCAGGAGAACCTGGATAGCCTGCTTTTGCAGGATCGCGTGTCTTTGGAACCCGAGGCCTGTGATCAGGCTTTGTTGGCAGGTGGTTTGCTGGCATACCGCCGTGTCCCCGTGCGGCAGTTGTCCGCCGGGCAACGTCGACGGGTTTTTTTGGTGCGGCTGTCCTTGAGCAAGCGTCCCTTGTGGATTCTGGACGAGCAACTGACGGCTTTGGATAGTGCAGGCCAGAAGTTTCTAGGCGACTTGATTTCGCAGCATCTGCAAAACGCGGGGGCCGTCATTCTTACCAGTCACCAGACCCTGCCCTGGGCCCTGAACGTGCAGCAACTGGATCTGGGGGCGGCATGCTAAGCCTGTTGTTGGCCTTGATGAAGCGCGAGTGGCGGCTGGCAATGCGCCGCCCTGGCGATGTGCTCATTCCCCTGGTTTTCTTCCTGGTGGTGTGCAGCTTGTTTCCCTTGGGCGTGGGGGCTGATGCCGCTCTGCTGTCCAAAATGGCACCGGGTGTGCTGTGGGTTTCGGCGCTCTTGGCCACCTTGCTTTCGCTGAGCCGCTTATTTGAGCAAGACGAGCAAGATGGCGCGTTGGAGCAAGTCCTGTTTTCTCATTTGCCCCTGAGCCTTTGGGTCTTGGGCAAGGTGTTGGCCCATACTTTTCTGACAGGTGTGCCCTTGTTGTTGCTGGCTCCCATTTTGGGCCTGCAATTTAGCTTGCCCACGGCCAGTCTGGGCGTGTTGATGTTGTCGCTGGCCCTTGGCTTGCCCGTGCTGACCTTGTTAGGGGCTATTGGTGCTGCGTTGGTATTGGGTTTGCGTTCGGCCGGGGTATTACTGGCTTTGTTGATTTTGCCCTTTTACGTTCCCGTGCTGGTTTTTGGGGCGGGGGCGGTGCAGGCGGTTCAGGCCGGTCTGGGTGCGCAGGCGCATCTGTCCGTTTTGGCTGCTTTTTTACTGTTGGCTTTGTTCTTTGCGCCGCTGGCAACTGCTGCGGCGCTGCGCCTTGCTCTTGAGTAAATTTCATGAACTTTTTGTATCGCTACGCCGCTCCTCAAAACTTCTATGTCCTGGCCGGACGCATTGTGCCTTGGGCTGCCATCCTGGCCTTTCTACTGTTTCTGGTCGGCGCCTACGTTGGGTTTTTTCTAGCCCCCACGGATGCTCAGCAGGGCGAGGGCTATCGCATCATTTTTCTGCACGTTCCAGTCTCCTGGATGTCCATGCTGATCTATCTGGCCATGGGTTTCTGGTCCTTGCTCTGTCTGGTGTTTAACAGCCGCACTGCCGCCATGATGGCCGCTGCCCTGGCACCGACCGGCGCCATTTGCACAGTTTTGTCGCTCGTTACAGGTGCCTTGTGGGGCAAGCCCATGTGGGGGGCCTGGTGGGTGTGGGACGCCCGGCTGACTTCCGAATTGTTGCTGCTGTTTTTGTATATGGGCTTTATGGGTTTGCGCGGCGCAATTGATGATCCACGCCGCGCTGATAAAGCCGCTTCCATTCTGGCCTTGGTCGGGGTGGTGAATGTGCCGGTGATTTATTTCTCGGTGCAGTGGTGGAACACCTTGCACCAGGGGGCCTCGGTATCGCTGACCAGCTCGCCGTCCATGGCTACGGTCATGCTGACGGGCATGTTGCTGATGAGTCTGGCCATGTGGTGCTACAGCATTGCCATCGCACTGTACCGGGTACGCAATTTGATTCTTGAACGCGAGGCGCATACCGCCTGGGTTCGCAACTTGACGGAGGGCTGATGATGCATTGGTCGAGTGTGGGCGACTTTTTCGCCATGGGCGGTTACGCCGTATATGTGTGGGGCTCGGTTCTGGCCTGTACCGTGTTGATGCTGGGCGAAGTGCTCAGCGTCCGGGCAGGCCGTGCACGTGCCTGGCAACGGGTACGCGATGAGCGTGCCTTGGGGGATAGCCGTCATGACTAAGCGACAGAATCGCCTGGTGCTGATCCTGGGAGCCTTGATCGTGCTGGGTGCTGCTACGGCCCTGATTCTGAATGCCTTTCAAAGCAGTCTGGTGTTCTTTTTCACTCCTACCGAAGTCAGCGAAGGTAAGAGCCCGGAAAACCGGACGTTTCGGGTGGGTGGCATTGTGCAAATGGAAAGCATCCGCCGGGGTGGCAATCAAGGTATGGCCGTGAACTTTGTGATTACCGATGGCGCGGCTCTGGTGCCCGTAAGCTATACCGGCATCTTGCCCGACCTGTTCCAGGAAGGTAAAGGCGTTGTGGCTCAAGGCCGTCTGAATGAACAGGGCCATTTTGTGGCAGAAGAAGTGCTGGCTAAACACGACGAGAACTACATGCCACCCGAGGCCATGCACGCCATGGAACAAGCCGAGCGTGCCAAACAAGGAGCTCAGCCATGATTCCGGAACTTGGGCATTTTGCTCTGATCCTGACCTTTGTGCTGGCGCTGGCCCAAGGTGTGGTGTCTTTGTATGGCGCCTGGCGCGGAAATTTGGCCTGGATGGCATTTGCCCGTCCAGCCGCGCGCTGGCAGTTTGGTCTGGTAGCGTTCAGCTTGCTGTGTTTGGCCTGGTCTTTCGTCAGCTTTGATTTTTCGGTGGCTTACGTTGCTCAGAACTCAAGCACCAAGCTGCCTTTGTTCTATCGCATTGCTGCAGTCTGGGGCGGGCATGAAGGCTCGCTCTTGTTGTGGATGTTCATGCAAACGGGTTGGGCTTTTGCCGTCAGCGTGTATTCGCGCTCTTTGCCTGAAGCCATGCTGGCTCGGGTGCTGGGTGTGCTGGGCTTGATTACGGCAGGCTTTTTGCTGTTTGTATTGATCAGCTCCAACCCTTTTGAGCGCATGTTCCCGGTTCCGGCTGAAGGTCTGGATCTGAACACGCTGTTGCAAGACATTGGCCTGATTGTTCACCCGCCGCTGCTGTACATGGGTTACGTGGGCTTTTCCGTGGCTTTTGCCTTTGCGATTGCCGCCTTGCTGGCAGGCCGTCTGGATGCCAGCTGGGCGCGCTGGTCGCGTCCTTGGACAACCTCCGCCTGGTTGTTCCTGACGCTGGGCATTGCCGTGGGCAGCTGGTGGGCCTATTACGAATTGGGCTGGGGGGGCTGGTGGTTCTGGGACCCGGTAGAGAACTCCTCCTTCGTGCCCTGGTTGGCAGGAACCGCTTTGATTCACTCGCTGGCTGTCACTGAAAAACGAGGCAGTTTCAAAAACTGGACGGTCTTGCTGGCAATCAGCACCTTCTCCCTGTCCATCTTGGGTGCTTTCCTGGTGCGTTCGGGTGTGCTGACATCGGTACACGCTTTTGCTACCGACCCCGCCCGTGGCGTGTTCATCCTGGCCTTGTTTGCCGTGATTGTAGGCAGCTCCCTGATTCTGTTTGCCTGGCGTGCGCCTCGTGTGGGGGCGGGTGGTCAGTTTGCGGTGGTGTCGCGTGAATCCCTGCTGCTGGTAAACAACGTCTTGCTGGTAGTGGTGACAGGTACGGTCTTGTTGGGCACCTTATATCCCTTGATTATGGATGCCTTGGGCTTGGGCAAAATTTCGGTGGGGCCTCCGTACTTCAACAAGGTCTTTGTGCCTTTGATGATTCCGGCCTTGGTGCTGATTGTGTTTGGCGTCATGGCGAACTGGAAGCGGGCCAGCTTCATGGATATGCTGCGTCAGCTGTCTTTGGTCATTGTGTTCAGCGTCGTGCTGGGCGCGGCCATTCCGCTGTTCTACGGTCATTGGCAGGGCACAGCTGCTTTGGGCGCGGGTTTGGCGGTGTGGATCGTCTTAGGCAGCTTGTTTGATGTGGTCAAGCGTGTGCGTGCCACCCGTTCCGGCGTGTTCTCGCAGCCACGTAGTTGGCTGGGGCAGCATCTGGCGCATATGGGGGTGGCCGTGTTTGTCTTGGGGGTGACCATGGTCAGCCATTACGAGACAGAAACGGATGTTTTGCTGCAACCGGGGCAAACCGCTCAGGTGGGCGCTTATGACGCTCGCTTCCAAGGGGTTCGCATTGTGCCCGGCCCGAACTATTCGGCGGAACGCGGCACGGTGGAGCTGTTGCAGGACGGCAAAGTTGTCGCCACCTTGCATCCGGAAAAACGCACCTATCTGTCCTCGGCCTTGCCCATGACAGAGTCGGCAATCAATGCCAACGGTCTGCGCCATATTTATGTAGCACTGGGCGACAACTTTGAGCAGGGCGGCTGGAGCGTACGTTTGTACTACAAGCCCTTGGTGGACTTCATCTGGCTGGGTTGTTTGTTGATGGCTTTTGGCGGTGGTCTGGCAATCAGCGACCGACGCTATCGCGCTAAACAAACTCGCAGCGCTGCGCAGAGCAAACCCATCAATAAGCAGGTGCAGGCATGAACCGTTTTATCGTCCCCCTGATCGGCTTTGTGCTCTTGCTGGTCTTTTTGGGAATAGGCCTGACCTTGCGGCCTAGCGAGGTGCCATCGCCTTTGGTGGACAAACCGGCGCCTTCCTTTAGCCTGCCTCAACTGCACAATCCGGAGGCCAGTTTTTCGGGTGAGCAAATGAAAGGCCGTGTGTGGCTGCTGAATGTGTGGGCGTCCTGGTGCTATCCGTGTTTGACGGAGCATCCTTTCATCAAGGAATTGTCCACCCAGCACAAGGTGCCGGTTGTAGGTTTGAACTACAAGGATGTGCCTGAAGAAAGCCGCGAGTGGTTGCTGCGCAATGGCAATTCTTACGAAGTGTCGGTGATGGACAGAGATGGCCGTGTGGGTATCGATTTTGGTGTCTACGGCGTGCCGGAAACCTTTGTGATCGACAAGCAGGGCATTGTGCGTTTCAAGCATATTGGCCCTGTGTCGCGCGAATCGATGGAGGAAACCTTGTTGCCTTTAATTCGTCGTTTGGAGCAGCAGCCATGATGATGCGTCAATGGATGGCGGCACTGGCAGCCAGCTTGTGGCTGTTTGTGCCCTCTGCTCATGCCCAGGCGGCCGCGCCGCAGGGTGCTCAGGAATCCGTCATGCTGGAGATTGCTGCCGAGCTGCGTTGCCTGGTCTGCCAGAACGAATCAATTGCAGCCTCTCGTGCGGAGCTGGCTGTGGATTTGCGTCAGCAGATCATGGAGCAGTTGGGGCAGGGGCGCAGCCCGGATCAAATTCGTGGCTATATGGTGGACCGCTATGGCGACTTCATTTTGTATCGCCCGCCGTTCAAGTCCAGCACTTTCTTCCTGTGGCTTGGGCCTGCCTTTTTGCTGCTGGCAGGCTTTCTGGTTTATGCCTTTACCTTGCGTCGTCGCCGCCGTGCCGGTGATGACACGGCCCTGACCGAGCAACAACGCCGTCAAGCCGATGCCCTGTTGCAGGGATCTTCTCGGGATGAACAATCGTGACTATTGTTTTTTATGTTTTGGCCGCCGTCCTGGTGCTGGCCTGTGCGGGTTTTCTGATGCTCAGCGTCAAGCGCAAACCGGCCATGCAGCGTGTGGTGGAACACAAGCAGGCCAATCTGGCCATTTTGCGAGAACAGCTCAAGGAAATTGAACGGGACAAGCAGGCTGGTGTGCTGTCAGAGCAGGATTTTGAGCAGGCCCAGATGGATTTGCGCCAGCGTGTGCTGGAGGAAAATGAGGGCCTGAAAACCGAGCCAGCCATGCAAAATGGTGCCCCCAAGCTTGCCTGGACCTTGATGCTCAGCATTCCGGTCGCTGCTGTCGCTTTGTACTTTTATCTGGGTAATCCGCTCATGCTGGACCCGGCTGCGGTACAGCAGCAGGCCAATGCGCAACCGGTGGATATTGAGGCCATGGTGGCTCGCCTGGAGCAACGTCTGAAAGAGAATCCGGATGATCCTGGCGCCTGGTTGATGATGGCGCGTTCGCACCGTTATTACGGCCGTCACAAGGAAGCGGCAGAGGCCTATGCCAAGGCTATGCCGGTCGTGGACGGTGATCCGACAGCGCTGTCTGAATACGCGGAGTCCATGCTCTTGGCAGGGATGGATACGCTGGACGGTTTGCCGGGCCGTTTGGTCAAACGCTCGCTGGATTTGTACCCGGAAGAGCCATTGGGCCTGATGTTGGCCGGTGCCGCTGCCTTGCATAAGGAAAATTACCCTGCTGCGATCGACTATTGGGAGCGTTTGCTGGCGCAGTTCCCGGCAGACTCTGAAACAGCCAAGGTTGTGACTCAAGGCTTGCAACTGGCGCGCGAACGCATGCGTCTGCCAGCCGCGGCTGCTCCTTCCCCAGCTCCAGCGGCCCCTTGATATGGAAATGGTGTCTTTGGATTTGGGCTTGATCGCCCTGATAACTGCATTTTTAGCGGGGATGGCGTCGTTTCTGTCCCCTTGCGTCTTGCCGCTGGTGCCCGGCTATTTGTCCTATTTAGCCGGGGACGGGCAGGCCTATAAAGAGGTCAAACGCAGTCAGTTATTAGGACGCAGTGTTTGCTTTGTCGCGGGCTTTTCGCTGGTGTTTATTGCTCTGGGGGCCAGTCTGTCCTATCTGGGGCAGATGCTGATGGCGTATCGCTATGAGCTCAATATTGCGGCCGGGGTGATGGTGGCGCTGGCAGGGTTCAGTGTTATGGGTTTGCTGCGCATGCCCATGAGCCTGCAGCGCTATTACCGTTTCGAGTCAGGCAAGGCGGCTGGGCCAGGCGGGGCAACCGTGATGGGTTTGGCGTTCGGTTTTGGGTGGACGCCGTGCATCGGCCCCATTCTGGCCGGGATTCTCATGATGGGGGCCAGTACCGCCAGTGCGGGCAAGGCGAGCATTTTGCTGTCTGTCTATGCTCTGGGCTTGGGCGTACCGTTCATGCTCGCTGCCTGCTTTTTGACCCCGTTCCTGCAACGCATGACGCAAATTCGCAAAATTGGCCGTTATGTACGTTGGGGTGCCGGTCTGGTACTGATTCTGATGGGCTGGGCCATGGCAACGGGCGAACTGGCGCGCTTTGCCATCTGGGTGCTAAAAACCTTCCCGGTTCTGGGCCAGTTGGGTTAAGTCCGAAAATCTACGCAGCAATAAAAAAGGCCGGTATTAACCGGCCTTTTTTGTCACTGTATGGCTGGCACCTTGACGGTGCGTGGCATTTACAGTGCGCTGGGGGTGTAACCCGCTTCTTCGATGACTTTCAGGGCTTGTGCACCATCCAGACCTTCAACAGTAACCTGGTGCTTATCCAGGTCAGTGCTGACGGTAGCTTGAGGGGCGACGGCCTGAATGGCCTCGGTGATGCTGCGTACGCAATGACCGCAGGTCATGTCTGGAACGGAGAAGGTGGACATAGCTGACTCCTGTTGATGAAAACGATGGAGTCAGCTTAAGCCTTCCCACGGGGGCAAGGTCAAGCGCTGTTTATTTAGAACAGCGCAGGCCCCATCAACCGCAGCTGATCAAGCTCGGGGTCTCCCAACCACTGAATCTGGCTGCTGGCCGTGCCCTTGTCGGACGCCTTGTTTTCTATGAAGGCACCGTAGCTCATTGTCTGCTTTTGCGTATCCAGCAAGACGACATAGCTTGCGCTGGTGCAGTCATGAGGTTTGCAGCCCTGGAACAGTTGGTAGTCGCGGCCATCCAGCGACACCGTTTGGGCGGGCGAGGCAGTACCGAATTCTTTGACCCAGGCGGCACGTTTGGAGACGTCTTGCATCAGGCTTTGATATTGCTGATTCACTTGCTTGTTAGACGCTGCCAGATCGGCCAGATAAACGGATTCCGATGACTGTGCGCTGCTCAAAACCGGAACGAGCAGGGCGCTACATGCTACTAGGCGGCACAGAGAGTGGGAGATACGCATGGGAGCTCCAAAAATGAGGCGAATATTCAGTGTAGCAGCGCCCCAGCCGGCCCCAAGTAACAAAATCAAGGAAAACGTGCATAAACGGCTATCTCTACAGTCGTTATAGTGCTTAACCGTCTCTGGGATTGGCAGGCAAGCCCATTTTTCTGCTGAATTAACAGGGCGTTTACGAGGTGTAGGTAAAAACCACAGCTTGCCAGCAAAATTGTTTCATAACTAAACTATTTATAAATGAATGGTTGGCATAGTTGAATTTGTAGCTCGATCTGCTGTGCATCTTAAATAAAGACAGCCTATAAGCGCGGTGGCGCAAGGAGATAACATGAAACGTATTGCATTGACCGTAGCGTTAGCTGCGGCTTTTGGTGGCTCTGTAGCCCATGCCGATACCATCAAGGTCGGTATGGCAATGGACACGTCTGGCCCTTTTGCCGCCGTCGGTGGTGAAGTTCGGGATGGCTTTAATCTGGCCATCAAACAACTGGACGGCAAGCTGGGTGGTTTCCCGGCCGAGTTCATTCAGCAAGATATGGCGGGTAACCCCGACCAGGCCCGCCAATTGGTCAATCGCTTCGTGCAGCGCGAGAAGATCGACTTTTTTACCGGCCCAGTCGGTTCTAACGTCGCCCTGGCAGTGGCACCCGCCCTGTTCTCGGCCAAAGTGCCTTACCTGACCAGCAATCCAGGTCCCAGCCAGTTGGCCGGTGCCGGTTGTAATCCCTACTTCTTTGGCGTGTCCTACCAGAACGACGCCTTTGACGAAGCCGCCGGTAAAGTGGCTGCGGATCGCAACTACGAAAAAATGTTCATCATTGCTCCTGACTATCCAGCGGGCAAAGATCACCTGACCGGCTTTAAGCGCGGTTACGGCAAACCCGTGGGCGATGAGCTCTACACCAAGCTGGGCCAGATCGATTACTCGGCTGAATTGGCTCAGATCCGTGCTGCCAAGCCCCAGGCTGTGTTTTTCTTCTTGCCCGGCGCCATGGGCATCAACTTCATCAAACAGTTCGTGGCTGCTGGCCTGAACAAAGATGTGGTTTTGCTGGGCCCTGCGTTCTCCGGTGACGAGGACATCATCCCTGCGGTGGGCGAGCCTATCCTGGGTATGTTGAACACCGCGCAGTGGTCGCCTGACCTGGATGTTCCTGCCAACAAAACCTTTGTTGACGCATTCCGTAAAGCCTACGACGGCCGTTACCCCTCGGTCTACGCCGCTCAGGCTTATGACGTCATCCTGGCGATTGATGCTGCCGTCAAACAGGTAGACGGCAAGGTATCGGACCGTGAAGCCGTCTTGGCGGCCTTGAAAGCAGCGGACTACAACTCGGTGCGCGGCTCTTTCACCTATGGCAATAACAACTTCCCCATCCAGGCTTACTACCTGCGTGAGGTGGTCAAGGATCAGGACGGTCGTCTTGTAAACCGTATGGTTAGCAAAGTGTTTGACTCCTACCAGGACGTCTACGCGAAAGAGTGCAAACTTAAATAAGATTCACAGGTGGTAAAAGCATGTCGCTCATTCTGATTAGCGAGCAATTGCTGAATGGTTTGCAATTTGGTTTGATGTTGTTCCTGATTGCCGCAGGCCTGACTTTGGTCTTCGGCATCATGGACATTATGAACCTGGCCCACGGCTCCCTCTATATGGCGGGAGCCTATGTGGCCGCGGAAACCATGCAGCGCACAGGGTCTTTTACCGCCGCCATTGTGGTGGCGGTAGTCGTAACAGCTCTGGTCGGTATTGCCCTGGAAATTCTCATATTGCGCAAGCTGGTCACCCGTGATCACTTGGCGCAGGTCTTGGGAACGTATGCCGTTATTTTGATCGCCAACGATGCGGTCAAAATGATTTGGGGTCCAACCCCCGTCATGTTGAACATGCCTGCCTTGCTGGCCGGTCCTGTTGAACTTCTACCCGATTTTCTCTATCCAGCCTTCCGTCTGATGATTATCGCGGTCGGTCTGGTGGTGGCTTTGGCCCTGTATGCCTTCGTGACTAAAACACGTGCGGGTGTGCTGGTACGGGCGGGCGCCTCCAACCGTCAAATGGCCACCCTTATGGGTGTCCGTGTGCCTATTCTGTTCCTGGGTGTGTTCACCCTGGGTGCAGCCTTGGCAGCGCTGGCCGGTGCCTTGCTGGGTCCTATTACCGCCGTGCAAATCGGTATGGGCGAGGACATCCTGATCCTGGTGCTGGTCTGCATTGTGATCGGTGGTATTGGCTCAATTCGTGGTGCTTTTGTTGGTGCCTTGCTGGTGGGTATGGTCGATACCGCTGGCCGTGCATTCCTGCCCATGTTGCTGCGCAATGTCTTCCCGGCTGATGTGGCCTCCAGCGTCGGTCCTACGATTGCGGCCATTTCCATCTATGTCCTGATGGCTGTTGTTCTTGTTTTCCGTCCTTCGGGCTTGTTCCCGGCGCGAGGTTAATGTATGTCTACTTCGCGTATTTTATCTGCCCTGGCGCTGCTGGCTTTGCTGGCCTTCCCGCTGATTGCGCCTATGTACGGGCTTGAGTTTTATGTCTCGTTTGTACGCCGCATCTTTATCTACGCCCTGGCTGCCAGTGCCTTGAATCTGGTGTTGGGCTACGGCGGGATGGTGGCCTTGGGCCATGCTGCGTTTTTTGGGGCAGGTGCCTACACGGTGGGCATTCTGGCAACCGAAGGCGTACAAAGTGCCTTGATCTCCTGGCCTGCCGCCATGTTGATCTCTGGCTTGCTGGCCTTTCTGACCGGCGCCGTGTCGCTGCGTACCCGTGGTGTGTACTTCATCATGATTACGCTGGCCTTTGCCCAGATGATCTTTTACCTGTTCATCTCCTTGCGCCAGTACGGTGGTGAGGACGGTCTGAACATGTACAGCCCATCGACTTTGCCTGGTATTGATCTGGGTAATGACCTGAGCTTTTACTACCTGGTTCTGGCCATTTTGGTGGCAGTGCTGTTCTTGTTCCAGCGTCTGGCCAATGCCCGATTTGGGCAGGCCTTGATGGGCACGCGTGAAAACGAAAGCCGCATGACGACCTTGGGTTACCCCGTCTACCGCATTCGTTTGACGGCTTACTCCCTGAGTGGTGCGGTGATGGGGCTGGCCGGTGCCTTGCTGGCTAACCATAATCTGTTTGTCTCGCCCAGCCTGATGAACTGGACCCAGTCGGCCGACCTGATCATTATGGTTTTGGTGGGTGGTATTGGTTTGCTGTATGGCGGTGCTCTGGGTGCCTTTGTCATGTTGGTGTTGGAAGAGATCCTGCGCAACTGGACGGAATACTGGCATATGCCTTTGGGTATTTTGTTGCTGCTGGTGGTGTTTTTTGCACCCAAGGGGCTGGCTGGACTGGTACGTATCCGTTCGGCCGCTGACCCAGCTACTGTCGCCAAGGAGCAGGCATGACGAACACGATGGCAGCCGCCTCCAAGGCGGGCAGCGGCAGTGCCGCTTTGCAAGCACGCGGTCTGATGAAGCGCTTTGGTGCTTTGCAGGCCACCAACGATGTTTCCCTGGATCTGGTACCCGGTGAAATTCATGGTTTGATTGGTCCCAACGGGGCTGGCAAGTCCACTTTGATCCATTTGTTGTCGGGTACTTTGACGCCGGATGCGGGCCAGCTTTTGCTCAGTGGGCGCGATGTGACGGCTCTGTCCGGTCACCAGCGCGTGGCCGCGGGTCTGGCGCGCTCTTTTCAGATCACCAATATCTTCAAGAACTACACGGTGTTGGACAATCTGGTGCTGGCTTTGCAAGCCTGCAGCGGCAGTAGTTTCCGCTTCTGGCGAGCTCGTCAGGCAGAGAAAGAGCTGTACGAGCAGGCTCGTGAATTGGCTGCTGAATGTGCGATTGATCCTTCGCTCTTGCATACCCAGGCAGGCGTGTTGCCGCATGGTGAGCAGCGCAAAGTGGAATTCGCCTTGGCACTGGCCAGCCGTCCGCAGGTATTGCTGCTGGACGAGCCTATGGCAGGCATGGGCCCGGATGAAACCCTGCGCCTGACCGAGCTGATCGAAACCATGCGTGGCAAGGCCACCATGTTGCTGGTCGAGCACGATATGGAAGCGGTTTTCCGTCTGGCAGACCGGATTTCTGTGCTGGTGGCAGGTCACATCATCGCCACGGGTACTGCAGCAGAAATTCGCGACAATGAGGCCGTGCGTCAAGCCTATCTGGGTGATGATGACACGCCGGCTCCTACCAAGGCAGACAGCCATGCTTGAAACGACTCAATTACAAAGTGGCTATGGCGCCAGCCAGGTGCTGTTCGGGGTGGACTTGTCCATTCGTAGCGGTCAGGTGGTAACCGTGCTGGGCCGCAATGGCATGGGCAAGACGACCTTGCTGAAGACCATTCTGGGTCAGTTGCCCGTGCGCGGCGGGGATGTGAAGTTTGATGGACAGTCTATTGCGGGCTGGAATTCAGATCGCATCGCCCGTGCAGGGATCGCCATTGTGCCTGAAGGGCGTCAATGTTTTCCCAACCTGACGGTAGCGGAGCACTTGACGGCTTTTGCGTGCAAGCGCAATCCCAAAGCCAACAAGACCTGGACGCCAGAGCGTGTCTATGACTTTTTCCCGCGCTTGCGTGAACGCGCGTCCAATATGGGCAACCAGCTTTCGGGCGGTGAACAGCAGATGCTGGCCATTGGCCGGGCCTTGGTTACCAATCCCAAGCTGCTGATTCTGGATGAAGCGTCCGAGGGGCTGGCACCCAAGGTGCGTGAAGAGATCTGGAATTGTCTGGCCGTGCTGCGCGAAGAAGGGCAGACCATCTTGCTGATCGACAAATATGTGGAGCGTCTGATGGCTTTGTCTGACCACCACATTATTCTGGAGCGTGGCAAATTGGTCTGGCAGGGTAATTCGGAGGCTTTAGGTGCCGACCGCACATTGTGGACACGTTATTTGGGCGTGTAGAAAACACATTTTGCAATAATCCTGACATGCCGCCAGTCCTCGGACCGGCGGCATTTTTTATGCCTTTCGTCAAGGTGGAAGGCAGGATTGTTGCGGGGTAGTCGCACTTATCAATGAAAGTTCCCGAAAGAAATAATAAAGATTATTTCCTTGCGATGTATCAATGTGTAATGAAATAGCATTCCTTACGATGTCCATAAGGCCAGAAGGGTTATGGGTCCTACCCGGGCCCCACTGGCAGGAAGCTCTGTCATCCCATAAGGAAGTTGTTATGAAATTACGCCTGTTCACCCTCTCTGCTCTGGCTGCCGGTTTACTGGCCGGTGCAGTGGCCCATGCCCAAAGCAATGAGCCTGTACAGCCTATCCCCGCCGCTGTTATTACTGACCCCGCTCGTGTGGAATTGGGTAAAAAACTGTGGTTTGAGCCTCGGCTGTCGCGTTCTGGCTTTATCTCCTGTAACTCCTGTCACAACCTGAGCATGGGCGGCACGGACAATATCCGTACCTCCATCGGTGACCGCTGGCAGGAAGGCCCGATCAACTCGCCGACCGTGCTGAACTCCAGCCTGAACATGGCCCAGTTCTGGGATGGCCGTGCCAATGACTTGAAAGAGCAGGCCGGTGGCCCGATTGCCAACCCCAAAGAAATGGCCTTCACGCACGAATTGGCGATGGAGTTCCTGAGCTCCATTCCCGAGTACAAGGCTGAATTCAAGCAAGTCTTTGGCAAGGCAGACTTCGGTATTGACGAAGTCACCACTGCAATTGCTGCGTTTGAAGAAACCTTGGTCACCCCTGACTCGCGCTTTGACCTGTGGTTGAAGGGCGATAAGAAAGCCATTACCGATCAGGAACTGGCCGGCTACCAGCTGTTTAAAGGAAGTGGTTGTGTTGCTTGTCACAACGGTCCCAACCTGGGCGGTACGTCCTTCCAGAAAATGGGTCTGATCGAGCCCTACCAAACGCTGAACCCAGCCGAAGGCCGTGCAGCGGTCACAGGTAAAGATGCTGACCGTTTCAACTTCAAGGTACCTACCTTGCGTAACGTTGAGCTGACCTACCCATACTTCCACGATGGCGCGGTCAATACCTTGACCGAAGCAGTCGATACAATGGGACGTTTGCAGCTGGGTCGCAGTTTCTCTGCAGAAGAGAATGCCCAAATCGTTGCGTTCCTGAAAACGCTGACTGGCAAGCAGCCTGAAATCGTTTTGCCAATCCTGCCACCTTCGCGTGACAACACGCCCCGTCCGGTGCCATTTGGCTCCTGATAGGGACTGTTAAGGCAGCCTGGGCGTGGGATTAGCCAGGCTGTTGTAGGGCAACCCAGGTTCTGGATATTATTTTCTGGGCCTGGGTTTTTGTATTCGGCTTTGGATTCATCGCCTTAAGTCTGATTGCCAGATTTGAATCCCCTGCTGCTATTGTTGATGCTCGATCAGGCGAGCTAAAAAAATAGTACCATTTAGATACTATTTAAATGACTGGAACCATCATGAGTCGCATTGTCCTGTTTGAGAACATTCATCCTAGCGCCCGTGAAGTTTTTGAGGCTGCTGGTTTGACCGATATTCAGACCTACAAGGGAGCCTTGTCGGGTCAGGAACTCCTGGATGCTGTTAAAGGCGCCGAGATTGTCGGGATTCGCTCCCGCACCCAATTTGACAGTCGCGTGCTCGAGCATGCTGACGCGCTCAAAGTCCTTGGGTGTTTTTGCATTGGTACCAACCAGGTCGATCTGGATCAAGCCCAGAACCATGGGGTACCTGTCTTTAATGCGCCGTTCTCCAATACCCGCTCTGTAGCCGAGCTAGTGCTGGGCGAAGCCATTTTGTTGCTGCGTCGTATCCCCGAGAAAAACCTGCGGGTTCACCAGGGTTTCTGGGACAAGAGTGCCGATGGTGCTTTCGAGATCCGTGGCAAAACCTTGGGTGTGATTGGTTACGGCAATATCGGTTCTCAGGTGGGTACCTTGGCCGAGGCCTTGGGCATGCGCGTTCTCTACCATGATGTGGAATCCAAACTGCCCCTGAGCAATGCACGTGTTTACGGCAGCTTAAAGCAGATGCTGGCTGAATCTGATGTGGTGACTTTGCACGTGCCCGGCGGGCAGGGCACTCATAACATCATGAACGCCGACACGATTGCGGCCATGAAGCCCGGTTCTATTTTGATCAATGCTTCGCGCGGTACCGTTGTGGATATCGAAGCCTTGCATCAGGCCTTGGTCAGTGGCCATTTGGCGGGCGCCGCGCTGGACGTGTTCCCAACGGAACCGAAAAGCGTGGACGAGCCTTTGAAGAGCCCCTTGATCGGGATGCCTAATGTGATTCTGACTCCGCACATTGGCGGCAGCACACAGGAATCGCAGGAAAACATTGGTCGTGAAGTGGCTGAGAAGCTGGTCAGCTTCTTGCGTAGTGGTGCAACCAAGGGTTCGGTGAACTTCCCTGAAGTGTCCTACTACGACATTCACGGTGCTGTTCGCTTGTTGCATGTACATCGCAACGTGCCCGGTGCAATGGGCAGCCTGAATAATATTTTGGCTGAGCATGGCCTTAACATCACTCGTCAGCAGCTACAGACACAAGGTGAACTAGGTTATGCCATGACAGATCTGGATCGTATTCCCGGTCAGGATTTGCTGGATGCGGTGCGAGCCCACCCAGGTACGGTGCGCAGTGATTTGATTCTGCCTGCGTAACGACTAGATCAGATCGTAAACAAACAGCCCCGGATTCAGCAGAATCCGGGGCTGTTTGCATCAGTCCTATTGCATCAGTCTGCGTGCATGGCCCGTGTTGGCCAAGCAATGGTCTGCTCGGGGCTGCTGCCGGGAACAATGATGTCCCGTAAGGTGTAGCCATCCAGGTAGGCCAGAAACTGAGCCAAGGCCTGTTTAAGAATACCGCTCAGATTGCACCGGCCGCTCAAAATACATTGGGTACCGCTGCCCAGGCATTCCACCACGGCCAGATCATTTTCGGTATAGCGGACCAGTTCGCCCAGATTGATATCTTCAGGGGAACGCGCCAGTCGCATGCCGCCATTTTTCCCCCGCTGAGTCTGAATCCAGCCGCCTTTGGCCAGCAGGTGGGTAACTTTCATCAGGTGGGCTTGGGATATCTGGTGGTACTGAGCAATTTCTGCGATGGTACAGAGCCTGTCTTCGTTCTGGCCCAGATACATTAATTGGCGTAGAGCGTAATCAGTAAGGTTGGTCAGGCGCATGATCAGGGTAATTGCAGTTCGCGGGCCACTTGGGTGGGGTTGTGCTGGAACTGATAACCGAACCAGAAACTGCGCGCGATACGCTGAGCGTATTCCAGCGCCAATTCGGCCATAGCTTGGTTTTCGCGTTCCTGACAGGTCTCTTTGAACAGGCGCAGCCATTGTTCAAAGTGGCTGGCTTGAATATGGCTCAGCGACAAATGCTTGGCCATGGGATTGCCATTGAAACCGTCTGTCTTGAGCAGCAGGGACGACCAGAATTCTTCCATGACTCCCAGATGGGTGTCCCAATCTTTGATGCGCTCGGAGAAAATCGGGCCAAGGACCTCATCCATGCGGATGCGATCGTAAAAGTCCCAAACCAGATCATGGATTTCCTGGCGGGTACATAAAGTGTTGAGAGCCATAATATTTTGAATTTAAAGATATATATTTTATCTATCTTATTGGCCCGGCTCCCCGGGGTCAAGCAGCAAAGAATTCGCGCAGCAAACCGCGGTTTTTAAGGTCTGATTTCACGCGGATTCAACGCCTGCCTCCCTACACTGAGCCCAGGTTTCAGAGTATAGATGTGGCGTTTCGGCATTTTTCTGAGCTTAATGGCTTGCTTAGGCCGGCCGGAACCTGAAATGCGTTGGGTAGGAAAGGATAGTTATCAGGGAAGGTAAATTGCACTGGGCGGTCTGGCGGGATACGATTACTTTTTGTTGGCTGGACCTTGGTTTTGTTACAGCATGGTGCTCGAGAAAGAATGATTGAAAAAAGACAGGCCCAGACGCTTTCTTGCGTTATTCCCGGCTTGAATGAAGCCGAAAACCTACCCGCTTTAATGCCGGTGTTGGTGGCCAAGTTGCGCGAGCTGGTTCAGGATTTTGAAATCATTTTCGTTGATGATGGCAGCACGGACGCAACGCCTTTGGTCGTTGAGCAACTGCGTCAAACCTATCCACAACTGGTGTACCTGCAGTTGTCGCGCAACTTTGGTAAAGAAGCGGCGCTGACAGCGGGGCTGGAGGCCAGTCGCGGGCAGGTGGTCGTGTGCATGGATGCCGATTTGCAGCATCCTCCCGCCTTGATCGAAGCCATGCTGGAGCGTTGGTCCACCGGATTGGAGATGGTCTATGCCGTGCGGGAAACCCGTGACGACGAGACCTGGATGAAGCGGGCTGGTACCAGCTTGTTTTACAAGCTGATGCGCACCTCCAATGGTTTGCGCGTACCACGCGATGCGGGTGATTTTCGCCTGATGGACCGCTGTGTGGTGGATGCTTTGCTGGCATTGCCCGAACGCAGCCGCTTCATGAAAGGGCTGTTTGCCTGGGTAGGTTTCCCGTCCGAGCCCATTTACTATTCGCCTGCCGAGCGCTTGTATGGCGTCAGCCGTTTCAAGCCCGCCAAGTTGTTGCGCTTTGCCGTGGATGGTTTGACTGCCTTCACGACTTGGCCGCTGCGCCTGCTCAGTTTGGCCGGTGCTGTCTTGGCCATGCTGTCTTTCGGCTATGGTTTGTTCATTATCTTCAAGCACTTGCTCTACGGCGATGCGGTCCGTGGCTGGGCCTCCTTGATTACCGTGGTGCTGTTTTTTGCGGGGGTGAACATGCTGTCCTTGGGCGTGGTGGGGGAATATGTCGCCAGCATCTTTGCCGAGGTCAAGAACCGGCCCCTGTATCTGGTGCATCGTCGCCGGGGGCAGGGTCTGGCTCAAAGCCAAGAGCATGCTCAGGCGATTGAACAAAACCCTGTCCAGGACCAGGATCAACGCTGATTTCAGGGCCTAGCCGCGGTCAGCCTATCGCAACACTGCATAGCTGCCCGCAACGGTACTTGAACGCCACATCGATATTCTGAATCGTTTTTGCCAGTCACCTTGGTGGCTGCCTACCTCTTTGGGTTTGGCTTGGAACGATGAGTATCGACAATTCTTATTCTGCTGCGGGTGCGACGCTGCCGCTTGGGCAATCGCGTAGTGCCGCCTATTGGCTGCGGCGAGCAGTGCAGCGCTTGGGCACGCTATCGAGTGTGTCGGTGGGTTTGCTGTCACTGCTGTGGTTTGCAGTGACCCTGGGGGCCTACCCCTTGCTGATCCCGGATGAGGGGCGCTACGTGGGTGTGGCGCTGTCTATGCTGGAGTCGGGTGACTATCTGGTCCCGCGTCTGGACGGCTTGCCGTTTTTTCATAAACCGCCTTTGCATTATTGGCTCACTGCCTTGAGCCTGAAAGTCGTGGGTGTGAATTTTGTGGGCGCCCGTCTGGTTCCTGCTGTGATGGCGGCGTTGTTAGTTGCTGCCATGCATGTTTTTTTACGAGCCCACGCCAGCAAGTCCCATGCAGGCTGGACAACAATCATTCTGCTCAGTAGCCCCTTGTTGTTCGGTGCATCTCATTACGCCAATCTGGACATGACGGTCGCCGCCTTGATCACTTGCTGTGTTTTGTCAGGTGGTCATGCTGCTTTGCAGATGGAGCAGGGCCGGCCGTATCGTCTGGCCTTGATGAGTCTGTACGCCACGGCTGGCTTGGCCTTTTTGGCAAAAGGCCTGATCGGGATTTTGATTCCCGGCGCAATTTTACTTTTCTGGCTGCTAGCCCGCCGGCAGTTCAGGACCTTGCTGCGCCTGTTTTCGCTAACTGGCCTGGGTGTACTGGCTCTGGTGACAATTCCCTGGATGTGGGCCATGCAGGAGCGCTATCCAGGCTTTTTTGATTACTACATCGTCTATCAGCACTTCCAGCGCTTTCTGGAAACAGGCTTCAATAATCCCCAGCCCTTCTGGTTTTATTTTGCCCTGATGCCGGCGGCCAGCTTAACCTGGGCTCCTTTCCTGTTCTCGCGCCATCGTGGCGTGCTCAAGGCTCAGGACGGCTTGGGTTCTGTGCGGGGTTTGATGCTGTCGGCTTTGTTGACTGTGCTGCTGTTCTTCTCGATTCCTGCCTCCAAACTGGTGGGCTATATCTTGCCAGCGATGGGCCCTTGGGCATTTTTCCTGGCGGATGCGGTCATTGCCCAACGCGTGCGCGACGGGGCAGCCAAGGTTGATCGTCGGGCGGTCTGGAGTCTGGCCCTGGGAGGCTTGCTATGTCTGGCAGCCGTCGTGACGATGGTCTTGCGTCCTCAGGTAAATAGTCGCGAATTGGGCCGTGTTTTGGCTGCGGAATATCAGCCGGGTGATCAGGTGGTTTTTCTGAATACCTACCGCTACGACTTGGGATTTTACGTACCGGATCTGAAAACCGTCAGTGTGGTGGGCCGTTGGGATGATCCCGAGATTATGCGCACGGACAGTTGGCGCAAGGAGTTGCTGGAGGCAGCCCGGTTTGAGCCTCAGCGCGGCCAACAGACTTTGATCGATAGGGCCACGCTGCGTAAGCAGTTATGCCAAGACAGGCAAACGGTGTTCTGGTTGATTGGTACGCCTGATGCGGTGCGCCAGAGCGTGGCTTTGAATCATGCCCAACGCCTGTACGAAGACCACCGTATCGCTTTGTGGCACTTTGGTCAGGACGAGCACGCCATTATGTGCGGCGAAACGCCCAAAGGCGTCCCGCCAAAAACGTCAGCACTGCCAGAGCAATAAGAATCATGCCCAGCAAGATGTCATAACGCAGGCCACTGTATTTGAGCAGCAGGGCATAGCTGGCTTCGTTGATGGCAAAGCCAGCGGCCGACACCAGGAAAAAACGCCCCAGGGCGGGACCCAGCTTGGCCTCTTGCTGGCGAAACGTCAGCCAGTAGTGCCCGCTGAAGGACACGATAAAGGCGATCAGCCAGCCAAATAGATTCGCCAGCAAAGCAGGCAGCTCCAGCGTGCGCACGACTGCGATTACAATCCCCCAGTGCGTGAGGGCGGCCAGTGTGCCAACCAGAATGAACAGAATGATTTGACGAGACATAGCGTAAGCGGAGCGAGCAGTGGCCAAGGACAGGCAGATCAGTATATGCGCGGATGATTTTGGCATGGCCCCTGATGTGGATGAGGCAGTGCTGAAATTGGCCCAGGCCCGACGCCTGACAGGAACATCCTGTTTGGTGGATGGGGACAGCTTTGTGCACAATGCGCCAGCACTGCGCCAGAGCACGCTGCAAAAAGGTTTGCACCTGAATTTTACCGAGTTTGCCTCGCAAGCGGGCGCGTATGCGATGCCGCTCAAACAGGTGATTGTGCGCAGCTTGCTACACCGGCTGGATGCGAACAAGGTCAAAGCGAGCGTGGCGCGTCAGCTGGACCGGTTTGAGGAGGTCATGGGGCAGGGGCCGGACTATATAGACGGACACCAGCACGTGCATCAACTACCCATGATCCGTGATGCCCTGCTAGCCGAGATGGAGCGTCGCTACGCTGCGGCCATGCCCTGGCTGCGCTATACCGGCGCTCAACGGCTGGCATCCGGCTTTGCCTTCAAGGACAGATTCAAGGCGCAGGTAATTGCTGCTTTAGGTTCCAAGGAGTTGCTGCGTCAGGCCAGAGCCAAGGGCGTTACCTTGAATACCGGTTTTACCGGTGTGTATGACTTTCAAGGGGGCAAGGAGCGCTACAGCGCCCTGGTGCAGGCCTGGTTGGCAGTTATGCAGCATGGTGACAGCATGATGTGCCATCCGTCGCTGGCGACCGTGCAGGACGATCCCGTTGGGGCCCAGCGTTTGGCCGAGTACGAGGTTTTAGCTAGCGATGAGATGCAGCAATGGCTGGATCGCTACAGTTTGCGTATTGCCTGATGCGGTGTTCAGCTTGGGTCTGAGGGTGGGCTCTGATTGCCTTCACCCAAGGCTCGCTGCATGAGTACCACGTCAATCCATTGTTGGAATTTATAACCCGCTGCGGGCAAGGTGCCGACATGGGCAAAACCCAGGGAACGGTGCAGCGCAATTGAGCCGCGGCTGTCTTGACCGGCAATCACGGCAATCATTTGCCGCCAGGGGCCTTTTTCACACTCGATCAGCAGTTGTTCCAGCAAGACCTTGCCTAAGCCTTTCCCCGTCTGTCCTTGGGCCAGATATATGGAGTCCTCCAGGGTGTAGCGATAAGAGGGGCGGGGGCGGTAGATACCGGCATAGGCGTAGCCCACGATGTGCTCACCCAGTTGAGCGACCAGCCAGGGCAGGTTTTGCTCCTGGTTTTTGCTAAAGCGCGAGCGCATTTCCTGCTCATCGGGCGGGATTTGCTCAAAAGTCGCTGTGCTGTGCAGCACATGGTAGGCATAGATGCTTTGGACGGCAGCCATATCGTCCAAAGTGGCCCGGCGAACCAGCAAGGCACTAGCGTGACTGCCTTGTGGCAAGGCCGACGAGAAAGGGGCTTGCGTACTATCGGGGGGGAACATACTATTTTTCCTTTGAACTAATTCAGTGTATTCCGATTTCAGGAGTTTTTTATGTCCTTTCCCCATCAGTTTTTGACCGAGCAATTGGCCGTGGCGCCTCAGTTATCGGGAGAGGACATGCAAGCCGTGGCCGACGCCGGTTTCAAAAGTGTCATTATCAACCGGCCCGATATGGAAGGCGGCCCGGCGCAACCCTTGTCGGCCGATGTCATGAAGGCTGCCCAAGCCGCTGGCCTGCAAGTGGAGTATCAGCCAGTTGTGGGTAGCGCGATTACTTCTGACGATGTGGCCCGTTTTGGCCAGTTGCTCGAAGCCTTGCCCGGCCCGACATTGGCCTATTGCCGCACGGGTACCCGCTGCGCTGTATTGTTCCGTGCATTGAACGAATCCTGACCTGGCTCAAATGCAGGTCTGTTATTGGCTTGTCCTGCGCCTGGGTGCAGCGGTAAGCTATCTGTCTCCATTCAAAGGGGTTATGCCATGTTCAAGAAAATTCTGATTCCAACTGACGGTTCCGAGCTGTCCTCCCAAGCTGCCAACAAAGGCGTGACGTTTGCCCGCCAGATTGGTGCCGAGGTTCTGGCTTTGCACGTGACGCAGCCATTTGCGGCGACAGTTGGCTTTGACGGTATGGCTGCTGCCTATGCCATCACCGACGAGGACTACGACAAAACCGCCAAGGAACAATCGCAGAAATATCTGCAACAGATTCTGGATCGTGCCGAGACCGCAGGCGTCAAGGCAACCGGCAAGTCCGTGTCGAACTTCAATGTGGCCGACGGTGTGGTTCAGGTGGCTGAGCAAGAAGGCTGCGATCTGATCTTTATCGGCAGTCACGGTCGCAGTGGCCTGTCCCGCCTATTGCTGGGCAGCGTGACCATTAAGGTGCTGAATATGGCCAAAAACACCGTGCTGGTGTACCGCGTCAAAGAAAGCGATTAATCGCGCTTCAGCCCAAAGAAAAAACCCGCCTAGGCGGGTTTTTTTGTGTCCAGCGGCGGGTCTTGAGCAGGGCTTGTTGGGCTTGCCCTTGTTAAGGCCTTGGCCGGACAGCTGGGGCCATCTGCTACAGGCACTAAAAACTTAGTTGCTGCGCGGCTCCAACTGCTGTTTATGCGTGACGACAGCTTGCAGCACAATGGGCAAGAGCTCGCCATCCGCGCTTTTACCGCTAGGGTTTTCTTGCACAAAATCCAGCAAGGAGCGGCGCATGCGCGGGTCCCAGAATTTCTGGATATGTTCAGCAATCTCGCGCAGACCTTGTTCCCGGTTGCTCAAGATTTCAAAGAACTGACCAATCTGGTTGGCCATAGGAATCAAAGGGACAATGTTCATGGTGATGTGGCCGAGGTGGACTCGGCAGAATTCAGGTAGTGGGGATGGCTGTACAGCGTGAAGCTGCGGTCACGGGCAAAGGCGGCCAGCATGACTCCCAGTTCATCGGCAATCTGCACCGCATAGGCAGTAGGGGCCGAGACCGCCACCACGAAGTTGATGCCCATTGCTGCCGCTTTCTGGACCATCTCAAAGCTGGCACGGCTGGAGATCAGCACCATGCCAGAACGTGGATCAATATCGTGACGCAGCATGTGACCCAGCAACTTGTCCAAGGCGTTGTGCCGGCCTACGTCCTCGCGCACGGCCAGGATGTCGCCTTGCAAATTGCACCAGGCAGCTGCATGGGTTGCGCCCGTCAGGCGGTGCAAAGGTTGGCTGGAACGCAGGGCGTCCAGCGCCTTGAAAATCGCGGGGGCGCTGGGGCTGTGCTCGGGGGCATCCAGGCGGGGTAGCTGTCGACGTACCTCGTCCAGACTTTCCAGACCGCACAGGCCACAGCCAGTGCGTCCCGCCAATTGGCGGCGACGCGCCTTGAGCTGATGCTGACAAGCGCTGGCAATCTCAATTTGCAGCAGACTGCCACGCTCGTCTTCCAGCACATCCACGCCTCGTATGTCTGCGGCTGTGCGGATAATGCCCTCAGTCATGGAAAATCCGTAGGCCAGATCTTCCAGGTCACTGGGGCTGCACAGCAAGGCACTATGGCTGATGCCGTTAAATTCCAGGGCGACGGCCTGCTCGCGCGCCAGCGCATCCTGATCCTCTTGGGGCAGGGTGTCAGCTTGTTCAGCTGGGGTACGCGCCTGCCGCCACACTGTGGCGGGGGCGCTGGCATCACGAAAATCAGCCTGGCTCACGCGGCAAACTCCTTAGGGCCTGTTGGGACGCATCATACTTTCGCGACGGCCTCGGCAGGCTCATGCTGGTGGGCGTGGTCCGTATGCTCCAGGTCTTCGGCGGGTACGGTTTCGCCCTGCAAGAGACGCTGCTGGATATCGTGGAAACGGTTCCAGCGATTTTGCCAGGCCGAATCGGACGTTACACGCTGAATCTGCACGGCAGTCACCTTGTACTCGGGACAGTTGGTTGCCCAGTCCGAGTTGTTGGTGGTGACCACGTTGGCACCTGATTCGGGAAAGTGGAAAGTAGTATAGACCACCCCTGGTTGCACCCGTTCGGTCACCGTCGCGCGCAAGGCGGTTTCACCGGCCCTGCTCTTGACCGAGACTTTGTCGCCACTGCGAATGCCACGATCTTCTGCGTCCACCGGGTGAATTTCCAGCAAGTCCTCGGCATGCCAGGCAACGTTGTCAGTGCGTCGCGTTTGCGCACCCACGTTGTACTGGGACAGGATGCGGCCGGTAGTCAGCAGCAAGGGGAACTTGCGGCTGCTGCGTTCTTCGGTGGGCACGTATTGGGTCAGCATGAAGCGGCCCTTGCCACGCACGAATTCATCGATGTGCATGGTGGGGGTGCCTTCCGGGGCTTGCTCGTTGCAAGGCCATTGCACGCTGCCACCCAACTCTTGAATGCGCTCGTAAGACACGCCGGTAAAGGTGGGAGTCAGGCTGGCGATCTCGTCCATGATCTGGCTGGGATGCTCGTAGCTCATGGGGTAACCCAAGGCACGGGCCAATGCGCAGGTGACTTCCCAGTCTGCCATGCCCGCTTTGGGCTCCATCACTTTGCGGACGCGCGAAATACGGCGCTCGGCGTTGGTGAAGGTGCCGTCTTTTTCCAGGAAGGACGAACCGGGCAGGAATACGTGGGCGTATTTGGCCGTTTCGTTCAGGAACAGATCCTGCACCACCACACACTCCATCGCTGCCAAGGCAGCGGCTACGTGCTGCGTGTTCGGGTCGGATTGGACAATGTCCTCGCCCTGGCAATACAGGCCCTTGAAGCTACCGCTCAAGGCGGCGTCAAACATATTGGGGATGCGCAGACCAGGCTCGGACTGCAGGGGCACGCCCCAGGCTTGTTCAAACTGCTCGCGCACTTTCTGGTCGGAAACGTGGCGGTAGCCGGGGAACTCGTGCGGGAAGGAGCCCATATCGCAGGAGCCTTGCACGTTGTTCTGGCCACGCAGCGGGTTCACACCGACGCCTTCGCGGCCCACGTTGCCGGTGGCCATGGCCAGGTTGGCAATGGCCATCACGGTGGTGGAGCCCTGGCTGTGCTCGGTAACGCCCAGACCGTAGTAAATGGAACCGTTGCCGCCTGTGGCGTACAAGCGGGCTGCACCACGGATATCGTCAGCAGAAACACCGCAGATCTCGGCCATGACTTCCGGCGAGTTCTGAGGCTGGCTGACAAAGCTGCGCCATTCTTCAAAGGCAGCGGTGTCGCAACGCTCGGCCACGTAGGTTTCGTTCACCAGATTTTCAGTGACGATGACGTGGGCCATGGCAGTCAGCATGGCGGTGTTGGTGCCGGGGCGCAGGGGCAGGTGGTAGTCGGCCTGGATATGTGGCGAGCTGACCAGTTCAGTCTGGCGCGGATCGATCACGATCAGGCGCGCACCCTGGCGCAGACGGCGCTTCAGGCGCGAGGCAAACACGGGGTGAGCCGCGCTGGGGTTTGCGCCCATCACGATCACCACATCGGTGTGCATCACCGAGTCAAAGGTTTGCGTACCGGCAGACTCACCCAGAGTCATCTTCAGGCCGTAGCCCGTTGGGGAGTGGCAAACGCGAGCGCAGGTGTCGACGTTATTGGTTCCAAAAGCGGCACGAACCAGCTTTTGCACCAGATAAGTTTCTTCGTTGGTACAGCGCGAGGAGGTGATACCGCCTACTGCGTCACGACCATGTTGATCCTGAATGCGGTGAAATTCAGAAGCCGCGTAGTTAATGGCCTCGTCCCACGACACTTCCTGCCAAGGGTCCGTGATGCTCTTGCGGATCATGGGGTTCAGGATACGATCCTGATGTGTAGCGTAGCCCCAGGCAAAACGACCCTTCACGCAGGCGTGACCGCGGTTGGCCTTACCGTCTTTCCAGGGCGTCATGCGAATGACTTTGTCGCCCTTCATTTCGGCCTTGAAACCACAACCGACGCCGCAGTAGGCACAAGTGGTGATGACGGCGTGTTCAGGCTGGCCCAGATCAATGACAGATTTTTCCATCAAGGACGATGTGGGGCAGGCTTGTACGCAAGCGCCACAGGAGACACAGTCACTGCCCAGAAAATCATCGTTTTGGCCGGCAGTAACGCGCGATTCAAAACCGCGTTTGTCGATGGTCAGTGCAAAAGTGCCTTGTACTTCTTCACAAGCGCGCACGCAGCGGTTACAGACAATGCACTTGCTGGAATCGTAGGCGAAGTAGGGGTTGGAATTGTCGGTGGTGTCATCCAGGTGGTTAGCACCATCAAAACCATAACGCACGCTGCGCAGGCCCACGACGCCTGCCATGTCTTGCAGCTCGCAATTGCCGTTGGCAGGACAGGTCAGGCAGTCCAGCGGGTGATCGGAGATATACAGCTCCATCACGTTGCGGCGCAGCTTGTGCAAGGTTTCGTTTTCAGTCTGGACGACCATGCCTTCTTCCACCAGCGTGGTGCAAGAGGCGGGGTGGCCGCGACGGCCTTCAATGTCCACCAGACACAGTCGGCAGGAGCCAAAGGCTTCCAAAGAATCAGTCGCGCACAGTTTGGGAATATTGATGCCGGCCAGGGCAGCGGCGTGCATCACGGAGGTGCCCACAGGCACTTCCAGCAACTTGCCATCAATGGTCAGGTTGACCATCTCGGTTTGCAAAGAGGCCGGGGTACCCAGGTCGCGTTCGCGTACGGCGATAGTTTCGTTCATAGTGATCTCCGTCTTAGACCTTGGCCAGGTCCTGCTCGGTTTGCGGGGCCAGTCCAAAATCCTGGGGGAAGTGTTCCAGCGCGGACAGGACGGGATAGGGGGTCATGCCGCCCAGGGCACACAAAGACCCGGAGAACATGGTGTCGCACAAATCACGCAGCAGTTCGACATGGTTGTCCATATCTTCGCGGCGGCGGATTTTTTGAATAGTCTCTACGCCTCGGGTGGAGCCGATACGGCAGGGCGTGCATTTGCCACAGGATTCGATGGCACAGAATTCCATCGCGTACTGGGCCATGTGTGCCATATCCACAGTGTCATCAAAAGCCACCAGACCACCGTGACCGACCATGGCGTTGATCTTCATATAGGCTTCGTAGTCCAGGGGCACGTCCCACTGATGCTCGGGCAGATAGGCACCTAAAGGGCCACCGACTTGAACCGCACGCAAGGGGCGACCGCTGGCACTGCCACCGGCGTAGTCGTACAGCAATTCGCGCAAGGTGACGCCAAACGCTTTTTCCACCAGGCCACCGTTCTTCAGGTTGCCCGTCAGTTGGAACGCCAGCGTGCCACGCGAGCGGCCCATACCGTAGTTTTGGTAGTAGGCGCCGCCCTTGGCCAAAATAACAGGCACAGAGGCCAGGGATACTACGTTATTGATGACGGTAGGCTGACCAAACAAGCCTTTGATGGCGGGCAGGGGTGGCTTCACACGCACCATGCCGCGCTTGCCTTCCAGGCTATCGAGCAGAGCCGTTTCTTCGCCACAAATATAGGCACCGGCGGCTTTGCGCACTTCTAGATCAAATTCGTAGTTGCTGCCCTGAATGTTTTTGCCCAGCCAGCCTGCAGCACGAGCCGCCACAATGGCTTCGTTCAGTGCTTGCACCGCCAGCGGGTATTCGGAGCGCACGTAGATGTAGCCGTACGTGGCGCCCACGGCCAAACCGGCAATCGTCATGCCTTCAATCAGGCACAGTGGATCGCCTTCCATCAGCATGCGGTCAGAGAAGGTGCCCGAGTCGCCTTCGTCAGCATTACAGACAATGTATTTCTGTGCCGCCGGTGTATTCAGTACCGTGTTCCACTTGATGCCGGTAGGGAAGGCCGCACCACCACGACCACGCAGGCCGGAGTCGGTAACTTCTTTCACAATGGCAGCCGGCTCCATGGCCAGTGCACGGCTCAAGCCCTCAAAGCCACCACAGGACTGGTAATCGGCAACATTGATCGGATCAATAATGCCCACGCGGGCAAAGGTCAGGCGTTCCTGGTTTTTCAGGTAAGGAATGGCCTCGGTTAAACCGTGGCTCAACGCGTGGTTTGCGCCTTGCAGAAAACCGGCGTCAAACAGGCTGGGGAGATCCTCGGTCTGAACAGGGCCGTAAGCCACTCGGCCTTCGGCAGTCTCCACTTCGACCATCGGTTCCAGCCACAACAAGCCACGCGAGCCATTACGCACAATCTGCACAGCCTGACCGCGCTCCTGGGCCATGGCGGCCAGTTTTTCGGCGACCTGATTCGCACCCATCGCAATGGCAGCGGTGTCACGCGGAACATAAACCGTAATGGTGCTCATGACTGGGCCTCCTGGCTGTTGAGCAGGGCGTCCAGCTTTTCGGGGGTGACGCGTGCGTGGGGAACGCCGTCAAGCATGACAGCGGGGGATTGGGCACAGAGCCCCAGACAGTAAACGGGTTCCAGTGTGAACTGGCCATCGGCACTGTTTTCGTGAAAATCGCAGTTCAGGCGGCGACGAGCATGAGCGGTCAGCTCCAGCCCGCCCCGCGCCTGACAGGCTTCGGCCCGACAGATTTCCAGGGTATGCGTCGCGTGGGGCTGAGTGCGAAAGTGAGCGTAGAACGAGATCACGCCATGAATTTCTGCACGGGACAGGGCCAACTGTTCAGCCAGCACCGGCACCACGGACTCGGGAATACAGGCTAGTTGGTCCTGGATCGTGTGCAAAATAGGCAACAGGTTGCCTTTTTGGCCGGCGTGCTGCTGCACGGCCTGCAAGGCGACCTCTTCAGGAGTCAGACCACAGGGGGCCAACTGCTGGGCATGAGGGGATGTTTGCATGTCCTGTGTGCGCAGTGCCCGAATCGGGTGCCCGCGCCTCCATGTTTTATTATGCACAGCTGTGCATATTATTTGAGTGTGTTTTCTCCCGTAATCTAACCACTTAAGTCCATAACTTCAATAAGCAATATTTCGCATATATAATGTTTGGTACATGCAGTGCAAAACATAAATACGAAAACACACCGGTCTAAAAAACATGACCAAACAGAAATTCAAAGCTCGCCTGCGCTCTGAGTGGATTCTGGAAAATGCTGACGGCGCAGAACTTCCCATGAGGGATGTGCTGCGTCTGTTGGGTGCCATTGAGCGCTTGGGGCACCTGGCAGGAGCCAGCAAGGAATGCCAGTTTTCTTACAGACACGCCTGGGGCTTATTACGTAACGCTGAAAAACAGTTTGATGCGGCTTTGCTGGAAACGTCGCGGCGCAAAGGCACCAAGCTCACCGAGTTCGCCCAACGTTTGTTGTGGGCCAACCGGCGCCTGGACGCCCGCTTGACGCCCACGCTTGAGAGCATGGCGTCCGAACTGGAAGAAGAATTGGGCCGTTGGTATGCCCAGCCCTTGGATCGCCTGCGTTTTCAGGCCAGCCATGGCTTTGCCATTGAAGGCTTGATGCGTTTTGCCAACGAAAACAGTGGTTTGCCGCTGGAGCTGCGCTATCGCACCGCGATAGAGGCCCTGGCCTCACTGGAACGGGGTGACTGCGATCTGGCCGGTTTTCAGGTGCCGGTGGGCGAGTTTGAAGTGGCAGCTCTGCGCCGTTACGGACAGTGGCTGTCGCCAACACGGCATCGCCTGATTTTCCTGTCCACACGCAGAACGGGCTTGTTTGTAGAAAAGGGCAATCCCAAGAACATTACCGGCATGTCGGACTTATTGCGGCCGGATGTGCGCTTTGTGAATCGCCAGATGGGATCGAGCACCCGTTTTCTGGCCACCTTGCTGCTGGGGCAGTTAGGGGTAAACACGAATGCGGTACTGGGCTTTGAAACAACAGAATTGACGCATATGGCAGTGGCAGCTCACGTAGCCAGTGGCATGGCCGATACCGGCCTGGGTGTAGAAACGGCAGCTAGCCGCTGCGGGCTGGAGTTCATCCCCCTGGCACAGGAGCGTTATTTCATTGCTGTTGAGCAGGAGCTGTTGGATAAGGCTCCTATGCAGCAACTGATGAACGTGATTGGTGGTTCCGCGTATAGTCAATTCATGCAAGATCTGGTGGGTTACGACCCGCAAGGTCTTGGCCAGATCATGACGCTGGAGCAGGCATTTGGCCACGCAGCCGATCTGCTTTGGCGCTAGTACTTAAGCTTTACGAAAACACACACACCATGAGATGGGGACAACCCCGTCCTTGAAAAAAAGAGAACACCATGAGCGATGATCATGGGCCAAAGCCGGAACCCCGCGTCCTAAACGCAGTTTCAGCCAGGCCGCACCAAGAAGGTGCTCCCCCAGGTCCTCCCGTGCTGGAGACCGTGCAGCTGGACGCGCAGTCGCGTGCAGCCAGCCCTGCTCAGTCCACTGATGCGACGGCTGTGCGCCGTCCTACGGTGCGACTGGCGGCGGTGTCCGGGCAACCTTTGGACAAACGCCACCGTCCTTTCCGGGACTTGCGCATTTCCTTGACGGACAAGTGCAATTTCCGCTGTACCTACTGTATGCCCCGGGAAGTGTTTGGCACCGATTACGAGTTCTTGCCTCATTCTTCCCTGCTCAGTTTCGAGGAAATTGAGCGTGTGGCCAGGCAGGCAGTGGCTCTGGGTGTGCGCAAGCTACGTCTGACCGGGGGCGAACCGCTTTTGCGTCGCAATATCGAAGTGCTGATTGGCATGTTGGCCCAGTTGCGCACTCCCGAGGGTGATCCGGTAGAGCTGACCTTGACCACCAATGGCACTTTGCTGGGTCGTAAAGCGCAGGCCCTGAAAGACGCAGGCTTGGATCGCGTCACCGTCAGTCTGGATGCCCTGGATGATGCGCGCTTTACGCAGTTAAGCGATAGCAGCGTGTCCGTGTCTACTGTGCTGGATGGAATTGCCAAGGCCCAGGCCGTGGGCTTGAGCCCGGTTAAGGTCAATATGGTGGTGCGCAAAGGGCTAAATGACGATCAGATTTTGCCTATGGTGGAGCACTTCAAGGGCTCGGGCCAGATCTTGCGTTTTATCGAATATATGGACGTGGGCACTAGCAACGGCTGGAATCTGGAAGAAGTGGTCAGCGGGGCTGAAATTGTGGAACGCATCCAGTCGCGTTTTGAATTGGAGCCGGTGGCCGCTCAGTACCGTGGCGAGGTCGCCAGCCGCTGGCGCTTCAAAGATGGCACAGGTGAAGTAGGGGTGATCACCAGCGTGACGCAGCCCTTCTGTGGGGACTGTTCGCGCATGCGCCTGTCTCCGGAGGGGCGTCTGTTTCTGTGCCTGTTTGCGTCCCAAGGTTATGATGTGCGGGCGCAATTGCGCTCGGGTTCCTCGGACGAGCAGTTAGCCGCCTATATGCATGGCGTGTGGACCGGACGGCAGGACCGATATTCCGAGATTCGGGGTGAGCTAACCACGAGTCGTGACCGTATAGAAATGAGTTACATCGGCGGATGATAAGCACACAGGACATCAGCGGTATTGTGCTGGCAGGTGGACGGGCTCGGCGTTTTGATTTGTCGGGCCAGGTCGATAAAGGTTTGCTGCTTTTGCAGGGCCAGCCTTTGGTCCAGCATCTGGTGCGTCGCCTGCGACCGCAGGTGGGGCCTATTTTTATCAGTGCCAATCGCAATCCCGAACAGTATGTCCATTGGGGCCGCGTTGTCCCCGACACGGTGGAGCTGGAGGGCTATTTAGGACCTTTGGCGGGTTTGGCCAGTGTGCTGGATCAGGTCACCACGCCGTGGGCCTTGTCCTGCCCGGTGGACTTGCCTTTTGTCCCTGCTGAGCTGAGCAAGCGCCTGATCAAGGCCGTAAAAGAGCAGGATGCTGTGGCCGCTTATGCCCAGGCTGAGCGCAGCCACCCCTTATGCTTGTTGCTGCGCACCGATCAATCGGCTGCCTTGAAAGAGTATTTGCTCAGCGGCGAACGCCGTGTGATGAGCTGGCTGCAAAGCATAGGTGCGGTAGAAGTGGATTTCCGCGATGCGCCTGTACAGGTATTCTTCAATATCAACACGCCGCAAGACCTGGAAACAGCGCAGGGCTGGTAAACCAGCCCTGCCTGTTAGTGATACAGCGACTCTCTTAGAAACGGATGTTTAGGCGAGCTTGCACACTGTGGTCCTGTGCCGAGCGGGCAAGCTGACCTTGATACGCCAGCCCGATCGCCGCCTGAGAGTTGATCTTCAGGTCTACACCTGCTTCCAGCATGGCGCTGTTTTTAGCAATCGGAGCCCCCACCACGGTGAACGCTGAACCTGCCGAGAAGGCATGGGTAGCGCTTGGCTTGGTCGTACCCATAGCATGTCGCCAAGCCAATGATCCGTGGACATTCGCCTGTGTATTGCCCACTTCAAACTCCGTCATGGCACGAGTGCCCAGAGTCATGAACGTAGTGTTGGTCGTTTGACGATCAGCGTGTAGCGCGGCTACGCCGCCTTTTTCCGTGAAGCTATTGCTTTTCTGGTGAACGTAAGCCAGTTGGGCAAAGGGTTCAAGCGCCACAGCCGCAGCTTCAATGCGATAGCCCAATTCGGCAAATGCCTGAGTGCTTTGGCTGCTGTAGTCAGCTTTTAGCGTGTCTGACAATCCCGGCACGGATACCGAGCGGCGTGTGGACAGATCGTGCCAGCTATAGGCCAGACCACCACGCAGTCCTAGCGCTCCCCACTCTGTTCCCGCGTAAGCACCCAGATGGTAGTTGTCGCTGCTTGCACTGGAGGAGCGGTCGCGTAGCTTGATGTCACTGCGGCTAAAGCCCGCGAGCACGCCCACGCGTGCCGACTCAGACACGTTGGTGTCCACCCCCATCAAGAAACCACTGCTGGAACTGCTCACGCGGGCCGTATTGTCGGTGGCATCAGCGCTGCGCCAGCTACCCATGCCTTGAATCCAGCTGTGTGTGCCAGTGCTGTCCGCTGCGGCCAACTGCCCCTGATTGTTGCGTACGGGGGCGGTTTGTGCTGCGACGGCGCGGCTGGCCGAACGCAGGCGTTCGTTGACTGTGTCGCGTAGCTGGCGGCTGTCCTCTTGCAGCACAGTTTTGGCGGATGCGTGTAGTTCGCCTGACAGACCATCAAAGCTGGCACGCAGTAAATCGGGGTCATTGGGCAGTTGGGCGATGGCATCATAGACAGCGTGATTCGCGTGTAGACCGATGCTTTCAATAGCGTTGGCGCTAGCACGTTGATTGCGTGTCCGTGCGGCTGAGTCCATCACCTGGTCATTGCGTTCTAGCACTAAGGAAACTTGACCATTCTGATAGTCGTACGACAGGGAAGGCCGCAGGAAGGCGAAGTCGGAGGTGACATCGCCAAACTCGCCGGACAAGACGCCCTCAGAGGCCAAAATGGTGTAGCTGGAGCGCAAATCGTAGTTCCCGTTTGCGCCAATATGGGCAACCGAGCCGCCGCTCAGCGAAGTCTTGCCCGTGACTTTAATCAGATCAGCTGCTGTACCTTGTGGCTGAGTTTCGACGATCAGGCGGGCACCTGGCTGGACATGTAAATCGCCGTTAATGGTCAAGGTGCCGATGGAGTTGCCCGGTGAGAGGGTCCCGCCCTCCGCAACCGTGATACTACTGCCTGCACCCGAGCCGATCACGCCACTGCCGCCCAGCACGCTGCCAGCCCCGATGGTGCTGGAGCCACCTAATTTACCGTTCAAGGTCAATCGACCAGCCACAATGGCAGTGTCGCCGCGGAACGCGGAGTTGTCTCCCGTCAGGCTAAGGGTGCCGGACCCGTCTTTGATCAGGGAACCTGTGCCGGAGATACCGCCCGCATAGGCGTCGTCGCTGGCTTGATCGAAAATCAAGGTGCCGTTGTTTTCCACACTGCCGGAAAGGGTGGCTGCCTGGGCAATTAAGCTTCCTTCTTCAATTCGACTATATAGATAGTTATTGGCTTGATTGTTTAACCGCAGCGACCCAGCGCCAGACTTGATCAAGTCAGCCTGACCGACGACTGCACCATCCAGGCTAAGCGTTGTGTCTGCATCCACTTCAAAGCGTCCATCGCTCAGCAGGGCGATATCGCGAGCGCTCGTAAAGGAGGAGGTCGTCGCTAAGGTGCCGCCCTGGAAGCTCAAGCCACCGCTGGCTGCACCCAGATTCGCATCTTGGGACACTTGCAAACGGCCATCGGCCAGCGTTGTGCCACCGGTATAGCTGTTTTGGCCGCTCAGTACCAAAGTGCCTGCGCCTGCTTTGTGCAAGGTGCTGCCATTCCAAGCCGTGGCGCTGTTAGGGGTCTGGTCTTTCAAAGCAGTGCCAACCACGAAGCGGTCGCTTGCATCGCTCAGGGTAAAGGTGCCGTGGGCCAGATTATTGTTCGTGGTCCAGCTCAGGCCATAGCTGGCGAGTAACTGGGTTTGGTCAGCGGACTTGTGGGTGTTCAGATTCAGGTAGTCTACGGCGCCGTTAAATCCCCCCACCTGAACGGAGGCGAATTCGCCTTGTATGCCGTGGTTTGTCGTCACCAGCACTTTGTCCAGTTGGCCTTCGTGGCTGATGCCTCCCAGTGTAAAAGCAACGTTCTCCCCGAGTATCACTCGGTCAGCATGTAGTGCGGGGCTATTCGGGCCAGCGGCAATGTCGAGCACCGTATTGTCGTGCAGATCGACCGTGCCATCCACGCTTAGGGTGGCGGGGCCTTGTACGGATAAGGTGCTGCCCGCGCCTTCAATATTCAGGTCACCCGAAAGGTGGCTAGCGCCGCCGCTCACACCATCGCCAAATTGCAGCGCAGCGTTCTTGACGCTGACCGAACCACCCAGCGTATCCAGCACTGTCAGCGTGCCCTCGGATACGGTGCTGTGGCCGGTATAGCGACTGCCATTGCCCGATAGCGTCAAGTTCCCAGTGCCTGTCTTGAGCAGGGAGCCTGCGCCCGACAGTTCGCCTTGGAATCGTCCATCCCAGGATTGCTCAAATACGAGTGCGCCTTGGTTGAGCACATTGCCCGACAGGGAGCCGGCATTGCCAATCACAGTTCCAGCCAGAATTTGCGTACTGCCATAACGGTTGGCGGTATTGTCCAGACGCAGGGTGCCGGTGCCTTCTTTGATCAGATGGCCGCTACCGCTGATTTGACCGCTCAAACCCAGTTCTGTGTCGGCGGCCACATCCAGGTGAGCCTTGTTATTCAGTGTGATCTGGCGAGCAGTGTCAAAAGAGGCCGTATTGGCGAAGGTGCCACCCTGAAGGTCCAAAGCGCCTGTACCCAAATTGCTATCTTGGCTGACGATTAATCGCCCTTCATGCAAGGTGGTGCCGCCTTCATAGGTATTGGTGCCGTTGAGCTCCAAGCTGCCCTTGCCGGTTTTTTTCAGTGCGCCCGTGCCTGTGATGACTCCGTTCAAGCTCAAGTTAGCGTTGGTATCAACGGCGATCGCGCCCATTTTCTCCAACTCAATCTGGCGAACGCTAGCAAAGGAGTCGGTGACCGCCAAGGTGCCATTGTGCAGGCTTAGCTGCCCGCTTATATCGCCCAAGTTAGCGTCCTGGCTCACCTGTACTGCGCCGTCGGTGATGACGGTGCCACCCTGGTAGCTATTTTGACCACTCAGTGCCAAGGTGCCGGTCCCGCTCTTGATCAAGGCACCGGTGCCGCTTAGGGTGCCGCTCAAGCCCAGCGTTGCGCCATCGGCCACCTTCCAGTTGGCATCGTGTTGAAAACTGGCCGAGCGAGCCGAGTTAAAGGAGTCGGTGGCGGCCAGCGTGCCGCCGTTAAATACCAAGCTGCTCTTGCTATCGCCCAGATTGGCGTCGCCTGCGACTTGTACGGTCCCTTGGTTCAACAGCGTATCGCCCAGGTAGCGATTGTTGCCGTTCAGTACCAGCGTTCCATTGCCTTCTTTGATGAGTGCTGCCGTTCCCGATACCGTTCCGTTCAGACCCAGTGTGCTGTCATTGTTGATCTCAAGCGTTCCATCGTCTAGCAAAGCGATATCACGAGTGCTGTTAAAGGAGTCTGTGGTGACTAAGGTGCCGCCCTGGAAACTCAAGCCACCGCTGGCTGCGCCCAGGTTCGCGTCTTGGGACACTTGCAGACGGCCATCGGCCAGCGTTGTGCCACCGGTATAGCTGTTTTGACCGCTCAGTACCAGGGTGCCGGCGCCTGCTTTGTGCAAGGTGCTGCCATTCCAGCCGGTAGCGCTGTTAGGCTGCTGGTCTTTCAAGTCCGTGTTTACCACGAAGCGGTCGCTTTCATCGCTCAGGGTAAAGGTGCCGTGGGCCAGGTTGTTATTGGCAGTCCAGCTCAGGCCATAGCTGGCCAGCAATTGGGTCTGGTCAGCGGACTTGCGCGTGTTCAGGTTTAGATAGTCCACGGTTCCGTTAAACCCGCCAACCTGAATGGAGGCAAAGTCGCCTTGGATGCCGTGGTTTGTGTTCACCAGCACTTTGTCCAGCTGGCCTTCATGGCTGATGCCACCCAGTGTAAAGGTGACCTGCTCACCCACCGTTACGCGGTCAGCTTGTAATGCGGGGCCACTGTTGCCAGCGGCAATGTCGAGCACCGTATTGTCGTGCAGATCGACCGTGCCATCCACGCTTAGGGTGGCGGGGCCTTGTACGGATAAACTGCTGCCCGCGCCTTCAATATTCAGGTCACCCGAAAGGTGGCTAGCGGTGCCGCTGACACCATCGCCAAATTGCAGTGCAGCGTTCTTGACGCTGGCCGAACCACCCAGCGCATCCAGTACTGTTAGCGTGCCCTCGGACACGGTGCTATGGCCGGTATAGCGAGTGTTATTGCCCGATAGCGTCAAGTTCCCAGTGCCTGTCTTGAGCACGGAGCCTGCGCCAGACAGTTCGCCTTGGAATCGTCCATCCCAAGATTGCTCAAATACGAGTGCGCCTTGGTTGAGCACATTGCCCGCCAGGGAGCCGGCATTGCCAATCACGGTTCCAGCCAGAATTTGCGTGCTGCCATAGCGGTTGGCGGTATTGTCCAGACGCAGGGTGCCAGTGCCTTCTTTGATCAGATGGCCGCTACCGCTGATTTGACCGCTCAAACCCAGTTCTGTGTTCGCGGCCACATCCAGGTGGGCCTTGTTATTCAGTGTGATCTGGCGAGCAGTGTCAAAAGAGGCCGTATTGGCGAAGGTGCCACCCTGAAAGCTCAAAGCGCCTGTACCTAAATTGCTATCTTGGCTGACGACTAATCGCCCTTCATGCAAGGTGGTGCCGCCTTCATAGCTATTGGTGCCACTTAAGACCATCGTACCGCCGCCCTTTTGGTGGAGCGCGCCTGTGCCTTCAATGGTGCCTGTCAGATTTAAGGTGGCACCCGAGCTGACCGTGATGGTCTCTTGTTGATCCAGCTCTATTTGGCGAGCGCTCGCAAAGGAGTCCGTGGCGTGCAGCGTGCCACCATGCAAACGGATGCTGCCGCTGGCATCTCCTAGATGGGCGTCTTGGGCTACCTCCAGGGTGCCCTCATGAATAGCGGTTCCGCCCTGATACGTGTTTTCACCGCTCAGACGTAGCGTTCCATTTCCTGTTTTAAGTAAGGCGCCTGAACCGCTGAGTTCGCCACTTAAGTGCAGCGTCGAATTATCGGCCACATTCCATTGAGCATCTTGCTTGAATTGGGCTGTCCGAGCCGAGTCAAAGGAAGCGCTGCTTGCCAGTATGCCGCCGTTAAAGACCAGGCCGCCCTTGCTATCGCCCAGATTGGCATCGCGTGAAATGCTTAAGGTGCCGCCGTTCAGGGTCGTTCCACCGCTGTACGTGTTGTCTGCGTTAAGAGTCAGGGTGCCGCTGCCTTGTTTGGCGAGCTGGTTTGAACCAAATAGTTTGCCGTTCAGCGCTAAGGTTTGGTCGGCGAGTACCTCGATCTCACTGTCCGCGCTGGCCAGGTTTATAGAGCGTGCGCTAGCGAAAGACTGAGTCGCGACCAGACTGCCGCCGTTTAGTCGGATGTTCCCTGCGGCATCTCCCAAAGACTCGTCACGGGCAACACGCAGTTTTCCACCGTTCAGTTCAGTGCCGTTGGTATAGGTATTGTCGGCGTTCAGTTGCAGGGTGCCCTTACCGATCGTGATTAGGGCACCGCTACCTGATACGGTGTTATTCATGTGTAGGATGCCGTCAGCGGCGACGTTGACGCGGCCGTTCTGCGCCAATTGGACGTAGCGATCCAGATAGACCTCTTGCTTGGTGGCTAGGGTGCCGCCATCCAGAATCAAGTTGGACGAGTATAAGCCCAAGTTGGTGTCATGGTTGACGAGCAGCGTCCCTTGGGCAATCGTCATATTTCCGCTGTAAATATTGATTGCGCCCAGCTCTACAGTCCCTGTGCCTTCTTTGCGCACGGAGCCCGTACCGGAGATCACCTTGTCAAAACGGCCGTCTGCGACTTGATCAAAGACCAGCTCGCCCTGGTTTCTGACTCGGCCAGAAATTGAATCCGTGTTGACGATCAGTTTGCCAGCCTGAATATGGGTATTGCCATAGGCATTAGCGTTGCCGCTCAAGTGCAGCGTGCCAGAGCCCGTTTTGATGAGATCGCCTGGCCCGGTGATGCTTCCATGCAAATAGACGTTGGTGTTAGCAGCAGTGGCTATTTGACCAGCATTGGTGAGGGTGATGCCCCGAGTACTGCTAAACGAGCCAGTCGTCTCAAGTGAGCCTCCTTGGAAGGTGATGTTTCCGCTGCCTTCACCCAGGTTGCCATCGTTCTTGATCTGCACCGTTCCAGCTTTCAGGAGAGTGCCGCCTTCATAACTGTTTTGCGTGTTCAGTGCGAGGGTGCCATCCCCGCTTTTAATCAGCGTCCCTGAGCCCGAGACGGTGTTGTTCAGACCCAGCGTGGTGCCCGAGGCAAGCTGAAATTCGCCGGCCTGATGGAGTGTGACCTGCCTGTAGCTGTCAAATGAGGCGCTCGTGGCTAAGGCGGCTTGACTTAAAGACAGTGAGCCGCTTGCGGCGCCCAGGTTTTCGTCGCGCTCGACCGCTATCGTGCCCCCCGTCAACACCGTGCCGCCGGTATAGCTATTGTTACCGGAGAGGGTCAAGGTTCCTTCTCCGGCCTTGGTCAATGTTTTGCCATCCCACTGCTTGGCGCTATTGCTGGGCTGGTCTTCCAGGTCTGTTGACACCGTATAGCTGTCTGACGCCTGGGCCAGGGTGAAGGTGCCGTGTGCCATAGAGTTTTTGGCATTCCAGCTCAGGTCATACGCGGCTCGCAACTGTGTGTTATCGGTGGACTTTACAAGCTGCACCGTCAGGTAATCGACCTGGTCGGGGGAGGTATCCACCACATTGAAGTTCGAAAAGTCGCCTTTAATGCCGTCAAGCGCGGTGATTAATGTGCGATCGCTGGCGATGTTATTCAGCTCCAGTGTGACGTTCTGCCCAATACTGAGCTCGCCAGTGACAGTCACGAGGGCGTTTTTGTATACCTCTGGCTTTGTTAGGCGTAAGTCCAGGGTTGTATCGCTGGCCAGATCAGCCGAGCCTGAAACTACTAGTTGGACGGGGTCATAGACTGTCAGAGTACTTCCTGAGCCTTGAACGCTCACGCTTTGTACTGTGTTAGTAAAGCCGATGTTTCCATCCCCAAATTGCAAGGTACCGCCAGTCACCTTCATACTGCCGCCCAGGCCTTTTTTGATCAGCAGCTTTCCGCCTGCTACGGTGGTCGTGCCCTTGAAGGCTTGGCTGTCAGCCTCCAGGATGGTCGTGCCGGCGAGTTGATTGATCTGTTGGGTCGGCCCTGCATCAGGGCTGCTCATCAGTGTTGGTGTAAACGTATGGGTATCGGTGATGTTGAAGTTGATGGTCCCCTTACCCGGTCCGAACTCAATACTGGCCGCATTCATGGAACCGGCTTTTCCCGGCGTAGCTCCGGGTGCGGCACCAATATTGAGCGTGCCTTGTCCTTGGGCCTGTGCGCCCAGGAGCATCCTGCCATTGTTAAGTTCTAACCTACCTGAGTTAAACAGATTGACAGTCCCCGTTCCAGCGTTGCCTACGGTCATTAAGTAGGGCGCGGACTGGTATGAGCCCATGTTGTAGCGCGAGCCGTCATCTGAGACGGTTATCGTGCCACTGCCGCTTGCCTTATGACCCAGGATTACGTTTCGAGGCTCGTGGTAAGAGGTGGGATACGCAATGTCCTCGACGGTTTGAGAACCGGCGCTGGTTTCACCAATAATGGTGCTTTGGATGTCACTGTCCCACAGAATTTGTCCCGATTGGGAAAAATCGGCATGTGCTTGGCCTACCAGGGTGGTGCTCAGGACGGCCGCCCAGAGGATGTTAGGCATCCATGCTGTTTGAGGTCTTAGGACGGGCAGCGTAGCACCTGAGGATGTCATTGATACCGTGCTGGATTGGCCGCGGCCTTTTCCATGCCCTCGAGCCAGTTCGCTGACGACCTGCCAAAGTCCGATACTGCGATTAAAGATAAGGCGATATGTGCGGTTCATTGGCTTCTCGTAGGGCGAGGTGCCCGTAACAATGGGATAGTGGGTGCCAGTCGGCGTCAATGGCCGACTGTGTCGGAGCACGCCAGTATAGGTAAGCGCCGTTGAACTTCAGGAGAGCCAATCGCAGGAAGTTAAACGCATGGATGCGGCTACAAAAGCGTGCGGCTGGTTTGGCTAGTTGGCAGGAGTTTCGTAAAGCGTAAAGAGGCCAGTTAATGCAGTGCGAACACAGACTGCGCTGCTCTTGGAATGCGTCTTGTTGGATCGTCCAGCGCATTCATCTTTTGCCCTGCGCCAGAAAGCACATCCTCGCTGGCGTTGCTAGCGTTTCATCAGGCCAAAAAAAACCGCCCCGGAAAGGGCGGTTCTGGAGTGTGCCGGCGTCAGGCTTGCCACTGGCTGTACTCATACAGGCGTACCACATCGCCGGGAGCAACATGGGTGTCGGCCGGAATACGCGCCAGGGCCTGCGCCCAGGGTAGGGAGCTGATCACGCCCGAACCCTGATTATCGTAAGGACGAACCAGCAGGCGGCCTTGTTCGTCATTGTCCACTTGTACGCGGATGAATTCTTCGCGATCTCCTTGATACTGGCGCTCGCCTTCTAGCACACCGTAGCGAATGCGTGGCAGGACCTCATGGCGACCTTGCAGGCGACGGATCAAGGGCGACACCATCAAGGAAAATACCGCATAAGAAGAGACCGGGTTACCGGGCAGGCAGACTAATGGTTTGTTGTCGATATAGGCCAGAGCCAGCGGTTTGCCGGGCTTCATGCGCACTTTCCACAGGTCCAGCTGGCCGCCTATGCCTTCAATGGCCGGTTTCACAAAGTCTTTTTCGCCTACTGATACACCCCCTACCGTCAGCACCAGATCGCAGCGTTGCAGCAAGTCCTTCAAGGCGTCTTGAATCGCTTCCAGTGTGTCTTTGGCGTGCACTGCATGCACCGTAGCCACGCCCAGTGCCTGCAGTTGGGCACGCAGCATAGGGGCGTTGGAGTTATAGATCTGGCCTTCTTTAAGGGGCTGGCCAGCGGGTGTCAGCTCGTCTCCCGTGGTCAGAATACCCACGCTTAGCAGGGGGTAGACGTTCAGTTGTGCATGACCCTGCGCCGCCATTTGCGCGATATGGGCTGCCGTCAGGCGAGTGCCTGTTTTAATCAGCACTTCACCAATGCGCATATCTTCGCCACGGCGACGAATGTTCACACCGGCCTGAGGCATCTCCAGAATGCGTACCCCTTGCTCGTCTTCCTGGCAGTTTTCCTGAATGACAACGGTATCGGCACCGGGCGGCAGCATGCTGCCGGTAAAGATGCGAATGGCCATGCCTTCTTTCAGGGTTTCCGGAATATCGCCTGCATAGCAGCGTTGCTGGATAGGTAGCACCTTGTCATGGCGAATGTCAGACAGGCGCAGGGCATAGCCGTCCATCGCACTGTTGTCAGCCGGGGGCATGTCCAGCCGGGCTTCAATATCCTGGGCCAAAATGCGTCCCAAGGCTTGCGCCAAGTCGCAGCTTTCGGTTTGAGTGGGGACTTGTCCTGCCTGGGCCAGCCGTTGCTGAGCTACGTCAAATTCGATCATAGGATTGGATAAATTCGATAAAACAAAGTCGTGGCCTGGGGCCTGAAATTACGGTCAGCTACGGGGCGCTCTGAACAACTGCGCCACTGGCGGCGGAACGACTCTAGGGAGTGGGCGGGTCCAGATATTCGGAGGCGAAATTGCAAGGGCGATGACGGCTGTCCAATTGTTCTTTCAGGATTTTTTCCCAAGCCAATTTGCACGCACCGCCTGAGCCGGGAATGCAAAACAGCAAGGTCCGGTTGGCTGTGCCTGCCAACGCATCCGATTGCAACGCCGATGAGCCAATGTCCTGATAAGACAAATAGCGGAACTGCTCGCCAAAGCCGGTAATGACCTGATCCAGCAAGGGCGTAACCGCTGCAATAGTGGATTTCTTATGGCTGAACCCTGTCCCGCCATTGCAAATGATCACGTGGATAGTCGGGTCAACAATCCATTGGCTAAGCAGGGCGCGGATAGCGTAGATATTGTCTTTGCTGATGGCACGCTGCACGCAATAGTGGCCGCTGTCCGCCAAGCTGGCGGCCAGATAGTCGCCCGAGCTGTCTTCGTCGGGGCCACGACGGTCTGAAATGGTCAGGACGGCCGCGTTCAGGCGAGCAGCCGGTAAATCGATCTTGGCTTTAGACATGCTTGTCGGTGTCCGCAGTAGTGTTCCAGGAGTCGGTCTTCTGGGCATCGCTGTCGCGCTGTTGAACCCAGAAACGCTTGCCGTCTGCCAAGGTTTCGCGCTTCCAGAAGGGGGCACGGGTCTTGAGCACATCCATGATGAACTCGCAGGCTCGGAACGCGTCGCCCCGGTGGGCGCTGGTGACGCCGACATACACAATTTGCTCAGTCAGGTGCAGCTCGCCTACGCGGTGTACGACCAGCGTATCCAGAATGGGCCAGCGTTGACGGGCCTGATCACAAACGGCTTGGATCTCGCGCTCGCACATGCCTGGATAGTGTTCCAAAAACAGGGATTCGGTGGCGGTGCCGTCAGCCTGGTCGCGTACATAGCCGGTGAAGGTCACCATCGCCCCTGCCTTGCCACCAGCGGTAGCACGCAATTCGGCGTTCAGGGCGGCGACATCAAAGTCTTCGGTCTGGACACGGATCATCTCAACCTCCGGTAACGGGCTCGAATACGGCGACTTCATCGCCGGGGCGCACCGGGTCATTGGGCTGAGCATGAAACTGATTGACGGCGACATGCAAACGGCCTGCCATATCGCTCAGGTTCGGGTGGCGCTGCAGCAGGGCATCAGTCCATTGCTGCACGGTGCTCTCTTGTGGCCATTCCCAGTTTTCCTGGCGCTGGCCGGTGCGCTCGGCCACCTGGGCAAAATACAGAACGCGCAACGTTAAAGGGCTTGTCATGAGGATCTCCGTGAAAGGTGGCTTAGACCGGAGCGGTCCAGGTGCCACTTTTGCCACCGGTTTTTTCCAGCAGTCGGGTCTGCTCGATCACGATGCCTTTGTCGGCGGCCTTGCACATATCGTAAATAGTCAGCGCGGCAATGGAGCAAGCGGTCATGGCTTCCATTTCGACACCGGTGGTGTAGCGGGTGCGGCAGGTGGCCAGCACGGTAATCGTGCCGGTGCCGGCATCGCTTTCAAAATCAATGCCCACAAAATCCAGGGGCAAGCTGTGGCACATGGGAATCAGCTCTGCACAGCGCTTTGCTGCCAATACGCCGGCGACACGCGCCGTGTTGAGCACTTCGCCCTTGGCATTGTGCTGGGCAGACAACAGCTGGAAAGCAGCCGGGCTCAAACGCACCACACTGCGGGCAGTGGCTGAACGGGCGGTGGCGGATTTATGGCTGACATCAACCATTTGAACTTTGCCATCTTCATCCAGATGGGAAAGGTGCAAATCGGTGTTTTCGGTAGTGGTGCTCATTATCGCTCCGGGGGGACCGGGCCTGTGGCGCGGTTCTAATAGTTTATGGCTGCATTATATACACCCCACCCGGTCGCTTTGATTAAGGCCCCGAGGGGTTGCGGTCTTCGCGCAGCCGGTCCGGATCCAGCAGCCGCGCCAGTTCGATCAGGGTGCGAGACTGCATTTTTTCCAGGGCACGTGCACGGTGGACTTCCACGGTACGCATGGTGATGCTCAGGTCCTGGGCAATCTGTTTGTTCAGTCGTCCTTCCAATGCCAGAGCCAGCACTTCGCGTTCCCGCTGAGACAAGGTGTCCAGGCGTTCTTCCAGGGCTTGCTCATTGGCGCGTTCTGTCTGGCTGGCTTCGTAACTGCGCAGCACGTCCAAAACGCGGTCTACCAGATCGTTATCGTTAAAGGGTTTTTCGATAAAGTCGGCGGCACCTTGTTTCAGCGCGGTCACCGCCAGGGGCAGGTCGCCGTGGCCGGTCAGGAAAATAACGGGCAAGCAGGACTGGCGTTCGCGCAATTGCTCAAACACTTCCAGACCAGACAGGCCATCCATACGGATATCGAGCAAGATGCAGCCCTGCGTGTCAGGGCCCAGCGCATTCAGAAAAGCCTCGCCGCTTTCCCACAGCTCGGTATCTACCTGTCGGGTGGAGAACAGCCAGGAAAGGGCATCACGGATGGCCGGGTCGTCGTCCACGATGTGGACCAAAGGAGCGCGCTTAGTCATGTTCGATCAAGGGTAAGGAAAACAGGAAAGTGGCACCGTGTGGGTCTCCGTTTTCAAACCAGAGCTTTCCGTGGTGCAGCTCCACAATGGAGCGGCAAATATTCAAGCCTATACCCAGTCCCTGGGCTTTGGTGGTGGTAAATGCCTGGAACACTTCAGCCATGATGGTGGCTGCCACACCCGGACCTTGGTCGGCCACCATGACCAGCACCACCCCATTGCTGTCTTGCATGGTCACTTCCAAAACCCGGCGTTCAGGTTCCAGGCCGGACATGGCTTCTGCTGCATTGCGCAGCAAATTGAAAATCAGTTGTTCCAGCAAAACCTTATCGCCCATGACGGGCAAATGCCTAGGGTGAGCGGGCACGATCAACTGGATATGATGATTGCGCAAACCTGCTTTGGCCATGGCCAGAGCCCCTTGCAAAGCATCGCCCAGATTCAAAGGGCTAAGCTGCGGGTCGCGCTTGCGGACAAAATCATGAATGCGGTGGATGATCTGCCCGGCCCGGCGCGTTTGTTCAGCCAAGCTTTCCAGCCCCCGGCGCAATTGCTTGGGATCCAGAGGCTCGGTGCCTAACAAGTTCAGGGAACCGGCGGCGTAGCTGGCAATAGCGGATAAGGGTTGGTTCAGTTCATGAGCCAGGGTGGAAGCCATCTCGCCCATGGTGATCAGCTTGGCCGTGTGGTGCAACTGTTCGGACTGCGAGGTTGCCAGCGCTTCGGCCTGTTTGCGAGAGCTGATGTCGATCACCGAACTGATCCAGCCTACATGCTGGCCTTGGGCGTCAATCAGCGGGGACTCGAAAACCTGAACATCCAGACGGGAGCCGTCAGGACGTTGAAACAGAGAGTCAAAGACCTGCACGGAAGGAGCAGATTTCAAGCGGTCCCGCCGCTCCAGCGTCTCGTCCATCATCTCCGGCACCCACCAGGGCATGGGCGGCGTCAGACCAATAATGTCGTCGCTGCTGCGACCTACCAACTGGCAAAAAGCCGGATTCACGTACAGCACTTTGCCGTCCAGATCGCGGGCGCGCATTCCCGTCACCATGGAGTTTTCAATGGCACTGCGAAAGGCTTGCTCTTGCATCAGGGCCAGTTCGGCATCACGGCGTTTGCGGGCGTAATGGTGTTGCATGGCCAAGTTCACCACGGCCAGTAAAGCCAGTCCGGCAATCACCGTCAGCAGCAGGGTGAAGGTGGGGATGTTTTTTTGCGGATAGGGCGTCATCAGCAGACGCACACCGTGCAAGGGCGGGTCTACCGACATGGCGTAGCGCAACTCGGTGGAGCCGGGATCGCCCTTGGAGCGCATTGCCAAGGTGTTGTCGCTCTGGTCGATTAAGGAGACGTGATACTGCTCGGCAATCCACCAAGGCACGTTCTCCATCAGGATGGTGGCCAAAGAAAAAGTGGCACGCAAGGTGCCGACAATATCGTTGTCTTCGTAGATGGGGACCACCAGGTCAATCACACTTTCCTGGTGCTCATTGGAATGGTAGGCCGGCAGCCAGGTCGAGCTGCGCGGCGTGCTGACATGGGAGGCGATACGGGTATCGGCTCCGGGCGGGCGCACCAGCAAGGTTGTGCCAAATAGATCCTGGACAGCAACCTTCAGCAGGTCCGGGTGGATGGTCTTGAAGTGCTGCAACTGCGTCAAGGCGGTTTGTGCCGTGGCCGGTTGCGAGTGTACTTCGATCTCGCTGGCGATACGGCTGAGATTGTTTTCGTGCGAGCGCAGCTGAAAAGACAGGGACTGCTCCACCCACAGGGCATTGCGGATCAGTTCGTTGGACTGTTCATCATCGCGCTCATTATTGACGGCCCAGGCAAACACGCCCATCAACAGCACAATAATCAAGATCGCCAAAATAGGCACGTACGTGCTGATCGGATGGGCCGCCAAGGTGCGCGAGGCGGCGTGGCGTATGAAGCCGGACGGACGGGCAAGACGCATCATGACAAATGGTTTCGGATTTCCACAATAGATAATTTGGTGCCGCTTTTTTAAGCTACACGCTTTCACACAAATCAATCAATAACACGTGTCGGTTCCTCACCGACCGGAGGCAAACATGAAAAAGACCCTTGTGGCCAGCTTGCTGGCGTCCGTGTTCCTGTCCGCGCCTGTGATGGCCAACCCCCTGATCATCAAGTTCAGCCACGTCGTATCGCCCGATACGCCCAAGGGAAAAGGGGCCGTGCGCTTTAAAGAACTGGCCGAAAAGTACACCGAGGGCAAGGTGGTTGTCGAGGTCTACCCGAACTCGCAACTGTACAAGGACAAGGAAGAGCTGGAAGCCCTGCAATTGGGCGCAGTTCATATGCTGGCCCCTTCGCTGGCTAAATTCGGCCCTCTGGGTGTGCGCGAATTTGAAGTGTTCGACCTGCCTTTCATTTTCCAGGACCGCGAAGACCTGCGTAAGGTGACCGAAGGTCCTGTGGGCCGCATGTTGCTGGACAAGCTGGAGCCCAAAGGCATCAAGGGCCTGTCCTACTGGGACAACGGCTTTAAGGTCATGAGCGCCAACAGCCCACTGAAAAGCGTGGACGACTTCCTGGGTCTGAAAATGCGTATTCAGTCCTCCAAGGTACTGGAAGCTCAGTTCAAGGCACTGGATGCTGTTCCTCAGGTGATGGCGTTCTCCGAGGTTTACCAAGCCCTGCAAACTGGCGTTGTGGATGGCACCGAGAACCCGCCGTCCAACATGTACACCCAGAAGATGCACGAAGTGCAAAAGCACGCCACCGTGTCCAACCACGGTTACCTGGGTTATGCCGTCATCGTGAACAAGAAGTTCTGGGAAGGTCTGCCTGACGATGTTCGCCAAGGCATGGAAAAAGCCATGGATGAGGCCACGGTCTACGCCAACGACATTGCCGAACAAGAGAACAACGATTCCATGAAAGCCATGGAAGAGTCCGGCAAGACCACCTTCTATCAGCTCAGCGATGCCGAGCGTGAAGAGTGGGTCAAGCAATTGCGTCCCGTGCACAAAGAAATGGCCTCGCGTATTGGTCAGGACGTGATTGACGCCTTCTACAAGGCCACCGAGTAAAGCCGGTTTTATCTGATTGTCTTGTACAGGTCTGATTCAGACCTGTTCTTCTTTTCTTCCCGCTACTGGCTGGTGCCTGCCCGATCCCGGGCGGGCTGACTGTAGTCTGGAGTTACCCATGTTTTTACGATTTCTGGACCGCTTTGAGGAAATGCTCATCTCATTTCTGATGGTGGCGGCCGTAGTGATTATTTTTGTAGCAGTCTGCCAGCGCTATTCGGTCAGCCTGCTGGCGGATCTGGTGTCCTGGTCACGGGCTCAGGGCTATGAGTCTGTCACGGTCATGGCTCGTTCTACCTACCGCAGCGTTGCAGGCATCAACTTGCTCTGGGCGCAGGAGCTGTGCATTTACCTGTTTGTGTGGATGGCCAAGTTTGGTGCCGCCTACGGGGTACGTGTGGGCATTCACGTCGGTGTGGACGTGCTGGTTAACTCGGTGGGGCCACGCTGGCGTCACCTGCTGGTGGTGATTTCCCTGTTCGCAGGCGCCTTGTTCACCGCCATCGTCGCCTGGATTGGTGGCCGATTTGTGTACGGCATTGCCCAGACAGCGCAGGTGTCTGCTGACCTGGAAGTGCCGGTGTGGATTGTGTATCTGGCTGTGCCAGCGGGTTCTTTGTTGATGTGCTTTCGCTTCTTGCAAGCCTTGGTGCATTTCGTGCAAACCGGTCAACTGGCCCAGCATCAGCCTGGGGCGGACCTGATTGCCGAAACAGAGCGCGGTGTATCTGAATCTGAAGGAGCGCGCGCATGACCGCCCTGATTATTTTTGCTTTGCTGGCCATCCTGCTCTTGACGGGTATGCCGGTGTCGATTGCCCTGGGTCTGACGGTGATGGGGTTCCTGTTCACCATGACCGAAGTTCCCATGGACAGTATTGCGCTCAAGCTGTTCACCGGGATCGAGAAGTTCGAGATCATGGCGATTCCGTTCTTCATCCTGGCGGGTAGTTTCCTGACGCATGGCGGGGTGGCACAGCGGATGATTCGCTTTGCGGCTTCCATGGTGGGCCACCTGCCTGGTGGCATGGGTTTGGCAGCAGTGCTGGCTTGCGCTTTGTTTGCCTCGATCAGCGGTTCTTCGCCAGCTACCGTGGCCGCTATTGGCTCCATCATGATTCCCGCGATGGTCAAGCAAGGCTATCCGGTGCAGTTTGGTACCGGGATTGTGGCAACTTCCGGCGGTCTGGGTATTTTGCTGCCACCCTCGATTGTGATGGTGATGTATGCGGTGGCAACCAGCGGCATGATGGTTGAAGGGCCGGACGGCGCCAAAGTGGGTACGGCCTCGATCGGCCAGCTGTTTATTGCCGGTGTTGTGCCGGGCCTGATTTTGGCGCTTTTCCTGGGTGCCACGACGATGTATCGCGCCTGGAAGCTGGACTACCCCCGTATGCCGCGTGCCTCTTTCAAAGAGCGCTGGCGTGCCTTCATGGACTCCATCTGGGGCCTGATGCTGATCGTTATCGTGATGGGTGGGATTTACTCCGGTGTGTTCACACCGACCGAGGCAGCAGCCATCAGTGCGGTCTACGCCTTTGTGATTGCGGTCTGGGTCTATAAGGATGTGAAGCTGCGCGAGGTCAAACGCATTGTGCTGGAATCAGCAGCCATGAGTGCCATGCTGCTGTACATCATCACCAACGCGGTCATGTTTGCCTTCATCCTGACTTCCGAGCAAATCCCGCAGGCCATTGCTGAATGGATTGTGTCGCAAGGCATGGGTCTGATCGCTTTCCTGCTGTTTGTGAACGTGTTGTTGCTGGTGATCGGCATGGTGATGGAGCCTTCGGGCCTGATCCTGATCATGGCTCCCATCTTGTTCCCGGTCGCCATGAAGCTGGGTATGGACCCGGTTCACTTTGGCATCATGCTGGTGGTGAATATGGAGATCGGTTTGGCGACACCGCCGGTGGGGCTAAATCTTTATGTAGCCTCCAGCATATCCAGGCTAGGTTTGACTGAAGTCACCAAATCCACGGTGCCTTGGTTGCTGACAGGTCTGGTCTTCCTGCTCTTGATTACGTTTGTGCCAGAAATCACGCTTTGGCTGCCCCGCATGATGGGATGGCTGTAGACGTCCGGATCGCTATCCGCGATCTGGGCAGGGTGAGCCCATGATGTGGCAGCACAGCTTTGTGCAAATGGCATAAAGCTTGATCACCCTGAAGGCCGGGCAAAAAGCCCGGCCTTTTTTGTGGGCGCTCGGTTCAGGCCTGGCACGTTCCACCTTGAAACGTACTGATAAGTATTATTTGCCTATTAGACAGGCCAGTCTATTAGTATCATAGGTAGTTCGGGCCGCCCGTTTGGCGGTATTTATTCATAACGGAGACCTTATGTCCATTTCAGTCGGTGCGCGCGTTCCTGACGCGACCCTTAGCGAATACATTGAAACCGCCACGGAAAGCTGCCCTATGGGCCCCAACAACTTTCAGGTGGCTGATCTGGTTAAAGGCAAGAAAATTGCCGTGTTTGCCGTTCCAGGTGCTTTCACCCCTACTTGCTCCGAGCAGCACCTGCCAGGCTTTATCGCCAAGGCAGACCAGTTCAAAGCAGCTGGCGTTGATGAAATCTGGTGCGTTTCAGTGAACGACCCCTTTGTAATGGGTGCCTGGGGCAAGTCCCTGAATGTCGATGGCAAAGTACGTTTGCTGGCTGACGGCAGCGGTATCTGGACCAAAGCACTGGGTCTGGAATTTGACCTGACTTCCAAAGGCCTGGGCGTGCGCTCCAAGCGCTTCTCGGCTCTGCTGGAAGACGGTGTGGTCAAGCAACTGAACATTGATAATGACGGCGGCCTGCACACATCGGATGCAGATACCCTGCTGAAACAGGTACAGTCCTAAGTATCTGATCCCGCGCCCCTCCGGCGTGGCGTGGGATAGAAGTTCATGAAGCGCTGGCCGCAAGCTGGCGCTTTTTTTTACCATTCCCTATCGCAAGATTAGGCCCTCATCCCGATGAGGCCAGTAGTGTGAGTGGTGCTGCAGTTTTTTCAGGAAGTGTGGATGCTGTCATCGGTGGGTGCGTTTTCGTCCCTGTACTTTGCGACCCTGATGCTCTTGCTCAGCTCGGGCCTGTTCAATACCTTCATGGGGGTGCGCCTGACGGCCATCTCGGTGTCAGAGGTTTGGATTGGCGGGCTGATTGCGGTGTATTACCTGGGCCTGGTATTTGGTGCTCGTATGGGTCACCGCCTGATTATGGGCGTGGGCCATATTCGTGCGTATGCCGCCAGTGCCGCTATTGTCACCATCTGTGTGCTGGTCCAGATCATGGTGGATTCCATGTACGTCTGGCTGTTGCTGCGCTTTTTGGCGGGTGCGGCGATGGTCGTGCAGTTCATGGGGATTGAAAGCTGGCTGAATGAGCAAAGCGATAATAGCCAGCGTGGCACTATTTTTGCCTTTTACATGGTGTTCTCCAGCCTGGGTACGGTGCTGGGGCAGCTGTCGCTGACCTTGTTCCCACACCTGAACTATGAGCCCCTGGTGTTTGTGGCTATCTGTTCAGCCTTCAGCTTGGTGCCGGTGGCCATTACCCGCCGCAGCCATCCCCCTTTACAAGTTCCTGCGCCCATTAACGCCCGCTATTACGTGGACCGCGTGCCCTTGTCCATGATGGTGCTGCTGGTAGCCGGTATGTTGACCGGTGCCTTTTATGGTCTGGCACCGGTATACGCGGTGCGTGTGCATTTAAGTAATGAACAAGCCGCCTTGTTTGTGGCGGTTTCTGTGGCGGCCGGTGTGCTGGCGCAGTGGCCGGTGGGCTGGTTGGCTGACCGCATGAACCGCGTCAAACTGATTCGTATCAATGCGGTCTGTTTACTGGTGTTGGCCATCCCTTTATGGGGTTGGTTTGAGGCACCGTTCTGGTTCCTGCTGGTGTTTTCCGCCTTGTTCGGGATTCTGCAATTTACGCTCTACCCCTTGGGGGCGGCGTTTGCCAATGACAACGTGGACCCGGAGCGTCGGGTGGGCCTGAGCGCCATTCTGTACATGGTGTATGGCTTGGGAGCCTGTCTGGGGCCGCTGCTGGCCGGCGGCCTGATGTCTTACATTGGCAGCAATGTGTATTACATTTTTGTGGCTGGCTGTGGTTTAGCGCTGGTCTTGCTGATCCGTCCGCAGAAGGTGCTGGGCGATCACCTGAGCCAAGATGCACCAACTACTTTTGTGCCTATGCCGGACAGTTTGCAAAGCTCGGCAGCGGCGGTGGCACTGGACCCTCGGGTGGATATCAGTTCCGACGTCTCGCATGATCCGGTATTTGAAGATCTGCCTCCGGTGGAGGAGCGAGTGCCAGGAACGACGGATGGCACCGCAGCGGAACGCAAGGCAGAGGATGAGGCGACGGCCGATATGCTTGCCCAGGCGGACAAGAGCGCCGATCCTGTGGCGGGAGGCCCTGCAGATTCCGGTAGTTCGGGCGGGGTGCAAGAGACACAGGACGATCGTAAGCCGTCCGACCCCGTTCGCTAACAGCTTCCTGAGTCACGCAACTATCCGTAATGCTTGGCGATGACGATTTGCCTATAAAAAAACCAGGCCCTGCCTGGTTTTTTTTGTTTCTGCTCAGCTATTAAATCTGGAATTCAGGCCCGCTGAACTCCGCTTCAACGTGGATCTTGCCCGCCAGGATATCTTGTTGCAGCGAGGCAATGCGTTGACGCACTGTATCTGGCGTGTCGGCAGCCATGATCAGGCGCACGGCGTCGGGCTGCTGAAGCCCAACTTTGAAGATCTTGCCGGATTCAAATTTGTTGTCGCTCAGGTCTTTGCAGGCCTCAAAGACACCAATGCCCACATCGGCCCAAGCCGAGCCAATAAACACATCCGGTTCGCGGGCCACCCAGTCGATTACATTCCCAATTTCTTTGATGCCCAGCTCGCGGCAGGCTTGTGTGGTGCCACTGCGCCCCTTGTTCAGCATGGTATAGATGATGTCGGCACCGGCCTTGGCTTGTGCCTGGGTCACGCGTGCGGCCAGGGCAATATCATCCTGATTGCCAGAGAAGTTGGTCAGCAATTTGACATCAGGATTGGCGTATTTGACGCCAGCGGCATAGGAGGCACGGGCACGCAAGCCCGGAGGGACGCGAATACCGGACTGGTGAGCCACGACGCCGGTCTTGGTCATCAAGGCAGCATAGGCGCCTGCTAGCCAGGCGGATTCCTCCTGTTGCACGTCATAGCTGCTCAGATTGCTGGCGGTAACCGCGCCTTGAGTGATGACAAAACGGACATCCGGAAACTCTTTGGCAACAGCCAGGGCGGCGTCAGTGTTCTGCCCGCCATGAGCGATCAGCAAGCTGGGCTTGTATTTGGTCGCCAGCTCGCGCAGAGCCACGATCTGGGCCTGTGTCTCGTTAGCGACCTTGTCCATGTAATGGCCTGTGATCGGCAACTGATCCTGAGCTTTTTTGAAGCCTTGGTAGCCCGCTTGCATGAAGCCGTTGTCATCAATATGGCCACAAAATAAAGCAGCAACCACGGGTTTATTGGCGGCCAGAGCACTACGGCTGAGCCAAGGGGCAGCCAGGGCGCCCACCCCCGCCGAGGCGGCGGCGAGCAGTAAGTGACGACGGGTGAATCCAGTCATGAGTTTGTCTCCTGTGTAGTTTCCAACGTTATGCGTTGGTAAAAAGTTTTTTTCTAATCTACAGGAGATAAAAAGGCTCGGCGCCCTTAAGTTTTAAATTTCAAATATATGATTTGGCTTATATGTAGATGCAGGTGTTGCTCGGGGGGGGCAATCAGCAAAGCGCTGAATTAGCGGGGGATCAGGGCCACGATGGCGCCAATGGCCAGAGCGACACCCAGCATATTGAGGGCACTGAGCTTTTCTTTGAAAAAACCGGCGCCGATGATGGCTCCCAGGGCGATGACCCCAATGTTCATGGCGGAAAACACCAAAGTGGGGTTTTCCGGGAAGATCTGATGGGAGCGGATATAAAAGAAAATATTCCCAAAGTTCAGCGAACCCAATACCAGACCGGCCAATAAGCTGCCACGATGCCAGACCGTGCGTTTGGCCAGCAGCCAGCAGAGCATCAACACGCCTGCCAGCGAGAAAGACACCACCAGACTGCTGGAGAAGGCGGCCCCGGCTTTGGACAACTGCTTGAACATAATGTCGATCACGCCATAGCCTAACCACACGGCCAGCAGCATCAGGGCAGGGCGGCTAGAGCCGGAGTCCTGGCTGGCCGTTTGGCGGGGCCGCATCAGCAGGCACAGCAAGGCCGTCAGGGCCAGACCAATGCCCAGCAGTTTCTGCCCCCCCAACTGTTCGCCAAACAAGGCAAACGCAGCCAGCAAAGGAATGAACAAGGATAGGCGTTGCGCGGCATCGCTCAGCACAATCCCGGCCTGGCGCACGGCCGCAGCCATGAACAGGAAGACGCTAGGTAGCAAGACGCCCAAGGCGATCAGAATCCACCAGGGTGTAGCAGGATTGAGCAATCTGCTGGGGTGAGGCTGCAGCAGGACCAGGCTAAGGGTAACGGCGACTGCGTAGTTCACCATAATCGCCTGACCCACATCGATCTGACGCTGGCGAGCGACTTTAAGCAGGATGGAAACGGCAACGCTGCACAGAATGCTGGCGAACAGGGTGATCATTTTAGAGGGCCTCGACCATCGCGCGGGGGCGGGTTTGATCCAAAGAAAGGGGCGGCTCGGACAGCGTGGTTTTAGCCGCCTGTAATTGCAGGCGGGCAAACAGATTCTGGTCAGCCACGAACTGCGGGTTGCCGGTCGTTAGCAATTGCTCGCCATAGAAAATGGAGTTGGCACCCGCCATAAAACACAGGGCCTGGGTGCTGTCGTCCATGGTTTCACGGCCAGCGGACAGACGCACTGCACTGGTGGGCATCAGAATACGGGCGATGGCAATGGTGCGCACAAACTCGAAGGGGTCCAGATCCTCTACCTGATCCAAGGGGGTGCCCGGCACTTTAACCAATTGGTTGATGGGTACGGATTCCGGGTAAGGGCGCATATTGGCCAATTGAGCCAGCAGGCCGGCACGTTCACGCCGACTTTCACCCATGCCAATAATGCCGCCGCAACAACTATTCAAGCCTGCGGCACGCACGCGCTCCAGCGTATCCAAACGGTCCTGGTAGGTACGAGTGCTGATGATCTGGCCGTAGAACTCGGGGGAGGTGTCCAGATTGTGGTTGTAGTAGTCCAGTCCCGCTTCTTTCAGGCGCTCGGCCTGGCCGTCCTTGAGCATCCCTAAGGTTACACAGGTTTCCAGGCCCATGGACTTCACGGCGCTGACCATATCAATAACTTGGTCCAGCTGTTTTTCCGTGGGTGAGCGCCAGGCAGCACCCATGCAAAAACGCTGGGCACCTTGCGCCTGTGCAGCACGAGCCGCCTCCAGCACTTGTTCCAGAGGCATCAAGGGCTCAGGTTCCAGCTCAGTCTGATATTTGGAAGACTGAGGGCAGTAGGAGCAGTCCTCGGGACAGGCCCCCGTCTTGATGGACAGCAGGCTGGAGAGCTGGATTTGATTGGCAGGGTGGTGCTGTCTATGTACGGTCTGCGCTTGGAACAGCAGATCCATGAAAGGCAGTTCGTAAAGCTCAGTAATGCGACGGATCGTCCAGGGTGCAGCAGTATTTACAGACATGGCAGGCTACCTTAATCAGTGACGCGGCTATGCTAGGTTTTCTGTCCAAGAAAGACGACAACCGCACTTAAAAGTGCGCCGTTATTTTCCGCTGATAGCACCCATTTTTTGTGTTTTTTGCCTGTAGTTGTCCTTAACTTCACCTAATTGATTGCATTGTTGGTGATGCAAATTGTTTCAAGATCAGTGTTTGCTAAATGTTTCAAAGTCTGGTTTTGTGCCTGATTATCGTGGTTTCCTGCTTTTTAGGTCGGGTTAAACTGGGCGGCAATTTTGCGAAAAGGATTGTTATGCACGTGTTTGAGCGCCGCATCACCGTTGAGTGGGGTGATTGTGATGAAGCCGGGATTGTGTTCTATCCCAACTACTTTTATTGGTTTGATTGCACCTACCAGGCTTGGTTGCGGCAGGTGGGTTTAAGCCAGCGCATTTTGCGGCAGGAATACGATGCAGTAACGCCTTTGGTAGACGTGGGGGCCAACTTTCGTGCCCCTGTCAGCTATGACCGTGAAATCCGCGTTTGCGTGCAGGTCGCCCAATGGCTGGAGCGCCGCTTCAAGCTGGAATACCAAGTCTTCAATACAGATAGCGTACTGGTAGCAACCGGCCACGAGTGGCGCGCCTGGGCGCATGTCTTGCCAGAAGGCAGGCTTAAGGGGGCGGCAATAGCGGATGGTTTTAGGCAGCGCCTAGAAGGTCGCACGGCGGTCTGAATCCGCCGGAACCGAGGCCGGCAAGCGCTGCTGCACCTGATGCAACTGGGGCTTGCCATTGAGCGGGATATAAACAAACGCCAGCTGTTTGAATAGGCGTGCTTGCCAGCGTGCCTGTTGCAGGCTGATATCCAGAACCAGCAAACTGGGCTCGTCCGGCCATCGGCCTGCTGGGTCCAGATTGACGGCAGGCCACCAGCGTAAATTCATCTTTTGTAAGTCGCGCAGCAGGCTCTCTTGAACTGCGTCGTTAAAAGCCCGGCTACAAATTTGTGCCCCTGGATTGCAGGCTGTCAGAATGGCTGCCCCTTGGCTCTTTTCTTGTTCCAGCAGCGTGTTGAGCGGGCGGTTGACGTGGCCGATGCGCACATCGATGTCGCCCTTGGGGCTGTGGACACGGTAGATTGCCTTCTCGAAAGCGTGAGACAGGGCGGCGGGCAGGTCTTTTTTGGTAGACATAATGCTATCTTGCGTCGTTCTGATCTCTGGACCCACAAGACTAGCAGTGGGATGCATGGTTTTCTGTCACTGGCCCCCAAGCTCAAAGTACCCGCTTTTTTGGGTAGCACGCAGGCGCTAGGCCTGCGTGGCGTGGGGGTTTGGTTCAGGCCATGCATCCATTATTTACACAGTTTCAGCCCTCAAGCAAGTGATGCCTCGCGTGGATCTTGAATCCGGTTCCAGATCGCATACAGGCTGGGCAGGAATAACAGGGTCAAGATGGTGCCAATTGCCGTGCCACCAATCAGGGTCAGGGCCATGGATCCCCAGAACACGGAAAAGGACAAGGGGATAAAGGCCAGGACGGCTGCTAGCGCGGTCAAAATTACCGGGCGGGCACGTTGGACGGTGGCCTCAATGACGGCATCGTAGGGGGAGGCTCCTTCAGCCCGGTTGGTCTTGATCTGCTCGATCAGGATCAGGGTGTTACGCATCAAAATCCCTGCCAGACCAATCAAGCCCAGAATGGCCGTAAAGCCAAAAGGCTGCTGGAAGATCAGCAAGGCTGGCACGCTGCCAATCAATCCCAAGGGGGCAGTCAGAAATACCATGATCATGGACGAGAGCGAGCGTACCTGAATCACGATCACCAGCAGCATCAAGGCAATCATGACGGGGAATACAGGCAGCAGCGCATCGTTGGACTTCTTAGCTTCGGCAGTAATCCCGCTCATCTCGATCAGATAGCCGGGCGGCAAGGATTCTTTCAGCGAAGAAAATTCCTTCATGACACGGTTTGCGACTTCGGCTGGTTGTACGTGCGGGGCAATATCTCCGCGTACCGTCATGGTGGGCAAGCGATTGCGGCGGGCCAGTTTAGGGGGCTCTTGAATAATCTCCAGCTTGCCCACTTGATCCAAAGGCAGGTTTTGGCCCTGCTCATTCATCACCGTCAGGCCGGATAGGCGCATGGGGTCATGACGGTTACTGGCTGAACTGCGCGCTACCACCAGCACATTGCGCAGGTCTTCGCGGTATTCCGCTACCGTCGTGCCGTCCAGTTGAAGCTGAATTTGTTCGGCCAGACTTTGGCGATTCAACCCCAGTGCTTGCAGACGTTGGGGGTCTACATCCAGTTTCAGCACTGGCACGCGAGAACCCCAGTCCACGTTGACCTGACGCATATCCTTGTCGGCCCGCATGATGCTCATGGCTTGCTCGGAAATTTGCCGCAAGGTGTCCAGATCCGGACCCCGCACCAGAAACTCCACCGGATATTTGGTGGAAGGGCCAAAGACCAGTTGTGTGGCGCGGACACGGGCTTCAGGTGTCAGGCCGTCTGCCACCACTTGGCGAAAGCGTTGCAGCAACTCATCTCTGTCGTGCTGGTCGGCCGTCAGCACGACCAGACGGGCAAAGGAGGGGTCGGGCAGCTCCGGGTTATAGGACAGGAAAAAGCGCGGTGCGCCTTGTCCTGCATAGCTTGTGACCAAGCGCGTTTCAGGCTGTTCACGCAGCCAGCTTTCCACTTTGCGAGTCACCACCTGGGTTGACTCTATGCCGCTGCCTTCAGGCAACTGGACTTCTACCAATAGCTCGGGCCGGTCAGACGTGGGGAAAAACTGCTGTTTAACAAAGCCCATGCCGACACCCGCGAACACCAGGGCAATGACCACAATGCCTGTCACCAGGAATTTGTGGTGGACCGACCAGGCAATCATGCGACGCAGGCGCATGTAATTGGGGGTGTCATAGATGGCCTGATGGCCACCGGGGCGAGCGGGAATATTGGGCAGCAGCTTCACACCCATATAGGGCGTGAAGGCCACGGCAACCAGCCAGGAGGTCAGCAGGGCGGCGGCCAGAATCCAGAAGATATTGCCTGCATATTCGCCGGCAGAGGAACGGGCAAAACCGACTGGCAGAAAGCCGATGATGGTAACCAGGGTGCCTGACAGCATGGGCGCCGCCGTGTGGTTCCAGGCATAGGCAGCGGCCTTCAGGCGGTCCATGCCTTCTTCCATTTTCACGATCATGATCTCGATCGCAATAATGGCGTCATCCACCAGCAGACCCAGCGAAATAATCAAGGCACCCAGGGTGACCCGGTCAAATACCTTGCCGGTCATCATCATGATGACAAACACCATGGCCAGTGTCAGGGGGACGGCTGCGGCCACCACAATACCGACGCGCCAGCCCATGCTGACCAGACATACCAGCAGCACGACGCTTAAGGCTGCAAAAAACTTGAACATGAATTCGCCTACGGCCGAAGCGATGTTCACGGACTGGTTGGTGACGGTATCCAGCGAGAAGCCCAGCGGCAAGGCGGCGGCGATGTCCTCACGGGCTTTCTCCAGATCCTTGCCCAGGTACAGACCGTTATAGCCTTCCTGCATCACCACATCGAGCAGCATGGCGAACTGCGCATTATGGTGGATCTCAAAGCTGGGCGGGTCCTCGTAGCCGCGACTGATGCTGGCAATATCACCCAGGCGCAGGGTGTGACCCTGCACGTAAATGTAGGTATTGCTGATGGCGTCCAGATCGTCCAGCCCTGCGCTGATGCGCAGATGAATCCGTGGGCCGTCTGTATTGATGGCCCCGCTAGCGGTCATGGCGCTGCGTTTGGACAGGGCCTCCAGAATCTGCTGGGGATTGAGTTGCAGATTGTGCAGCTTGGCTTCGTCCAGATCAACAAAGATGCGTTCGCTTTGTTCACCCAGAATATTGACCTTTTTGACGCCGGGCACTTGCAGCAACTGGCTGCGTACTTTTTCAGCTTCGCGGGTTAAGAGGCGGGGCGGCAGGCCGGGTGCCTGGAGGGCAAACAGGCCAAAGGACACGTCCGAGTATTCATCATTCACAAATGGCCCCTGCACGCCCTTGGGCAGCCGTGGGGCCTGGTCTTGCAGCTTTTTACGTAATTGATAGAACTCGCTTTGTACCTCGGCAGGAGGCATGGAGTCTTTCAAGGTCACCACCATCAGGGCGGTGCCTGGGCGGGTGACGGTTTCTACCTTGTCAAACCAGCGCAGTTCCTGCATGCGCTTTTCCATGGGCTCGGCCACCAGTTCCTGCATTTCCTGGGCAGTGGCACCGGGCCACATGGCGGTCACCGTCAGGACTTTTACCGTAAAGGCCGGGTCCTCGGCACGCCCCAGCTTGATAAAGGAATAGATGCCTGATGCCGCCAGGGCGATGATCAGAAACAGCGTGATGGCACGCTCGCGCACCGCCAGCGCAGAGAGGTTAAAGCGGCCTGTCATTCGGAGGCCTCGCGCGTTTCAGGGCGAATTTCTTGTCCTTCATGCAAGAGGTTGGCTCCCAGTGCCACGATGGGAGTGCCAGCTTCGGGGCCGTCGGACAGATAGGCGTGTTCTTGAGCCAGTTTGGCGATAGTCACTGGCTTCCAATGCACGGTTTTTTGATCCTCGATGACCCAAACGCCCGGGCCCTGGCCAGCATCGTAAAGAGCGGTCAGCGGAACTTGATTCAGGGTATTGGCGTCGGGTGGGGACAAATGCACGATGGCGCTGGAGCCTAGGCGAGCTGTCAGATTTTCATCTTCGAAGGCAAAGCGAGCCTGGTAACTGCGGGTGGCTGGATCAGAGGACTGGGCCAGCTCGCGTAACTGGGCTGCCGCGCTTTTCTGTGAGTCGGTCAATTCAATGGTGGCGCGTGTTCCCAAGGGGATGTCCCATTGTTCAGGCAGGCTGACAATTACATCGCGGGGGCCGTCCTGAGCTAACTGCAGCACGGCTTGGCCGGGGCTGACTACTTGTCCCACATCGGCCAGCTGAGCGGTAATGATGCCGCTGGCCTCGGCTTTGAGCGTGCTGTACTGGTCAGCATTGTGGGCAATCTCGGCCTGTGCCTGCGCGGACTTGAGATTCGCCTGGGCGCTGCGCAAGGCTTGTCTGCTTTGCTCGTGGGCTTGGCGGGAAACGCCGCCTTGATCGACCAGGAGGGACAATCGCTTGTAGTCCGACTGAGCCTGTTCCGCCTGGGCTTGAGCTGACTGTACAGCGGCCAGACGTGCCCGGTGATCCAGTTGCAGGTCTTTAGGGTCCAGCGTCATCAAGAGCTGGCCTTTTTCTACATGCTCCCCGTTTTGTACCTTGCGCGTATCAATCTTGCCCCCTACCCGGAAGGCGAGCGGGCTCTCTACCCGTGCACTAACCAGTCCCAAAAAGCGTCGTTGTTGATCGGCTTTGGGCTGGATCACGCTTTGTATGACTAAAGGTGGCTGGGTGCGAGGATCTGACTCCTGCGTTTGCTGACTGCACCCCATCAGTATTAGGGCGGCGGACAAACTCAAGGCAGGGCTAAGGTAGCGAAAACGAGCCATGCAGGACTCCGGGTAAGTAAATATATGGTTGAACTGTAACTTCAGCGCAGATCTTCAGGGCATCAGGCTACGCAAAACCAATTGCGTCACCAACTGCAAACTTTGGCGGGTTTTCTCGGGCGGGTGCATCTCCAGCAGAACCGGATGCAGGCAGGGCGTTAAAGCCAGCAAAATCCCATGGGCAACATCATCTACCGGGGTGCGGCGTTCGAAGTCACCGCTTTCCCGGCCAGCGCGCAAGAGCACCGTGATTTGTACCAGCAGGTCCTGTCTGTGTTGATCCACCGTTGACCAGTCATTTTGCAAGGCTTCAATCACGACCTCTTGCATACGGCCTTCCTGCAGGAACAGCTCCAGGCTTAGTGTGCAGGCGGTTTCAATGAATTGGCGCAGACGCTCGATGGGTGGCAGATCGCTCTCGACCAGTTCTTGCAATTGCATATGCATGCCTTTCAGAATCGAATGGCAGATTGCTTGGCCTATGGCTTGCTTGGAATCGAAAAAACGATACAGATACGCGCTGGATACGCCTATAGCTTTGGCCAGGCTAGCGACCGACGTCTTGCGGTATCCATACAGCCGAAAATGGGTATTGGCCTGCGCAATGATTTGTTCACGGCGATGATGCTCGGTCGGACCGCGCTGGCCTATGGTGCTGGCTGGCATAAAAGTTGAATATTGAAGTAACGATAACGCAATACATTAACTTCCTTGCCGTTCGGGGGCAAGAGAATTGAGCGTCTAGTCGGGAAAATAGCTAGCTTGGGTGCCCGGTAGGCCAGGGCAGAAGGCTTGCGAGGGGAATTGAAAGCTAGAGGAAGGCAGTGGAGCCTGGAGGCTTCATCTGTGATAGCTCTGGTTTTGATTATTTTATGAGCTGGAATGAAAAAAGCCTGACAGATCGGAATCTATCAGGCTTTTTGAATCTTTTGGCGGAGCGGACGGGACTCGAACCCGCGACCCCCGGCGTGACAGGCCGGTATTCTAACCAACTGAACTACCGCTCCGCAGCGGTTGCCAAGCAAAAGCTTTGGCGTCCCCTAGGGGATTCGAACCCCTGTACCCACCGTGAAAGGGTGGTGTCCTAGGCCTCTAGACGAAGGGGACAGGACTTTACAACTAAATCGTCGTTTTGGTGGAGGTAAGCGGGATCGAACCGCTGACCTCTTGCATGCCATGCAAGCGCTCTCCCAGCTGAGCTATACCCCCATTTTTCATTACTTCGTATTTTGACTGCGTCAAAACACCAAAGTGCTGAAATAAGTGTCAGGCTTGACGAGGCTTGCCACTTCAAACTGCTAAAAACCAGTTAAACACTGATTCTTTAAAATCTTTTGGCGGAGCGGACGGGACTCGAACCCGCGACCCCCGGCGTGACAGGCCGGTATTCTAACCAACTGAACTACCGCTCCGCAGCGGTTGCCAAGCAAAAGCTTTGGCGTCCCCTAGGGGATTCGAACCCCTGTACCCACCGTGAAAGGGTGGTGTCCTAGGCCTCTAGACGAAGGGGACAGGACTTACAACTAATCTTCGTTTTTTGGTGGAGGTAAGCGGGATCGAACCGCTGACCTCTTGCATGCCATGCAAGCGCTCTCCCAGCTGAGCTATACCCCCATTTCGGTGTTCTTTTTTGTTGACCACCAACGAAGAATTGAGATTATGAAGGCGTTTTTAAGTTTGCGCAAGTGTTTTAAGCAAGAAATGCAAAATAATGCGAAAAAAGTCGTACTGAGCTTTCCGGGTAGTGGGGTGGCCACGCTGCTGGCAGCCCTGTCACCGGTAGCTAAGCGCCTCTGAAACAGTACGGCAGAGTACGTATAGGCGCATGTATCTTTTTGTTTTATACGGACTTTTGTTTCTTCTTTGTGTCACAAAGTTTCACTTTTTCCTTAAGGAAACGTGATGATTCCAAGTGCTTCCGTCGTTTTTTTGTACTCTATAAAACGGCCTCATTCTTCTCTTAGGCGCACAAACTCAGGGTTTATGTGAAATTTGCGCTGTCCCGTAATCTAATGATGGTATGCTTCCTTGAGTAACAATTCACCTGCAATAATTACGTTTTGTAGGCCATTCCTTAGCCTGCATTTTTTTGTTTATTGGCGCTATGTCAGCAAAGCAGTGCATATCATCACCTCTGCCTGTTCCAGTGGATGCACAAAGACGAATCAGTTTAGGTGCTTTGCTGATCTGGGTGCTTGTGGCCTGGCTGTTGCTGATCTCGGCAACGGTTACTGTCATTTACAAGCAAAACCAGGCAGAAATTCGACTGCAAGCCAGTAGCGGCTTGCTGCGTCAGCTGTCTGATATCAGCTATTCGATGGCTTTGGCCGCCCCCTCCAGCTCCACTCCCACCCGTTTGCGCCAATTGGATCAGCAGTTCCAAGGCGTCGTGCAGTTACTCAACGATGGCGGCATGGTCGATGGTGTGATGCTCACGCCCCTGGAAAAACCCTTGCTGGGGCTGGTTGCTCAATTAAGTAATGAGTGGCAGCGGCGCTTGATGCGCCTGGATTTTCCCGCCAGCTCTGAGCAAGTCCTGTTGCCTGCCGCTAGCTTGAATGCGGAAGACTCCCTGTTTCGACACAATACTCAGCAGCTACTGGATGCCTTTGACGCCAAGCGCGAGGGGATTCGGGCACAGCACAGGTGGACTGTTTTCATCATGCTGGGGCTGGATCTGATTGCCTTGTGCCTGTCTTACTTGATGTTCCGCGCCTGGGCTGCCGACCCTTTGCGACAGTTGACCGCTCAGGCCAACGCGTTTTTTGGCGGGAATTTCCGCGCCAAAAGCACCAGTTCCGGGACCAGTGAGACCCGCTACCTGTCCCAGATTTTGAATTACTGCGGCTTGCAGATTCAACAGCGCGATGCACAGCTTTCTATTCAGCAACGCAATTTGTCGCAGCTTAATGCCATATGCCGTAGTTTGAGCCACAACCCTTTACTGGGAGTTTATTTATCCCGAGACGGCCGTTTCGATTTTGTTAACAAAAAGCTGGCTGAAACATTGGGATATAGCCGTGCGCAATTGCGGCAGGATTTAACGGTAGATCAAGTATTTTTGCAGCCGCGATTTCCTTCTTTGACTCAAGTGGTGCGGGATTCGCGTTCTGGCGGTAATAGTTTGCGTTATGAAACGCGGGCATTGCGTCACGATGGAAAATCCATCGATGTGGAAATTTGTGCGATCCCCATTCAGATGAATGGGCGCACCGCCACGGTTTCTGTGGTGCAGGACATCACCACACGAGTGCGCAATGAAGTAACGGGCCGTTTGGCGGCGGTGGTGTATGAAAACACCTGCGAAGCCATCGTGGTAACGGACCGCTTCGGTCATGTGGTGGATGCAAACCCGGCATTTAGCCGCATTACGGGCTATGAGTTGGACGAAGTTCGTGGTCGCACCCTGTCCGTTCTTAATTCTGGCCGTCAGGATCACGAGTTTTATCGCAAGATGTGGCGTGAAATTTCCGAGACCGGGCGTTGGCAAGGGGATATCTGGAATCGCCGTAAAAATGGTGAAGACTTTGCCGAGCGCTTGACCATCAGCACTGCCTGGAATCCGGACGGTACGGTGTACCGCCATATTGGTTTGTTCACCGACATTACCAGCCATAAAAAACGCGAAGCGCAAATGTGGAAGCAGGCGCACTACGATCATCTGACGGGCCTGCCTAATCGCCAGATGTTTCAGGACCGCTTGCAGCAGGCACGTGAGCAGTCCCGTCGCACCGGCTTGCCCTTTGCACTGATTTTCATGGACCTGGATTTCTTCAAAGATGTGAACGACTCTTTGGGGCATGAGAAAGGTGATGTGCTGCTGCAGGAAGTGGCTCAGCGCTTGCAGCGTTGTGTCCGGGTAACGGATACCGTGGCCCGCATCGGCGGAGACGAATTCACGGTGATTCTGTCCGATATCAGCGATACCTCGATTGTGGAGCGCACCTGCCGCTGCCTGCTGGACACAATTGAAGAGCCTTTCCAACTGGGCAAGAATTCGGTATCCGTCTCTGCCAGCGTGGGTATTACCTTGTTCCCCGAAGATGGCGACGACGCCGGGCAACTGCTTAAGAATGCAGATATGGCCATGTACGCCGCCAAAGCCTGCGGCCGCAATCAATATTGTCGTTTCCTGCCTGCCATGAGCGAAGCTGTCGAAGCGCGTCTGCGCTTCTCTCAGGACTTGCAGCAAGCCTTGAGCGAAAAACAGTTCCAGCTCTATTACCAGCCTATTGTGGATTTGCGTACCGGACGGGTGACCCGTGCCGAGGCTTTGATACGTTGGGAACATCCGCAGCTGGGTCTGGTGCCTCCTTCGGAGTTCATTCCGTTTTCCGAGGACTCCGGCCTGATCGTCTTGATTGGTGAGTGGGTGTTCGAGACAGCTGCTCAAGCGGCAATGATGTTGCGGCAGGAGTTGGACCCCAGTTTCAGAGTCAGCCTGAACGTGTCACCGGCGCAGTTCAAATTGAATGGCTCCTGCGCACGCGAATGGGTGGAGTACTTGCAGGAGCAAGGCATCCCAGGTGATGCCTTGGTGGTGGAGATTACAGAGCGTTTGCTCTTGGACGATCAGGGGCAGGCCTTGCAGCAATTGCGTTCTTTGCGTGAGTACGGCATGAGCGTGGCTCTGGACGATTTTGGTACTGGCTATTCGTCTCTCTCCCACCTGAAACGCTTTTCCATCAATGTGCTCAAGATCGATCAGTGCTATATCCGTAATCTGGCCTTGAGCAGTGAAGATCTGGTGCTGACGCAAGCCATGATTGTGATGGCGCAAAAGCTGGGTTTACGCGTGGTGGCTGAAGGGGTTACCAGCCATGAGCAACTGGATTTGCTGAACAATGCGGGCTGCGACTTCATGCAAGGCTATCTGTGTTCTACACCGATACCTGCCGACCAGTTTGTGGATTGGTGCAAGGCCTGGAATCGGGATCAAGCGGAAGGCTTTGCCGATCAATTGCAGCCTAGCGCAGCACCAATGCTGGCAGCGGGGTCTGTTCAGGCAAACCCCGCCACTTTTTAAGTTGGGATAGGACGCCAGTCTCTAGTCTGGACGGCGTGAACGCCAAGCAAAGACCAGCAGGATCAGACCGGCCCAGATCAAGAAAGGCCAGTTGCCGTAGCGAACGTAAGGCGTCAAACCGGTCGTTCCTTGCACTTCCACATCCAGCACGCCGGGCGTTAATGCCGGCAAAACGGCGCGGATACGGCCACGCGGATCAATCGCTGCTGTCATTCCCGTATTGGTGGCGCGCAACATGGGACGCCCCGTCTCCAAAGCCCGCATCCGCGAGATTTGCAGGTGTTGGCTCAAAGCCCAGGAGTCCCCAAACCAGCCCAGATTGCTGATATTGAGCAGCAAGGTGGCGCCTTCCTGATCGGGGCTGCCTTTTACGGCCTGAATGATTTCTTCACCAAATACGTCTTCGTAGCAGATATTGGGCGCAATACGCCCTTCTGCCATCTGGAAGGGGGCTTGCGGCAAAGCGCCACGATGAAAATCACCCAGCGGGATATTCATCATGTCGACAAACCACTGAAAGCCTGTGGGAATAAATTCGCCAAATGGCACTAGGTGGTGTTTGTCGTAATAGCTGGCCGTGCTGTTAATAATGTCTTGTGGCTGTGTGTCCGGGCTGATCAGCAAGGCGCTGTTTGTGTAGCTCAGTTTGCCGCCCACCGTGCCACGATCCATCGGAACGCCTAGTACCAGATCAGCTTCATGGCGCTGAGCCAAGTCTGTCCAGCGCTCCCAGAAGCTGGTTTCCAGTCGGTTTTGCAAGACAGGAATGACCGTTTCGGGCAAAACAATCAAGCGGGGTGCGTCTTCTGGCGTTTTGGCTGGCAGGTTGGCCAGCTCAAAATAACGCTCAATGCCTTCGGCCATATTAGGGCCAAATTTGGCGCTTTGATCCACATTGCCTTGTACCAAGCGGGCGATAAAAGGCGCGCCGTGCGCTTGAACCCAGGCAATGTGCGGCAGGCTAATTCCGATCAGGCCAAAAACCAAGGCGATACCAATGCCAACGGCGCTGGAGGGGCTTTGGTTTTTGTCTTTAGAGGCTGCAAATTGGGCGATTACAGCCGCACTAAAGGCCGACAGCCAAGCCAGACCGTACACGCCAATAACGGGTGCCCAGCCGGTAAACATGCCTTCGGCGTGTGCGTAACCGATATTGAGCCAAGGGAAGCCCGTCAGCAGGTTGCCACGTAGCCATTCACTAAGCGCCCAGCAACTAGCCCAACCCGCAGACAATAACAATCGGGGTAGCCAGGAATCACTTTCGTGCTTGGGGCGCAGTTTCTGCCAAACAGCCGAGGCCAGAGCAGGAAACAAAGCCAGCGCACCTGCCAGCAGCAAGACACCCAGAGCAGCCATCCAGGACGGCATGCCCCCATATTGGTGCATGCTGATGTACAGCCAATAAATCCCTACCCCAAAGTGACCCAGACCAAACAGATAGCTACGCCCAAAGGCTTGCCGCACAGACCGGGAAGCCATGATTTGCGAGCAGGCAATGGCCAGCAAGGTGATTTGGTAAAAGGGGAGAACCCAGGATGGCAGAGGGCCAATGGAGAACGACAGGGCATGCAAGCCTCCCAGGGCAAGCAGTAAAGCGACGCTCAGCGCCTGGGGAAAGGGTTTTCTGGAATCAGGATTGTTCAAGATTGGGCTCGGCGGGGGTAGCTCGCTGAACGTGCAACCAAAGTGCTCGTTTGGCGTCAGCACGGACAACCGTGATGCTGATGCCATCGAGTTGGGCCACATCGCCCCGGCGAGGGATATGCCCCAGTTCGGATGCCAGCCAACCGCCTACCGTGTCAAAGTCGTCGTTAGGCAAATTGGTCTGGAACTCTTCGTTGAAGGTGGGGATCTCGGTCAGAGCCATTACTCGCCAGCTGTCAGGGCCAGCCTGGAAAATGGTCTGCTCGGCGTCTTCATCGTATTCGTCTTCGATGTCGCCCACGATTTGTTCCAGCACGTCTTCCATCGTCACCAGACCGGCTGTCCCACCGTGTTCATCAATGACGACCGCAATGTGATTGCGGCTGCCACGGAACTCGTGCAGCAAGACGTTCAGGCGCTTGGTCTCGGGGATGAAGACAGCAGGGCGAATCAGCGGGCGCAAATCCAGTGTCGGATTGGCAATCGAGAGCAGCAAGTCCTTGGCCAGCAAAATACCGATGATATTGTCGCGCTCCGTCTCGTAGATCGGAAAGCGGCTATGCCCGGTTTCAATAATGATGGGCAGCATCTCGGTCAAGGGCTTGGCGATATCCAGCATATCGATTTTGGATCGCGGCACCATGATATCGGCGACGGTTTTGCTGGCCATATCCAGCGTTCCGGCGATCATGGACAGAGATTCGTCGTCGATAAGTTTGCGAGCGTGGGCCGCAACCAAGACAGACTTAAGGTCTTCTCGATCTTCGGGTTCGTGACGCCGATTAAAAAAAGCACTTAAGCGAGAGATGGGGTTGTTTGAGCTGGCCTTAGAAGGGCGGGGCTCAGGGTCGGTAGCAGAGTCTGACATTGTCCGAAGGACGAGTTAAGGGAGAGTCAAGCATAACCGAAAAATGCTGATAAGGTATGTACCAGTCAAGATCCGGAATGAGCGAAAGGGTAAGAAGAATAAAAGCATTCTGGCTTGCTCGTTTTACTAGCAAGCCAGCTTTGGCGTCCTAGCGTTCCTGATAAGGATCGGGAATGCGCAGGCTGGCCAACACCGCCGTTTCCAGCGCCTCCATATCCTGGGCTTCGTCCTCTTCAAGGTGGTCGTAGCCCAAAGAATGCAGACAGCCATGCACCACCAGATGCGCGGCATGATGCAAAAAAGGCTTGTCCTGTTCCTTGGCCTCGCGTTCCAGCACAGGCAGGCACAGCACGATATCACCGTGGACGACACCGTCTTCATCCTGGCCGTACTCAAAGGTCAGCACGTTCGTGGCGTAGTCCTTTTCCCTGTAGCTCAGGTTCAGGCTTTGGCCTTCGTCGGCATCCACAATGCGCAAAGTGGCGGCCAAGGCGGTGAAGCGGTCTTCGGGGTGAATACGTTCAACGGCCATATCAATGGTGCGTTGCATCCAGCGGCGAATGCGCGAGCGGCTTAGCTCGGGGCAGTCAGTGGCGTACTGGACGCTTAAAGACAGATCAGGCATCAGCAGCTCGCTCGTAAGCGTCCACAATGCGCGCGACCAGAGGGTGGCGCACCACATCGCGGCTGCTGAAACGCGAGCAGGAAATACCCTGCACGTTTTCCAGCACTTTGATGGCATGGTTCAAGCCGCTGCCTTGCCCTTTGGGTAGGTCCACCTGAGTAGGGTCGCCTGTAATCACGGCTTTGCTGCCAAACCCGATACGGGTCAGAAACATTTTCATCTGTTCCGGCGTCGTGTTCTGCGCCTCATCCAGAATCACAAAAGCATGATTCAGCGTACGCCCACGCATATAGGCCAGCGGCGCGATTTCAATGATTTGCTTCTCAAACAGGCGCTGCACCTTTTCCACACCCATCAGGTCGTACAAAGCGTCGTAGAGCGGGCGCAGATAAGGATCAACTTTTTGGGCCAGATCGCCGGGTAAAAAGCCCAGCCGTTCACCGGCCTCAACAGCAGGTCGGGTCAGAATCAAGCGTTGAACAGACTCGCGCTCCAGAGCATCAATGGCGCAGGCGACAGCCAACCAGGTTTTACCGGTACCGGCTGGGCCTATGCCAAAGTTGATGTCGTGATTCAGGATACTGCGCAGGTATTCACGCTGACCGGGTGTGCGGGGGCGTAAATCGCGCTTGGCCGTACGCAGCGTAATTTCTTCTTGATCGACGGGGGGCAGCTCGGGCAGGGGGGCTGCTTTTTTCTCTTTTTCATGGCTGCGGCTGGCACCCAGCTCCACCAGACCCAATTGAATATCGTCGATATTCAGGGCCCGGTGCACTGCACGGGAGTGAAACCAGTCAAGAGCCTTGGCGGCCTCGTCCGCGCGCTCGCCTTCAATCGAGACATGACTGCCACGCCGACGCAAGGTGACGTTATAGGCGATGGCAATCTGTTTGATGTTCTCGTCCAAAGGGCCGCACAGGTTGGCCAGATGGGTATTGTCCCCGTCCAGGCGCAGGGCTGTGGGCATGCGGCGGCGTTGGCTACTCATATCAGGCTCCTGCAACCCGGTCATGGGTCACTATTTCACCGCGCAAAGTATTGGTCAGCACCTGGGTAACGTGCACGTCAACGATTTGCCCGATCAAGCGGTGGTCACCGGGGAAGTTGATGATACGGTTATTTTCGGTACGGCCTTTCAATTCCGTGTCGTCTTTACGCGATGTTCCTTCAACCAGAATGCGTTGCACGCTGCCCACCATGGCTTGGCTGATGGCCTGGGCCTGTTCATTGACCAGGGCTTGCAAGCGATGCAGGCGGTCCAGCTTCTCTTCTTTGGTGGAGTTGTCTTCCAGGTCAGCAGCGGGAGTACCAGGACGACGGGAGTACACAAAAGAGAAAGACTGGTCGAAATTCACATCGCGGATCAGCTTCAGTGTTTTCTGGAAATCCTCTTCGGTTTCACCTGGAAAGCCGACGATAAAGTCCGAAGACAGCACGATATCCGGGCGGGCCTCGCGCAGGCGACGCACAATGGATTTGAACTCCAGCGAAGTGTAGCCACGTTTCATTGCAGCCAGAATACGGTCGCTGCCGGCTTGCACGGGCAGGTGCAAAAAGGGCACTAGCTTAGGCAGATTGCCATGGGCCGCGATCAGGCGCGAGGTCATTTCCTTGGGGTGCGAGGTGGTGTAGCGAATGCGCTCGATGCCGGGAATCTCGTGTACGTATTCCAGCAGCATGGCAAAGTCCGCAATTTCACCGGCAACCTCGGTGGGGCCACGGTAGGCGTTCACGTTCTGGCCCAGCAGCGTGACTTCGCGCACTCCTTGGTCGGCCAGGTCAGCTACTTCCATCAGCACGTCGTCAAACGGACGCGACACTTCTGGGCCACGGGTATAGGGCACGACACAGAAACTGCAGTACTTGCTGCAGCCTTCCATGATGGACACAAACGCGGAGTAGCCTTCAACGCGTGCCGGGGGCAGGGCGTCGAACTTTTCGATTTCAGGAAAGCTGATATCCACTTGCGAGCGGCCGCTATTGCGGCGCTTGACGATCAGTTCAGGCAGGCGGTGCAGGGTCTGTGGTCCAAACACGACATCCACATAAGGAGCACGACGAATGATGGTGTCGCCTTCCTGGCTGGCTACGCAGCCGCCCACACCAATCACCAGGTCGGGATTGAGCGCTTTCAAGTGCTGTACACGACCCAGGTCCGAGAACACTTTTTCTTGCGCCTTTTCGCGCACCGAACAGGTGTTGAACAGGATGATGTCGGCTTCTTCGGGGTTGCTCGTCAACTCTATGGGGCGGTCCTGGTTCAGGATATCGGCCATTTTTTCGGAGTCGTACTCATTCATCTGACAGCCAAATGTGCGGATGAAGAGCTTGCGGGCAGGCTTGGCGGCAGTATCCGCGCTGGCGGGAGTGATTTGTGTGGTGTCGGTCATATGAGGCGCCGTGACGGGTGTATATCCCGCGGGCTATTGAAATGGTGAATCGAGCATTATAGCGCCGCCCTCAGACAGAGCCACAAAAAGTGCCGAGGGATCTGCTGAAGCTGTTGCCCGCAAGCCGTCTTTGATCCACGTTCCTTTTCGATGATGGACAGCCTCTGAGCTCAAAATGCAGCTGGGCCGGGTGCTGATTTTTTTCTTGTTTCAGCTTTCCGAAAAATATATGATCCATATACGAATCATATAAAGGTAGTGAAATGGGTATTGTGAATATTGATGATCAACTGCATGACCAGTTACGCAAGGCGAGCACGGTCTCCTGCCGTTCCATCAATGCGCAGGCGGCTTTCTGGATACGCATGGGCATGTTGTGCGAAATGAACCCCACCTTAAGTTTTAACGACATCGTTGCCCGTGAGCTACGCGCGGCAGGTTTGGGAGAGCCAGCGTTGCCGATTGTTCAGCTGGAGTCTGCATGATCAAAACGGCGGACGAAATCGCCTTGATGGCTGAGTCGGGACGACTGTTGGCACAGGTATTTACACATCTGGATCAGTTGCACTTGATTGGTATGTCCACCATGCAGGTGAATGATCTGGTCGAGCGTTTTATTGTGCAGGACTTGCAGGCTAGACCTGCCAGCAAAGGGCAGTACGGCTATGCCTATGTCTTGAATTCGTCACCCAACCAAGTGGTGTGCCATGGCATGCCTTCGGACACCGATATCTTGAAAGACGGCGATATCGTGAATTTTGATATCACGCTGGAAAAGAATGGCTATATCGCGGACTCCAGCAAGACCTACCTGTTGGGAGATGTGGCCCCAGCTGGCCGCAAGTTGGTGAAGACTTGCTACCAGGCTATGTGGAAAGGGATACAAGCCGTGCGCCCAGGGGCGACGCTAGGAGATATAGGTTTTGCGATTTCCCAGCATGCTCGGAAAAACGGCTATTCGGTGGTGCGTGAATATAGCGGGCACGGTATAGGGCGGGAAATGCACGAAGCGCCGGAAGTGCTGCACTGGGGTACGCCGCGTACAGGCTTAAGGTTGAAAGAGGGCATGGTGTTCACAATTGAACCCATGCTGAATCAGAAGGGCCACGCAGTACAGACGGGCAAGGATGGTTGGACAGTGAGAACCTGCGATGGCGGTTTGTCGGCTCAGTTTGAACATACGGTGGCGGTGACGGATAGCGGGGTCAGGGTATTGACCTTGAGGCCGGATGAGGTCGTGCTGCAATAGCAAGTTAAGCACTACATGCGATGCTGCGTGTTGCTGTGTTGCTGCTGAATTGATATAGAACTTGCTCAACTGAACTTGGCACAGAAATACGGGATTTGTTCGGTCAGCCGGTGATCGGCTTTAAAGATGTGCTGCTGAGCCGGCTATAGAGACTGGTGGCAAGACGTTCTTGTTTTCTTGAGGGGGCCGTAGCAGGTCGGAAGGCGGGTCAGGGCTTACGCCGCGGGCAGAGCACTGGGGCGGGATACAAGGGGCGTGCTGTTTGAGGAGCACGCTTGCGGTTTGTCCGGGGGACAAATCGCGCTCCGAGTTCACGACCCGCCCGCAGCAGTGTTCTGACTAGGGCACCCGTGCGTAGCGCGGGCGAAAGACCAGCCCACCGACCTGCTACGGCCCCCTCAAGAAAATTGATATCTGCTTCCCCATAGCCCCGAACAGACACCTGCCTTGTATCGTGAGACTACGCAAAGCAATAAAAAAGCCCGGCATCAAAACCGGGCTTTTTTGCGAGCAGCTTCAGAAGACCGCTTAGCCTTCTACTACTTCGCTGCCTTCGTCTTTCTTGATCGGCTTGACCAGATCTTCACGCTTCACACCCAGCCACATGGAGATGGCGGCGGCCACGAAAACGGAGGAGTAAATACCGAACCAGATACCGATGGTCAGTGCCAGCGAGAAGTTGTGCAGTGTTGGGCCACCGAAGAAGAAAATCGACAGCACCATCATCTGAGTCGAGCCGTGGGTGATGATGGTACGCGAGATGTTCTGGGTGATGGACAGGTCAATAATGTCCGACACCGACATTTTGCGCTGCTTGCGGAAGTTCTCGCGGATACGATCCATGACCACCACGGATTCGTTCACTGAGTAACCCAGTACGGCCAGCACCCCTGCCAGAACCGACAAAGAGAACTCCCACTGGAAGAACGCGAAAAAGCCCAGAATAATTACCACGTCGTGCAAGTTGGCGATCGCGCAAGCCAGCGCCAGCTTCCATTCGAAGCGAAAACCCAGGTACAGCACGATGCCCGCGACCACGAAGGCCAGGGCCATCAAGCCGTTATGTAGCAACTCCTGCCCCACCTGCGGGCCAACAAACTCCACGCGGCGCAGTTCTACGTCCGAATGTTGCTGTTTAAGTGCTTGCAGTACTTGCTCGCTTTGTTGGGTAGAGTCCTGACCGTCCAGCACCGGCAGACGGATCATGATGTCCTGCGAGGTCCCGAAGTTCTGTACCTGAAAGTCGGTATAGCCCAGGGATTGGACCGAGCCGCGCACATCTTCGACCTGCACGGTTTGCTGGTAGTGCACTTCCATGACTGTGCCACCGGTAAATTCGATGGACAGGTGAAAGCCGCGCACAATAATGAAAACGACCGCTGCGACAAAAGTGAGCAGACTGATCAGGTTCAGCACCAATGCATGGCGCATGAACGGGATGGTGCGGTGAATACGAAAAAATTCCATGATGCTTTATGCCTGTAGTTGGGCCAGGCCGGTGATTTGCACCGGCCCCGGCGCTTTACTTCTTGTCCTGTGGCTTCCAGACCTGACCAATGGAAATCCCCTGCAGGCGACGGCGGTTGCCATACCAGAGATTGACCAGGGCACGAACCCCAACCACTGAAGAGAACATGGAGGTCAGAATACCGATCACGTGTACCACCGCAAAACCGCGGATAGGACCGGAACCGAAGGCCAGCAAAGCGACACCCACAATCAAGCTGGTCAAGTTGGAGTCGAAAATGGTGGCCCAGGCACGATCAAAACCCAGGTGAATGGCTTGCTGCGGTGAAGCACCATTGCGCAGTTCTTCTCGAATACGCTCGTTGATCAGCACGTTGGCGTCAATGGCCATACCTAGCGTCAAGGCGATAGCCGCAATACCGGGCAGGGTCAGCGTGGCTTGCAGCATGGACAGCACAGCCAGCAGCAAGAGCACGTTAAAGGTCAGGCCAATAGTGGAGAACAGGCCAATCAGGTGGTAGTACAGCAGGATGAAGATCGCAATTGCAATAAAGCCATACAGCGTGGCGTTAAAGCCCTGGCGAATATTGTCAGCACCCAGGCTTGGGCCGATGGTGCGCTCTTCAATGATGCTCATGGGGGCGGCCAGAGAACCGGCGCGCAGCAGCAGGGAAATGTCGGCTGCTTCCTGGGCGTTCATGCTGCCACTGATCTGTACTTGACCGTTAGGAATCTCGCTGCGGATAACCGGAGCGGTAACCACTTCACCTACGCCATTTTCAAACAGCACGATCGCCATGCGTTTGTTGATGTTGTTGCGGGTGATGTCACGGAAAATACGCGAACCCTTGTTGTCCAACGTCAGGTTGACGGTGGGTTGCTGGGTTTGCGAATCACGGCCGGGCTGGGCGTCTTGCAGGTTTTCACCGGTCAGGATGACCTGACGGCGCAGCAACAAGGGCGAGCCGCCTCGTTCTGTGTAACGCTCCAGACCGAAAGGCACGGTGCCCGAGTTCAGAGCGGCAACGGCAGCTGGGGAGTCTTCCACCATGCGCAGTTCCAGCGTCGCAGTACGACCCAGAATTTCCTTGGCCTTGGCCACATCTTGCACACCTGGCAACTGCACCACGATACGGTCAGAGCCTTGCTGTTGAATCACAGGCTCGGCCACGCCCAGCTCGTTGATTCGGTTATGTAAGGTGGTGATGTTTTGCTTGAGCGCGTTGGACTGAACCTGGATGGTGGCTGTTTCCGTCAAGCGGGCATTCAGGCCGCTTGGGCCAGCTGGAGTGAATGTCAGGTCCGGCATGGAACGACGCAGCTCGGACTGGGCGCTATCGCGCTCGCTTTCCGAGGCAAAGGCCATGCGCAGGGACTGGCCGTCACGTTCGATGGTGCCCACGGGAAGTTTGGCTTCGCGCAAGACGCTGCGGGCATCCGCCACCATGGAGTCGTAGCGGGAGGTCAGTGCTCCGTGCATATCGACTTGCAGCAGAAAGTGCACGCCACCACGCAAGTCCAGGCCCAGATGCATGGGGTTCGCGCCCAAGGCGGTCAGCCAGGCGGGCGAAGCAGACATCAGGTTCAGGGCGACGGTGTAGTCTGGCGAGCTGGCGTCCTGGTTCAGGTCGCGCTCAATCAGGTCTTTGGCCTTCAGCTGAACATCGGTGGATTCAAAACGAAAACGCGCGGTGGCGCTGGGTCCGTTTTGCTCAAAATACGAACCCGTCGTAGGAATATTGTTTTGCTTGAGCAGTTCTTCAACATGGCTGATCAGGCTGGTATCCAGCCGGACCGTGGATTTGGCGCTGGAGACCTGGACAGCAGGGGACTCACCAAACAGATTGGGCAGCGTATAGATCAGGCCGATCGCCAGCGCGACCAATACGATGAGATATTTCCAGATGGGATAACGATTCATGGGGTATCTACGACGGGTGCAGAAATGGCAACCCCGAACCAAGGTCCGGGGTCGGAGGCATTACAGCGACTTGATGGTGCCCTTGGGCAGTACAGTCGTTACGGCCACGCGTTGGACCAGAACTTCGACCGGCTTGTCGGTCAGATTGGCCACTTCAACGGTTAGGTAGTTGTCGTGAACTTTGCTGACTTTGCCCAGCAGGCCGCCGGAAGTGATGATTTCGTCGCCTTTGGCCAGGTTGGACACCAGATTACGGTGTTCTTTCTGACGCTTCATTTGAGGACGAATCATCAAGAAGTACAGCACAACGAACATCAAGATGATAGGCAGCATGCCCATCAAAGCGTTGTCGCCGCCAGCTACCTGGGCGGGGACGAGAGTCAGAATGTCAACTACGGACATGTGGGGCTCCTGAGGATTTTTTTGTGTGGGTTGTCAAAAACTAACGGTGTATTGTAGCGGCACTTTATTGCGGTATCACAAACCGCGTATCAATCAATGCCACGTGCCCGGTCCTGGTGAAATTGTTCGCGCCAGGCGGAAAAACGCTTTTGCTCGATGGCATCGCGCATCTCTTGCATGATCTGCAGATAAAAATGCAGGTTATGCAGGGTATTTAAACGCGATCCGGTAATTTCGTTGGAGCGCTGTAAATGATGCAGATAGCCGCGCGAGAAATTCTGGCAGGTGTGGCACTGGCAGCCAGAGTCCAGCGGGCGGGTATCGTCACGATAACGGGCATTGCGAATCTTGATGTCGCCGTAACGGGTGAACAGCCAGCCATTGCGGGCATTGCGGGTAGGCATGACGCAGTCAAACATATCTACCCCCTGGCTGACACCTTCCACCAAATCTTCCGGTGTGCCAACTCCCATCAAATAGCGTGGGGCATTGGCAGGCAGCTTGGGCGTGGTGTGCGCCAGAATGCGCATCATGTCTTCTTTAGGCTCGCCCACGGACAGGCCGCCAATAGCATAGCCTTCAAAACCGATGTCGGTCAGGCCGGCCAAGGACTCGTCGCGCAGATCCTCGTACATGCCGCCTTGCACAATGCCAAACAGGGCATTGGGGTTGGCCAGCTTCTTGAATTCGTCGCGGGAGCGGCGCGCCCAGCGCAGGGACATGCGCATGGACTGGGCCGCTTCGATATGCGTGGCGGGACGGTCATCAATCAGATAGGGCGTGCACTCGTCGAACACCATGGAAATATCCGAGTTCAAGGAGTACTGGATGCGCATGGACTCTTCCGGCGTCAAAAACAGACGCTCGCCCGTGATGGGGGAGGCGAATTTCACGCCTTCTTCAGTAATCTTGCGCATGCCTTTCAGGCTGAATACCTGAAAACCGCCCGAGTCCGTCAGGATGGGCTTGTCCCATTGCATAAAGTTATGCAGACCCTGGTACTTGTCCATGACCTCGGTGCCTGGACGCAGCCACAGGTGAAAAGTATTGCCCAAAATGATCTGAGAACCAATTTCTTTCAACTCGTGCGGCATCATGGCCTTGACGCTGCCATAGGTGCCTACCGGCATGAAAATGGGCGTTTGCACCACACCATGGTTCAGGGTGATCTGGCCACGGCGCGCGGCGCCATCGGTGCTTAAAAGGTCAAACTTCAGTCCACTCATGGGGTAGGAGGCTCAATGAACATAGCATCGCCATAACTAAAGAAGCGATACCGGGATTGGACGGCGTGCTGGTAAGCACGTTGTATAGGTTCGATCCCAGCCAGGGCCGATACCAGCATCAGCAAGGTGGACTGGGGCAAATGGAAATTGGTGATCAGGGCGTCGACCCACTGATACTGGAAGCCCGGAGTAATGAACAGCCGTGTATCGCCTTCAATGCTGCCATCGGCGCAGCGCTGGCTGATGCCAGGCTCCTGGCTGGCGGCTGATTCCAGGGAACGCACGCTGGTGGTGCCCACGGCAATCACACGCCCACCGGCAGCGCGGGTGGCTTCAATTTTGGCCAAGGTTGCGGCGGGCACATGGAAGCGCTCGGCATGCATGACGTGTTCGCTGATATTGTCCACGCGTACAGGCTGGAACGTACCTGCGCCCACATGCAGGGTGACAAAGGCTTGATCCACGCCTTGCTCACGCAAGGTAGCCAGCATTTCATCAGTAAAGTGCAAGCCAGCGGTTGGAGCGGCTACCGCGCCGGGGTGGCGGGCATAGACGGTCTGATAGCGGGATTCGTCTTCTTGGTCTGCGGCGTGAGTGATATAGGGGGGCAGGGGTGTCGCGCCGTATTGCTCCAGCATATCCAGCACCGGTTCGTGAAAACGCAGTGCAAACAAGGCATCGTCACGCCCCGTGCAGTCGGCCAGAACGCGGCCATCCGCCAGCTCCAGCAGAGTGCCCGGCTTGGGCGACTTGCTGGCACGAATATGGGCCAGAGCGGTATCAGGGCCGGTTACGCGCTCAATCAGGACTTCTACTTTTCCGCCGCTGCTCTTTTGGCCATGAAGGCGCGCCTTGATGACGCGGGTATCGTTAAAGACCAGCAGGTCACCTTTGCGCAGCAGGCTGGGCAGGTCGGTAAATTGCCGATCATGGAGTTGGCTGCCTGCATCCAGATGCAGCAAACGGCTGCCCTGGCGCTGCGCAGGCGGGCTTTGAGCGATCAGATCGGATGGAAGTTCGTAGTCGAACTGGGCGATAGTTAAAGAGGGGTCGATGCTCATGGTTTGTCATAAAGGGCCGCTGGTCAGAAGGCCGGGCCTGATGGGGTAACCGACTATTTTAACGCTTTGCCGCCAGATTGCTGAAACGGCCATATCCGCAGTGTTTTTCTTTCGGTATGCTTGGGTCTTTCCTGAATTGATCTGTTGGAGACGAGGGCATGGGCGTTTTAAAGGCAAAGCCTGTTTTGAGTCATTGCAAGCATCTGGCCTTGGCCGCCTTGCTGATGGTGCAAGGAGCATCGCTGGCACTGGCCCAGGCCTTGCCGCCCGAGCTGGCTTCGGTCTGGAATTCCAGCCGTTTGCCCCAGTCTTCCCTGTCCATCGTGGTGGAAGAAGCCGACGGCTCTCGTCTGATTGGGGTCAATCCCCAGGAACCGCGTAACCCCGCATCGGTGATGAAGCTGGTCAGCACCTGGGCCGGCTTGTCGGCTTTGGGGCCTGAATATACCTGGCGCACCACTTTGATGGCCCAGAATGGCCTGCAGGTGGATGAGCAAGGCACCCTGAAAGGGCCTTTATATATTAAGGCTGGGGGCGATCCGTTTCTGACTGTGCCGCAGTTGTGGGACATGTTGCGCGAGCTCCGCTTGCGTGGGGTGAAAAATCTGACCGAAGTTGTGGTGGATCGTTCCATCTTCGGAAACGTAACGATCAATCCCGGTGATTTTGACAATGCGGGCGACCGTCCCTACAACGCCAGCCCGGACGCCATGATGGTGGGCCTGGGGGCATCGCGTCTGGTATTCCAGCCGGATACGCAGGCTCGTAAATGGATTGCGATTGTTGACCCGCCTTTGCCCGGTGTTCGCGTGCAAGGGGAAGTGGAGTGGTCCACCGCTACCTGCCCCGGCTCACCCGTGGTCGGTACACAGATTCAGCCAGAAGCCGGCGGCATGGTGATTCGCGTTAGCGGCAAAGCGGCCGCGTCCTGCGGGGAATTCAGCGTTTACCGTCTGGTGCACTCCCAGACTGAATACTTCGACAAGTTATTTCGCGGCCTGTGGCGCGACTTGGGCGGCACCCTGGCACGGGATGTCAAGGCAGGCCGTGTTCCTGCTCGCGCTCAAGCCATTACCTGGCATGACTCACAGTCTCTGTCGGACTTGATCCGCATTATTAATAAGCAAAGCAATAACGTGATGGCACGGACCATCCTGTTGACGGTAGGCGCCGAAATGAATGGCCCCGGTTCAACGGTCGCCAGTGGTGAACGGGCCGTGATGGGAATTCTGGGACGTCAGGGCGTCAATACGGCAGGTTGGACTGTGGATAACGGCTCGGGCCTTTCCCGCAATGCGCGAGTCACCGCAGGCGGCATGGCCGATATGCTGAAAGTTGCCTGGCGCTCGAACTGGATGCCTGAATACATTTCCTCCTTTGCCATCTCCGGTGTCGATGGCACCGTGCGTTCGCGCTTGCGGGACGACGAGGTGCAAGGGCGCGCTCACCTTAAAACCGGCACGCTGCGCGATAGCCGTGCGCTGGCCGGTTACGTGCTGGGAGCGAGCGGAAAGCGGTATATTGTCGTCATGATGGTAAATGACGAACGTTCTGCTTCTGCGCGTCCTTTCTTTGATGCCGTGGTGAAGTGGCTGGCAGTTCGTTAACGATCACGATAGTGTGGACCGCTTTTGGGGCGGTCCTGTTTTAGTTTGTCCCTAATTTGATGAAGCAATCATGCCCATACACGAAATACGCCACCCTTTGATCCGCCATAAACTGGGCTTGATGCGCAAAGCAGATCTCAGCACGAAAAACTTTCGTGAAATGTCCCAGGAAATTGCTTCTTTGCTGACCTACGAGGCCTGCAAGGATCTGCCACTGGAGCCCACCACCATTTCTGGCTGGTGCGGTGATGTGGAAGTGGAAAAGCTGGCAGGCAAAAAAGTAACGGTTGTTCCTATTTTGCGTGCCGGTATTGGCATGCTCGATGGCGTTCTGAACCTGATCCCTGGCGCCAAAGTCAGCGTGATCGGTATTGCGCGCAACGAAGAGACCTTTGAAGCCCAAACTTATCTGGAGCGCCTGGTTGGCGAGCTGGATCAGCGTCTGGCCCTGATTATCGACCCGATGTTGGCGACGGGTGGTTCGATGGTGGCAACCATTGACCTGTTGAAAAAAGCCGGCTGCAAGAATATTCGCGCCCTGGTGCTGGTGGCGGCTCCCGAAGGGATCGCTACTCTTGAAAAACATCACCCTGATGTCCATATCTATACAGCCTCCATTGACCAGCGTCTGGATGAGCATGGTTATATCGTTCCAGGCTTGGGTGACGCGGGTGACCGTATCTTTGGAACACGCCAGAAAGATCAGGAGAGCGGGCTATAAGTCAGGAACTTGTCGTGCTTTTTTACAATCCCTTGCCAGTACGGCAGGGGGGATAGGCATAATAATGAGTCAAACGTGAGTTTCACTGAATCCAGGATGTACATGAAACTGAATGCTTGGATGGCTGCACCGCTATTGGTCATATTAGGCTTGAGCTCGGCTCAGGCCGGTTTGTGTGATGTGCCCTTTATGCGCGATGGCGGGCAGGTGCAGTTAACTGGCTCGGGCTTTTTGGCGCTGGGGGCTGATCTGGCCTTTTCAGACGTAAAAAAGCAGGGTGGTGATCAGTGTCAGGCTCGCGTACAGGGCAAGGCCAGTGTGGCACTGGCAGGCTTGCCTGCCAGCAAACCCAATATTGATTATGTGATGACGGTGCGCGATGGCCGCACACGCTTCCAGCGTGATGATGGCCGTGGCGGGCTGGAGCCGGTGCAGGGCTCGTTTGATCTGCGTTTGCTTGGCTTGTTTTCTTACGAGCTTGGCGGTTTGAAAGAAGGGCAGACCTTCCCGCGCCAGGACTTCCAGATCGTGCTGGACAAGCGGGCCCAGACAAACCCCAATGTCCTGCGCATTCATACCGGCGACAAGACCGTCGGTGCCCAGCAAACCGTACAGACCGCATTGGGTAATTATCAATGCTGGCCGATTCGTTATCAGCGCGATATTGAGCCCACCCAGGCCAGTTTCAGCGGCATCAGCTTACCGATTCCGGGTATTAATGCTCAAGTTACCGACTGGTACTGCCCGGATGTGCAAATGGTTATGAAGCAAGAGAGTATTCAGAACGGTGTTCCGTCTCAGGTGGACGTGACCCAACTGAAGTAAACCTGTGATTAACTTGTCTCAGGTCCACCGAGCATCTTTATCCTGTACGTGAAAGCAGAAGGTTAAAGAATTTTATGCGGCGCCCTAATGCGCCATTCACTTGGCGATACGTATTTGTCGCGTGTCCCTTTCAACTGCAAGGAGTTGTATATGGCAACCAAGAAAAGTGTGGAAAATAGCGGAGACAAATTCATCGATGAGGTTAAGGCTAGCCTGGATGAAGCCGAAAAACTGATGCGTGAAGCAGCCGAAGCCACAGGCGATAAAGCCGGTGAGCTGCGTGAAAAGGCCATGCGTTCACTGCGTTTGACCCGTGATTCCTTGCACGATGCTCAGGAAGCTGTGGTTGAACAAAGTGTTCGTGCGGCTAAAGCAACCGACAACTACGTCCATGACAAACCCTGGCAAGCCATTGGCGTGGCCGGCGTTGTGGGCCTGATGTTCGGCATGCTGATCAGCCGTCGTTAATCTGTCTGTGCTCTGCGCTGCCAGCCCTGTCCGGGCCTGGCAGTAGCAAAAGTAGCCCTGCCGATCCGGTCTTTACCGTCCGGATCGGCAGTCTCTTGGACATCAGGCTCTTGTCGTTGCAGCAGATGACAGGATGCCGCAGAGCAGGGATAAATCATGGCGCTTAGGCAATCTATCAGTCAGCTTGGTTCTACCTTGATAGCGGCCGTCAGTACTCGGCTTGAGCTGTTCGCTCTGGAAGCCGGTCAGCAAAAGGCCAGCCTGATTACTTTATTCAGTATGGTGTTTGGCGCACTGCTGTTCTCGACGCTGGCGGTGCTGGTTTTCAGTTTGTTATTGGCTTTGTACTTCTGGCCTACTGATTACCGCTATTGGGCGCTGGGAGTCTTGGTGGTGCTCTATGCGGGTTTGGGAATAGGCTTGTTCCTGGCCGTACGCCAACGTCTGACAACGGGACCGATTCCCTTTTCGGCTACCTTGTCCGAGCTGCGCCGCGATGTGGCCTTTATTGATCGTTTGCGCGATTCTGAAGGGGACGGGAAATGAGCACTAAGCAAGAGAGCATGTCCGCCCAGGAGCGGGCCGTGCGTATCGAACTGCTGCGAGTCCGCGCTTCTTTGGAGCGGCAAGCGATGTCATCCCAGGTACATGCCTTGGGACAAGATTTAAGCCCTGGCAATTTGTGGAATAACGTCAAACCCTCCGGCTTTAGCGTGGGGGGCCTGGTCACTAACGCATTGTCCTGGTCGCGCCGTTATCCATTTTTACTGTCCGGTGCCTCGGCCGTGCTCAGCAGCTTTGGTGGTCGCTGGATGCGAGTGGGTGCCGTGGCCCTAGGGGCTTGGAAGCTGTTCAATTCCGCCAAATCTTCCCGAGAAAAAGCGCGTAGCGTGCTGGTTCCGGTACGGCGAAATTCCGATACCGATTTTTAGTTCGGATATGTTTTGAAAAACCGGCTCAGGCCGGTTTTTCTTTGACCATGGGATTGGGTTGCAGGCTGGTTTTTGACACCCGCTAGGCTTATGCTCCAGATAATAAATAATTCCAGTATTGGAAATACAATCCTCAGGAGACAGCGTTCGTTATGCAGGTGCCATTATTAAATGCCTTAAGAACCTTCACGGTATCGGCCCAAAGGCTGAACTTTACCAAGGCGGCCGAAGACCTGCTGGTGTCTCCGTCGGCAGTCAGTCATCAGGTCAAGGTTTTGGAAGAGTACTTGGGCTGCAAATTGTTTTTGCGTAAGAACCGCTCTTTGGAGCTGACCGACAAGGGTCAGTTCCTGTTCGAGCGTCTGCAAAGACCATTTTATGAAATCAATCAGGCCCTGAGTGAATTGCGCATGCCGCATGGCAAGAGTCGCATTAATCTGTCTTTACGGCCCTTTGTGTCGAGTATGTGGTTCACTCGCCAGTTGCAGGATTTCTGGTTCAAACACCCGGATATTGAAATCAATCTGCTGCACCGCCTGCAAGCACCTGATTTCTTCAGGGACAACATCAACTTTGCCATTGTCTGGGGTAAGCAAGGGGATTGGCCGCATTTGAATACCTTGCGAATCATCCCTGGCAACCTGACGCCGGTCTGCTCTCCCTCTTACCTGAAGACGCATGGCCCGATTCAATCAGCTGCGGACTTGAACCAGCATGTTCTGATTCATGAAGAAAACCATGTGTGCTGGCAACAATGGCTGCATAAGGCAGCTTCTTTGGAGCTGACGGCCAAAAAGAGCTTCCATATTGATGACACCAATGTACGCATGGATGCCGTCTTGAATGGGCAAGGGGTGATGCTGGGCTGTCCGGCGCTTTTGCAGCCTTTGATCGAGAAGCAGGAAATTGTGCAGTTGTTTGATGTGTATCTGGATGAGTACGCGTACTTTCTGGCCTACCCCATGCAAGCCAATCTAGGCTCCCAGGAACAAGAGTTCATTGATTGGGTGGCTTCCATCGCTATCCATTAAGCCTGCCAGCGTTCTTGTTTATGTGTACCAAGCCTGCTTTTGCAGGCTTTTTTTGTGCCTGAACGAAAGTGGGGCCAGCTTGTACAGGTCTGTGCTGGGCAAATGATCTTACTTTTCCCGCTTACGCCGGTGATCGCTTTTTCAGGTTCAAGAACCCAGCTACAAAAAAAACTCATCGTTCCGTCAAATCTGCTCAATTTTCAAGGCTAGCTCCCTGTCGCATGATGGTCCTGACCTAATAACAAGCCATTCATGGTGCTCATGCAAACCAGAGGAGATACCGAGATGAACACAGCTGTGCGCTCACCGATTGCGATTGAAGAATTCGACCGAAGCTACTTTGAGCAGGAAACCGATGAGGTGTTTGCCTTGCCGCCCGAGTGTTTTACGTCGGAAGCGTTTTTTCAGTTTGAACTGAATGCCGTCTGGAAAACACAGTGGTTCTGTGTCGGCCGTGCGACCGACATCCCCAATGCCGGCGACTTTTTCACTTTTGATGTGGGCAATGATGCGCTATTTGCCATCCGTAATCGGGAAGGCCAGATCAATGTGCTGTCCAACGTTTGCCGCCATCGCAATATGTTGTTGCTGGAGGGGGCAGGCAATGTGCGCCGCATCAGTTGCCCCTTGCATGCCTGGGTCTACAACATGGAAGGTGAACTGGTGTCGGCGCCGGGCCTGACGGATACGGGTGCCAGTTTTGACCCCAAGAGTGTCTGTCTGCCCAAGATCCGCGCGGAAGTATGGGAAGGTTTTATTTTTATCAATTACGACGCTATGGCCCCCGCCTTGCATACCCGTCTGGGCAATCTGGGCAAGCAGTTGTCGAACTACCGCATGGCTGAACTGAAGTCCTCAGAGCCTTTGAAGATGGAAAACTTTGACTGGAACTGGAAAGTTTTCAATGACGAGTGCTACCACTGCAGCTTTTTGCATGCCTCTTCGTGGGGCGCCATGTACGAGACCACACCGGAGCGCGTAGACGAAAGCGCTGTTTTCAATGATGTGCCCAATGGCATCGTTTCGTACAACCTGATCTCCACTCACCGAGATGCTGCACCCACCAATACCGGATCTATTTTGCAGCCTCCCATGGAGTCCTTGACGGATACCGAGCGCACTCAGCTGTCTTATGTGACGGTTGCGCCCAACTTGCTGCTGGTCGCTATGCCGGACAAGGTGAAGTACTTCATGTGGTTGCCCAAAAGTGCCAAGCAGTCCACGTATGGTGTGTCTTGGATGTATCCGCAATCCACGCTGGAGCGCGAGGATCACAAAGAAAAGTTCGATCAAGAGCATGACGATCTCTATCCGGTCATGGTGGAAGACTTGTTTGCATGGCGCCGTTCTCACTTGGGAATGCAATCGAACTTTGCCTCCCGTGGCCGCCTGACCAATGAAGAGCTGGTCATCAAGCGTCTGCAAAACTGGTTGATCGACTTGTACCGCGCGCAGGAGCGTCGCGCTGATGAGCAAAGCCGGATATTGCCGATCCGGGCGATTGCCTAAAGGAGCAGGAGCAGCATCATGCAGCAAACATTGCAAACACGCGTGTTAAAGAAAACCAGGCTGTCGGACAGAGTGGTGGGTTTGACCCTGGGCTTGCAGAACGGGGGTTCATTCCCCGCCTGGGAGCCGGGAGCGCACATTGAGCTGGAACTGGCTGTGCCGCAAGCAGAACCGCTCTATCGCCAATATTCACTTTGTGGTCAGCAGGCCAATACCCATGAGTGGCAAATCGCCGTTTTGAAAGAGGAAGCGGGGCGGGGCGGGTCGGCGTATATCCACGACGTGTTGCAAGAGGGGGATGCACTTGCTGTCAGCATTCCTAAAAATCACTTTCCCTTTGCTGCAAGCAACAAGTGTTTTTTTATTGCCGGTGGCATTGGCATCACGCCCATTGTTCCTATGGTTCAGGCTGCCGCGGCGGCTGGCCTGGATTGGCAGTTGCTGTATCTGGCACGAAACGCTGCTGATTTCATTTTTCTGCAAGAGCTGCGGCAAATGGATGCGGCGCGTATTACGGCGCATGCATCCAATCAGGATGGCTTGTTTGATTTGCAGGCCGCTCTGAACGCATTGGATGAGCAGACCGTCGTCTATTCCTGCGGGCCACAGGCCTTGCTGGATGCCTTGGAACGCTATCACCAGGAACAAACTCACCTTGCTTGGCACTTGGTTCTGGAGCGTTTTTCCGTGGATACCAGCGCCAGCCAGCTTCAGGGCAAGCGCTTTGCCGTGACCTTACAAAAATCAGGCAAACGTATCGAGGTAGCTAGCGATGAAACCATTCTTAGTGCATTGAAGCGTGAGGGGGTTCGGGTGAAGTGTTCGTGCCAGAACGGCACCTGCGGCACTTGCGAAACCGTGGTGATCTCCGGCCTGCCAGAGCACAGGGATTTTGTCCTGTCTAAAGAGGAACGGCAGCTCAATGAAACCATGATGATTTGCGTATCGCGTGCCTTGTCAGACGAATTGGTTTTGGATCTATAACAATAAACAGGAGAAACACCATGAAGAAAGTGGTGGTTACAGGCGGCTCGGGTCGCGTAGGTTCGTACGTAGTACAGCAGTTGATGAAAACCATGGATGTGGTTGTGGCCGATTTGAAACCCAGCCAGCATCAGGTGGCTTTTGTTCAGACCGATGTGATGGATCTGGATGCAGTGCGGGCGGCGACCAAGGATGCTGATGCCGTCATCCATTTGGCTGCGATTGACTTCGACTGGAAAGCGCCCGAAGAACAATATATCAATGTGAACGTCCGTGGCACCTGGCATGTGCTGCAAGCTTGTCGGGAAAATGGCGTCAAGAAAGTGGTGTTGTGCTCCAGCATTTCTGCTTGCGGCTTATCCGAGATGCGTGCCGACTGGCAGCCTGAGTATCTGCCTGTGGATGAAGCCCATGAGAACAAGCCGTATCAGGCGTACAGCGTTAGCAAAATCATGATGGAGCAGATGGCCAAAAGCTTTAGCGATGCCACAGATATGGAAATCATCTGTTTGCGTCCTTTGGCGGTTGTCCTGCCAGAAACCATTGCTGAGTACATTCAGTTCGTCGATACCCCGCAGCGCAACTGGCTGTTCTATTACATCTGGGCGGCTGATCTGGCTCGTGCCTTTGAGGCAGCCGTCAATCTACAAGGTTTGCGCTACGGCGTGTTTTTCATCAGCGCCGACGATAGCTCGCATCCTTTGCCCACCATCGATTGGTATCAGCAGATTATGGGCTCCGTGCCCGACATTAAGAATCCACGCTGGTATCAGGACAATCCGCGTGCCTCCATCTTTAGCAGCAGCGCTGCCAAGGACATTTTGGGCTGGCAGCCCAGCACGGATTTTGCGCAGTTGCGAGAGGAATATGCAGCAGCAAAAGACCTTGCGTAAGCGTGCCAAGGTAAAGCCCTTTACAAAAAACTTACAGATGGAGACTGATCATGACTGGTATTAAAACGGGGACCTTGGATTGGACCGGCGATAACCCTTTTATTTATTTGAAAACCGATATGGATCAGGAATGGTCCTCCTTATCCTTGTACTTCCGTATTGCCAGCTCGGCGTACGGCAGCGGTCAGGCCATTCTGGTGTTAGAGAATCCCTACGAGGCCGGTGATGGCAGTGACGCGCGTCTGCTAGTCACCGACAACGTACCTTTAGCCGAGTATCTGATCCGAGACTTTGTGCGCCATTTCGGCTTGTTTCGCAAAGCAGTCGCGCTGGATGGGGTGAAGATTCTTGGTGATGGCGTGTTTCGTAGCGTCAACCGCTTTCCTGAGCAGCATACGGAAGCGGTGGAGTCTGTCAGCGCTGATTTGAAGATAGAGCTGCAATGGGATCACATGACGCAAGCTGCGATTTGTGTGGACTTGCCGCAAAGTCAGACTCAAACGCAGAAGCACGAAATGATGTGCGTATTCCATCCCGCACAACAGGCGCGAGTTTTGATTAACGGCACACCCTTGCCGGGCAAAACGATCGAGCGTGACTTCAATGGCACCCGAGCGCAGTCAGCCAGCTTGGCCAATAGCGAGACCTGGGTACGCGTGGCGTAAGGAGACGACATGGTTCAGCATCTACATCACAGCGCCTGCGCCGTCATGCCGTCCTGGACGGGCGTCAGGCCGCTGCAAGATATTCTGCCCCCAGAAACACGTCTGATTTTGCATGCAGGACCTCCGTTCCGTAATGCCGGCGAGTTGCCTGCGGCGATACGTAATTCGGTCCTGGTGGGCATTTTGTATGAAGGTTGGGCCGGCAATAAGGCCCAGGCTCAGGTCTTGTTAGATGAGGGGGGCGTGCAGTTGGCCCCAGCGCAAGATTATGGGGTGGTCGTCCCCTTGGCGGGAGTAGCCACTCCTTCCATGTACCTGATTGAAGTCAGCGATAGTAATCAGCCCGAGAACAAAAGATACTCGGTGCTGAATGAAGGGATGCGCTGGTGTACCCGCTTGGGAATTTTTGCAGAAGAAATGATCCCCCATCTGCGTTGGTTGCATCAGGATCTGGGCGCAAGACTGGCGGCCAGTTTTCAAGGCCCGGTCGCGCTGGCGCCTATTGTGCAGGCCTCGCTGCTAAATGGTGATGATGGCCACGCCCGTACCCTTTATGCCTCCGGCTTATTGGCTGACATTATTGTTTCCTGGGGTATCAATGATGAGAAAAGTACGTCATTTCTCTACGGGGCTATGGCGTGGGCATTGAATTATTGGATGGCCGCCAGTGCATTGGTTTTGGCTGCACCGAGTTCTGCCGCGGGTGTCGATCCGATTCTCAAAGTCGGTGGCAATGGGCTGCGCTTTGGTTTGCAGTTGGCCAGCTCCCAAGGCTGGCTGGTGGTGAATGCTCCTGCTATTGCGGGCCATAAAGACGCGGGCAACGAGCAGGCGCAGGCCTTGGGCGCTTTAGGCGATAGTGCAGTGGTGGATTTTGTCGGCTTGGGTGGGCAGTGTCTGGATCTGGCAGGCTTAAGCGCTAAAAATCTGCAGGCTTTCTTGCCGGCAGACTACTTGAACCGTCAAAGCCTTTTTCTGATCAGCAAGTTGCCGTTTTTGGCCGGACGCCTTGGCATCACGGACCTTGCTCAGGTCATTGCCACGGACACGGGGCCTTTGGTTTTGCTGGGCATGATTGATGCTGCGGGCGAGCGGGGCCGTATTGGGGGTGGGGTGGCGACGGTGGATGCCCGATTACTGCAAGAGCTCAAGGAGTGGCAGCATGAAACGACAGTGGTTTAAGCAGCCTTTACACCAATTGATGCATGCCCTGACGACGGGCGAGGCCAGCTTGGCACAGATCGTGGCTTCTTTCTACGAGCGCATTGCGACGCGAGAGGAGCAGGTAGGAGCCTGGCAATACTTGATCGATCAGGAGGACTATCTGGCTGAATACGAAAGCCGTAGCGAGTTCTACAAAGCCTCGCCCTTAATGGGCTTGCCCTTTGCTGTCAAAGACGTGATTGATACGGCAGATATCCCGACGACCATGGGTTCTGTCATTCATCAGGATCGCATTCCGACAATGGACGCTTCTTGCGTGGCAGCCATGAAAGCGGCCGGGGGTATTTTGATGGGTAAAACCGTCACTACCGAATTCGCCTACTTCCAGGCGGGTAAAACCAGCAATCCCCATGACCCGGAGCGCACGCCGGGAGGGTCTTCCAGTGGCTCGGCTGCTGCAGTTGCAGATTATATGGTGCCTATTGCCTTCGGTACCCAGACGGCCGCCTCCGTCATCAGGCCTGCCTCTTATTGTGGGTGTATTGGCTATGTAGGTAGCAAGAACGAATTTTCCCTGCGCAATATTCAGCCTTTGGCGCAGTCACTCGATACGCTGGGCATCATCAGCAATGATGTGCTCGACACCTTGTTAGTACGCAGTATCTTGCTGCAGAAGTCCTGGAGTTCCTCACCCCACCTGAAACATAGGCCTTATGTGTTCGCCGTGTTTTCGGGTGAGGGGCTGGGGGACATACAGGCGCCAATGCTGGAGACCTTACACGCCTGCCAGCAGGACTTGTTGGGCCAAGGACACCAGCAGGTCGATTTTTCTTTGTCTGAGGACATTGCCCAGCTCACCAGTTTGCATGGGCAGATCATGGCTTATGAGGTTGCTCGCAACCTGATTCATGAGCAGCAACAGCCACAGGCGCTGAGCAGTCATATGCAAGGCTTGATGGCAAGCGGCTTGGCCTTTCCTTACCCGGATTACATTGCCGCTTTGCAAAAAGCCGAGGCGATTACCCGTAGCCTGCTGCACTGGTTTGAAGATCATCAAGCGGACTTTATTCTGGCTCCTGCCGCCCCCGGTGTTGCACCTGACAAGACAGAGGGGACCGGGGCTCCTTTCATGAGCCGAGCCTGGCAACTGGCGGGATTGCCTGTAGTGTCTTTGCCTTTGGGGTATTACCAGAAGATGCCTATGGGCTTGCAGCTGATCGGCAAACCGCATCAGGACGACATTCTGTTATTACAAGCCCGGCAATTACAGCAGCGGTTTTTGAGTAATCACGCGGCGCTTGTGGTCTGAGTTTTTCTTTTTCATTTAAACGTCCTGTTTTTACAGGACGTTTTTTTTATCCAGACGCAAGAGACGTACTTAGAACTTGTTCAGAACGTATTTTTCGAACAACCATTTCAAACCATACAGAGCGGCAAAAATAATAGCCACAATCGCCAGAAAATCCGCACTGAAAACACTTTGCTGTTTATGGGACAGCTCCATGAATACGTGTTCGTTCGCGGGGCGTGCGTAAGTCATGGGGATGGCAGACCGGGGCAGATCTGCCTTCAGGATGATGTATTGGCCCTCGTGGGCAGCCTGCAAGAGCAGCTTGTCCAGCTGTATGGTTTTCTGGCCTGGCTCCTGAGCATTGTTGCACAACTGCTGCGTACCTTTGGCCCAGTTGTCCTGGCCGATGGGGCAGTGAGCTGTCATCGTATGACCATTGCTGAGATGAACATTCAACCACCCTTCGGAGCGGGAGGTGTCGGTGCTGCTTACCGTGATGTCAGTCAGGCTGATGGTGGTCATGCGAAAAGGGCCCTTTGGCAGTGCAAGCTGGTCCTTCTATCTGCATTAGGCAGGAAGTGAGTCAAGCTTTAGTCAATACTACAGCAGGCTATTTTATATAAGGGGGAGTGGGAAGATGCTTTTTCTATACTCAGAATTTCATTTATCCGCACTGCGCTTAATGCAAATCAATGGTTTTTCTTCACTATAAAAAAAGTAAAAAAACAGCCCTGCATGACAGGGCTGTTCGATGATGCGAATGAGCAGGCGGCTTAACTAAGTGATGCTGGTTTTGCCCAAACTAACAGCGGCTTTGGCATCGTGGCCCGGTTCAGTGTGATAGCGTCGTAAAGGTTTGTTGGCGGTTTCCGGCATCAAGACCGTGACCCAGAAAAAGCACAGTACAGCTACAACGGTGACGTAAAACGCCGGGGCCAGGTAGCTGCCCGTTTGCGTGGTCAGCCAAATCGCCAGGTAAGGGGCGGTGCCACCGAAGATCGCGAAGGTGATGTTGTAGCACATGCTCGATGCGGTATAGCGCATGTCCGTGGGAAACATCTCGGACAGCAGTGTCACGGCAACGACACTTGCGGCGACCTGCCCAATACCGATGATCAACATGCCGGCAATGGCCGCTTCCAGCGAGGCTCCGCCGTTCACAACCATATAGGCGGGGATGGTGAACAGAGCGTGCCAGATGGCAGCGAACTGCATCATTTTGCGGCGACCCACTTTATCCGAGATGATGCCGGCAATGGGGGTCAAGGCAGTCACGAACAGCAGGGCGACCATATTGGCGGTCAAGGACTGCACCGACGACAAGCCAATGACGGTGCGCAAGAAGGTGTTCATATAGGTGGAGAAAATGTAGAAAGACAGGGCGTACAACACAATGAATCCGCCCAGCTTCACGATGTTCGATCCTTCTGCCTTGAACACCTGGGATGCGGTGTAGCTGGCCTGTCCTTTCTTTTCGGCACGCATTTGCTGGAATTCAGGTGATTCGGACAAGTGGTCACGAATGAAGAAAGCCACCACACCCATAGGAACGGCCAGCAAGAAAATTGCACGCCAGCCCCAGTCCCCCATGGCTTCAGTACCCACAATGGCTGCCAGCCCCGCACTGATCCCAGCGGCCAGGGCAAATGCGAAGTACGTCGCCCCCGACATAGCCCAGGCGTACGAGTTGCGCTTGTTCATGGGGCTGTGTTCAACGGTGTAGATGGTAGCGCCTGTGTATTCGCCCCCCGCGGACAGCCCCTGAATACAGCGGATGATGATCAGCAGAACCGGAGCCCAGATTCCGATACTGTCGTAGGTTGGGATCAGGCCAATGGCCGCTGTCGAGCCGGACATCAGCAAGACGGTCAAAGCCAGAATCTTCTTTCGGCCAATCCGATCCCCAAGCCGGCCAAAGTAGATGCCGCCCAGTGGTCGCACAATGAAGGACACCAAAAACACGGCAAAGGTGGCCAGCAGCCCTGCCATTTTGTCTGCGGACGGAAAGAAGTTTTGTGCAATGTAGACGGCCATATAGCCGAACAAGGCGAAATCGAACCATTCAACGATCGTGCCGGCCGCTGAACCCATCATGACTTTCTTAATGTGGCCCGTATCGGTATGTTCCGATTCGGCCACGGTGGTTTCCCTTTGCATACTTATGTCTCCTCAAGTATTGGGACTATCTGTTTTTTTTAAAATCAAACCCTGTGGGGTACTTGGTTTTTTATTATTCGTGCGTGTGTGACGGTCTTATTGGTATGAATGAAAAGGTCGAATAAGGCATCGACTGGAGCAGGATAAATTCCTCCTATCGGTTGGGCTTTGCATCGGCTCTTGATGTCTTTGAGGACAGCCGCCCGGTGCGTGATTGATAAGCTAATCCTCTGCAAATTGCTTGTCCATTCACTATTCGCGCTCTATTATTGATCGCGATGTTATCAATCAAAAAAAGAGCTGAGCCATGATTCCTGGACGCCTGGATCTGCATCACTTGCGCGCCTTTAAAACGGTGGCTGAACAGTTGCATTTCAAAAAGGCGGCCGAGCTGCTGCATATCACCCAGCCGGGGCTCACGCGCATCATCAAAAAGCTGGAAGAAGACTTGCAGGTAGACCTGTTTGAACGCAGCACCCGCCAAGTCAAGCTGACGGCGGCGGGCTTTTTGCTACTGCAGGAAATTGAGCAGGTTTTTGTGCATCTGGAGCGCGGTATTGAGCTGGCCCAGAAAGCGAAATTTGGTGATATCGGCCACTTGATCATTGCGTACAACGACTATGCGGTGCAGGACGTTTTGCCCCGGACTCTGGAGCATTTCAAGCAGCAGTACGCGCACATCACAACCGATTTGTTATATATGCCGACCCAGCAGCAAATTCAGGGTTTGCAGCAAGGCAGTCTGGATCTGGGCTTCGGTTTTGCGTTCTCGGACGACCCTGAGGAACTGGGGGTGCAATGGAAGCCGGTGTGCCGTGACGACCCGATAGTGTTGTTGCAAAGCGATCACCCTCTGGCCAAGGAAAAGTCTATCCCTTTGGTTGAGCTGGCCAATGAACAGTTTGTAGTGGGCAGCAAGACGCATTGGCAGGTATGGCGTCGTTATTTTTATTCTTTGTGTCGCCATGCGGGGTTTCATCCCAATTCGGTGCAGGAGGCCAGCACTATCACCGGGATCATGAGCATGGTAGCGGCCAATATAGGCATTGCCGTGCTTTCGCAGTCGCTACGTAAGTACGTGCACCGGGATCTGGTGGCGATTGATTTGGATTTGTCCGGGCAGCACCCGCAATCCTTTATCAACATCATGTGGCAGGACAGCAATGCAAATCCTTGTGTGCCACTTTTTATCCAGACTATCTCGTCAGAGCTGATGTCATCGACCTGAGCAGTCTTGAGTATTTCTCATCAGTCTTTGATGAACGGTCATGATGGAAATGGGGCGGTTTTGCTACATTGCAGTTTTTGCCACTGGCCCCGTTTATGAGCACCCCTGAAATAAAATTTGGTCTGGATCATGTCATGTTGCGCGTGCTGGATCTGGAACGATCTTTGGCGTTTTACAGAGATGTTCTTGGGATGAAGGTGTTGCGGCATACCGAGTATGAGTCAGGCAGATTCACCAATGTGTTTCTCAGTTTTGACGAAACTACCCAGTCCAGTCTGGAGCTGACTTATAACTGGGACCGAAGCGAACCCTATGAAAAGGGGACGGCTTTTGGACACTTGGCTTTGATGGTGAATGACGTCCATCAGGCTGTGCGCAAGCTGGAGTCCTGTGGAGTGAAGATCAAAACACCCCCCAAGCAAATGAATCACGGTAAACGCACGATTGCGTTTGTGTTGGATCCGGATGAGTATTTGATTGAGCTGGTTGAGCCCTTGGCTTGGCCTGTATAAAAAGGCCAAGCCTTATGGTCAAGGACTGCCACTACGATGCCGACTATAGGTAATGCAGCCCGCCATAGTGGCGAGCTTGCTGCTTACAGCCCCAGGGTAGACCACATATCGTCTACTTTTTTCTGTGTGGCATCGTCCATCTTGATGGGCACGCCCCATTCGCGTTGTGTCTCGCCAGGCCACTTGTTGGTAGCGTCCATACCCATTTTGCCGCCCAGTCCAGAAACCGGCGAAGCAAAGTCCAGATAGTCGATAGGCGTGTTTTCCACCAGAACGGTGTCGCGTACTGGGTCCATGCGAGTTGTCATGGCCCAGATCACTTCTTTCCAGTCTCGGGTATTCACGTCCTCGTCCACCACAACGATGAACTTGGTGTACATGAATTGGCGCAGGATGCTCCACACCCCAAACATCACACGCTTGGCATGGCCAGCGTATTGTTTGCGAATGGATACCACGGCCAGGCGGTAGCTGCAGCCCTCGGGTGGCAAATAGAAGTCGATGATTTCAGGCAATTGCTTGCGCAGCAACGGTACAAAAACTTCATTCAGTGCCACGCCCAAGACCGCTGGCTCATCGGGTGGTTTGCCGGTGTAAGTACTGTGGTAGATCGGGTTGCGACGCATGGTGATGCGCTCAACCGTAAAGACTGGGAACCAGTCTTGCTCGTTGTAGTAGCCGGTGTGGTCGCCGTAAGGGCCTTCCAGCGCCATCTCGTAGTTCTTGTCAGCAGGCGGCTTTACCCCTTCTGGGACCTGGGGGGCCAGGGCATCGGGGTGATCGCTAGGCAGAATATGACCTTCCAGCACAATCTCCGCCCAGGCAGGCACAGACAGATCACTGCCCAAAGCCTTGGCGACTTCTGTACGTGAGCCGCGCAGCAAACCGGCAAATTGATATTCAGACAGGCTATCCGGTACGGGTGTGACTGCGCCCAGAATGGTAGCGGGGTCGGTGCCCAAGGCAACGGCAATCGGGAAGGGTTTGCCGGGGTTGGTCAAGGCGTGGTCGCGAAAGTCCAGCGCACCACCTCGGTGGGACAACCAGCGCATGATCAGTTTGTTACGGCCAATCAGTTGCTGGCGGTAAATACCCAGGTTCTGACGTTTGGCGTGCGGGCCTTTGGTGATGACCAGACCCCAGGTCAGCAGGGGGGCAACGTCGCCAGGCCAGCAAAGTTGCAAAGGGATCTGGTTCAGATCCACATCCTTGCCTTCCAGCACGACTTCCTGACATGCCGGGGAACGCACGTTTTTAGGGCTCATGTCCCAGAGTGCAGACTTGAGCATGGACACTTTGGACAAGGCGTCGCGCATGCCGGTAGGGGCTTGAGGCTCTTTCAGATTGGCCAGCAGCTCACCAGTGTCGCGTAATGCCGACACATCCTGGGCACCCATGCCCCAGGCAACGCGCTGCGGTGTACCAAACAGATTGGTCAGCACAGGCATGGCGGCTTTGGAGCCTTGATGCTGGGCGTTTTCAAACAAAAGTGCCGGTCCACCGGCACGCAATACCCGGTCACTGATTTCAGTCATTTCCAGCGAGGTGGAAACCGGCTGCGTGATCCGTTTCAGATCGCCACGGGCTTCGAGCTGGGCAATAAAGTCTCTTAAATCACGGTATTTCACAGATGAACGGGGCTCCGCTTACAGATATTTTGGTTAAGACCTTGGACAGGTTCTAAGGTTAACATCGGGCAGTTAGCAATACTAAGGATCAACCCATGGGCTTCCAAGATATGGACTATGTACTTAGTCGTTCGGCCCGCAACCTGACGTATCGCATTGGTGAGTTTGTGCACGTGTGTGCCATGTACCTGGGCATTGCCGTTCTGGTGACGATTGCTGCCTGTGTGGTCGTGCCATCGATGCGCGCTCAGTTTAACCAGCTTTATACCGGTCTCGTGCAAACCTTGCGTCCGGAAGCGGTGAAATACGATGCGTATAGTCAGGCGGTCTGGCCTGCGGATAAATCCGTCTCAGGCTTGTCGGAAGACGGTGAGGACTTGAGCCAGACAGAGCAGCAGCAAGCGGTGTCTACGTATCAAGGCTTTATGAAGAACTTGCGCGCTTCGGTGACCGGGCAGCCTCTTGCTGGCGTGACGGCGGCGCAGCAGCAGGCATTGCGCAGCTATCTGGCGCGTAAATACAAGATTGCCTACTCGGTAGCGGGTGCCTTAATTCACACCGCTTTTATCGTGGGCAAGGAAAAGAATCTGGACCCACAGCTGATTCTGGCTGTGATCGCGATCGAGTCCCGCTACAACCCCTATGCTGAAAGTCATGTAGGGGCGCAGGGGCTGATGCAGGTGATGACCAAAGTCCATAAAGAGAAGTTCGATATCTATATGGAAGGCACGTTGGCCGTGCTCAGCCCGGAGGCGAATATCCGCGTGGGCGGGCAGATTCTGTCTGACTGTATCCGTCGTCGAGGTTCGATTGAAGGTGGCCTTGCCTGTTACGTGGGGGCGACTGGCCCAAGCGATGGCGGCTATGGGGCCAAGGTGCTGGCAGAGCGCCGACGTATTGCCTTGGCATCGGGAATTCCCGTCCGGGCGCGCTAGTTGGCCCGGAGGGAAAAGCGGTCGGGCTTGAAAGCCCGAGCAGCTTAGGGGCTGGGCTTAGCGGCCCAGAAATTGCCCCAGACGGCTGATTGCTTCCTGCAAGCGATCCATGCCTGTAGCGTAGGACAGACGCAGTGTGTGGGGAGCGTGGAAGGTGCCAAAGTCACGACCGGGCACCGCCGCTACCCCAGCTTCATGCAACAGTTGCTGCGAGAAGGCATCGCTGTCCTGGCTGTACTCACGAATATCCGTATAGATATAGAACGCACCATCAGGACGCACGGGGACGTGCAGCCTTAAACGCTCCAGTTCTGGCAGCAGATAGTCGCGACGCTGTTTGAAGGCCAGGCGACGCTCTTCATAAATGGCCATGGTTTCTGGCTCAAAGCAGGCCAGGGCGGCATGCTGGGCCAGCGAGGGGGCGCAAATTGCCAGGCTGGCAGCCATGCGTTCACACACTTCAGTCATCCAGGGCGGGGTAATCAACCAGCCCAGACGCCAGCCCGTCATGTGAAAGTACTTAGAGAAGCTATTGATAATAATGATGTCCTGATCCAGGGTCAGGGCGCTCAATGGGGCTTCTTCATAAAACAGACCCAGGTAGATCTCGTCCATGATGATGAAACCATCACGGGCGCGCACTTCTTTGATCAGCTCTTGCAGCGCCGGACGCGAGATGGTGGCGCCTGTCGGGTTGTTGGGTGAGGCAATCAAGACACCACGCGTTTTAGGGCCCCAATGTTCACGGATGTGCTGGGCGCTGAGCTGGAAACGTTCCTCGGCCGTGGCAGGAATCAGGCGTGCCGTACCCCCGGCAGCCATGATGAAGTTCTGATTGGCTGGGTAGGAGGGATCGGGCATCAGCACTTCATCGCCCGGGTTGATCAGGGCCAGCGTGGCCAGCGACAAAGCACCCGAGGCACCGGCAGTCACCACAATACGGGAAGGGTCCACACGGGCCTGGAATTGCTGCTCGTAGTACAGGGCAATGCGTTCGCGCAAGGCACTCAGACCGGCTGGGGCAGTGTACTGCCCAAGACCCTGGGTGCTGGCCTGATGCAGAGCATCGACTACGGCTTGAGGCGCGGTGAAGTCCGGCTCACCAATCCCCAGGCTGATAATGTCACGGCCTGTGGCTTGCAAGGCATTGGCTTGTTTGAAAAGTTCAACGGCATGAAAAGGCAGGACGTGTTCGGTACGGCTGGCGAGGCGTGACATACGGCAAATCTCGGGTAAAAAGTGTATTGTAGGACCTTGCTCAAAAGGGCGTCAGGTGGCTGTGGCATGTGCGTGTGCTCGAGGAGGGCGCAAACCAGCGGGCCAGTTGGCCTTCAGTTTAGGTTTGTTGCAGGAAAAGTCTATGGTTTCTACATCGCGGCGTGCATTTTTGACGGGGCGTCGTCCTCCCCAGACGGCTTGGCAGACATTTAGCTCGCGCTTGAAAGCCCGAGTTCAGGGTGAGTGGACGGAACTCAGTGCAGAACCCGATCACGAGCAGGCTCGCTTAGAACCGGCCTCCAGCGCGGATGTACACATGGTGTTGACGCTGGCCGCCGAGTACGGTGTGACGGTGCGTCTGGATGGTGTCCCCTTGGCCAGTGAAGCGGATGGCCCGGTGATTGTTCTGGCTCCCGGGCGTCAAATGGCCCGCTGTGATCGTCTGGAACCCAATTCAACACGCTGGTTTGTGCAACCCGGCTGTCTGCTGGGGGAAATGGAAGCCAAAGGTTTTCAAGGTGTGGCCGATGCGCCTGCCGGTATGACGGTGGCCGCGTGGTTGGCGGACCGACGTCAGCATGACTGGCCCACGGGCCGTACCGCCCTGTCCGGCGTCCTGCACTGTTCGGTCATCCTGGCGGATAACACACAAGCGGCTCTGGGGCCATTTGGTCAAGACAACCGCAATCCACTTGATAGCCTGCGTATGCAGCAATTGATTCCGGCCTTGTTCCAGCTGATGGGCGAATCGGAGACTCAAGCCTTGCGGCAAACGCTTTGGCCCGGCCGCTACCGATTGGATGCTCTGGAACCCGTAGACGGGGAGGGCATCAATCTGGCACACCTGATGTTGGGGCACGGCGGCGATCTGGCCTGGGTGGAGTGGCTGGTGCTGGATGAAGCCGTGCTACGCGCATCGGACCCTGACGCTTGGTCCTGGCCGAATCAGGAGCAGTCCTGGCAAGCGCAGGACGTGGACAGCCGTATCAAGGCGCTGTTTGATCCTGTGGACCGCTTTGTGTATCCAGGTCAGGCGCTGTAGGACAGGACTGTCCTGCGCTTGACCCTGAGCAGCAGGCAAAGGCTAGAATGGTCCTTGCTTTGCCCCTGGAGGCCAAGCACGGCGACTGGGGCTAAAGACACGACAAAGGCATTCGGCGACAAAGATCTTGAGCAAGCAAATGACTTGTTTGAATTGACGCTGTGGCGTGCTGGCGATCCCGGTCCGTTTTTAAATGGATTTTTGGGTAGGTACACAGCATGGACGCCAATTTTCGGAAAGCAGCCCTGGAATATCACGAACAGGGCAGGCCCGGAAAGTTATCGGTCACGCCGACCAAACAGTTATCAAACCAGCGGGATCTGGCGCTCGCGTATTCGCCCGGGGTGGCGGCCGCTTGCGAGGAGATCGTCAAAGATCCGCAAAACGCCTTTCGCTATACCGGACGAGGCAATCTGGTTGGGGTCATCAGCAACGGGACGGCTGTGCTGGGCCTGGGCAATATTGGCGCACTGGCCTCCAAACCGGTGATGGAAGGCAAGGCGGTGCTGTTCAAAAGCTTTGCCGGTCTGGACGTTTTTGATATTGAAATCAATGAAACCGACCCGGACAAGCTGGTCGACATTATTGCGGGTCTGGAGCCCACCTTTGGTGGTATCAATCTGGAAGACATCAAGGCACCCGAGTGCTTTGAAGTAGAGCGCAAACTGCGTCAGCGCATGAGCATCCCCGTCTTTCACGATGACCAGCACGGTACGGCCATCTGTGTGACTGCCGCTTTCCTGAACGGTCTGAGCGTAGTCGGTAAAGACATCAAGGATGTGAAAGTGGTCACTTCAGGGGCCGGGGCTGCTGCCTTGGCTTGTCTGGATTTGATGATCGATATGGGCCTGCCGCTGGAAAATATTTGGGTTACTGATATTGACGGTGTGCTTTATGAAGGCCGCCCGGGATCGCCGGTGCCTGAGCTGGCTCGCTTTGCCAAACCAACGGATGCCCGCACGCTGGCCGATGTGATCAGCGACGCTGATGTGTTCTTGGGCCTGTCTGCCGGTGGCGTGCTCAAACCCGAGATGCTTAAAAAAATGGCTGCTCGGCCATTGATTCTGGCCCTGGCCAATCCGAATCCTGAAATTTTGCCTGAAGACGCCCATGCGGTGCGTGACGATGTGGTCATGGCAACCGGCCGTTCGGATTACCCGAATCAGGTCAATAACGTGCTGTGCTTCCCCTATATTTTCCGGGGTGCGCTGGACGTAGGCGCCACCACAATTACACGCGGCATGGAAAAAGCGGCCGTGCTGGCAATTTGCCAATTGGCTCGTGAAGAGCAGGACGAGGGTGTGGCCGCGGCCTATGGCCTGGAAGAAGTGTCCTTCGGCCCGTCTTTCTTCATTCCCCGTCCCTTTGATTCGCGCCTGATCGTGCGCATTGCCCCCGCCGTTGCCAAGGCTGCGATGGATGAAGGGGTGGCTACGCGGCCCATTGCGGACCTGAAAAGCTACGTGTATCAGCTGCGCCAGTTCGTGTACAAATCCGGCTCGTTCATGAAGCCGATCTATTCGCTGGCCCGTGGTCTGGTGCAAGATGGTGCGAAATCGCGCGTGGTGTTTACTGAAGGCGAGGACGAGCGCGTCTTGCGTGCCGTACAGATTATTGTCGACGAAGGTTTGGCCAGCCCCATTCTGGTGGGTCGTCCCGCGGTCTTGCAGCAGCGTATCGAACGCTACGGCCTGCGCCTGCGTCTGGGCATTGATGTGGAAGTCACGAACCCTGAACAAGATGATCGCTTCCATCGCTACTGGACCAGCTATTGGGAAATCATGTCGCGCCGTGGCATCAGCAAAGAGATGGCCCGTGTGGAAATGCGCCGTCGCCCGACTTTGATCGGAGCCATGATGCTGCACCTGGGCGATGCGGACGGCATGATTTGCGGGACGGTGGGCCGTTACGAGAACCATCTGGAGTTGGTGGATCAGGTGATTGGTAAAGCACCGGGCGTCGAAACCTATGCGGCCATGAATATCCTGCTGCTGAGCGAACGCACGGTTGCCCTGACTGATACCCACATCAACCATGATCCCAATTCGGATCAGGTGGCTGAAATTACCTTGGCTGCGGCTCGCAAGATGCGCCAGTTCAATATCGAACCCAAGGTGGCCTTGCTGTCCAGTTCCAACTTTGGCACCAATGACTCACCCGCTGCTGTGACCATGCGCGGCGCACTGGAGCGGGTGCGCAAGTTGGACCCCGGCCTGGAAGTGGATGGCGAAATGCACGGTGACTGCGCCCTGGACGAAAAAGCCCGCCAGCAAATTTTGCCCACTTCGGCCCTGAGTGGTGAGGCGAACCTGCTGGTTTGCCCGAATGTGGAAGCGGGCAATATCGCCTATAACCTGCTCAAGACGGCGGCGGGCGGTAATGTGGCCATCGGCCCATTCTTGCTTGGTGCCCGGGCGCCGGTTCACATCATGACCTCGACCTCCTCGGTGCGCCGTATCGTCAATATGACAGCGGTGACGGTGGTGGATGCCAACGTCGCTACTGAAGGCTGACACGCATTATGATTTCGCGCTCCCCCGCTCCTGTCGCTTTGATTTTGAATGGGGGCGGGGCGCGTGGTGCATATCAGGCCGGGGTCCTGGCCGGCTTGCTGGAGCTGCTGGACCCGGATCGAAACCCGCAGTTTCGTAATCCCTTCGATATTATTTGTGGTTCGTCGGCAGGCTCTATCAATGCGGCAGGGCTGGCGTGTCGTGCCGATCGGCCGCATGAGGCTGTCGACCATATACAACAGCTGTGGGCCACGCTGCACACCAACGATATCTTTCATGCCGACCCTTTGCAGTTGCTGGCGACCAGCGCGCACTGGGTGGCGACTCTGGCTTTGGGTTGGCTGTCTCCGCGCTTGCGCGACCATATGCCGCACTCCATGCTGGACAACTCACCGTTGCGCAGCTTGCTGGAAAACAGCCTGGATTTTGACCGTCTGCAACGCAACCTGGCCCAGCGACACCTGGGAGCCTTGGCGATTACAGCCGCTGCCTACACCACGGGTGAGCATCTGACTTTTTATCAGTCTGATGAGCGCATACGCCCCTGGACACGCAATCTGCGCCGGGCCATACCGGGTGTCATCGGGGTGGATCACCTGATGGCCTCCAGTGCTATTCCCTTCATGTTTCCGGCTCAGTCCCTGCAGGTGGGCAAGCAAACTCAGTGGTGTGGTGACGGCACCATGCGTCAGTTGGCTCCCATCAGTCCGGCCATTCATTTAGGGGCGCACAAGGTGCTTATTGTGGGCACGGGATACGCGGATAACACCTATCATGAGCAAGAATCCAAGGATCCTCCCTATCCCTCTTTGGCACAGATCAGTGGCTACGCTTTATCCAACATATTCCTGGATAGTGTGTCAACGGATATCGAGCGCATGGAACGCATCAATACATTGCTTGCCTATATGCCTGCAAATGGATTAAAAAGCCAATCGCTGCGTCCTGTCAGCACGTTTGCCATCACTCCCAGCCGTTCGCTGGATGAAATTGCCACTCGGCATATTCATCAGATGCCAACTGCTGCACGTACCCTATTTCGAGTACTTGGTGTATCTTCAAAGTCCGGTCCGACCACAGGCGGCGCATTAATTTCATACTTGTTATTCGAGTCCGGCTACACCCAAGAGCTGATCGAGTTAGGAAAGACCGATACCATGAGTCGTCGTGAAGAAGTGTTAGCGTTTTTTAAGGAGGCGTCCTAATGAGCCAATCCCTGACTTTGCAAGAAGCTTTGCAACAAGGCGGTGTGCTCGACGCAACGGGCCTGACGGCTGCTGATTTTATGGAGCAGGCACAGGCCCAGGGCCTGAGCGCTCTGGAAGTAAGTTGCGATCGTGCACGCAATCGCTCTGCCGTGTTGCGCGCAGTAGCCAAAGCTGTCGATTACCCTGAATTTTTTGGTGGCAATCTGGATTCACTCTACGATTGCCTGTGCGATACCGTGCTGGATCAAAAAGCCGGGCTGGCCCTGTGGCTGGACAATCTGCACAGTGGCGATCCTGCACTGGAAAAAGACGCCCAGGCTATTTTGGGTGTTTGTGAAGATGTGCACGCCTGGGCCTCGAACAACGAGCGCCTGTTTGTTTGTGTCGTTCTGCACGCTGGTAAGCATCCTGATCCGGAACCCGGCGTGGACCCTGCTTCCTATTCCGGCCAGGACGAGGAGTAAGGCTTACTCCCAGCCTTGCAAGGCGCTGATCGCTGCTGTCAGCGCCAAGGCGGCAGTTTCGGTCCGCAAGACGCGGTGTCCAAAACGAATCGCCTGAGCTTGGGCACCCAGTGCCACTTTCTGTTCTTCAGGTGACCAGCCGCCTTCAGGGCCAATCAAAAGGGTGATGGCCTGATCCTGCGGGCCAATGACCTGCGACAATTGTTGTGGAGCATCCGGATCGCAAAATAAATGCAGTCCGGTCCTTGTTTCACGAACGTACTCGGCCAAGGTCACGGGCGAGGCCAGTTCCATCAAGCGGTTACGGCCACATTGTTCACTGGCCGATTCAATGACTCTTTGCCAGTGCGCCATCCGTTTTGCTTGTCGCTCTGCGTTTAACTGCAAAACACTGCGCTGGGCGCGCACAGGCACAAAGCGACTCACCCCCAGCTCCACCGCCTTTTCAATAATCCAGTCCATCTTGTCGCTGGACGCGATGCCTTGCAGTACGGTGATGCGGCCCGCCAGTTCGCGTGCCGGTTCCAGGGCAGCGCCCAGATTGGCATAGCCTTTCTTGCCGTCGATACGCAAGGTGCCGGGATACTCGGCTCCTTGGCCATCAAACAGCACAATGTCCTGGCCATCCTTCAAACGCAGAACGCGAATGGCGTGATGAGCCAGTGCCTCGGGCAGGGCGATCTCGGTGTCGGCCTGCAGGGCCAGGGAGTGGTAGAAACGGGGAGCTGCCATATAAGGACACCATCAAGCATAAAAAACCGCACAAGCATACCGTACCCGAGCTTGGGTAAGAAAGCGCAAGGCCCCGGCTCAAGTGGGGGCGGTTTAGCGCCAGCAATGCTAAAATAGCGCGTTTTATAAACTAATCAGGGCCGTGAGCCGTCTACCAGTCGGAATTGCCGCGCCGCCGCCCCAATGAGCTTCTAATGGATATTGCGTCAGCCTCTGATAAAACCCTAGCCAATGCCATCCGTGCCTTGTCTATGGATGCCGTGCAACAAGCTAATTCGGGCCACCCCGGTGCGCCTATGGGCATGGCCGATATCGCCCAGGTTCTCTGGTCCCGGCACCTGAAACACAACCCTGCCGACCCTGCCTGGTTTGATCGTGACCGTTTTGTGTTGTCAAACGGCCACGGTTCCATGCTGATCTACGCTTTGTTGCACCTGAGCGGTTACGACCTGCCTCTGGAAGAACTGCGTAACTTCCGTCAGATGCATTCGCGCACACCGGGCCACCCCGAAGTGGGCATTACCTCTGGCGTGGAAACCACGACCGGGCCTTTGGGCCAGGGTCTGGGCAACGCAGTCGGTTTTGCATTGGCCGAAGCTTTGTTGGCGCGCGAGTTCAATCGCGAAGGCCACGATGTCGTGGATCACCTGACCTGGGTGTTCGCCGGTGACGGCTGCCTGATGGAAGGCATCTCGCACGAAGCCTGCTCTTTGGCCGGTACCTGGAAGCTGTCCAAGCTGGTGGTGCTGTACGACGACAACGGTATTTCCATCGACGGCAAAGTCGAAAACTGGTTTGGCGACGATACGCCCGCCCGTTTCGAGAGCTACGGCTGGAATGTGATCCGTGCCGTTGACGGCCACGATGCCGCTTCGATTCACAAGGCCATCGAACAAGCTCGCCGCAATGCCAAAGAAGGCACGGGCCCAACCCTGATTTGTTGCCGTACCGTGATTGGCAAGGGTGCTCCTAACGCAGCCGGTTCCGAGAAAGTTCACGGTGCTCCTTTGGGCGCTGATGAAATCGCCGCTACCCGCGCTGCGCTGGACTGGAACCACGGTCCCTTTGAAATTCCTCAGGAAGTCTACCAAGGCTGGGATTGCCGCGAAAAAGGTGGCGCCCAGCAAGCTGAGTGGCAAGTACGTTTTGATGCCTACAGCCAGGCCCATCCTGAACTGGCCGCTGAGTTGGCACGCCGTCTGAAAGGCGAACTGCCTGCCGACTACAGTGCCAAGGTTCAAGCCTTTATTGAAGAAACTGCTCAAAAAGCTGAAACCATTGCCTCGCGTAAAGCGTCGCAACTGGCCATTAGCGCGCTGGTCAATGTGTTGCCTGAAATGCTGGGCGGCTCGGCTGACCTGACTGGCTCCAACTTCACAGACTGGAAGGGCGCTGAAGCAGTTCGCGCTCATGCTGATGGTGTGCACTTTGGTCGTCACATCAACTACGGTGTTCGTGAATTCGGTATGGCTGCCATCATGAATGGTCTGGCCCTGCACGGTGGTTACCTGCCCTTTGGCGGCACCTTCCTGACCTTCTCGGATTACTCGCGCAACGCCATCCGTATGGCTGCCTTGATGAAGCAACGTGTTGTACACGTGTTCACCCACGACTCCATCGGTCTGGGCGAAGACGGTCCTACGCACCAATCCATCGAGCATGCCAACAGCTTGCGTCTGATCCCCAATCTGCACGTCTGGCGTCCATGCGACACTACGGAAACGGCAGTGGCCTGGGCATGTGCGGTCGAGCGTCCTACCAGCATTGGCATGGATGTGCAGGGCGGTGGTCCTAGCGCCTTGCTGCTGTCGCGCCAGAACCTGCCCTTTGTGGAACGTGATGCGCAAACCATCCAGAACATCCGCCGTGGCGGTTACGTGCTGCGCGATGCGCAAGATGCACGTGCCATCATCATGGCCACGGGTTCGGAGATCGGTCTGGCTTTGCAGGCTCAAGAGCAACTGGCCGAACAAGGTATTGCAACCCGAGTGGTTTCCATGCCGTGTACCAATTTGTTCGACGCCCAGGACAAGCAGTGGCGTGATCAGGTTCTGACCCCCGGTATCCCGCGTGTTGCGGTTGAGGCCGGTACGACAGGGCTGTGGTTCAAGTACGTGGGTCTGGAAGGCGCTGTAGTGGGTATTGACACCTACGGCGAATCCGCCCCGGCTGGCGTCCTGTTCAAGCATTTTGGTCTGACGGCGGACAAGGTCGCTGCGGCCGTTCAAGAAATTTTGTAATTGGAGTCTGACATGACGATTCGCGTCGCAATTAATGGTTATGGTCGTATCGGCCGCATGATCTTGCGTGCCCACTACGAGTACGGCAAAAAACACGATATCGAGATCGTGGCCATCAACGCTTCGGGCGGTGCCGAGATCAACGAACACCTGACTCGCTATGACTCCGTGCATGGCCGCTTTAACGCCGATGTGTCGCTGGACGGCGACTACTTGGTGGTCAACGGTGACCGTATCCGCTTGCTGAGCCAGCGCGATGCGCTGACCTTGCCTTGGGCTGAATTGGGTGTGGACGTGGTGCTGGAATGTACCGGTGCTTTCACTACCAAAGAAAAAGCAGGCGAGCACATTCAGGCTGGTGCCAAAAAAGTCATCATCTCGGCCCCCGGCGGTAAAGATGTGGACGCCACCATTGTGTACGGCGTGAACCACGACATCTTGAAGAGCACGGACACCGTGATCTCCAACGCATCGTGCACCACTAACTGCCTGGCTCCCCTGGTTGCTCCCTTGCACAAGGAACTGGGCGTGCTCAGCGGTTTGATGACCACCATCCACGCTTACACCAACGACCAGGTCCTGACCGACGTGCGTCACAAAGACATGCGTCGTGCCCGTTCGGCCACCAGCAGCATGATCCCCACCAAAACCGGCGCTGCTGCCGCTGTGGGTCTGGTGCTGCCAGAACTGAATGGCAAGCTGGACGGTTACGCCGTACGCGTTCCCACCATCAACGTGTCCATGGTTGACCTGACTTTCGTCGCCAGCCGCAACACCAGCGTTGAAGAAGTGAACAGCATCCTGAAGACGGCTTCGGAAGGCGCCATGAAGGGCATTCTGGATTACTGCACCGAACCTCTGGTCTCCATCGACTTTAACCACACGACGGCCTCCAGCACGGTTGATTCCCTGCTGACCAAAGTCACCGGCGGCAATATGGTGAAAGTGGCGGCCTGGTACGACAACGAGTGGGCCTTCTCCATTCGTATGCTCGACAGCACCATTGCGCTGATGTCGGCCAAGTAAGATCTGAATAGCAGGGGCGGAATTTCCGCCCCTGTCACGTTAATTCCCAGAACAAAAAATCCATGTCTACAAGCATCAAGACCTTGTCTGCGCTGGCCGAAACGGACGCGCTGCGAGGCAAGCGGGTGTTTATCCGCTCTGATCTGAACGTCCCTTTGCAAGACGGACGCATTACTGAAGATACGCGTGTGCGTGCTTCGGTACCTGCCATTCGCATGGCGCTGGATGCCGGCGCTGCGGTAATGGTCACCTCGCATCTGGGCCGTCCCAAGGAAGGCGAATGCCAGCCTGTGGATTCGCTGGAACCCGTGGTGCAGCGTCTGTCCGAACTGTTGGGCATGCCTGTTGAACTGCGCCGTAACTGGCTGGATGGTGTGCAGGTCTCGCCCGGCCAGGTTGTGCTGCTGGAGAACTGCCGCTGCAACGTCGGCGAGAAGAAAAACGATTCGGATTTGGCTCGCAAAATGGCGGCCTTGTGTGACGTTTACGTAAACGACGCCTTTGGTACGGCTCACCGCGCCGAAGCGACTACCGAAGGGATCGCCCGCTTTGCTCCCGTAGCATGTGCAGGCCCCTTGCTGGAAGCCGAGTTGAAGGCCTTGGGCCGTGCTCTGAACCAACCTGCTCGTCCTCTGGTAGCGATTGTGGGTGGTGCCAAGGTGTCCACGAAACTGTCCATCTTGCGTGCTTTGGCTGAAAAGGTTGACCAACTGGTGGTCGGTGGCGGCATTGCCAACACCTTCATGCTGGCAAGCGGCTTGTCTGTTGGCAAATCGCTGGTGGAAGACAGTCAGCTGGAAGAGGCCCGCGAAGTGATCCGCATCATGAAAGAGCGCGGTGCTGAAGTGCCTATCCCTGTGGACGTGGTGTGCGCCAAGTCTTTTTCTGCGGATGCGGCCGCTGAAACCAAGGCGGCTGACCAAGTACAAGATGACGACATGATTCTGGACGTAGGACCGCAAACGGCCCAACAGATCGCCGCCATCATTGCCAAGGCCGGCACCGTGGTCTGGAACGGCCCCTTGGGTGTGTTTGAATTTCCGGCCTTTGCACAAGGCACTGAAACCCTGTCGCGTGCGATTGCTGATTCCAAGGCATTCTCGATTGCAGGCGGTGGTGACACTTTGGCTGCGATTGCCCAGTTCAACATTGGTGACGATGTCGACTACATCTCCACCGGTGGCGGCGCCTTCCTGGAGTTCCTGGAAGGCAAGCGCCTGCCAGCTGTGGCTGCATTGGAAGACAAGGCCTAAATCGCTTGTATCGCTGCAGTAGAAGACTTTGATAAGGCTTCTACTAAAAGAAAAAGCCCGTCAACGGAAGTTGACGGGCTTTTTTGTTTGCACTGCTCTTAGGGTTTAGACATTGGCCATTTCTCGTTCAGCTGCCTTTGCCAGAAATGCGGAGCGGGACAGAGGCTGGGCCTTGGCCACAGCATCGATTCGGTGCACTAGAGATTCAGGCGCTCTGATGTTCAAACGAATGGCTTTTTTGCTGACTTTGTATAGATCAATATCGACCATCATCCAAAATCTCTCTTTATAGTCATCGTGCCAAGACCAGCTTTTTACGCGCCATCTTTAATTAACTGTGCGTAGCCTTGCAAAGCATCTGGCCACTCTAGTTGAAAGCCGCTATCCAGCAGCCGTTGGTTGCTGAGTCGTTTACCGCCTTCATCGGAGGGGCGGCGTTCGGGGTGGGGGACTTCCAGAAGATCGGCCAGCCCGTCATACAGTTCCGTGATCCGGTAAGGGCGGCTGTCTGTGCCTATGTAGCAAGGGAAGGGGGCCGCGGTGCGCAGCAAATGCCAGCAGGCGCGGGCGGCATCTTCAATATGCAGACGGTTGGCCCAGTGCTCCGAGTCGTCAGGGACTGTGGCACGGCCTTCACGCAAGCGATCCAGTAGTTGGGTGCGCCCTGGGCCGTACAGGCCGCTGGGACGGATCACAACCGCCTGGGCGGGGATGCGGTGATGCAACAGTTGTTCGGCTTCCAACAAAACCTGGCCGTTAAATTGGGAGGGGTCGGTGGGCGAGTTCTCGTCTACCCATTCGGTGCTCGGGCCGTACACGGCGGTGGAGGAGACAAAAATAAAGCGTTTCAAGGCTTTCAGATCCAGCTCGTTCAGCAGGTTTTCCAGACCTTGTATAAATACTCGCTCGTAAGCTGCCTGGCTACGCTGATCGGGGGAAACGGCGTATAGGACGTGACTGATCTTGCGGTGCTTCAGCCGCAGGGAGCTGGGATCGCTTAAATCCGCTGTCACCCATTCAATACCGCTATTGTCGTCCAAGGGCACATGACGGCGCAGCCCAATGACGGGCCATTCATGATGGCGGGCCAGCTTCCCAGTGCGCGTGCCTAGATCGCCAGCGCCAGCTAAGAGCAAAGTACAGTTTTGAGAATCCACAGCAGCAGGTCCTTGAGTAGAATGATCTCGAGCAAAGCTCGATTGGCTGAGATAACAATAGCATTGGAGGCGGTCATGGAGTGTCGCAATTGGATTGACGGGCAGCAGCTTGGCGCGGAGGGCGGTGGTTTGCTACCGGTTATTGACCCCTCTACGGGCGAAACCTTTGCCCGACTGGCGCAATCGTCCGAGGTGGATATTGATTGGGCCGTACAGGCCGCCCGGCGAGCCAGCCAGGGCCCCTGGAGCCGCATGAGTGCGGCACAGCGTAGCCAGTTGCTGCTGCGCTGCGCGCGTGTCTTGTCTGACGCCAGAGAGGAGCTGGCGCGTCTGGAATCGCGCGATACGGGCAAGCCTTTGCGCCAGGCTCAGTCTGATGCGGGTGCGATTGTGCGTTATTTCGAGTTTTATGCCGGCGCGGTCGACAAGCTGCATGGTCAGACAATCCCATTGGGCTGGGACATGACCGCATTTACTTTGCGTGAGCCTTTGGGTGTGACCGCTCACATCATCCCCTGGAATTACCCCCTGCAGATTTTTGGCCGCAGCGTAGCGGCTTCGCTGGCGGCCGGGAATACTTGCGTCGTTAAACCTGCGGAAGATGCCAGCCTGTCTTTGTTGAGGGTGGCCGAGCTCTTGCACGAGGCCGGTTTGCCTGCGGGTGTGCTCAATATCTGCACCGGTTTGGGCAGTGAAGCGGGGCAGGCTTTGTCCGCTCACCCAGACATCAACCATATTTCCTTTACCGGCTCGCCGGGAACGGGGCGTCAGGTGGCTTTGCAGGCGGCACAGAACTTCGTTCCAGTGACCTTGGAGTTGGGCGGCAAGTCTCCCCAGATTGTATTTTCGGATGCGGATCTGGATGCTGCCTTGCCGGTAGTGGTGAATGCGATTGTGCAAAATGCCGGCCAAACTTGTTCGGCTGGCAGCCGTGTGCTGATTCAGCGTGCCATTTATGGTGACTTTACCGAGCGTCTGGCCCAGGCCTTCAAAGGCTTGCTGACGGGGGCGGCCAGCGACAATCTGGATTGCGGCCCCCTGATCAGTGCCCAGCAGCAAGCCCGTGTGCGCTCTTATCTGGAAAACCTGGATCAGGACGGCATTGTGGTCTTGGCGCAAGGAAAACTGGACTCCAAAGCTCCGGCTGGAGGTTTCTACCAAGTTCCCGTGTTGTTGGATCATGTGCCGACTGACCATAGGTTGGCGCAGGAGGAAATCTTTGGTCCAGTGCTGGTGGCGCAGCCTTTCGGTACGGAGCAGGAAGCGATAGCAATGGCCAATGGCACGCCCTATAGCCTGGTGGCCGGTGTGTGGACGCGTGATGGCGCCCGTCAGGTCCGTATGGCCAGGCAGTTAAGGGCAGGCCAGGTCTTTGTGAATAATTACGGCGCGGCAGGCGGGGTAGAGCTGCCCTTTGGTGGGACAGGCCAGTCCGGTATTGGACGCGAAAAGGGCTTTGAAGCCTTATATGCTCTGACCAGTCTGAAAACCGTTGCGCTGCGTCATGCCCCTAGTTAATGGCAGGGAATTTAGGGGTTAGCGCGGCTGTGGCTTCAGATGTTTTCTGGCAGCATGGCAGCTGAACGCTAAAGACTATTCATGGATGGCGGCGCTGAGCCGCCATTTTTATAAAAAGCAGAAGGAGACAAACATGCGATTGCAAGACAAAGTGGCTATCGTGACTGGCGGTGCATCGGGCTTTGGCCTGGGCATTGCGCAGCGCTTTGCACGAGAAGGAGCGCGTGTAGTGATTGCTGATCTGAATGCGGAACAGGGGCAGGCTGCCGCTGCCCAGATTCAGGCCACCGGCGGTCAGGCCATTTTTGCCGCTTGCGATGTATCGCAAGGGGACGAAGTTCATGCCCTGCTGGACATTGCCCTGCGCGAATGCGGGGGGCTGCACATCATCGTTAATAATGCCGGTACCACGCACCGCAACAAGCCCTTGCTGGAGGTCAGCGAGAGCGAGTTTGACCTGGTGTATGCCGTCAATGTCAAAAGCGTGTACTGGACCGCCAAGCACTTTGTGCCTTATTTGCGGGCCCAGGGCTCGGGTTCCTTCATTAATATTGCCTCCACCGCAGCGTTGCGGCCTCGCCCGGGACTGGTTTGGTACAACGGCACCAAGGGTGCGGTGGTGACGATCAGTAAAGGGATGGCGGCAGAATTAGGGCCGGATAATATTCGGGTCAACTGCATCAACCCAGTCATTGGTGACACGGCCTTGCTGGAGCAGTTCATGGGCATGCCAGACACCCCGGAGAATCGCAGCCGCTTTTTGGCGGGAATTCCCCTAGGACGTTTTTGCACTCCTAAGGATGTGGCCGCTGCCGCTTTGTACCTGGCCTCCGATGAGGCGGAGTTCGTTACCGGTACATGCATTGAGGTGGATGGCGGACGTTGTATTTAAGCCCCACTGCGATTCGTTACAATCGAGCTATTGGCAGGCCCGTTCAGGGCCTGTAGTTTATTCGGTTCCAAGGAAAACCATGACATTTACTCGCCAGTCTCCCCGTGAGCATCCGGATCAATTGCGCATAGGTTTGGTGTCGGTTTCGGATCGTGCCTCCACAGGACAGTACCAGGATCAAGGTATTCCGGCGCTGCGCGGCTGGTTGGACTCGGCCTTGACCGTCAAGCCCGCCTACCTGGAACGCTTGATCCCCGACGAGCGCAGCTTGATTACCGGCACATTGGAAGAATTGGTTGAAGCAGGTTGCGACCTGATTTTGACTACAGGCGGCACTGGCCCGGCCCGTCGCGACGTGACTCCAGAAGCCACCTTGGACGCGGGAACACGCGAAATGCCCGGATTCGGTGAACAGATGCGCCAAATCAGTTTAAAATTCGTACCAACAGCGATTTTGTCGCGGCAAGTTGCGGTCATCCGGGAAATTCAGGATCACGCTGCCCTGATTATCAATCTACCCGGGCAGCCCAAAGCCATTCAGGAAACACTGGAAGGATTACGAGATTCGGAAACCGGCCAGATTCTGGTTCCGGGGATTTTCGCAGCCGTTCCGTATTGCATCGACCTGATCGGCGGACCCTACGCACAAACTCATGAACATGTGGTGCAGGCATTTCGCCCCAAGTCGGCGCGTCGGCCTGCCAATTGACATGCTCAACAAATAATCGGCGGGGCATTAACCATGCCCCGTCAAGTTTTTCACTTATTTTAGTCTTCAGGAGGTCTTCTCATGGCCCTAGTTTCCATGCGCCAGCTGCTCGATCACGCGGCCGAGCACGGTTATGGTATTCCAGCGTTCAACGTCAATAACCTGGAGCAGGTCCAGGCGATTATGGAAGCCGCCTCGGAGACGGACAGCCCCGTCATCATGCAGGCCTCGGCCGGTGCTCGTAAGTACGCTGGTGAAGCTTTCTTGCGTCACCTGATCGAAGCTGCCGTTGAGTCCTACCCCCACATTCCCGTCGTGATGCACCAGGATCACGGCCAGTCCCCCGAAATTTGCAAGGGCGCCATCGAACTGGGTTTCTCCAGCGTCATGATGGACGGCTCCTTGCTGCCCGACGGCAAAACCATTGCCGACTTCGAATACAACGTCGAAGTGACGCGCAAAGTGGTCGATATGGCTCATAAGCTGGGCGTGACCGTTGAAGGCGAGCTGGGCTGCCTGGGTTCCTTGGAAACCATGCAAGGCGACAAGGAAGACGGCCACGGTGCAGACGGCGTTCTGACCCTGGATCAACTGCTGACCGACCCCGAGCAAGCAGCTGAATTTGTGACTCGCACTCAACTGGACGCTCTGGCTATTGCCATCGGTACCAGCCACGGCGCGTACAAGTTCACTCGCAAGCCCACTGGCGACATTCTGTCCATCGAGCGCGTGAAAGAAATTCACCGCCGCTTGCCTAACACCCACCTGGTCATGCACGGCAGCTCCAGCGTGCCTCAGGAATTGCTGGCTGAAATCCGCCAGTTCGGTGGCGATATGAAAGAAACCTACGGCGTGCCCGTAGAAGAAATTCAGGAAGCCATCAAATACGGTGTGCGCAAGGTCAATATCGACACCGATATCCGTTTGGCCATGACCGCTGCCATCCGTCGTTTCCTGTTTGAAAACCCAGAGAAATTTGACCCACGCGAATACCTGAAACCTGCTCGCGAAGCCGCCAAGAAAGTATGTGTGGCCCGTTACCAGCAGTTCGGCGCCGCCGGTCAAGCTTCCAAGATCAAGGCGATCCCTCTGGACGAAATCGCTCGCCAGTACAGCACCGGCGAACTGTCCCAGATCGTTCAGTAATTGTCAGGCGGAGTAGGGGTGGGCAGCACAACTGCCTGCTTGGGCTCCGCGCCTTTGCCCGGCACCGGTGGTGTCGGGATTGTCGTCCCGCCTGCAATTATCGTCAGCGGGATGTTTTCGTTTTAAGGATGAAATCGTGCAAGAGCCCTTACATCAATCCAGCCTGAGCTCCTTGCCGCTACTCGCGCGCGGCAAAGTTCGGGATATGTATGCGGTGGGTGAGGATAAGTTGTTGATTGTGGCCAGTGATCGCATTTCGGCATTTGATGTGATTCTGGACGACCCCATTCCCGGCAAGGGTGCTGTCTTGACTCAGATGACCGAGTTCTGGCTGAACAAGCTGGCACACATCATCCCTAATCACACGACGGGTGTGAACCCTGAGGACGTAGTGGCTCCTGAAGAGCGCGATCAGGTTGTTGGCCGCTCCATGGTGGTGAAACGCTTGAAGCCCATCATGGTCGAGGCCGTGGCTCGTGGCTACTTGATCGGTTCGGGCTGGAAAGACTACCAGGCCACAGGCGCGGTTTGCGGCATCACTTTGCCGGCAGGCTTGAAGCAAGCAGCCAAGCTGCCACACGTGCTGTTCACGCCTGCCGCCAAGGCAGAGATGGGTTCGCACGACGAGAACGTGGATTTTGCTCACGTGGTCAAGGAAGTGGGCCAGGAATTGGCAGAACAGATTCGTGACGTGACCTTGCGCTTGTACACCGAAGCGGCGGATTACGCTGCCAGCCGTGGCATTCTGATCGCCGACACCAAGTTCGAGTTCGGTCTGGACGATCAAGGCCAGCTGCATTTGATGGACGAAGTGCTGACCCCGGATTCTTCGCGTTTCTGGCCTGCTGACAGCTACGCTGAAGGCATCAGCCCTCCCTCCTACGACAAGCAATTTGTGCGCGATTGGCTGGAAACCCAGGTCTGGGACAAAACGCCACCTGCACCGCGCTTGCCTGCGGAAGTGGCTGAGCGTACCGCTGCTAAATACCGCGAAGCCCTGGAACGCCTGACGGCGTAATGGGTGTGATGGCTCTTTGGACCTTATCGCTCTTGGGTGGCATGTTGATGCAGCCCTTGGGCGCAGGCCCGGGCCGCGTGGGGGCTATCCCCATTTTTTGAATACCAAGGCGCCTGGCAGCATGGCGCCTTCTTCCTTTTAGGGCGTATCTCTAATGAGCGTACAAACACAAGCTCCTGCGACCCAGACTGCTCCTGTTGTGGGCATTGTGATGGGTTCCTCCAGTGACTGGGATGTCATGAGCCAGGCAGTGGCCATTCTGGACGAATTTGGTGTGTCCTATGAGTGCCGTGTGGTCTCTGCCCACCGTATGCCGATTGATATGGTGGACTACGGTGCCCAGGCACCTGCCCGCGGTTTGAAGGCCATTATTGCCGGTGCGGGCGGGGCGGCTCACTTGCCCGGCATGCTGGCTGCCTTGACCCATTTACCTGTCTTTGGCGTGCCTGTTCCTTCGCGCTACCTGCGTGGTGAAGACTCTTTGCTGTCCATTGTGCAAATGCCCAAGGGCGTGCCGGTTGCCACCTTTGCCATTGGCGAAGCTGGTGCGGCCAATGCTGCCCTGCACGTGATTGCCAATCTGGCCGTCAACGATACCGTGCTGACTGAAAAACTGATTGCGTACCGTGCCCGCCAGACTGAGGTCGCCCGAGCCATGCGTGTTCCTCCTGCTTCTGCCTGATCTTATTTCGTGATGATGACCCCCATGACTGATGCTGCCCTTCTTGTACCTGGCTCCTGGCTGGGCATGATTGGAGGCGGCCAACTGGGCCGCATGTTCTGCCATAGTGCCCAAAGCCTGGGCTACAAAGTGGCGGTGCTGGACCCGGACACCGCTAGCCCTGCCGGAGCAGTGGCGGATCTGCATATCTGTGCGGCCTACGACGATGCGCAAGCGCTTGCCCGTCTGGGGGAGCTGTGTCAGGCCGTCAGTACCGAATTTGAAAATGTGCCAGCCCAGTCTTTGCTGACGTTGGCGCAATACACACGGGTCACGCCGTCGGGCGATGCCGTGGGCATTGTGCAGGACCGTATCCGTGAAAAAGCCTTTATCTCGCAGGCGGGGGTGCCAGTGGCACCTTATGCTGCGATTGAAAGCCAGGCTGACTTGCAAGCGGCTGACGGTGCCTTGTTTCCCGGTATTTTGAAAACGGCTCGTTTTGGCTACGACGGCAAAGGCCAGGCCCGGGTTGCTGACCGTGACCAGGCCTTGGCTGCTTTTGCCCAGTTTGGTTCTCAAGCCTGTGTGCTTGAAGCCTTGCAGCCCTTGAAGTCCGAAATTTCGGTTGTCTTGGCACGTAGCCTGGATGATCAGGTCAAGACCTTCCCTTGCGCTCGTAATGAGCACCGGGATGGCATTTTGGCGGTATCCACCATCAGTGCCCAGTTCCAGGATGATGCTTTGTCCGAACAGGCGCGTCAGGCTGCTGCTGCAATCGCTCGCACGCTGGATTATGTGGGTGTCATGTGCGTGGAATTCTTCATTCTGGAAGATGGCCGTTTGCTGGCCAACGAGGTTGCCCCTCGTCCGCATAATAGCGGCCACTACACGATGAATGCCTGCGTCACTAGTCAGTTTGAACAGCAAGCCCGCGTAATGGCGGCCTTGCCTTTGGGCGATACGCAGGCGCTGTGTCCGTCAATGATGCTCAATATCCTGGGCGATATCTGGTTCGACGAACAAGGCCAGATGCGTGAGCCGGATTGGGCGGCCTTGTTGTCGGTCCCAGGCGTGTCCCTGCATCTGTACGGTAAAACCGAAGCGCGCATGGGACGCAAGATGGGGCACGTCAATATTGTGGGCGAGTCGGATCAGCAAGTGCGTGATCGTACAGCCCGTGCCGCTGCAGCTTTGCATATCGCCTTTGATCATGTCTGATACCCACCCAGGCCCTTCGGAACAACAGATTGAGCAAGCCGCTCGTGTGCTGGCACAAGGGGGGCTGGTCGCCTTCCCGACCGAGACGGTTTACGGTTTGGGGGCCGATGCAGAAAACCCCGCTGCCGTGCAGTTGATCTACAAGGCCAAGGGTCGCCCAGCCAATCATCCTTTGATTGTGCATGTGGCTCCTGGAGCGGATCTGCGCTATTGGGTAACAGAGATCCCGCCCGTAGCGCAGCAATTGATTGACGCTTTCTGGCCCGGTCCATTGACCCTGATTTTGCCGCGTAATCCCGCTATTCCCGATACGGTCAGTGGGGGGCAGAGCAGTATTGGCATTCGTTGTCCTTCCCATCCTGTGGCCCAAGCCTTGCTTAAAAGTATGGCGAAACTTAAGCCTAGCGGGCAGGCGGGAGTGGCTGCGCCATCGGCGAACAAATTTGGTCAGGTATCGCCTACCGCGGCCAGCCACGTTCGGGACGAGTTTGCAGACATGGGTGCAGACGAGTTGCTGATTGTGGAGGCCGGCCCTTCAGAGGTAGGCATCGAGTCCACCATCGTGGACGTGTCGCGTACCCATCAAGGCGTCGGCGCTGTACTTTTGCGGCCCGGCCATATCACGGCGGCCATGATTGCTGGGGTCATCGGTTACGAGCCTGCCAGCCCGGATCAACAAGCTCCACAAGTATCGGGTAGCTTGAAAGCGCATTACGCGCCCCGTACCCCTTTGTCTTTATTTGATGAAGGCAGTGCGCCTGCGGTGCAGGCCGCCTTGGCTGAAGGGGGCAAGCAGGCCGTGGTGGCCTTTGCGGCCTTGCCGCCATTCTCGGCGGATGTGCACGATTGGTATGTGTGCAGTCCCGATGCGCAGGTCTATGCCCAGGACTTGTACGCCATGTTGCGTCGCCTGGATCAAGGGCAGTACGAACATATTTGGGTGCAGCGTTGCCCGGATACGCCAGACTGGCAGGCGGTCAATGACCGCCTGGGTCGAGCAGCCGCCGCCTTTGAGTAAATCTGCCGCTTAGTGGTGTGTGCTGCCCTAGGAGTTAAGTGAGTTTTTCGCTTAGCGGGCGGTACGGGTCAGAAAGTCCACAATCGCCTGGTTCACCTGCGCTTCCTTATCCCGGTAGGGCAGGTGTCCGCATTGCTCCAGCTCCAGCAGCTCTGTGTGTGGCACCAATTCCTTGATTCGGCGGATCTGCTCCAGTGTGCCGTACTCATCATCCACACCCTGAATCGCCAGAACCGGGCAGGTGATGCGTTTGACGTCTTCTTCAATATTCCAGTCGCGAAACCGGGGATCTGTCCAAGTAGCGTTCCAGCCCCAGAAAGCCGATTCCACATCATCGTGATAACGGCCCAGACGTTCACGTAGAAAGCCTTGTTCGTAGGCTTCGCGGGCGACCAGAATACCGCGTAGGGAAATATCTTCCACAAACAGGTGCGGGGCCATCACCACAATGCCTTGCAGCTTGTCGCTAAAGCCGCTGGCCGCCAGCAGGGCAATTGATCCGCCATCGCTATGGCCGACCAGCACAATCGGGCGTTTCTTCCCATCTTCCCCCAACTGTTTCAGCAATTGCGGCAGCACTTCCAGCGACTGTTCGTGCAGATAGTCCGGCTCTTTCGGGCTATTGTCCGGGCGCGGGGTGCTCCGGCCATAGCCGTAGCGTGAATAAACCAAGCCACTACAGCCGGCTTGCGCACACAACTGGGCAGGCCAATCCTTCCACATGGCAATCGAACCCAGGCCTTCATGCAGAAACACCAGCAGGGGGGCGGTCTCGCGTTCAGGGGCGATTCGTTGATATTCCAGTTCGATGGCCTGCTTGCCTTGGGTCAGGCTTGCAAATTGCAAAGATGAATCCAGTGTTGTCATAGCCGTTTTGTGTCAAAAAGCCCCGACAGATTCGGCGCTCAAGTGAGTGGGAAACCTTCTTTATGCCATAGATTGCTACAAGACGCACAGGCGGCCTGTTCGCTATCCTTGATGTGGACGTTTTGCGGCTGTTTAGTGCCTTATAGGGGAGCTTGCTGCAAATTCTGGCAGAGATGGTAGAGTGGCGCTCTCGATCTTTTTTTTGTTGCACCACAACATGAAATTTGCTGATTTTGAAGTGGGTATGGTTATCACCCATCCACTCGTTCCTGTGACTCGCGAAGAAATGCTGGAATTTGCCCAGAAATACGATCCGCAGTCCTTTCACATTGATGACAAGCAGGCTGAAGAAGGCCATTGGGGCGGTTTGATCGCCAGCGGCTGGTTAACGTGCGGCAAGACCATGCGCATGGCGGTGGACTCTGCCTTGCATGACTCCGAGTCCTTTGGCTCGCCAGGCCTGGAGCGTTTGCGCTGGGTGCTGCCAGTGCGGGCAGGAGACTCTATCCGACTGGAAGCCACAGTAGCTTCCAAACGTGTGTCCAGCAGCCGTTCAGACCTGGGCATCGTGCGTTGGAACTGGAATGTTTTTAACCAGCGCGATGAATTGGTGCTGGAGCTGGAAGCCACCAGCATGTTTGAACTGAAGCCAGAACAAGAATAAAAAGACACCACGCTATCTCTTGGGCCAGTCAGTTTTCCAGGGGCCGTTTTTGTCTTGAAAACGGCCCTGTGACTGGAAAGAATCCCCACACTACGGCTGTTGCCCGCTGCTTCCGAAGGGATGTTTTTTCCTTGGGATATCCCGACGGTAAAAAACTACAGACGCAGACGGGGAGCTGTATTCCCAAAACAGGCAATTTAGGAGTTTGATCAGGCTCTGAACGTACAAGGGGCAAAGCCTCTTGCCTTGCCCCTTGTTGGGTCTGCTTTAGAAGAAAGCCTGAATCCCGGTTTGTGCACGGCCCAGAATCAAGGCGTGTACATCATGGGTGCCTTCATAGGTATTGACCACTTCCAGGTTCACAAGATGGCGGGCAACACCGAACTCGTCAGAGATCCCGTTTCCACCCAGCATGTCGCGTGCCAAACGGGCAACATCCAGGGCCTTGCCGCAGGAATTGCGCTTCATGATGGAGGTGATCTCCACCGCCGCTGTGCCTTCATCTTTCATGCGTCCCAAACGCAGGCAGCCTTGCAGCGCCAGTGTGATCTCGGTTTGCATATCGGCCAGCTTTTTCTGGATGAGCTGGTTGGCAGCCAGCGGGCGACCAAACTGCTTGCGATCCAGGGTGTACTGACGGGCGGTATGCCAGCAAGACTCAGCCGCTCCCAGGGCACCCCAGGCAATTCCAAAACGAGCGGAGTTCAGGCAAGTGAAAGGACCACGCAGGCCGCTGACCTTGGGCAGGACTTGGCTGTCCGCAATCTCCACATCCGCCATGACGATCTCGCCAGTCAATGAGGCACGCAGGCCCACTTTGCCGTGAATGGCGGGCGTGGACAGGCCCTTCATGCCTTTTTCCAGAATGAAGCCGCGGATTTTGCCATCGTCCTCACCACCTACCACTTTCGCCCACACCACAAACACATCGGCAATCGGGGAGTTGGTAATCCAGGTCTTGTTGCCGCTCAGGCGGTAGCCGCCATCCACTTTCACCGCGCGGCTTTCCATGGCGCCAGGGTCGGAGCCGTGATTGGGTTCCGTCAGGCCAAAGCAGCCAATCCATTCACCGCTGGCCAGCTTGGGCAGATATTTGTGTTTCTGCTCTTCGCTGCCAAATTCAAAAATTGGCACCATGACCAGGGAGGACTGCACGCTCATCATGGAGCGGTAGCCTGAATCCACGCGCTCCACTTCACGGGCGATCAAACCATAACTCACGTAGTTCAGCCCAGCACCACCATAGGTGTCGGGAATGGTGGCCCCCAGTAATCCCAAGGCCCCCATTTCGGCAAAGATGGCGGGGTCCGTTTGTTCATGGCGGAACGCTTCCAGCACACGCGGCAGCAGTTTTTCTTGCGCGTAGGCATGGGCGGCATCGCGCACCATACGTTCTTCATCGCTCAACTGCTGGTTCAACAGCAGCGGGTCGTCCCAATGGAACGAGGGATTGGCAGACATAGTGCTACTCCGGGAAGATCAAATACAGTCAGCCTGACAGCCCTAAGGGGGCAGGGTCAGGCCGGAAAATTGAAAAGAGCAGGATGAGTATCGCTGACTGTGGCGTATTGAGGGGCGGCAAGCGCGCTACAACAGCAGGCAGGAACGTCATAATGTCTCAGGATAGTGTGCGTAAAGCGCACAAGGCAATGGATAAAATTGCACAATGTCGTGTGCTGACGTAACGATGTCGCTTGAGGCCGACCAGCCCAGGGTTCAGAAAAGGGGATGTGAATGAGACAAGGCGTGCCTAGTTTGGGTGCATTGCAGGCGTTTGAGGCAACGGCCCGTTTGGGGACGTTTTCACGTGCCGCTGAGGAACTGTCCTTGACTCATAGTGCGATCTACCGTCAGGTCAGCGGCCTGGAGCAGCGCCTGGGTGTGAGCCTGCTCACCCGCGTGCGCCGCCGTCTTGTCTTGACGCCAGCGGGCCGGGACTATGCGGCTCGTATCCGACATCATCTGGAGCAGATTGGCAAAGACACCTTCAGCCTGATCGCACGTGCCGGTGTTGGGCGTAGCGTGCATTTGGCCGTTCTGCCTACCTTGTCTACGGTATGGTTGATGCCGCGTCTGGCAGGCTTTGCCCAGCGCTATCCCGATATCACCGTCAGCCTGTCTGTACGGACGACGCCTTTTCAGTTTGGTGACCACCCCTTTGATGCTGCTATTTATCATGGTCGGCAGCTATGGCCGCAGACAGAGGGCATCAAGCTATTTGATGAAGGGGAGTTGGTTCCAGTCTGTTCCCCCAGGCTGGCGACCCAGGACGACTGGCAAACGCTGGTTCATCTGCACATGTCTACGCGGCCAGATAGCTGGTCGGACTGGTATCGTTCGGCGGGTTTGGAGCCAGATCTGCGCGTTAGCTCCGGCCCGCGCTACGAGCTGTTCAGCCTGGTCATGGCTGCCTTGCAGGCCGATATGGGCGTGGCGCTGATGCCGCGTTTTTTAGTGCAACAAGCGCTGAATCAAGGGGACTTGATCATGCCCGCGCAGCACGCCATGCCAGTGAGCGAAGCCTATTTTTTTAGTTACCCCACCGCCAATGAGCCCAGCGAAGCCGTGCTGCTGCTGGAGCAATGGCTGCTTGAGCAAGAAAAGGAGAATCTATGAGATCGCACTGGAAACCGGCTGTATTAGCGGGGGCGTTGGCTTTAGCCCTGACACTGCCCGTTCAGGCTCAGACAGTGGCTGCTCAGCATCTGAATCCCGAAGCGGCCAGCGGGCTGGTGCAGCGGGACAAAGTCCTTACCCAAAAAAGCATGGTGGTGACGGCACATCCTTTAGCCACGCGTGCGGGTCTGCGTATTCTGGATCAAGGCGGCAGTGCGGTTGACGCGGCGATTGCCGCCCAGTTGGTGCTGGGCTTGGTGGAGCCTCAATCGTCGGGGGTCGGTGGCGGTGGCTTTTTATTGATGTTTCAGCCCAAGATCGGCCTGATCAGCTATGACGGCCGCGAAACAGTGCCCGCCGCCAGCAGCCTGGACCGGTTCGAGCTGGATGGCAAAACCATGTCGTTCAAGCAAGCCGTCAATAGTGGTCGCTCCGTGGGCGTGCCGGGACTGATGCGCGCTCTGGAGCTGATGCATAAAGACGGTGGTATCTTGCCTTGGGCTAATTTGTTTGATCCTGCCATTGAGCTGGCCGAGGCCGGCTTTGAAGTCAGCCCGCGTCTGCACACCTTGATTAGCGATAATCCTGAACTGGCCGATAAAGCCGTGACCCGGGCCTATTTTTTGGACGCGCAGGGCAAGCCCTTGCCAGTGGGCCATCGTTTGCGGAATACGGAATATGCCCAAGTGTTGCGTCTGCTGGCCAAGCAGGGGGCTCAGGCCTTTTACGAAGGGGAACTGGCCCGCGAGATGGTAGCGGCCGTTGCTCATGATCCCATTGCAGGGGATCTGGCGGAATCAGATTTGAAGCAGTATCGCGCCTTGCGTCGTGTGCCGCTCTGTATGGAATGGCAACAAGTGACCTTGTGCGGCATGGCTGCGCCCAGTTCGGGGGCGATCAGCGTGATGCAGATGCTGGGCATCTTGCAGCACACGCCTATTGCCAGCTTGCCGCCCCAGTCGGCACAGGCCATTCATTATTTCTCCGAGGCCGGGCGTCTGGCCTTTGCAGACAGGGACGCCTGGGTGGCGGACCCAGCGTTTGTGACAGTGCCCCAGCAAGCGCTGCTGTCACCGGATTATTTGAAATCACGTGCCGCCTTGATCCAGGCTGATCGTTCCATGGGCCATGCTCAAGCCGGTCAACCTTTGGCGGATTCACAGGCCCCCAAGGACACCACGCTGGAGCTGCCATCCACAACCCATTTATCTGTTGCGGATGCCAAGGGGCAGGTGGTATCCATGACCACCTCGGTGGAATCCGCCTTTGGCAGCAAGATCATGGTGCGCGGATTCTTGCTGAACAACCAATTGACGGATTTTGCTCTGAGCCCTAAAGATGATTTGGGCCGCTTGTCCGTTAATCGGGTAGAGCCGGGCAAGCGGCCCCGAAGCTCGATGGCACCCATGATGGTGCTGGAAAACGGGCGTCCCGTGATTGCACTGGGCTCGCCCGGTGGCAGCGCCATTATTCCTTATGTGGCTCAGGCACTGACGGGCATGTTGATGTGGGATCTGGATGCCCAAGAGGCGGTCAGTTTGCCGCATTACGGTAGCCGTAACTGGGCAACCGAGCTTGAAGCCGGAACAACTGTGACCGAACAGGCTCAAGCTTTACGCGCTATGGGGCATGAAGTCCGTGAGCAGCCCTTTCCCAGTGGCACACATGTGATCCGTTGGACAAAAGACGGCCTGGAGGCCGGGGTGGATCCGCGGCGTGAAGGTTTGGCTTTGGGGCATTAAGTGTTGGTTTGACGAAACCTGATAGAGCCTTGGGCTAGCAGCAGCCAAGACGATAAAGCAGCGGGCACTAAAAAGCCCTGTCTGCGTAGATCAGAATCTACGCAGACAGGGCTTTTTGTTCGATTGAGCCGGTTCGCTTAAAAGCGGCGCTTAGCGGAACACGACAGTGCGCTGATCGTTCAGCAAGATACGGTGCTCAACGTGGGCACGTACAGCACGAGCCAGAACCAGGGATTCCACATCGCTACCGATCTGGGTCAACTCGTCCGGGCTGACGGCGTGGGTTACGTGTTCCACGTCTTGCTCAATGATGGGGCCTTCGTCCAGATCAGCGGTGACGTAGTGAGCCGTGGCGCCAATAATCTTCACACCTCGGGCGTGAGCCTGGTGGTAGGGGCGCGCACCCTTGAAACTGGGCAAGAAGCTGTGGTGAATATTGATGGCACGGCCAGACAGGGCACCACACAGATTGGTGGACAAAATCTGCATGTAGCGGGCCAGCACGACCAGATCAATTTTCAGGTCGCGAGCCAGATCAATGATCTGCTGCTCTTGAGCGGGGCGTGTTTCAGGCGTGACAGGCAGGTGATGGAAAGGAATGCCGTAGGACGATGCCAGACCTGCGTGGTCGGTGTGGTTAGAGGCCACGGCAGCAATTTCCACCGGCAGCTGACCGCTATGGGCACGGAACAGCAAATCGTTCAGGCAGTGGCCTTGGCGGCTGACCAAAATCAGCAGGCGGGCTTTGCGCTGCGCATCATAAATATTGGCTTCCATGCCAAATTTTTCAGCGATGGGGGCGAAACCGGCTTGCAGCTGGCTCACTTCCTGTTTTTCTGGCAAAGAAAACTGGATGCGCAGGAAAAAACGGTTGGTGGCGGCGTCGCCAAACTGTTGGGCTTCAACAATGTTGCCATTCTGTTCAAGCAACCAACCCGATACGTTGTGGACAATGCCGGTGCGATCCGGGCAGGATAGGGTCAAGATGTAATCGTTCATCGACAGTATTGTAAAGATTTCAGAAAAGTTTTTAATCTGCCTGGAGCAGGGCCTGTTGGCTGTGTTGTGCAATGGCTAAGCAAGCAGTCAGGCCGGGGGATTCAATCCCGAACAGATTGAGCAGTCCGGGGATACCGTGAGCCGCGGGACCTGAAAAGACGAAGTCGGCGGCAGTATGGCCTGCGGGCACAATTTTAGGCCGAATACCGCTGTAGGCCGGGTTCAGGCTGTGATCGGGCAGGGCAGGCCAATATTCACGCACAGCAGCGTAAAAAGACTGGCCGCGCTGCGGGTCCATATCGTAGTTTTCATCCAGGACCCATTCGGTGTCCGGACCAAACCGGGCCTGGCCCGCCAGATCCAGCGTCAGATGCACACCCAGGCCCGCTTTATTGGGCATGGGGTAGATCAAATGCTTGAAAGGCGAGCGGCCTGCCAGGGAAAAATAGCTGCCTTTGCAAAGGTAAGCAGCAGGGATGTGATCGGGGCTCAGCCCTTCGATATGTCGGGCGGCGGCTACCGCTCCCAGGCCAGCGGCATTGATCAGGTGGGTGCAGCTCAGGCTGAAGGCTTCCGCGCCACCCACCTGGACTTCAAAGCCTTGACCCGGCAGAACGCGCGCGCTGACAAATGGGGTATTGAATACGAGCTGTGCGCCGTGGTTTTCCGCATCGCCTTGCAAGGCCAGCATCAAGGCGTGGCTGTCCACAATGCCGGTTGAAGGGGAGAGCAGGGCGGCCGTACAGTGCAAGGCCGGCTCCAGGCTTTTGGCTTGGGCCGCGCTAAGCCACTGTAAATCGTCTACACCACAAGCCTGTGCCTGCGCCTGCAAGCTCAGCAGGTCGGCTTCTTGTTCAGGGCTAGTGGCCACAATCAGCTTGCCGCAACGGGCGTGATCAATATGGTGTTGCTGGCAGTAGTCATAGAGCAGGGCTTTACCTTCTACGCACAGCTTCGCTTTTAGGCTACCGGGTGTGTAGTAGATACCTGCGTGGATGACTTCCGAATTACGTGAACTGACGCCATTGCCAATGCTGGCGGTCTGCTCGATGAGCAGTACCTCCATGCCTTGCTGAGCCAGTTGCCGAGCGCAGGCCAAGCCTACCACTCCAGCTCCCAGCACAATGCAATCGACGTCATTTGCCATGATCAAGACCTTATGGGCGCGTTGGAGCAAAAGGCGTAGTGTACTCCCGGCTTGCGGCCACGGTCAGGTGCTGTTTGAAACACCCCATCACACTAGGGACGGTGTCAGGTCAAAGTCGCCTGCATGATAGATCAGGGGCTGGTGCGCGCTGCGTTCGCAGTGAGTGACTTCACCAATAAAGATGAAGTGGTCGCCCGCTTCGTGCACGGCGTAGGGTTTACATTCAAACCAGGCGCTGCAGCGATCGTCATCCAGCATGGGGAGCCCCCGCGGCGAATACGTGATGGGATGGTCGCGAAAGCGATCCGCTTGCTCCCCCCAGGCAAAACGCTTGGCAACCGATAACTGGCTGGCTCCCAGGACATGAATCACATAACCGGCCCCTTCAACAAAATGGGCCAGCGACTGGGAGCGCTTGGCCAAAGACCAGAGCACCAGAGGTGGATTCAGGGAGACCGAGTTAAAGGAACTGACGGTCAGGCCCAGGGCCTGATCCGCCTGATCTTTATTCGGGCCGGTGACGACCGTCACGCCGGTGGCGAAACGGCCTAGCGCCGAGCGGAAAAAATCGCTATCGAAAGAAGAAGAAAAAGCAGTCATTGCATCGTGTCTGAGGCAGGGGGCGATACCAAGAACACGCCTTTAAGGAGCCAGTCGGCTCACCTGCCAGTCAGATTGGTCCTTGCGGTCGAACACCAGCCTATCGTGCAGGCGCGAAGCGCGGCCCTGCCAAAATTCGATATGGTCCGGTGTCAGTCGAAAGCCGCCCCAGTGTTCAGGGCGGGCGGGATGTTCACCTAGGCTGTCAGTGTACTGCTTGGCGCGTGCATCCAGTTCTTCGCGGGTGATGGGCTGGCTTTGTGGCGAAGCCCAGGCACCAATACGCGAGCCCAAAGGACGGCTGTGAAAGTATTCGTCGGATTCTGCGGCGCTGATACGGTTGATGCGGCCTTCAAAGCGTACTTGACGCTCCATGGAGGCCCAAAAGAAAGACAGGCTGGCCCACGGGTTGTGATCCAGATCAGCGCCTTTGCGGGACTGGTAATTGGTAAAAAACACCAAGCCTTGCTCGTCGTACGCTTTGAGCAGCACGATACGGGCTGAAGGGCGGCCTTGCTCATTCACTGTGGCCAGTGTCATGGCGGTCGGCTCGACTTCCTTCAACTCCATTGCTTGATCCATCCAGCGGTGAAACTGCTGGCGGGGATCGGCGCAAAGTTCGTTTTCGCTCAGGGAAAAACGTTCGTATTCATTACGAAAATCAGCAAGGGACATGGGGCGCTCTTAGGCTTGTTGAGGAATAAGCTGTGCAGTTTGGTTCTGTAGTAATTGAACCACTGATTGCAGGCGTTTATCCAGAATTTTAGAGCGTTGCAGCGCGGAGGCGGTTTCCATGACGTATTCAATGCAGGGGCCATTGGTGCCCTGGGCTGAATACACCACTTGCCGCAGCTGTTCGTCCGGCATACGGGGTACGTACGCATCGGTCTTGCGGTTCATCGTAAAGACCAGCGCGCGAATATCGCCTTGGCTGGTGCGGCAACGCAACCAGCGGGGAATGTACGCGCCACTGGGCATCTCGCGCAGCCACAAGGCATCGAACACCTTGGGTACGCTGTCGGCGGGAATACGGAAGGCCATACCTCGGCAGGAACCACCCACGTCCAGCCCGAACACCAGACCGGGCTGCTCAGGTGTGCCACGATTGATGCGTGACCACAGGCACAGCGCCCGGTGATAGCCGCGCAGCAAGGCTTGACGCTGCTCCACGAACTCAAAATCGGGACGCCAGATCAAAGAACCGTAGCCATAGACCCAAAGGTCTTGTTTCTCGCACCACTGCACCTCTTCCAGAGACTGGCGCAAAGAAGCGTTGCGCTCCTCGTCAGACAAGACTCGAAAGCTGCAGGGTGTGGGTACGGCAGAAGGCTGGGCGGAAATAGGATCGATGTTCACGGCAAAAAGGGGTGGTAAGCCAAAATCACAGATGCTTGAAACCTATGAAGATTGTAGAGCAATGAAAGCCCACTGTAGCGGGCTTTCTCGCTGATAACTAAGGAAAAATACTAATTTGCTTATACGAGTGTTGCTATTTGGCAGAGCCGTGTCAAGCAAGCAGGGCATAAGAGGCCGTTCAAGGGCTGGGGCAGCGAAATTAGACGTAAAATTGACGGGTTTGGCCGTACGGGCCGGTGATGGACGGATTGCATGACAGAGCAGCACAACATGGATGCCGAGCGCCGCTTCGGTGGATTGGATCGTTTATATGGAGCCGGTGCACGCGAGCGTCTGGCGGCCGCCCATGTGATGGTGGCGGGGATAGGCGGTGTCGGGACCTGGGCCGTTGAAGCTCTGGCGCGTTCTGCGGTGGGCCGGATTACCTTGATTGATCTGGATAATATTGCCGAGTCCAATATCAACCGCCAGTTGCCTGCGTTGGACAGTACCTTGGGCATGGCCAAAATTGAGGCGATGGCGCAGCGCATCGCCCAGATCAACCCGCAGTGCCAGGTGCAGTTGCTGGAAGACTTTGTGACCGAGGACAATGCCGCCAGCTTGATGGAGCAAAGCCCTGACGTCTTTCTGGACTGTACCGATCAGGCCAGCGCCAAGATTGCGCTGATTTTGCAGGCCAAGCGTTGCAAAGTCTCTTTACTGAGCTGCGGTGGGGCGGGCGGTAAAACAGATCCCTTGAGCTTGCGTCGGGGAGACTTGTCGGTGGCACGCCATGATGCGCTGTTGGGCAAACTGCGTCAGATCTTGCGTAAGCAACATGGCTTTGCCCGTGGCAGCGACGCTCAGGGCCGTGCCTTAAAGCGGGTGCCGCGCATGGGCGTGGATTGTTTGTGGTTTGAACAGGAAACCCGCCTGCCTCAGAACTGGACTCAAGCTGAAGATGGTGCTTTGCAAGGTCTGGCGTGTGCTGGCTACGGCTCCGGTGTCACCGTGACCGCCAGCATGGGTATGCAGGCGGCTGATTACGCCTTAAACCGCATCCTTAACCAGTAAGGCATCTTGCCACCCGCGCAGGGCATTCGAGACCCGGATGGCCCGCGCATTGTGCAAGGCTTCCAGCGAAATCTCCGCTTCACGGGCCAAGCCGCTATTTAATAGGGCTTGTCGTTGTACGCCGGGCAAGAGCCAGCCATGAGCGGGCGGCGTCCACCATTGGCCTTGTTCGTCCTGAACATAAATATTGCTGCGGCTGCCTTCACACACCCGGTCTTGCGCATCCAGAAAGATCACGTCAAATAAGTGAGGGTTCTGTTCCAGCAGCGTGCTGGCCTCCTGATACCACGGGCGATGCGTGGTCTTGTGAGACAGCAGCGGGTCCAGCGCGGGCAAGGGCGTTTTGGACAGGCTCAATTGCAAAGGTCCGTCCAGTACCGGCAAGGCATGGGCTTGAGCCTGGGCGCTGGTGTCAGCCCCCCACAAAATACGCAAGCGCAATGGAGTATTGACGGGGGCCTGGCCTAGCGCATTGTGCATGGCCTGCAACCAGATGTTGGCATCCCATTCGTAGCCCAAGACCGCACAACTGCGTGCCACGCGTTCCAGATGCAGCTCCAGCAGGGGGATCTGGCCGTCCGCGTCTACCCGCAAGGTTTCTATCAACTGAGGTTTGCTTTGGCTCATGATGCTGCCTTTAAGTCAGTGTTACAGGGGCCTGCAAGACACGCGCTTTCCACAGACACTCCAACCATTCCTGGTCGGGGTCCGAGTCCAGCACAATGCCGCCGCCTACACCAAATGTGCCTTGCCCCTGGCTGTCCAGCTCCAGACTGCGGATGCTGACATTCAGGGACAGATCACCATTGGGATTAAGAAAGCCGACCGAACCGCAGTAAATGCCGCGTCTATGGTGCTCCAGGCGACGTATGCACTGCATGGCGGCCAGCTTGGGCGCGCCGGTAATTGAACCACAGGGGAACAGGGCGCGCAGCAGCGTTTCCAGGCTGCAGTCCGAGTCTACGTCGGCTTGCACGCTGGAGGTCATTGTCCAGACCGAAGCATATTGCTCTACATCGAACAAACTGGTGGTTTGTACGCTGCCGGTGCGCGCTACTTGGCCCAAATCGTTGCGCAGCAGGTCCACAATCATCAGGTTTTCGGCCCGGTCTTTCAGGCTGTTTTGCAGTTCCTGTGCATTTTGCAGATCGCGTGCGGGGTCGGTATCACGCGGGCGAGTGCCTTTCATGGGGCGGGTACGTACACAGTTGCCGCGCTTTTCCAGAAACAGTTCGGGTGATAGGGACAGAATGTGGCGTTCGCCCAGATCCAGATAGGCACCGTAGGCCACGGGGTGGCGGCTTGCCAGTGCAGTGTATAACTCACGCGGTTGCATATCCGACTGGATATGTAGGGGCATGGTGTAGTTGATCTGGTAAAAATCTCCGGCTTGTAGTCCTGTTCGGACCTGTTCCAGAGCGTCCCGATAGTCTTTCTGGCTAGTTTTCAGACTAACGCGTAGCTCTGGGGCGGCGGCCTCGCTCCACAAGGGCACTTGCGTGGCTGTTTTGAAAATCAGCGCATTCAAAGGGGCGTGAGCGGCAGGTTCGCGGGCGGGTAGACGGGGCTCAAACAGCTCGGCCAGTTCGTAATCCAGGGCCAGGGCGACCCAGTGACCTGCTTGCCGAGCGTGTTCAATTTGAGCAAAAGCAGTTTCTAACTCTTCAGGGCTACGGGCCTGTACATGGCCCAGGTAGCCCTGCATTTCCAACGCATAGCCTTTTATTCTGTCTTCAAATCGGCCATACATGCGCCGTGTTCCTTTAAAAATTCCGCCAAAGCCATGCCGGTGTGCGAGGCATGATTGGCCTGTACCTGATCTGGAGTGCCTTGCACAACCAGCCTGCCACCGCCCGAGCCGCCCTCGGGGCCCAGATCAACAATCCAATCTGCTTCGGCAATCAAATCCAGATTATGTTCAATCACTAGCACCGTATGGCCTGCATCGACCAGGCGATGCAGCACCACAATCAGCTTTTCCACATCGGCCATGGACAGGCCGACACTGGGCTCGTCCAGCACGTAGAGGGTGTGCGGAGCCTTGTAGGCGCGGCCGGTGCGGGTGATGCCCTCATCCAGACGTGCTTTGACCAGTTCGCTGACCAGCTTGACGCGCTGTGCCTCGCCACCGGATAAAGTGGGAGAAGGTTGGCCCAGAGTTAGATAACCCAGTCCGACGCTCTGCATTAATTGCAGAGGGCGCAATATTTTAGGATGAGCGGCAAAGTATTCAACCGCTTCGTCCACATCCATTTGCAGTAACTGACCTGCCGATACATCGCGCCAAGTGACGGCCAGGGTTTCAGGGTTGAAGCGTTTGCCATGGCAGGCATCACACGGCACTTTTACATCGGGCAGAAAGCTCATTTCCAGCGTGCGCATGCCTTGGCCTTCGCACAGGGGGCAGCGGCCGTCGCCAGTATTGAACGAAAAGCGCGATGCACTCCAGCCGCGCAGACGGGCATCATTGGTATTGGCAAAGAGCTTGCGCACTTCGTCCCAGAAGCCGATATAGGTGGCGGGGCAGGAGCGGGGCGTTTTGCCGATAGGGGTCTGATCCACTTCCAGCACCCGGTCCAGACTTTCCCAGCCGCTGATGCTGGAGCAACCCTGCCAAACGGGCGGGTCTTTGCGGCCCACCACACGCTGCAGATTGTCCAGCAGCACATCACGCGCGAAAGTGGACTTGCCGGAGCCGGATACGCCGGTCACAAGGCTGAGCTTGCCCAGCGGGATACTGGCCTGCACCTTGTTCAGATTGTGCAAGCTAGCTTCGTGGACGGTCAGCATGGGGGCGTCAGCCTGTACGGGGCGACGGGCCTGCATGGGATGCTTGAGCGGCTGGCGCAGGTAACGGCCTGTCAACGAATTTGGGTTGGCAATGATTTCGGCCAGCGTGCCTTGGGCAATGACCTCGCCCCCGCGCTTGCCGGCACCCGGGCCCATATCAATAATGTGCTGGGCGCGGCGGATCGTATCTTCGTCGTGCTCAACCACCACCAAGGTGTTGCCATTGCGTTCCAGACGCGCCATGGCATTGAGCAAAATCTGGTTGTCGCGTGGGTGCAGGCCGATTGTGGGTTCGTCCAGCACATAGCAAACGCCCTGCAGGTTCGATCCTAGCTGAGCCGCCAGACGGATACGCTGGGCTTCTCCACCCGACAAGGTGGGGGCCGCACGGTCCAGGGCCAGATAGCCCAGGCCCACTTCGTGCATGAAGTCCAGACGGCTACGGATTTCATTCAGAATATCGCGCGCAATCTCGGCTTCCCGGCCACTCATGTTCAGGCCACCAAAAAAGGTTTGTGCCTGATCGACAGGCAGGCCCGCCAGTTTGGCAATGGACTGGTCGCGCCATTCAAAGGCCAGTGATACCGGATTCAAGCGTTGTCCGTGGCAGCTTGGGCATTCCACAGCCTCGCCATCGTAACCAGCGTTCCAGCTGTTTTCTTCGCCTGTCTGAGCCTGGTCAAAGCCGGTCAACTTCAAGCCGGTTCCAAAGCAATCTGTACACCAGCCATGTTTAGAGTTGTAGGAAAACATGCGTGGGTCCGGCTCAGGGAAGCTGGTGCCACAACACGGGCATGCACGTTTGACCGAGAAATGCTGCTGGCTGGCAGTGGACAGCGGTGTGCCTTGGCGGCGTTGTTCCAGCGACTGGGAGCCAGCGGGAGTCAAAGGCGACAGCACGCTAAAGGAGCCATGGCCCAACTCCAGCGCTTCACGGATGGCCTGGCGCAATTGCAATTCGTGGCGGGGGTCAATAATCAGGTCAGCCACCGGCAGCTCCAGCGTGTGTTCGCTGTAGCGGTCCAGGCGTGGCCAAGGATTGACGGGAATGAATTCGCCATCTACACGCAGGTGGGTGTAGCCCTTGCCCTGCGCCCATTTGGCCAAGTCGGTGTAATAGCCTTTGCGGGCCGTCACCAAGGGAGCCAGCAAGCCAATATGTTCGCCTTTGTGATCGCGCAACAATTGGGCGGCGATCTGTTCGGCAGTTTGCGGGGCCACCGGCACATGGCAGTCCGGGCAGTACTGAGTCGCCAGCTTTACATACAGCAGGCGCAAGAAATGATGGATTTCCGTCATCGTGGCTACGGTGGACTTGCGCCCGCCGCGGCTGGTGCGCTGTTCAATGGCAACCGTAGGGGGAATACCGTAAATTGCGTCCACATCCGGTTGACCGGCCGGCTGCACAATGGCCCGGGCGTAGGCGTTCAGCGATTCCAGATAGCGACGCTGACCTTCGTTAAACAGGATGTCGAACGCCAGAGTGGACTTGCCAGAACCCGACACCCCGGTCACCACCGTAAAGGTGTTGTGCGGAATATGGACCGAGATGTTTTTCAGGTTGTGCTCTCGGGCATTCAGAATGGCGATGTGGCCCTGATTGGTATCGCCGGAGCTAGCCTTGTAGTCCACAGCTGGCTCTTGGAACAGAGCCGAGCCTTTACCGATGGTGGCGGCTTCGTATTCTTTCAGAGCATGGCCTGTATGGGACTGCTCCAACGCCATGATGTCGGCAGGCGTGCCAGCACCCAGCAGCAAGCCGCCATGTTCGCCGCCTTCGGGGCCCAGATCGATGATCCAGTCTGCCGCGCGGATCAAATCCAGATTGTGCTCAATAATCAGCAAGCTGTGACCGGCGGCCAGCAGTTTGCGGAAGGCGCGCATCAGGCGCGCAATATCGTCAAAGTGCAGGCCGGTTGTAGGTTCGTCGAACAGGAACAGATTGCCTTTTTTGGCGACTTTGACCTGGCTTAGACGTGTGCGTGAAGCCTGTGCCAGATAGGCGGCCAGTTTCAGACGCTGGGCCTCACCACCTGACAGCGTAGGCACAGGTTGGCCCAGCTTCAGGTAGTCCAGGCCTACATCGGCCAGCGGAGCCAGACCAGTCTGCACATCGCGCAGGCCTTCAAAAAACTCCATGGCCTGGTGCACGGTCATGTCCAGCACCTCGTCAATCGAGGCGCTGCGACCAAAGTGTTCGATACGTACTTCCAACACCTCAGGGCGGAAGCGCTTGCCATCACAGTCCGGGCAGCGCAGGTACACATCAGATAGAAACTGCATCTCGATATGTTCAAAACCTGTGCCACCGCAGGTGGGGCAGCGGCCATCACCACTATTGAAGCTGAAGGTGCCGGGCGTGTAGCTGCGCTCTTTAGAGAGCGGAGCCTGAGCAAAAAGCTTGCGAATCGGGTCGAAAGCGCCTACATAGCTAGCGGGGTTGGAGCGGGCGGTTTTGCCGATGGGCGTCTGGTCCACCATCACCACTTCAGCCAATTGCTCGGCACCTAACAAAGCGCCATAAGGGCCGGGGGATTCGGTGGGTTTGCCTTGCTGCTTCAAGATGGCGGGGTAGAGCACATCCTGAATCAGTGTGGATTTTCCCGAACCCGAGACACCGGTGACGCAGACCAAACGGCCCAAAGGAATAGAGACAGAGATGTGGCGCAGATTGTGGGCGCTGACATCTTCCAGCAATAGGCGTGGGGTGTTCTCAGCCACCGGCATGGGGCGGGGCGACTCAATACTAAGTTCGCCGCTCAGATACCGCCCTGTCAGGGTTTCGGCACTACGCAAGGATTGGGGGGTGCCGTCAAACAGGATTTGGCCGCCACGCTCGCCGGGGCCAGGGCCCATATCCAGAATGCGGTCAGCGGCCACCATGACTTGAGGATCGTGCTCGACCACGACCAGCGTGTTGCCGTTGCCGCGCAGTCGGTGCATGACCTCGATAATGCGATGCATATCGCGTGGGTGCAGGCCGATCGAGGGCTCATCCAGGACGAACAAGGTGTTGACCAGCGAGGTGCCCAGCGCCGTGGTCAGGTTGATACGTTGGACTTCGCCGCCTGATAGCGTGCGACTTTGGCGGTCCAAAGACAAATAGGACAGGCCCACATCACACAAATAGTCCAGGCGGGACAGGGTTTCTTTCAGCAGCAGATCAATGGCTGCATCACGCGCATCGCCAAAGTGCAGACCACGGAAGAAAGTGCGCACATGCTCAATAGGCAGGCGCATCAGGTCCGGTACGCTCAAACCCGGCATGGCGTCCAACTGCTCGCGCAGCCACTGTGAGTGCACAGGCATGAAGCGGGGGTAACGGGAGTCAGCGGGTGCTGCCTGATCGCCCACTCGCCACAGGCTGGCTTCAGGCTTCAGACGTGAACCGGCGCAAGAAGGGCAGGTGTTATAGCTGCGGTATTTGGACAGCAGGACACGTACGTGCATTTTGTAGGCACGTGATTCCAGCCAGTCAAAAAAGCGTTGGGCGCCATACCACTGGGTTTTCCAGGCTTGGTTGCCCCCTTTCCAATCGGGAGTGCCGTTGATGACCCAGTCTCGCTCTTCCTGACTCAAGTCTTTCCACGGCACAGCCAAGCGCACACCCGCAGCCGGTGCGTAGCGTTCCATCTCTACCTGACACTCTTTATAGCTGGCCGTTTGCCAAGGGCGGATGGCCCCTTCCAGCAGGCTCTTGCTGGGGTCTGGAACGACCAGACCGTAATCAATACCCATGACCCGGCCAAAGCCACGGCAGGTTTCGCACGCGCCCAAAGGCGAGTTAAACGAGAAGGTGCTGGCAACTGGGGTGCTGTATTCAATATCGCACTGTGCACAGTGCAGTCCCTGGCTGAAACGCCAGGCGGTTTCGGGGCCATCGGCGCTGGCCGAGGCATAGACAGTCAGCTTGCCTGCACCGTGGCGCAAAGCGGCTTCAATCGCTTCCATGAAGCGCTCAGGCTCGACTGTGCTGGAGCGAAAGCGGTCCTGTACCACATACAGGGTCTTTTGCTCTACAGGGGCTGCCTTGCTGGTTTTACCCTTTTTGGTACTGCTGGCCGTGACGGTATGCGTCTCTTCATGGTGCAGGCGGGTATAGCCTTGCTGATGCAGCAAGGTTTCGATTTCTTGCTGCGTGAAGTTGGCCGGAACTTTGACGGGAAAGGTCAGGACCAGACGCGGGTCATCGTGATCGGTGGCCAGTTGGCGAATCTGTCTGGCAATGGTGTCAGCATTGTCGCGGCGCACCGGCTGGGCGCACTGGCGGCAATAGAGCTCGCCCAAGCGGGCGTACAGCAGCTTGATGTAATCATTAAGCTCAGTCATGGTGCCCACGGTGCTGCGCGAGTTGCGCACCGGGTTCACCTGGTCAATGGCAATGGCGGGCAAAATGCCTTCAATGCGATCGACCTGGGGCTTGTCCATGCGGTCCAAAAATTGACGCGCATAGGGCGAGAAGGTCTCTACGTAGCGGCGCTGGCCTTCTGCATACAGGGTGTCAAAGGCCAGCGAACTTTTGCCTGATCCGGAAACGCCGGTTATCACCAACAATTCGCCTGTTTTGATACGGACATTCAGGTTTTTCAGGGTATTTTGGCGGGCGCCAAAAATGCGAATTTCTGAGCTCATGGCAAGGTCGGCTTTTTGGAGAGGGCAGAGTAAGAGGAGGCAGGCAAAGACCTGGTTAAACAGGCCCGATGCGCCAGTGCGAGCGGCACATGCCAGCGGGGTGTTGCCGGGCATGCACACTCTAGCCTTTGTATCTTAACGCGGATTACGGTAGAATTTCTGGTTAGCTATTGCGCTTTTGTCGGGATCATCCGGCAGGGCTTACATTAAGATCGGAGATCACCATGGCGGAAATCAAACGCACGAGCCGCAACACGCTGGAGCGTCGTTGCCTGGGTAAAGCTTTCAAACGTCTGTTTGTTCGCTCCCCTAAGGGCGTGTTCAAAATGCTGGAAAAAGTTAAGCGCGTATAAGTGCTTTCTTGAGCGGTGTTCGGCCAGAAATCTGATTTCTCCGCCTGACAGCACGCCCAGCAGCAAAAAAACCACAGGCTTGCCTGTGGTTTTTTTGTGCGCGTTTGATTTTAATTCGGGGTCGGGAATCTCTCTATAGATAGTGCGCAGCGCTAGTCTATGCTTGGCATATGATGGTGTCATTCTCATGCAAATGTAAGTCATTCCTGTCGCAATAATTCAAGCAACTAGGCTTGGGGATTCTCCATGATGCCGTGGCGCCATTTATTTACCGTCCTGACCCCGACTTATAACCGTGCTCATACCCTGGAGCGCGTGTACCAATCCTTATGCGAGCAAACCTATCAGGACTTTGAATGGGTGGTGGTGGACGACGGCTCCACCGACGGCACCAGGGATTTGGTCCAGACTTGGCAACAGCAAGCCCCATTCCCCATCCATTACGCCTGGCAAGAAAACGCCCACAAAAAAGCAGCTTTCAATCACGGCGTGGCCTTGGCGCAGGGTGAACTGCTGGTCGCGCTGGACAGTGACGATACTTTGATGGTGAATGCGCTCTACGATATGGCGCAGATCTGGGCAGACATCCCGCTTGAGGAGCGTGGCCGCTATGCCGGTATTACGGGCCTGTGTGTCCGTCCCGATGGCCATGTGGTGGGGGATATGTTTCCTGCTGATGTGTTTGATGCCAGCGCGCTGGACATGAGCTTTCGCTACCATGTGCGCGGCGAAAAGTTTGGTTGTCTCAGCACAGCCGTCTTGCGCAAATTCCCCTTTCCCGATCAGATCGAGGGCTTTGTGCCTGAAAGTCTGGTGTGGCGCGCAATTGCGCGGGCAGGCTACAAAAACCGTTTTGTGAATACGGTCTTCCGGGTCTATCACGACAGCCCGGATTCTTTATCTGTGCAGGGCAAGACCAGCCAGCAACATGCACTGGGTTTGTGGCTGCTGGCGCAGGATACGGTGGTGAAGTGTTTGCCTTGGTTTCGTTATGAACCCAAGGCCTTTTTAATGGCGGCAGCCCGGTACACGCGCTTTGGCCTGCATCTGCGGGCCAGTGGGCGCCAGCCACCGGCAGCGTATGGCCTGCAAGGCTTAGCTTCGTACTTGCTGGTTGGCCTGATGTGGCCGGCGGGGGTAGCCCTGTACCTGCGGGACAGGTTGCGGGCTTAAGGGGGCTCGCATCTCCGTTAAAAGGATGCGAGCTGAGCCTGATGCCTAATTGCCGGGATTAATGCAGGGTGTGTCCCTGTGCGCCTGCCTGCGGAGTGTCATCGTCTTCGTCTGCGCTGTCTTCCTCGTCTTCATCGTCATCGGGGGCGAAGGCGTCTTCGCCCAAGGCAAAGGGCAGCAGCTCTTCCAGCGTTTCGGTCCAGGCGACTTCCTCGCCTTCTTCGTCGACTTTAATAAAGCGTACTGGCTCGGCATCGCTTAATTGAATGGCCCACAGGTAGCGGCAGGCGTAGACAGCGGTGTCCTTGGGGTCCAGGCCGCCGCGGTTACCCACGATTCGGGCTTGCTCGCCACCAACTTGAACGACGGTAAATTCGCTTTCGTCTTCGTTTTTGTCCAGGGGCATGGCAAAGATGACCCATTCAAAACCTGTTTCTTCCGCACCCACAATTTCGGCCAGCACAGCACGGCCCAAGTAGGCGCTCAGTGCATCGGCGGTGCGACCCAGGGTTTCAAGTTCTGCGGCGGTAAAGACAAGATCAGGGGCTTGGGGTGTGGACATGGTGTTTTTGGATTGTCAGCATAAAGTGAGTATATTACCTGAGGACAGGCCTGCACTCAGGCCCGGCGTTAGCCTCTGGACCAGACAGAAGCGCGCCTTTTGGGCGCCAAACGCCTACAATCCCAGTTTTCCGAACACGACCTGTTTTTCCTTTTTAGGTTTATATGGCTCAATACGTTTATTCGATGAACCGCGTGGGCAAAATCGTGCCGCCCAAGCGGCAGATTCTGCGCAATATCTCCTTGTCTTTCTTTCCGGGTGCCAAGATTGGTGTGCTGGGCCTGAACGGCTCGGGCAAATCCACCCTGCTCAAGATCATGGCTGGGGTAGATACCGAGATCGAGGGCGAAGCCGTCCCGATGGCAGGAATCAAAATTGGGTACCTGCCTCAAGAACCTCAGTTGAACCCCGAGCACACTGTACGCGAAGCTGTACAGGCTGGCCTGGGCAAAGTGTTCGAGGCGCGTCAGCGTCTGGATCAGGTCTACTCTGAATATGCCGAGCCCGATGCTGACTTTGATGCCTTGGCCGCTGAGCAGGCCGAGTTGGAGTCCATCATTGCCGCCGCTGCTACCAGTGGTGCGGACGATATTGAAACCCAGATGGAAATTGCCGCTGACGCCCTGCGCTTGCCGCCATGGGATGCGTCTATCGGGAATTTGTCGGGTGGTGAAAAGCGCCGCGTCGCGCTGTGTCAGTTGCTGCTGTCCAAGCCAGATATGCTGCTGCTGGACGAGCCGACTAACCACTTGGACGCCGAAAGTGTGGACTGGCTGGAAGTGTTTCTGCGCCAGTTCCCCGGTACTGTCGTAGCGGTCACTCACGATCGTTACTTCCTGGATAACGCCGCTGAATGGATTCTGGAACTGGACCGTGGACATGGTATCCCTTGGAAGGGTAACTACAGCTCCTGGCTGGAACAGAAAGACGACCGCCTGAAGCAGGAAGAAGCTTCTGAAAGTGCCCGTCAACGCACTATCAAGAAAGAGCTGGAGTGGGTTCGTCAGAACCCCAAGGGCCGTCAAGCCAAGGCCAAAGCCCGTCTGGCCCGCTTTGAGGAACTGTCTTCGCACGAATACCAGAAGCGCAACGAGACTCAGGAAATCTTTATTCCTGTGGCCGAGCGTCTGGGTAATGAAGTGATCGAATTTGAAAATGTCAGCAAGGGCTATGGCGATCGCCTCTTGATCGACAACCTGAGCTTTAAAGTGCCTCCAGGCGCGATTGTCGGCATTATCGGCCCTAACGGCGCGGGTAAATCGACTCTGTTCCGCATGCTGGCCGGCAAAGAGCAGCCGGATTCGGGCACTGTCACGCTGGGGCAAACCGTCAAACTGGCGTATGTGGACCAGTCGCGTGATGCGCTGGCCAATGAAAAAACGGTTTTTGACGCCATCGCTGATGGCGCAGACTTGTTGACGGTAGGCCGCTTTGAAATGCCATCGCGTGCTTATCTGGGCCGTTTCAACTTCAAGGGCGCCGATCAGAACAAGATCGTGGGCAATCTGTCCGGTGGTGAACGTGGCCGTCTGCATTTGGCCAAAACACTGATCGCGGGCGGCAACGTGTTGCTGCTGGACGAACCGTCCAACGATCTGGACGTGGAAACCCTGCGCGCGCTGGAAGATGCCTTGCTGGAATTTGCGGGCTCGGTCATGGTCATCAGTCACGATCGGTGGTTCCTGGACCGTATTGCCACTCATATTCTGGCTTTTGAAGGTGATTCACAAGCCGTATTCTTCGATGGCAACTATCAGGAATACGAGGCAGACAAGAAGCGCCGCCTGGGCGAAGATGCTGCCAAACCACGTCGTATCCGCTACAAATCCCTGAAATAAGGAAAGTGTCATGCCTGTGCTCAATGCTCACCAGTCCTTCGTCTTGATTGTTGATATGCAAACGGGGCTTTTGCCCGCCATTGCAGACCATCAAGCTTTAGTCGAACGTTCCGGAAAGTTGGCACAGGCAGCACGCTTATTGGGAGTGCCGGTCCTGGCTACCGAGCACTGGGCCGAGAAAATCGGCCCGACCGACCCTGCTTTACTGCCGCATGTGGACAAAGTCCTGCATAAAAAGCACTTTGATGCCACGCGGGAAATGGATTTTCTGCCAGCTTTGCCTGTAGGTCGTACCCGGGTTTTGTTACTGGGTACAGAGTCTCACGTGTGCGTGTTACAAACTGGCCTGGGTTTGAAGGAGCATGGCTACGAGCCTGTGCTGGTGGGCGACTGTGTCGGCTCGCGTCATCCCGAGTCCCGTCAGGCGGCCTGGGATCGTTGGGCTATGCATGGGCTGGAGCGCGTTAGCGCCGAAATGGCCATGTTTGAATGGCTGGAGACACCGGCCAACCCAGTATTCAAGCAGGTTTTAGCTTTAATCAAGTAAGTTCATCAGTCAGCTAATTACATATGTTGCGTTGATTAACAATAGAGTCTGGACTAATTGGCAACATAGGGTGAAGATAGGTCTTGTTGCCGTGTTGAGCACGGATACTTCACGGAGATTTGCAGATGAAAATGACTACTATCACTAAAGTGGGCTTGGCTACAGTACTGGCCGTCGTGATGGCGGGCTGCTCGTCCTGGGATGGAATGAATAAACGCCAGAAGGGTGCTGTTACCGGTGCCGGTCTGGGCGGTGTTGCCGGTGCGGTCATTACCGACGGCGGCATTTTGGGCACGGTCGGTGGAGCTGCTATTGGCGGCGTCATTGGCGACCAGGTTGGCAAGAACCGTTAAACCGTATTGTCCTGTTTGAGCGCTGTGCGCTCAACGGGGAAAGCCTCAAAGCGCAGGGATTTCGATTCCGGCTTTGAGGTTTTTTTATGGGTTCTGCTTTTAGCTCGCTGCAGGCGCAGTCATGCGCGGGCAGGCAGTTGGGCCACCAGTGCTATCAAGAGAGCTGTGAGCGGCCTGGTGGGCCTGATCTGGTACACACCTAGCATCTGGGCCTGACTGTGCAGGCAGGCGTTTAGCGGTCTTCTGGGCAGTGCTGTTGGTAAAGCTTGAGACCAAAGAAAATGGCCATCCTTGGTGGATGGCCATAGCAGTCAAACAAGTTTGCTGATGCTGTGCGCTTTACTTCTTGTCCAGCGCGCTGGCATCGATCTGGGGCATTTCGATTTTGACTTCCAGCACTTCCAGCGAGTCCTGACGATCCAGGTTCACCTTGATGTCATCAGGATTGATTTTCACGTAGCGTGAAATCACTTCAACCAGCTCTTTTTGCAAGCGAGGCAGGTAGTCAGGGGCAACGCCCCCTTGACCACGTTCGTTAATAAGGATCAGCTGCAAACGGTCTTTGGCAACCGTTGCCGATGTTTTTTTATGACCCAGCAGAAAGGACAGGAAAGACATATTACTTTCCTCCGAACAGGCGCTTGAAGATGCCTGGTTTTTCGTAATCCACAAAGCGCAATGGTTTGTCGCCACCCAGGTAGCGATCTACGATGTCGTGATAGGCCTGGGCTACGTCACTTTCTTTGATATGGATAACGGGTACTCCTTGGTTAGAAGCTTGCAACACGGTTTCGGATTCGGGAGTGACCCCAATCAGTTTGATGCGCAAGATGTCCTCGACGTCTTGCAAGGACAGCATCTCGCCGTCGGACACGCGCTTGGGACTGTAGCGGGTCAGCAGCAGATATTCTTTGATCGGTTCCTGATTCTGTTCAGCACGGCGCGATTTGGCGGCCAGAATGCCCAGGATGCGGTCCGAGTCACGTACCGAAGACACTTCGGGGTTGGTTACCACCAGCGCATCGTCAGCAAAGTAAGAGGCCATCAAGGCACCAGTTTCGATACCAGCGGGCGAATCGCACACAATGTATTCAAAACCCATGCCTTTCAGTTCTTCCAGAACTTTTTCCACCCCTTCACGGGTTAGCGCGTCTTTGTCGCGCGTCTGAGAAGCAGGCAGGATGTACAGGTTTTCAATCTGTTTGTCACGGATCAGAGCTTGATTGAGCGTTGCTTCGCCTTGAATCACGTTGACGAAGTCGTACACCACGCGTCGCTCGCAACCCATGATCAGGTCCAGGTTGCGCAAACCGACGTCAAAGTCGATGACCACGGTCTTGTGACCGCGCATCGCCAGCCCAGATGCAAAACTGGCACTGGTGGTGGTTTTTCCCACGCCACCCTTGCCTGAGGTCACTACAACTATACGCGCCATGACAATCGGATTCCTTTGTTTTTCAAGTCACATAATCGTAAAGCATAACGGGCCTAATTTTGACATCCGTTCTGCCACTTAGCCTACTGCTTAGAAACAAAACATATCAATTGCTTTGTTCAGTGTCAGCTTACACGTTTGCTTTCGCGCTTTGTTGCATCGCCGAATCTATTTCAAACGTGCAGCTATATACATAGGTCTGTATAAAAAGCGCCGGCATGAGCCGGCGCGGTGTACTGCTAGGAGCTTAGGGGATCAAATCTAAGCGTATCCTCTTCCAGCGTCACGACCGCTGGCTTGTTGCGCAGTTGCTCATCCAGCCGGGTTTCAATAATACGGTAAACCCCGGCAATGGCGATCAGCTCCGGATCCAGCTCGGTGGTGAAGATGCGCGCCTTGGTATCACCGCGAGCACCGGCCATGGCTTTGCCGCGCAGTGGGCCGTAGACATGGATATTGCCATCGGCCACGACTTCAGCACCTTGGCTGACGGCACCAATCACAATCAAATCCGTGTGGCGAGCGTAGATACGCTGGCCGGAACGAAGCTGACGGTTAATGATGAGAGCTGCCGGGGCAATGGCCGGTGGTGGTGGGGCAGTAGCGGCAGGAGTCTCTGGCGCCGATTGCGACAGCACGGGCACTTCTTTGTCAGGAGCCGCCTGTGTTTGCGGACGGGCAGGCGGGTTGGACAGCTCAACATGAGGCAGGCCACTGTCGATTGCACCATCTGCATGATCGGGGTGAGCAATGATGCCCACCGGATGCAGCTTGTGCTGGCGCAAAGCATCGGTCAGCGCGGCCCAATCAATGGCTGCGTCAATCGCGCTGGCGTCAATGACAACGGGTTCGTCTTCAAAAAACGAACCGGCATCTTTCATGCGTTGGGCCAGTGCGGCCAACTGCTCCGCGGTATCGGCAGAGCGCAGCACCACCCGTACGGCGTATAGAGTGGCACTTTTGAAATCCAGGGCCTGGGGCCCTTTGACATGAGTCTGATCGTTCACGTTAATAGCCTTAAACCCAAGTGTCTTTCAGGGTCGTGGTGCGGTTAAGAACGGGTTTTTCAGCGGTGGAATCCACGCGGTCAGCCACAAAGTAGCCCAGGCGCTCAAACTGCCAGCGAGCATCGGGGGTAGCTTGGGTGCCTGGCTCCAACCAACCTTGAATCACGCGCAGCGAGTTCGGGTTGATGTGCTCCAGGAAATCCTGATCGGCGGCGTCTGGCTGCGGATGCGCAAAAAGTCGATCGTAAAGACGAATCTCTGCGGCAATAGCGTGTTCGGCGCTGATCCAGGTGATGTTGCCTTTGACTTTGACGGAGTCTGCACCGGGGGTGCCGCTCTTGGTGTCAGGCAGGTATTCAGCCAGTACCTGGGTAACATTACCTTGTTCGTCTTTGACGCAGCCGGTGCAACGCACCACATAGCCGTACTTCAAACGCACGGTATTGCCGGGGAACAGGCGGAAGTACTTCTTGGGTGGTTCTTCCTTGAAGTCCTCGCGCTCAATGTACAGGCGACCGGAAAACGGAAATTCGCGCTGACCAGCCTCGGGATTGTGCGGGTTGCGAGGTGCATGGCACAGCTCGCTTTGGCCTTCAGGGTAATTGGTGATGATCAGCTCAATCGGGTCCAGGATAGCGACGCTACGGTCAGCCACCGGGTCCAGATCGTCGCGCAAGGCCTGTTCCAACAAGCTGTAATCGACGTGTTGAGCCGCTTTGGACACACCCAGGCGATCCGTGAACAGACGGATGGCGCCCGCGCTGTAGCCACGGCGGCGCAGACCAGCCAGCGTAGGCATGCGGGGATCGTCCCAGCCCGATACATGGTTTTCTTGAACCAGTTGGCGCAACTTGCGCTTGCTGGTGACCACGTAGGACAGATTCAGGCGAGAGAACTCGTATTGCTTGGGCAAAGGATCGGACAACTGACCCAGTTCAACCAAGCGCTCCAGAATCCAGTTGTAGAACGGACGCTGGTCCTCAAATTCCAAGGTGCACAGGCTGTGGGTGATGCGCTCCAGCGCGTCTTCCACTGGGTGAGCCCAGCTGTACATGGGGTAGATGCACCATTTATTGCCAGTGCGATGGTGTTCAGCATGGCGGATACGGTACATGACCGGGTCACGCATATTGATATTGGGCGATGTCATATCAATCTTGGCGCGCAGGGCCATGCTGCCATCCGGATGCTTGCCGTCGCGCATCTCGCGCAGCAGGTTCAGCGATTCTTCGGCCGGGCGGTCACGCCAAGGCGAGTTCACGCCTTTTTCAGTCAGGGTGCCACGGTTGGCACGCATCTGCTCTGCGCTTTGCTCGTCGACATACGCATAGCCCGCATGTACCAGTGCCTCGGCAAACTGGTACATATAGTCAAAGTAGTCGCTGGCAAAGTACAGGTTGTCTTCGTTTTTGAAGGTCCAGTCAAAACCCAACCACTTGACCATGTCGATAATGGCGTCCACGTACTCCTGTTCTTCTTTCTCAGGGTTGGTGTCGTCAAAACGCAGGTGGCAGGCGCCTTGGTAGTCGCTGGCCAGGCCAAAGTTCAAACAGATACTTTTTGCGTGACCAATGTGCAGATAGCCGTTGGGTTCGGGGGGGAAACGCGTACGGATACGCGCGGCATCGACGCTGGCCCCGGCCTGGATGCTGGCTGGGCCCGGTTGACCGGCCCAGGATTTTTGTGCGTAACGGCCAGCGCTCAGATCCTGGTCGATGATCGTGCGCAGAAAATTAGATACGGGAGCGGGAGTGGAGTCAGAGGTCATACACGTTTGAAATAAAGAAGCCGACGGACTAATCGGCCATTTTGCCACGTTCTTGTTTTAGAGGGGTATTTGCCCTGAGAATTGAGGCAAGAACTTGAGTTAGTATGGTGGCGTTTGCAAGCCAATTCACCCTACACTAGCGCTCATTATGACGCACTCCGCCCTTTCCTTGTCTCATGCCCAGTTTTTCCTTAGTCTGGGCTTCATGCTGCTGTTTCTGGCTTTGGAGCTAGGGCTGGCTTGGGTGCTGCTGTTTTTCAAAGTCAAAACCTTTGGCAGTAATTCAACAGCCTGGATGGGAGCGTACCGGTTTTGGGTGCGTTTGTTTGCGCTGGCTTTCATTCTAAGCTTTGCCGCGTCCATGCCGGTGCTGATTCAGTTTGGCAGTGTCTGGCCAGGGCTCATGGAGCAGGTGGGGGATGTGATTGGCCCCATGTTGGCCGCCTCCATGCTGTCCTTATTCATCTTCAAGTCCTGCTTTTTGGGCGTGATGCTGTTTGCCCAGCGCATGCTCTCCAATGTGCTCCATACCCTGATGGTTTTGATGGTGGCACTGGGTGTGACGGTAACCGCATTCTGGCTGGTGGCGATTGTGGCCTGGATGCAGGTCCCCACAGGGGTGGATGTCATTGAAGGCCATTACGTGGTGCTGGACTGGCTGGATGTGCTTAGTACTCCCGCCTTGCCCTGGTACGCAGGCCTTTTATTAGTGGGCAGCTTGCTGACGGTCGCCTTTTTCATGATGGGCGTGACCTGTGCGCAGACCATGCAAAAACCCGTCACGGATCAAGAGCGCCTGGCGTTTCGCAGCGCTTTGTTTTTAGCGGCGGTGGCCTGGATTGCTCAGGTGTTTTTAGTTGTCGGCAATGGATTCATGACGGCAGAGCACCAGCCCGCTAAAGCGGCTGCGGCTGCCGCGTATTGGGACAGCGGCTCGCAGCCGGATCTGATTTTGGTGGCTGCGCCCTCGCATATGCAAGATAGTGTGTTGGGCGTGTTGCGCTGGTCGCACGCCGGTGGCCGTTGGCTAGGGCGTGACGAGAGCGGTATTTTGATGGGCCTGGATCAGTTTTCCGACGCCATGCCGCCTGTCACGCTGACGTTCTGGGCGTTCCGTCTCGCCATACTGGCAGGCACCTTGATGCTGTTTTTGCTGATTTGGGTCTTGATGCGCACTCGACGCTATGGGCTGGACCCGCATTCCTTATCTTATAGAGAGCGTCAGCTTATGGTGGGTGCGTCGGTTCTGGGCTGGATTATGTTGCTGGCCGGGGCCGCCTATGTCTTGCTAGGCTTTTTGCCGTACCTGGTCGGTAATGATATACAGGCAGCGCAGGTGCAGAGCCAGGAGAGTGTTGCCACGATGGGCCTGAGTTTGCTCTTTTATGGCCTGGTGTACGTGCTGTGCATGATCGGCTTTTTCCAAAAGCTGCGCCATGCCGTGCGTTTTGGCGTGGTGCCAGTAGCGCGTCATCGGGGGCGGGCATGATTGATTCCTTTGCAAATGCGCTGGGGCTGGGCGCTCATGACCCGGCCTTCTGGATGCCGCTGGCTTTTTTGGCCCTGTTCTTTTTGATCATTGTTGCTGGCACTGTTCTGGATGGCTTTGATATTGGCGTGGGCTGCTTGTCTTTATTAGCCCCCGACACCTTGCGCCCACGGATGCTGTCTTTGCTCAGCCCTTGGCGGGACGCGAACGAGTTTTGGCTTTTCTTGGGGCTGGGGCTCTTTGTATGTGCCTTCCCGAAAGCTTGGGGTGCGGTCATGGGGGGCTTGTACGGGCCTTTAAGCGCCTTGGGTATTGGCGTTTTCGCCCGCTCAGTCTCTTTTGAGTTTCGTTTGCGGGCTCCCGTAGAGCGGCAGTCTCGCTGGCAGATGGGGTTTGCGCTGGGCTCTTGCCTGACGGCTTTTTCCCACGGCGTCTTGCTGGCTCAAGTGGTGGTAGGTTTTCAAAGTGATGCGGGCTATATCTGGTTCTCCATCTTCATGGGCTTTTGCGCTATCGCGGCGTATTGCTTGCTGGGCGCCAGTTGGCTGATCATGCGCGAGGCTGGCGAACTGCGTGCTCGGGCGGTGAACTGGGGGCGCCGTTCGGTGCGCTGGTTTGCGGCGGGTGCCGTCGGGGTCTCGGTTGTGCTGGCCTTTGTGAATGCAGGTGTTTTGCTCAAATGGAGCGACGGCCCTTATTGGGGCTTGGTGCTGTTCTTGTGGGCGCTGATTCTGAGCTGTTTTGTCTCGATTGAAATGAGCCTGCAGCGCATGATCAACAGCAGCTATCGCACCACAACCCTGCCGTTTCTACTGACCTTGTTTGTGATGGTTTCGGTCATGGCTGGCCTGGCCTTCAGCTTCTTCCCTTATCTGATTCTGGATGAGATGACTATTTGGGACGCCGCCGCTGGCGTACCTGCCTTAAGTTTGATTTTGTCGGCCATTGTGATTGCCTTGCCCATCATGCTGATTTTTAACGTGTGGGTGTATTGGCGCATGTTTGGCTTGTCTCGTCCCCCGGTGCCGCCCAGCTTTAAAGGCTGACGTTCATGATTGCCCATTCCGTACTGTCGATGCGAAAGCGTCTGCAGGGTTTCAAGTGGTTGTCGGATATGCCTGCCATGCTGGCCTGGGCAGTGCTGGCTGGCATTCTTGGCGCGCTGGCAACCCTGGCTTTTCATCAGGGCATGCGCTTTGTGCAGCAGGTGGTCACGGGACAGCACGGTGGCATCGTAGCGGTGACGGAAAGTCTGTCCTGGTACATGCGCCTCTTGTTTCCTACCCTGGGTGGCCTGTGCGCCGGTGTGCTGCTGTGGCTGGCTGGACGGCTGCCCTCCGGGCGCAATTCCGACTATATGGAAGCCGTTGCCATCGGTGATGGACGTTTGTCCATACGCCAGGGCCTGCTGCGTTCGCTTTCCTCCTTGATGACTGTGGCCTCGGGCGGCTCTATTGGCCGCGAAGGGGCCATGGTGCATCTGGCGTCCTTGTCTGCCTCCACCATCGGGCGTTTCACTCTGTTTAGCGAAGCCCGCTTGCGCCTTTTGGTCGCCTGCGGTGCCGCAGCAGGGGTTGCCGCTGCCTATGGCGCTCCTATCGCTGGGGCGGTGTTCGTGGCCGAGATCGTGCTGGGCACCATGACCATGAGCAGTTTTGGTCCCTTATTGATGGCCGCCGTCAGCGCACACCTGACCATGCGCATGCTGGGGGGCTATCACGCACCGTATGAAATGACGGATGTTCAGGCCGTGGCAGGCTGGGATATCTTGCCGTTTCTGGTCCTGGGTGTGCTGATCGGCGTGGCCGCTCCCGCCTTTTTGAAACTGTTGAATTTGTTTCGTTCGCTGTTCAAGCGCACCGGCCTGGGTTTGCCACTGCGTTTGGCGCTGGGTGGCTTGCTGCTAGGTCTACTGTTGATCGTCATGCCACGAGTGGCGGGCAATGGTTTCAGTGTGGTGTCATCCATGCTGCATAGCGACTGGGCCTGGTATAGCGTCCTGCTCATTCTGGCGTTCAAGGTCTTGGCTACCGGTCTGACCGTGGGCTCGGGAGCAGTGGGCGGGGTGTTTACGCCTGCCATTTTTGTTGGGGCGGCCTTTGGCACCTTGTTCGGCAAGCTGGTCTTGCTGGTGGTGCCTGGGCTGGACCTGCCCTTGTACTTGTTCACCCTGGTTGGCATGGGAGCATTCCTGGGGGCGGCAACCAGTGCGCCTTTCATGGCAATTTTGATGCTGTTTGAAATGACGCTCAGCTATCAACTGGTCTTGCCACTGATCGTGGCCTGCGTGATGGCGTATTTTGTTTCGCGTGGTGTGGCCGAGGTGGCTATGTACGAGGTGACTCTGGTGCGAGAACGCGATGCCTTGCTGCGTCATAAGCTGCGTCACACAACCTTGGCTGAGTTGGTGCGCCCGGCCGATACCGTTGTCAGTACGAATACCCAGATGCGCGAGGCGCTGCAAATGTTCTTGGATTACCCGGTTCGCTATCTATATGTGGTGGACGAGGAACAGGTATACCAAGGCGTGATTGCCCAGCCCGACCTGACCCGGATGTTGCTGGACGACAACGCGGCACAGGAGCGGGTGGTCGGGGATATTTTGCGTATGGACTTCGTTAAAACCCTGTACCCCAATATGAGTCTGGACGAGGCGCAGGAACATTTCGTCTCCTTTGCCGGCGAGCGCCTGCCCGTATTGAATGGTGACGGTTCAGGTCGTCTGATTGGTGTAGTCTATAAGTCTGCCGTGCTGGAAAAATACTCTGCCATCAAACGCTCCTTGGATGCGAGCGGTGAAGTGATGCTGGATGCCCGGCGCTAAACTCTTTTTGTGACATAAATCATGCGTACAAAAGCTTGCCAGCGGAGTGTGGCAGGCGGGCTGATCGTCGGTCTTGCCATGCTGTTCGCTGTTCCATTGGCTATCGCCCAAAATCGTATAGGTCTGGAAAATCTGTCCGCCACGCGCGTTTATGGGGTGGACGAGGCCCAAGCCATTCCTGCCCAGGAGCTCCCGCCGGTGGAGCCCTTTTTTGACGCCTCGCAGTGGCATAGACAGGATTGGGACAGCAGTCCTGCGGACGCTATCGAATTTTCTTTTTCAGACTTCAGCCTGACCGGTTCCAGTACCGCCAGTCTTGCCCGTTCCATTCAGTACAGCCAGCAGTCCTCGCCGATTTGGAGTGCGCGCTGGCTGAGCAGCTCGCCCGATCAGGTCTGGCAGTTTGGGGAGCGCAATTGGCGGTATGTGAACGACGAAGGGCTGCAACTGACCTTGGGAAATGACACCGTGACCGCCCCAGACTGGGCGCGGCCAGTCGCCCTGGGCGGCATCAATATCACCCAGCAGTTTGACCAAGGCCCTGCAGGACCGTGGCGTTACGCCTTGGCGGTCGGGGCTTTGGATATGACCGGCAAGCAGGATAACGGGGACTTGGTGTATGGATCTTCGGCGAGCAGCCTGATGGTCAGCACTGACATTACTAGCCGAACCAGTATTGATACGCAAATGGAAAGTGCTCGCGACTTCGGGCTGACCGGGGTGGGTGCCACTTACCGATCGTCTGACTTCGGGGTTTGGCAGGCCAGCGTGGCCCGTGCCTCCCATTCAGTCGGGCAGGGGTGGCGCTATCAGGCCGCGTATGGACTGGATGTGCTGGATGATTTGCACCTGCAATGGCAGGGCGAGCGCTACCAGGATAATTTTCTGGACTTGAGCCGCTATCAGGGCATGAAGGTGGATGCTGCCAGCAGTCGGCAGGTCGTCGGCTTGTCTGTGCCCTTGCGCCGTTGGGGGGAAGTCCAGACCCAATACGAGGTGCAGCAGGTCGTGGCCGGGGGAGAGAACCGCTACCTTGGGGTCACGCAGCAGTTCTGGTACAGTCCCCACCTTAGGGTGGGTTTGCAAGCTCGCCGTCATCTGGAAAGTCGTCAGTCGAACATCGCGCTGCGTTTTTCTATACCGATTTTTTAAGCAGGCGGCATGGCCCAGTCAGCACTTGAGGTTCTTCAGGAAGTTTTTGGTTATGACAGTTTTCGTGGTTCACAGCACGAGATTATCGAGACCCTGATACAAGGCGGTGACGCCCTGGTCTTGATGCCTACGGGCGGCGGCAAGTCGCTTTGTTACCAGATTCCTGCATTGGTTCGACCCGGTACCGGTGTGGTCGTCTCCCCCTTGATTGCCTTGATGCAAGATCAGGTGGATGCGCTAAACGAGCTGGGCGTGAACGCTGCTTTTCTGAATTCCACTCAGGATTGGCAGACGGCTCGTGAAGTTGAGCGTCAGTTTCTGACCGGCCAGTTGGATCTGCTCTATGTGGCTCCCGAACGTCTGCTGACGGACCGTTGCCTGGATTTGCTGGCACGAGGCCAGATATCCCTGTTCGCTATCGACGAGGCCCACTGCGTATCGCAATGGGGCCACGACTTCCGTCCTGAATATCTGGGCCTGGACCTGTTGGCGCAGCGCTGGCCTGGAGTACCACGGGTCGCCTTGACGGCTACGGCTACGCAACTGACGCGGGTGGAAATTGCCCAGCGGCTCAAGCTGGAAGAGGCCCGCCATTTTGTGGCCAGCTTTGATCGTCCCAATATCTGTTACCGCATCATCGAGAAAAACGAGGTGCGCAAGCAACTGCTGAGCTTCATTCAGGAAGAGCATGCAGGGCACGCAGGAATTGTGTATTGTCTGTCCCGCTCCCGCGTGGAAGATACGGCCGAATTTCTGTGCAAGAACGGCATTCATGCCTTGCCCTACCACGCAGGTCTGGAGGCGCAACAACGAGCCATCAATCAGGCGCGCTTCTTGCGCGAGGAAGGGGTGGTCATGGTGGCAACAATTGCCTTTGGCATGGGCGTGAATAAGCCTGATGTACGTTTTGTGGCCCATATTGATCTGCCCAAGTCCGTAGAAGGCTATTACCAGGAAACCGGACGGGCCGGGCGTGATGGCGAAGTCGCTACCGCCTGGCTAGCCTATGGTTTGCAGGACGTGGTGCAACTGCATCGCATGATTAACCAGTCGCAGGGTGATGCGGCGCACCGGCGCCAGCAAGGTCAGGCATTGGATGCCATGCTGGGCTTGTGCGAAACGATTTCCTGCCGCAGGCAGCGGCTGCTGGCGTATTTCGATCAGCAAATCGAGCCTTGCGGGAACTGCGACACTTGTCTGGAAGCTCCGGAGGCCTGGGACGGGACGGTAGCAGCCCAGAAAATGCTTTCCACGATTTACCGATTGTGGCGTGAGCGCGGCCAACGCTTCGGTGCCGGGCATTTGATTGATATCTTGCTAGGCAAGCAGACCGAACGCGTCAAGGAACACGAGCATGACAAGCTCACCGTTTTTGGCGTGGGCAAGGATTTGTCCGATCACGCCTGGAGAGGCGTGCTGCGTCAGTTGCTGGCCCATAGCCTGGTCAGTGTGGACCCGGAAGGGTATGGAACCCTGCTGCTGACCGACGCCAGTCGTGAAGTCCTGAAGGGTGAACGAACCTTAATGCTGCGCCGCGAAACCGTAACACGGGGACCGGCTGCACATCGAACCAAAGGTCAGGCCCCAGCGGGGCCCGCTTTGGAGCCCGATCAGCAGAGACGATTCGAGGCTTTGCGTGCCTGGCGCGCAGCGACGGCACGAGAGCACGGCGTGCCCGCCTATGTCATTTTCCATGATGCTACTTTGCGCGAAGTGGCCATCCGTTGCCCAAGCTCAGAGGCTGATCTGGAGCCGATTACAGGCATAGGTTTACGCAAGCGGGAAGCCTATGGCGAAGCCTTGCTGCGCTGCGTCCAAGAGCTGCAAGCTCTGTAAAAATTGTTAATGGCGCAAGAACTTGTTTCATTTGAAAACGCTATATGTAGTAGAATGTCGGCTATTCTGCACTACATATGGTGCTTGCTAGTGATGCCAAAGCTGCCGCAGGCGCTTCTCCGCATACATCCGTTTTCCGAGACTCCAGATGCAACAAACCGAACAATTGATGGTCACCAAACGGGATGGCCGCACAGAACCTATTAACCTCGACAAGATTCACCGAGTCGTTGACTGGGCTGCTGAGGGTCTCAATAATGTGTCCGTCTCCCAGGTAGAACTGCGTTCGCACATTCAGTTCTACAACGGTATCCGCACCAGCGATATCCACGAAACTATTATTAAGTCGGCTGCGGATTTGATCTCCGAAGAAACCCCCGACTATCAGTACCTGGCTGCTCGCCTGGCCATTTTCCATCTGCGCAAAATTGCTTTTGGTCAGTTCGAGCCACCAACTCTGTTTGACCACGTTACCCGGCAAACAGAAGAAGGGCGCTACGACCCTCATTTGCTGCAGGATTATACCCGCGCCGAGTTCGATGAGCTGGATGCCCACCTTGATCACTGGCGAGACATGAACTTCTCGTACGGTGCCGTCAAGCAGTTGGAAGGCAAATACCTGATTCAGAACCGCGTTACCAAGCGCATTTACGAAAGCCCCCAGTTCTTGTACATCCTGGTGGCCATGTGCTTGTTTGCACGTTACCCAGCAGAAACCCGTCTAAGCTTCATCAAGCGTTTTTACGACGCGGTGTCGCAGTTCAAGATTTCATTGCCTACGCCCATCATGGCGGGTGTGCGCACACCTACACGCCAGTTCAGCTCTTGCGTCCTGATCGAATGTGACGACAGCCTGGACAGCATCAACGCGACGACCAGCGCCATTGTGCGTTACGTGTCTCAACGTGCCGGTATCGGTATCAACGGTGGCCGTATTCGTGCCGTGGGTAGCGAGATTCGTGGTGGCGAAGCTCAGCACACCGGTTGCTTGCCCTTTTTCAAGATGTTCCAGGCCGCCGTCAAGTCGTGCTCCCAAGGTGGGGTGCGTGGTGGTGCCGCGACTTTGTTCTACCCCATGTGGCACTTGGAAGTGGAAACGCTGCTGGTCCTAAAGAACAACCGTGGTGTGGAAGAAAACCGTATTCGTCACCTGGACTACGGCGTTCAGATCAACCGCTTGCTGTATCAGCGCCTGATCAAGGGCAGCCACATTACGCTGTTCTCGCCGCATGACGTTCCTGGCCTGTACGATGCCTTCTTTGCCGATCAGGACGAGTTTGAGCGTCTGTACGAAAAGTACGAGCAAGATCCAGCCATCCGCAAGCGCAGCCTGCCTGCCGTGGAACTGTTCTCCTTGCTGATGCAAGAGCGCGCCAGCACAGGCCGTATCTACATTCAGAACGTAGACCACTGCAATACCCATAGCCCCTTCCAGGCGGACCGCGCTCCTGTGCGCCAGTCCAACCTGTGCATGGAAATTGCTCTGCCGACCAAGCCTTTGAATGATCTGAACGATCCCGAAGGTGAAATCGCACTGTGCACGCTGTCCGCATTCAACCTGGGTGCTCTGGAGTCTCTGGACGAGCTCGACAGCCTGGCTGAATTGATTGTGCGTGCTCTGGATGCATTGCTGGATTACCAGGATTACCCGGTCAAGGCTGCATTGAACGCAACCAACAAGCGTCGTTCTTTGGGCGTCGGCGTTATTAACTACGCTTACTACCTGGCCAAAAACGGCACCCGTTACTCCGATCCAGCCGCTTTGGGTCTGACCCACCGCACCTTTGAAGCTATTCAGTACTACCTGTTGAAGGCTTCGGTGCAGTTGTCGCGTGAATACGGTGCTTGCGACGCTTTTGACGAAACTACGTACGCAGCCGGTTTGTTGCCTACTGATACCTACAAGAAAGATGTGGACAGCATTTGTGCTGAGCCTTTGCATCTGGATTGGGAAGCTTTGCGCGCCGATATCGTCAAGCACGGCCTGCGTAACTCCACCCTGACAGCCTTGATGCCGTCGGAAACCTCCAGCCAGATCGCTAATGCCACCAACGGTATTGAGCCTCCTCGTGGCCTGGTGTCGGTCAAGCAGTCCAAGGACGGTATCTTGCGTCAGGTAGTGCCTGATTTTGAAAAATATAAGGATCAGTACGAATTGCTGTGGCAAATGCCCGGTAACGAGGACTACCTGAAGTTGGTTGGTGTGATGCAGAAGTTCGTGGACCAATCGATTTCTGCCAACACCAACTATGACCCACAGCGGTTCGAGGGTGGTCGTGTCCCGATGAAGCAACTGCTCAAGGACTTGCTGCTGGCCTACAAATATGGTGTGAAGACCTTGTACTACCACAACACCCGCGACGGCGCGGACGACTCGCATGGCGAAGTTGAAGATGACGGTTGCGCTGGTGGGGCGTGCAAGATCTAAGCAAGGGTAAATAGCATCATGACTACCTATAGTACTTTTTCTAAAACGGATAACGACCAGCTCAAAGAACCGATGTTCTTTGGGCAGCCGGTCAACGTAGCGCGCTACGATCAGCAAAAGTATCCGATTTTTGAAAAGCTGATTGAAAAGCAGTTGTCCTTCTTCTGGCGTCCAGAGGAAGTGGATATTACGCAGGACCGGATTGACTACCAGAACCTGCCTGATCACGAAAAGCATATTTTCATCAGCAATCTGAAGTATCAGACCTTGCTGGATTCCATCCAGGGCCGTAGCCCTAACGTGGCATTCCTGCCTCTGGTATCCATTCCAGAGCTGGAAACCTGGATTGAAACCTGGGCTTTTTCCGAGACGATTCACTCGCGCTCGTACACGCACATCATTCGCAATATTGCCAATGATCCGTCCGTCATTTTTGACGACATCGTGCGCAACGAGAATATCCAGCTGCGTGCGGCGGACATCTCGTCCTATTACGATGATTTGATTCGTGACACCATGCTGTACGCCCAACTGGGCGAGGGCGAGCACCAGATCAATGGCGAAACCCATAATCTGAGCGTTTATGAGCTGAAGAAAAAGCTGTATTTGTGCATGATGAGCGTCAATATTCTTGAGGCCATCCGCTTTTACGTCAGTTTTGCCTGCTCTTTTGCGTTTGCAGAACGCAAGCTGATGGAAGGTAATGCCAAGATCATTCGCTTGATCGCACGCGATGAAGCGCTGCACCTGACAGGTACGCAGCACATCATCAACATTATGCGTTCCGGCAATGATGATCCTGAATTCGCCACCATTGCTCGCGAGCTGGAGCCTGTCTGCTTTGAGATGTTTAAAGATGCGGCTGAACAGGAAAAGCTGTGGGCAGACTACCTGTTCCGCGACGGTTCCATGATTGGTCTGAACAAAGACATTCTGGCTCAGTACGTGGAATACATTACCAACATCCGTATGGGTGCAGTGGGTCTTAAACCTGCGTTTGAGGCTGTCAAACACAACCCCATTCCCTGGATCAACACCTGGTTGTCTTCGGACACCGTACAGGTGGCACCTCAAGAGGTGGAACTGAGCTCTTATCTGGTCGGTCAGATCGACTCGGCCGTGTCGGCTGGCGACTTCGACGGTATTGAGCTATGAGCCTGGTCCGGACAACTGATACCCAATTTCAGTTGCTGGACGGCGAAACCCTGCTAGAGGGCTTGGAGCGTACCGGCCACCAGGTCGAGTACCAATGCAGGAGCGGCTATTGCGGCTCCTGCCGTATCCCTCTTGTCTATGGGCAGGTCAGTTATAAAGAGCAGCCTTTGGCCTATGTGGCGCCAGGCGAAGTTCTGCCGTGCTGCTGCACGGTGCTCGAGCCCATCGCTGTAGATTGCCAGCGTATCTCCAAGAATCAAGAAGAAAGCGCGGACCAGCTCAGCTTCTCAGGGCTGAGCTCCTGATCCTTTGGTCAGCGATCAGCTGGCCAAGCGCTTTTCCTCCAGCTTTTCCCAACGCTCGAACAATTGCTCCAGATCCTTGTTGAGCTGGTCAAGCTGGCTGTTGATTTCATCAGCCCGGCTGGAACCGTCTTTATAGAGATCCGGCGCGCTTAATTGCTCGGCCAGTTCAGCTTGCTGGCTTTCAATGGCAGCAATTTTCTCGGGTAAGCCTTCCAGCTCCTTTTCTTCCCAAGGCGCCAGTCGGCCAGGTTTGGCGGCTTTGGTTTCGCGCTCTGCTGCCGATTTGGCTGCAGCGGCAGTGGCCGCCGCCGCTTGCGCGTTGGCAGCCTGCTGTTGTGGACGTTGAGCCAGCCATTCGTCGTAGCCACCCACGTATTCGCCCCATACCCCATTTCCTTCTGCAGCGATCACCTGAGTGACCACGTTGTCCAGGAACGTGCGGTCGTGACTGACCAGCAGCACTGTGCCGGTGTAGTCCTGAATCAGGTCTTCCAGCAATTCCAGCGTTTCGATATCCAGATCGTTGGTGGGCTCGTCCAGAATCAGCATATTGGTGGGCTGGGCAAACATACGGGCCATAGCCAGGCGTGCGCGCTCGCCGCCGGACAGGCTGCGCACCGGCGAATGAGCACGAGCCGCGGGGAACAGGAAGTCCTCCAGGTAGCTCATGATGTGCTTGCGCTGATTGCCGATTTCCACCCATTCACTACCGGGGCTGATGGTATCTGCCAGGGTCGCGTTTTCGTCCAGGCGACTGCGCATCTGGTCAAAATAGCCAATGTTCAGCTTGGTGCCGTGACGCACCGTACCGGAGTTGGGTTCGAGCAAACCCAGCATGATGCGCAGCAAGGTTGTTTTACCCGCACCATTGGGGCCGATCAGGCCGATACGGTCACCCCGCATCAGCAGGGTAGAGAAGTCTTTGATCAGCACACGATCATCGTAGCCGTGGGTGACATCATGCAGCTCTGCCACCAACTTGCCGGAGCGTTGACCTTCAGAGATGGCAAACTTAACGTCACCCGAGCGTTCGCGACGCTCTGAGCGATCGCGGCGCAATTGCTCCAGGCGGCGTACACGACCTTCATCCCGGGTGCGGCGCGCTTGTACGCCCTTGCGAATCCAAACTTCTTCTTGTGCCAAAAACTTGTCGAACTTGGCGTTTTGTTGTTTTTCTGCTTCCAGGTATTCGGCCTTGCGTTCCTGCCATTGGGTGAAGTTGCCGGGAAAGCTGAACAACTTGCCACGGTCCAGCTCCACAATGCGAGTCGCAACCACATCCAGAAAACGGCGGTCGTGGGTGATGATGACGGCACTGCCACGGAAATCCAGCAGCAGGCGTTCCAGCCAAAGAATCCCGTCAAAGTCCAGATGGTTGGTTGGCTCGTCCAGCAAAAGCAGGTCAGGTTCGTTCACCAGGGCATTGGCCAGGGCGACACGTTTGCGTTGACCGCCGGACAGGCCGCCCGTCAGGGCATCGGGGTCCAGCCCCAGCTTGTCGATCAAGGCGTTGACGCGAGAAGGGCGTTGCCAATCCTCGGTTTCGGTAAAGTCGCCACACAGCAAATCGTAAATGCTGACGTCCGGGTCCAGCTCGGGTTCTTGTTCGACGGTGGCAATTTTCAGCCCGCCCAGTCGTTGAACCTGGCCGTCATCGGGGGCCTGGCGTTGATCCAGCAGCTTCAATAGCGATGATTTTCCAGCACCGTTGCGCCCGATCAGACCGATGCGTTCGTTGCTTTGGATGACCAGGTCAGCGTGGTCCAGTAAAGCATGGTGACCGAATGCCAGTTGGACATCGGTCAGGGTAATCAGATTGATGGACATAAGACTCCAGATAAAACAGCGTGTCCTGTGAATTTCTCTATTGTCGCAGGTTACAATGCATCTGTGAGGCAGGCTGGGCAGTCGCGGTACGAGAGTATCGAGGAAGGTCCGGACTCCATAGAGCAGGGTAGCGGCTAACAGCCGTCCGGCAAGTGTGGCGCCCGCCATGCAAGCCGAGGACTAGGGCCACAGAGACGAGACCACAGCAAGGGTTTGCGCAAGCAAACACAGATACGGCTACTTCCGTGTTTTCTTGCACTTCGGTGCAAAGTGCTGTGGGGTGAAACGCGGTAACCTCTACCCGGAGCAATACCAAATAGGCATACGCAGGCTTTTAGCCCGAAAGACGGCTCGTCTCAGTATGCGGGTAGGTAGCTAGAGCCGGCCAGTAATGGCCGGCCCAGAGGAATGATTGCCGGCCAGCGGGTTCCCGTTGGCATACAGAATCCGGCCTATAGGCCTGTCTCACACTTCTCCTGGCCTTCGCCGGAAATTGCGCCCATTTCGTACAGTTGAAAGCAATTGTTAGGGATATTAAATCCCTGACAAGAGTCGCTTGCACGCATTTTTATAACAATTCACTTTTAATGCGTCCCGCAATTTCTTGATTTATCAGCATATTTTTTTTTAGGCACTTCTAGGATAGTGCGCTAAGTGCTTGTTGTGATTGAAAAAATTGCAACCGCTGCCTTGACCGAAAAGGCTTTCCCCCGTAGAGTGGGGAAAAGTAGGAAATAGTGTAAAAAAGTGGGGGAAAAAAGTGTTCCAAGGCAGCAGCGCGCTCACACTGGATGCAAAGGGGCGGATGTCAATTCCGACTCGGCACCGTGACGCGCTTTTGCAGCAGGAACAAGGCCGCTTGACCCTCACCCGCCATCCTGACGGCTGTTTGCTGGTGTATCCGCGCAGTGTGTGGGAAGAGAAGCGCGAACAAATTGCCCGCTTTCCCATGAGCGCACGTTTCTTGCAGCGCCTGTTGCTGGGCAGTGCTCAGGACGTGGATCTGGACTCCGCTGGTCGGATATTGATCGCTCCCGAACTGCGCGCAGCAGTTGGCCTGGAGCGCGATGCCATGCTGTTGGGTATGGCCACCCATTTTGAGTTGTGGAATGCACAGGAACTGGAACGCCGACAGGCCCAGGATCTGGCTGAAAACTCCACAGACGTATTCGACACTTTTTCTTTCTGAGTAAGTCATGACGCTGGTACATCGATCCGTGCTGCTGGAGCCTACGGTGGCGGCCCTCGTGGATCCGTCTTTTGAGGCCCGGCGTTGGGCTCAGGCCCCTGAAATCAAGGGCTTGGCCGACGGCGTTTACGTTGATTGCACCTTTGGACGGGGTGGGCACAGCCGCTTGCTGCTGTCGCACTTAAGCCCTCAGGGCCGCCTGATTGTTATCGACAAGGACCCGCAAGCCATTGCTGTTGCCAAGGAGCTGGCCGCGCAAGATAGCCGTGTCACGGTCGTGCACAGCGGCTTTGGTGATCTGGCCCAGGCTCTGGACGATTTGGACGTGGGGCCATTGCAAGGCGTCATGATGGATTTGGGCATTTCATCGCCACAAATCGATGATGCAGAACGAGGTTTCTCTTTTATGCGTGAAGGTCCCCTGGACATGCGCATGGATACCAGCGGTGGTTTGACCGCTGAACAGTGGCTGGCCGAAGTCAGCGTAGAAGTTTTAAAGGAGGTCATTGCAGAATATGGCGAAGAACGGTTTGCTTTCCAGATTGCAAAGGCGATTGTTGATCGCCGCCAATCCCGCCCGCTACATACAACGCGTGATCTCGCCGAGCTCGTCGCCGGTGTCGTCCGCACGCGCGAAAAGGGTCAACATCCGGCAACCAGGACCTTCCAGGCTATACGGATTTACCTCAATCGTGAGCTCGAGGAGCTCGCGCACGCGCTTCCGTCAATTCTGAGTCGATTGGCGACTCAGGGCAGGCTTGCGGTGATTGCTTTTCATTCGCTGGAGGACCGCATGGTCAAACAGTTTATGAATGCAGCTGCGCGTCCCGCGCAGGAACAGTCACGTCTACCTATCCTTGAAAAAGATATGCCCCAGCCTCTGGTGCAGTCTTTGGGCAGAATCTTGCCCACCGATGAGGAGTCCAGCGATAACCCGCGAGCCCGCTCGGCGGTATTGCGGGTGGTGCAACGCACCGAAACACCCATCCCCCAGGACTGGATGCGCAGCGCCAGCGAGCGCCTGGTGCACCAGGCCGCCTATAGCCGCCAGCCTGCTGGCAAGCGAGGCCGCCGATGATGCGCCTGGTCATCACCCTTTCTTTGGTGTTGATGCTTTCGGCCATCTCTTTGGTGACGGCGCGCTATCAGGCGCGCGAGTTGTTTGTGCAAACCGATCGTCTGGTCACGAAAGCCGGCGAGTTGGATACGGACTGGCGTCGTCTACAACTGGAGCGTGCCGAGCTGGCTCGTAACGCCCGGGTGGACGACATTGGCCGTAATGAATTGCACTTGGTTCTGGGTTCTCCAGAACGCACCCTTTATTTGCAAGGTCGTGAACTGAGCTCGAACCTGGCGCAGCCCGGAGGGCGGCCATGAAACGATTCGGTTATCACGAAAACCCCGTACTCAGCGCCCAGATTCCATTCTGGCGTTCGCGTCTGGTACTGGTTCTCCTGTTTCTGGGCTTTGGTGCTTTGATCATCAAAGCCTTGTATTTACAGGGCTTGTCGACAGAATTCCTGCAGCAACAAGGCGAGCGCCGTTATGAGCGCACCCAGGTGCTGCCGCCCATGCGCGGCAAGGTGTTTGATCGTACCGGCTCTGTGGTGCTGGCCTCCAGCGTGCCCGTGAAAGCCATCTGGGCTATCCCGGATGATGCTCGCAACGCCAAGGCTGAACAGATCGTTCAACTGGCCAAGCTGCTGGGCATGAGTCAGTCGGATATAGACCGTCGCCTGTCCGTTGAGGATCGAAACTTTGTCTACATCAAGCGCCAGGTTGATGTGGATGTTGCCGCTCAGATTGCAGAGCTGAAAATCCCCGGTATTCATCAACAAGAAGAAATGCGCCGCTTCTATCCCGAAGGGGATGTGATGGCGCACATCGTGGGTTTTACCAATATTGAAGACCAGGGCATTGAAGGGATCGAGCTGGCATTTAACTCCGCTCTGTCCGGTACGCCCGGTTCGCGCCGCGTCATTCGTGATCGACTGGGGCGCGTGGTAGAAGACGTACGCGCCATCATTCCACCTACCCACGGACAGGATTTGCACTTGTCCATTGATGCCGGTTTGCAGTTTGACGCCTACACCGCCCTTAAGAAAGGCATGGAAGACGTCAAGGCCAATGCCGCCGCCGCCGTCGTGATGGATGTGAAAACCGGGGAGATTTTGGCCCTGGTGAATTTGCCTACCTACAACCCCAACGACCGGGATGATCGCAAAGGCCCATCGCTGCGCAATCGTGCTCTGACTGATACGTTCGAGCCGGGCTCCATCATGAAGCCCTTTACGGTTGCCCTGGCGCTGGACATCAATCGCATCACCACTGCTACCCGCTTCAACACGGGTAATGGTCAGTACCGTTATCAGGGCAGTGTGATCAGCGATGTCAGCCGCAACAATGGCATGTTGGACGCGGCTGGCATTTTGCGTCGTTCCAGCAATATTGGCATGACCATGATTTCCGAGCGCCTGACTTCGCAGGAAATGTGGAACAAATTTACTGAACTGGGTTTTGGTCGCTCTCCTCAGGCTGACTTCCCCGGTATTGCCAGCGGCAGACTGCGCCCTTGGGAGCGCTGGCGCCCCATTGAGCGCGCCACCATGTCCTATGGTTATGGTTTGTCTGTTTCACTGCTGCAAATTGCCCACGCCTACACGGCGTTTGCGCGTAATGGCGACATGGTCTCCATGACCTTGCTCAAGCGTGAAGGCAAGCCTGCCAGCGTTCAGGTTTACACCCCCAAAGTCGCCTCCGAAGTGCGTGACATGCTGGAAGCGGCTGCTGGCCCGGCCGGTGCCCGCTTGGCTCAGGTTCAAGGCTATCGCGTGGCAGGCAAGAGCGGTACCGCTCGCAAGATTGTGGATGGCCGCTACAGCAAGTCCTTGTATCGCGGCTCCTTTGTGGGCTTTGCGCCCGTTTCCGATCCCCGCATTGTGGTGGCCGTCACGATTGACGAGCCGCACAGCTCCAATTACTACGGCGGGCGAATTGCCGCGCCGATCTTTTCAGAAATTGTGGCCCGGAGCTTGAGACGCCTAGGTGTCCAGCCTGATGCGCCCATAGATTCGCTGGTGGCTGTTGGCCCCGGTGCGGAGAATGTACGATGAATGCCGCAGCAATATTGGAGTGGCTGGAGCGCCATATCGCGCCCACGGCAAACTTATGTTTAGACTCTCGCCAGATCAAGGCGGGTGACGCGTTTTTTGCTTGCCTTGGTCACCAGGGTGATGGTCGTGAATACGAAGTTCAGGCTGTTCAGCAAGGTGCTGTTGCGATTGTGCGTGAGCAGGGCGATCAGGCTGTTGATCCCGGCGTGCCTGTTTTGCAGGTGCCAAACTTAAGCGCTTTGTTGGGTGAAGTGGCCCATGAATGGTGGGGCCGTCCATCCGAAGCCATGACAGTGGTGGCAGTTACCGGTACCAATGGCAAGACCTCGACCGTGCAGTGGGTCTCCTCGGCCCTGAATCACTCCCAAGTGCCTTGCGGCACTATTGGCACCTTGGGCGTAACCTTGCCCGACGGCTCCAATCTGGGCGGTGTGCTGACCACGCCTGACGTCTTGACCGTGCACCGCAGTCTGGCTGCCATTCGCGCCCAAGGCGGTAATGCTGTGGCGCTGGAAGCCTCTTCGATTGGTCTGGAGCAAGGCCGTCTGGATGGCGTCCGTATTGATATTGCCGGGTTTACCAACCTGACTCACGATCATCTGGACTACCACCACAGCATGGAAGAATACAAACAGGCCAAGCTGCGCCTGTTTAGCTGGCCCGGTCTGCGTAGCATTGTGGTCAATGCTGACGATGCAACGGGCCGTGAACTGATGCAGGCCGGTTTGGCTGCTCGCGTTATTTCCTATTCCATGAGCCAGCCTGAGGTAGACCTGCTGGCTCAAGACGTGCATACCGGCGCTGATGGTCAGGTGTTCAACCTGGTTACCGCTCATGGCACCGCACAAATTCTGACTCACCTGCTGGGCGAGCATAACGTCGCCAACCTGCTGTTGGTGGCAGGTGTGTTGCAAGAGGTGGGTTGGCCCGTTTCCAAGATTGCCCGCATCATGGACAAGCTGGAGTCGGTTCCTGGCCGTCTGCAAATTGTGACCCCTAGCAGCACTTCGGGTCGTCAACAGCCGCTGCCTTTGGTTGTGGTGGATTACGCCCATACAGCGGATGCGCTGGAGCGCGCCTTGCAGGCCTTGCGTGAAGTTGCCTCGGTGCGTGGCGGCAAGTTGATTTGCGTGTTTGGCTGCGGTGGTAACCGGGATACCGCCAAGCGCCCCATTATGGGTGAAGTGGCCGCTCGTCTGGCTGACAGCGTATTGGTCACTACCGATAACCCCCGCTTTGAAGATCCAGCAGACATCATCCGTCAGATTGTGGCGGGTATGCCTGCCGCGCCTGCTGTGCAAATGGATCGTGCACGTGCGATTTTGTCGGCTATCTGGGCTGCGAGCCCGGACGATATTGTCTTGTTGGCTGGCAAAGGCCACGAAACCTATCAGGAAGTGCAGGGCGAGCGTTCTGTATTTGATGACTCGGACTGGGCGAAAGCCGCTTTGTGCTGGTTACGTGGTGTGCGTCTGAGCACCGATTCGCGTAGCTTGGCTAAAGGCGAGATGTTCCTGGCCCTGAGCGGCGAACAGTTTGATGGCCATCGTTATCTGGCCAAAGCTCAGGAGCAGGGCGCTGCTGCGGCGATTGTTGCGCAGCGAGACCCCTCCGTAACCCTGCCGCAAATTGTGCTGGGTGATACCCGTCGCGCCTTGATGACTTTGGCCAGCGAATGGCGTTTGCGCTTTGATATCCCCGTCATTGGTGTGACGGGCAGCAATGGCAAAACAACCACCAAAGAAATGATTGCGGCAATTTTGCGCGCCTGGTTGGGCGATGCAGAAAGCCTGGCAACGCGTGGCAACCTGAATAATGACTTGGGTGTGCCGCTGTCTGTGCTGCGCTTGAGCGCCGAGCATAAAGCGGCGGTGCTGGAAATGGGCATGAATCACCCTGGTGAGATTGCCGTGCTGGCCGCCATGGCGCGCCCCACAATTGCCCTGATTAATAATGCGCAGCGCGAACACCAGGAGTTCATGCACAGCGTAGAGGCTGTGGCACGTGAAAACGGTACGGTCATTGATGTCTTGCCAGCAGATGGCGCTTTGGTCATTCCTGATGATGACGCTTTCAGCGCCATGTGGGCGCAGCAAGCGGGTGATCGCTCAGTACTGCGTTTTGGCTTGAACGGTCAGGAAGATGTGTTTGCTGCCGATATGTTTGTGGAGCCCGCTCGTACACGCTTTGTCTTGCATGTGGCGGGTCATTCCGCCGCGTTGACCTTGCATAGCCCCGGCATCCACAACCTGCGCAACGCCTTGGCTGCTGCGGCTTGCGCCCATGCCGCGGGTGCGCCTTTGGCCGCTATTGTGCAAGGTCTGGAAAGTTTCCGCCCCGTCTCTGGCCGTATGCAGCCGAAACAGCTGTCTACCGGCTATCAGTTGATCGACGACACTTATAACGCCAACCCGGATTCGGTGCGCGCCGCCATTGATGTGTTGGCTCAGTTGAAAGGCCGCAAGGTGTTGGTGCTGGGCAATATGGCCGAAATCGGTGACAACAGCTCTGAACTGCACGCAGAAGTGGGTGCCTACGCCAAAGAGCGCGGCATGGACGAATTGCTGACCCTGGGTGGCGATGCCAGCCATGCGGCTCAGGCTTTCGGTGCACGTGCCCATCAGTTTGAAACCCTGGAGGACATGGTGGCCTATTTGTTGGCCCTAGAGCCGTCCCATGTGCTGATCAAAGGTTCGCGCAGTGCTCGTATGGAGCGCGTGGTAGCCGCCCTGGAAAACAGCTTCCCGCACACAGAAGGAGCAACTCATGCTTCTTGAATTGGCGCGTTGGCTTTCTGACGATCATATTCGCGCCTTTGGTGTGTTCGAGTACATCACCCTGCGCGCCATTTTGGCGTGCGCCACCGCCTTGGCCATTGGCCTGCTGTGCGGTCCCTGGGTGATTCGCAAACTGACTGAATTGAAAATTGGTCAGGCTGTACGTGCTTACGGTCCTGAATCGCATTTGCAAAAAAATGGCACGCCCACCATGGGCGGCGTGCTGATCCTGATTTCTGTCGGTATCAGCACTTTGTTGTGGGCTGACTGGACCAACCGCTTTGTGTGGGTGGTGCTGCTGGTGACCTTCGGTTTTGGCTGGATTGGTTGGGCGGACGACTACAAGAAAGTCGTGAACCGTGACCCCGAAGGCATGTCCTCGCGTCAGAAGTTTTTCTGGCAAGCCTTGATCGGCACAGTGGCAGCGGTTTACTTGAGTTTCGCCGTATCCGTGCCTGCCAACACAGAGCTGTGGCCCCTGTTCAAAGAATGGGTGCTTAGCGGCTTCACGATGGCATTGCCTACGCAAGCTGACCTGATTGTGCCTTTCTTCAAGTCCGTCAGTTACCCGCTGGGTGTTTTGGGTTTTGTGGTTCTGACCTGGGCCGTGATTGTTGGCTCCAGTAATGCGGTCAACCTGACTGATGGCCTGGATGGTCTGGCCATCATGCCAACGGTCTTGGTCGGTGGCGCACTGGGCATCTTTGCCTATGTCGTTGGCCGTGTGGACTATTCCAAGTATTTGCTCTTCCCCTATATCCCCGGTGCTGGCGAACTGATGGTGATTTGTGCCGCCATTGCCGGTGCAGGTCTGGCCTTCTTGTGGTTCAACGCTTACCCCGCGCAAGTGTTCATGGGTGACGTCGGTGCCTTGGCTTTGGGTGGTGCACTGGGCACCATCGCGGTCATCGTGCGCCAGGAAATTGTGCTGTTCATTATGGGCGGCGTGTTTGTGGTGGAAACCTTGTCAGTGATGTTGCAGGTGACCTGGTTCAAGTACACCAAAAAACGCTATGGGCAGGGCAGGCGAATATTTCGTATGGCACCGCTGCATCATCATTTTGAAGTCAGCGGCTGGAAAGAGACGCAGGTGGTGGTTCGCTTCTGGATCATCACCATGATGCTGGTCATGATCGGTCTGTCTACATTGAAGCTGCGATGAATGCCTTAAGTTTTCCTTCGATCCGTAAAGACGGTCTCATGCTTATCCTAGGGTTAGGCGAGACAGGCTTTGCTGCGGCTCGCTGGTCTTTGGCCCAGGGGGCCCGCATTCGTCTGGCGGATACGCGTGAACAGGTGCCCAGCCTGGACAAGGTTCAGGCTTTGAGCAGCTCGCCTCTGGATATCCGTCTGGGCCAGCAGGCTCTGCTGGCCGATACCTTGGACGAGGTTCATACCCTGGTGGTCAGCCCCGGCTTGTCACCTCTGGACCCCGCCTTGGGCGCTTTTTTTGCTCTGGCTCGTGAGCGTGGCATCGAAGTCATCGGCGAGATCGAGCTGTTTGCTCGGGCGCTGAAAGATTTGGCCGATCAAGGTCATGAAAGCCGAGTGCTGGCCATTACCGGGACTAATGGCAAAACCACAGTGACCGCCATGACGCGTCATCTGCTGGAGCAGGCTGGTGTGTCGGCCTTGGCCGTGGGCAATATCAGCCCTGCTGCGCTGACGGCTTTGTGCGATGCCCTTGAGGGTGACGTCTTGCCCCAGGTTTGGGTGCTGGAGTTGTCCAGCTTCCAGTTGGACAGCACGTTTACGCTGCGTGCAGATGCTGGCGTCGTTCTGAATATTTCTCAAGACCATCTGGACTGGCACGGCTCCATGGACGCCTACGTGCAGGTCAAGCAGCGCTTGTACAGCATGTGCGACGTCACTCTGATCAATCGTGATGACCCGGCTGTGATGGCGATGGTGCCAGACGCCACGCAGGAGTCAGTGCGCAGCTTCGGCCTGGATAAACCTGCTTTGCTGGGCGATATGGGCTTGTTGAGCGACGGCGGCATGCAGTGGCTAGTGGCTAATGAGCCTAGCGACTTTGACCTGCCCGCAACAGGTCTGAAAAAACGTAATGTGCCAGCCGGCCCGGCTTCGCGTGGCAAGGGTAACTTGAAGCGACTGATGCCGGCCGAGGCCTTGCAGATCAAAGGTCGCCACAATGCCTTGAATGCGCAGGCTGCTCTTTTGCTGGCACGAACACTGGGTTTAGGTTGGGCGGAACTGCTGAACGGTTTGCGCACCTATCAGGGTGAACCGCACCGTGTGGAACTGGTGCGTGTGCTGGATGGTGTCCAGTATCTGGATGACAGTAAAGGCACCAACGTAGGCGCAACCGTAGCGGCCTTGCGCGGTTTTGATCAGCGCGTCTGGCTGATTGCCGGTGGCCTTGGCAAAGGCCAGGATTTTGAGCCTTTGGCAGTGGCAGCAAAACAGAATGTTGCTGAAGTCTTTTTGATTGGCAAGGATGCCGCGCTGATTGCGGCGGTCTTGCAGGCTCACGATGTGCCGCATCGCCTGTGTGATGGTTTGGAATCTGCCGTTCAAGCGGCAGCAGAACAAGCACGCTCTGGCGATGTGGTCTTGTTGTCTCCGGCCTGCGCCAGCATGGATATGTTCAAAAGCTATCACCACCGTGGCATGTGCTTTGTTGCAGCCGTGACTGAGATGGCACTGGATAGAGGAGAGCTGGCATGAGTCTGTTTGCCGAGCTGACCTCGGGTGTCAATGCAGTGCGTCCTGGACGTACTGCATTGCCTGCATTTGACCGCCCCTTGTTGGCTGCCACGCTGATGCTGACCTTGTTTGGTTTGCTGATGGTGTATTCGGCCTCGATCGCTTTGGCAGACGGACCGCGCTATGAAAGCTACGGTCGCTATTACTTTGTGATTCGCCACGCTTTGTTCATCGTAGTGGGCGTGGTGCTGGCCATGTTCTCGGCCACTATCCCTTTGCGCGTCTGGCAAAAGCTGGCCGTGCCTTTGTTCGCTGTCGCCATTTTATTGTTGCTGGTCGTACTGGTGCCGGGCATTGGTCGGGAAGTGAACGGCGCACGGCGCTGGCTGCCTTTGGGCATTATCAACTTCCAGCCTTCGGAACTGATGAAGCTGGCCATGGTGCTGTATGCCGCCGATTACACCGTGCGCAAGCAGCAGCATCTGCATACCTTTATACGTGGCTTTTTGCCCATGGCTGTTGCCTTGGGCCTGGTGGGTGTTTTGCTGCTGATGGAGCCTGACTTGGGCGCCTTCATGGTCATTGTGGCCATTGCTGTCGGGATTCTGTTTATTGGTGGGATCAACGGCAAGCTGTTCTCCGCTTTGTTGGGCATTTTGGTCAGCAGCTTCCTGTTGCTGATCTGGCTTTCTCCTTGGCGGCGAGAGCGTTTGTTTGTGTACCTGGACCCATGGAACCCCGATAACGCCTATGGCAGTGCGTATCAGTTGTCGCATTCACTGATTGCCTTGGGCCGTGGTGAATGGTTCGGCGTGGGCCTGGGGTCCAGCGTGGAAAAACTGCATTACCTGCCTGAAGCTCACACCGACTTTATTGTTGCGGTGATCGGCGAAGAGCTGGGCTTTGTAGGGGTCTCTGCCCTGATCCTGACTTTCGGCTTTGTGGTGTGGCGCAGCTTCAATATTGGCCGTCAGGCCAGTGCCATGGATCGCTTGTTCAGCGGCATCGTGGCTCAAGGTGTTGCACTCTGGTTCGGTGTGCAGGCCTTTATCAATATCGGTGTGGTGCTGGGTCTGCTGCCTACGAAAGGCCTGACCTTGCCCTTGGTCAGTTACGGTGGTTCGGGCATTGTGATGAACTTGGTGGCTTTTGCCTTGTTGCTGCGGGTTGATTTTGAGAACCGGCAAATGATGCGAGGTAAGCGCACATGAGCAAGCCCACTCTTCTCATCATGGCAGGCGGTACTGGCGGGCACATTATGCCCGGACTGGCTGTAGCCCACGAGATGCAGCAACGTGGCTGGAATGTACTGTGGTTGGGACATCCCGAACGCATGGAAGGTAGCCTGGTTCCCCAACACGGGATTAAAATGCTGCCTCTGCGATTTTCCGGATTACGAGGCAAAGGCGTGAAGGCGCTGCTCTCTTTACCCTTTACCTTGATCAGCGCGTGCTGGCAGGCTCATCGTTGCTTGCAGCAGGCCAAGCCGGATGTCGTTTTGGGCATGGGGGGCTATGTCGCCTTCCCAGGTGGCTTGATGGCCTTTGTGTCGCGCCGCCCGCTAGTGGTACATGAACAAAATGCCGTAGCCGGGACAGCCAATCGTTATCTGGCCAAGATGGCAACTCGCGTTTTGACGGGTTTTCCCGGCGCCTTGCCAGGTGCCGTGACGGTAGGTAATCCAGTACGTGACGCCTTTGTCGGTCAAGGACCAGCTGCAGAGCGCTATGCCAAGCGCAGTGGCCCGCTACGCATTCTGGTGGTGGGTGGCAGCCTGGGCGCTGCTGCGCTCAATAAGGTGGTGCCGGAAGCGATGGCCTTGATTCCGGCTGAACAGCGCCCGCACGTGACACATCAGTCAGGTCAGCAGCACTTGGATAGTCTGCAACAAAGCTACGCGCAGCATCAGGTACAGGCTGACTGCAAAGCCTTTATTGCCGATATGGCCCAGGCCATGAAAGAGGCTGATGTGCTGATTTGCCGCGCTGGTGCCATGACGGTAGCCGAAGTGGCTGCCATCGGTGTGGCCGCTTTGTTTGTGCCGCTGCCTCATGCCATTGATGATCACCAGACAGCCAATGCCCGCTACCTGAGCGAATGCTCGGGAGCGTGGCTCAAGAAACAATCGGAGTTGACGGCTCAGTGGCTTGCACAATGGTTGCAGGGACTGAATCGTGAAGAATTAAGTCGTGTGGCCAGCCACGCGCAAGAACATGCACAGTTGAATGCCACGCAGCACATTGCCGAAGCATGTCAGCAGTCGGCAAGGAGGGTGGGATGAAACACCGCATTCAACGTATTCATTTTGTAGGGATTGGCGGTTCAGGCATGAGCGGCATTGCCGAGGTCATGCTGAACCTGGGCTTTGCCATCAGTGGTTCCGATATTCAGGAAACCGCCGTGACACGCCGTCTGGAGCAGTTAGGTGCTCGTATTGTGATTGGCCATGTGGCCGAGAACGTTGCCGGTATGGGCGCGATCGTAACGTCCACCGCGATTGCGGGCGATAACCCGGAAGTCTTGGCCGCACGTGCTGCTCGCATTCCCGTGGTGCCACGCGCCCTGATGCTGGCGGAATTGATGCGCTTGAAGCGCGGTATTGCTGTGGCGGGCACGCATGGCAAGACCACCACCACCAGCCTGGTTGCCAGCCTTTTAGGCGCAGCCGATCTGGACCCGACTTTTGTGATCGGTGGTCGCCTGAATTCGGCTGGTGCCAATGCCCGCCTGGGTCAGGGCGATTACATCGTCGTGGAAGCGGATGAGTCGGACGCCTCTTTCCTGAATCTGTTGCCGGTGATGGCCATCATCACCAATATCGACGTAGACCATATGGACACCTATGGTCATGACGTTGCCCGACTGAAAAGTGCCTTCATCGACTTCACCCATCGTCTGCCGTTTTACGGCAGTGCCATCGTGTGCAACGACGATGCGAATGTGCGCGAAATCATTCCTTTTGTATCGCGCCCTGTCACCACTTACGGCATTGATACGGACGCCCAAGTGCGGGCCGTCAACATCGAATGCCGCGGTACGACCATGTGTTTTGATGTGCAGCGCAAAGGCGCGACAGGGGATCTTCCCCTGCTGTCCGTATGCCTGAATCTGCCTGGAAAACACAATGTACTCAATGCCTTGGCAGCGATTGCCGTGGCGACAGAATTAGGCGTCAGTGACGAGGTTATTGCCCGTGGCCTGCGTGAGTTCACCGGGGTTGGTCGCCGCTTTTCCATGGTGGGTGACTTCCCAGTGTCTGAAGAACACGGTGGCGGTGTGTTTACCGTTGTTGACGATTATGGTCACCATCCTGTCGAAATGGCTGCTACCTTGGCGGCCGCACGTGGTGCTTGGCCCGATCGACGTATCGTGCTGGCTTTCCAGCCGCACCGCTACACACGCACCCGTGATTGCTTTGAAGATTTCGTGCAGGTACTTAGCCAGGCCGATGCGGTGCTTCTTGGAGAAGTCTATCCCGCTGGCGAGGCTCCCCTTGTGGCCGCCGATGGCCGTGCCTTGAGCCGCGCAGTGCGCGTGCTTGGCAAGGTCGAACCCATTTTCGTGGCCGAAATCAGCGATATGGCGCAAGCCGTCCTGGACTTTGTCCGTGACGGCGATGTGGTGTTGGTAATGGGAGCAGGGTCCATCAGCCGGATTCCTGCCCAATTGGGAGAGATGGCATGACAGCGGATTTTGGTCGGGTCGGCGTGTTGTACGGTGGAAAGTCCGCCGAACGGGAAGTGTCTTTGATGTCCGGTCAGGGCGTTCATGAAGCCTTGTGCAGCATGGGCGTGGATGCGCATTTGTTCGACATGGGCAAGCAAGGGCTGACCGAGCTGGCTCAGGCCGGATTTGACCGCGTGTTTATTGCTTTGCATGGCCGTTACGGCGAAGACGGCACCTTGCAGGGAGCCCTGGAATGGATGGGCATCCCTTACACCGGCAGCGGTGTGATGGCCTCGGGCTTGGCAATGGACAAGATCATGACCAAGCACCTGTGGCAGCACCTGGGCTTGCCCACGCCGGGTTTTGCTCAGCTGGACCATGTCAGTCAAGTAGCCGCTGCGGTCGAACGTCTGGGAGTGCCGCTGATCATGAAGCCGCCCCACGAAGGTTCTACCGTGGGCGTGGTACGAGTGGATCGCGCTGAAGACGCCGTTGCCGCCTTTGAAACTGCCATGCATTACGACACGGTCGTGCTGGCTGAGCAGTTCATTCGTGGCCGCGAACTGACCGTACCTATTATCGGTTCGGGTGCGCAAGCGCGCGCCTTGCCCGTGATTGATATTGTTGCGCCGCAGGGCAATTACGACTTTGAGCACAAGTACTACTCGGACGAAACCCAGTATTTCTGCCCGGCCGATTTGTCCCCCGAGCTGACCGCTCAGATTCAGGACCTGTCTGTGCGTGCTTTCAATGCTTTGGGCTGTGAGGGTTGGGGCCGTGCGGACTTTATGCTCGATGAGCAAAACCGCCCCTGGTTGCTGGAAATGAATACGTCGCCTGGCATGACCAGTCATTCGCTGGTGCCTATGGCCGCCAAGGCTGAAGGCACCAGCTACGCACAATTGTGCGTCAACATTTTGGCAACAGCCCGCTGCAAAGTGCAGGCCATTGCCCGCAGCCTATAGAACTTGGAGCCCGGTTCATGTTTTCCGATGCACGTCTGACCAACCTGATCGCCAACACGCTGGCTTTGCTAGCGGTGTCGGCATTGGTGATCGGTGTCGTGGTCTGGGCGGTGCGTCGTCCGTATTTCAATATCGAGCGTATTCAGATCGAGTCCTCGCAAGGCGAACGCCTGGCGTATGTGACACCAGAAGGGGTGAAGGCCACCATTGCAGGCCGTTTGCAAGGCAACTTCTTCACTGTCGATCTGGACAAGTCTCGCAGCTTGATCGAGACGGCTCCTTGGGTACGACGCGCACAAATCCGTCGCGTCTGGCCCAACAGCCTGTCGGTACGGATTGAAGAGCAGCAACCGCTGGCCTATTGGAACGAAGACGAAATGATCAACACCTGGGGTGAATCGTTTTCGGCCAATAAGGCAGTGGTGCCTGACGAAGTGGATTTGCCCCAGCTTAGCGGTCCACCAAATTCAGAGCGCCTGGTGGTGCAACGTTATGCAGAGCTGGCGCGCTGGTTTGGGCCCTTGGATGTTCAGGTCAGTGAAGTGACCTTAAGTCCGCGCTACGCCTGGGATGTGGTTTTGTCGAACGGTATGCAGCTGAGCCTGGGGCGTGACCCGGCCGCTGATATTGCCGACCCGCACGGTCGTAAAGGTGCATTGCCTTTTGCGGTTCGTGTTGAACGATTTGTGCAGGCATGGCCTGCCTTGATGCAACGGCTTGGCGACCGTGCTTTGCAAAGTGCCGATTTACGTTACCCGAATGGCTTTGCGATAACGCTGGCTCCGGTTTCATCTACCCCTGTGAAGTAAAGAACATATGACTCGTGACATCAAAGACCTGATCGTTGCATTGGACATCGGCACCAGCAAAGTCGTTGCGGTGGTGGCTGAAGTGCTGCCCGAGGGCCGGTTTGAAGTGCTTGGTCTGGGCCAGCACGAATCCCAGGGCATGCGCAAAGGGGTAGTCGTCAATATCGAGACGACAGTTAATTCCATTCAACGCGCCCTGGAAGAAGCGGAGCTGATGGCCGACTGCAAAATCCGCGAGGTCTACACCGGCATTGCAGGCAGCCACATCACCAGCTTTAACTCCAGCGGCATGGTGGCGGTCAAGGACAAGGAAGTCACGGCAACTGATGTAGCGCGGGTGATTGAAACCGCCAAGGCCGTGAATATCCCGACTGACCAGCAAGTGCTGCATGTGCTGACGCAGGAATTCATCGTGGACTCGCAAGAGGACATTCGTGAGCCCATCGGCATGAGCGGTCTGCGCCTGGAAGTGCGTGTGCACATCGTGACGGGTGCGGTCAGCGCTGCGCAAAACATCGTCAAGTGCGTACGACGCTGTGGTCTGGAAGTGCAGGATCTGATCCTGCAACCTTTGGCCTCCAGCTTGTCTTGCCTGACGGCCGATGAAAAAGAATTGGGTGTGGTGCTGGTGGATATCGGTGGTGGCACAACCGACATCGCCATCTACACCGGTGGTGCGATTCGTCACACCGATGTCATCCCTATCGCAGGCGACCAGATCACCAGCGATATTGCTGCCATGTTGCGCACTCCGACTCCTGATGCTGAAGAGATCAAGTTGCGCTTTGGGGTGGCCAAGCAATCGCTGGCTCATCCGGAAGAAATGATTGAAGTACCCGGTCTGGGTGATCGCCCCAACCGACAGGTCAAGCGCCAGGCTTTGGGTGCCGTGATCGAGCCTCGGGTGGAAGAACTGTTTACCTTTGTGCAGCAAAGCCTGCGCGAATCGGGCTACGAAGACTTGTTGTCCTCGGGTGTGGTTCTGACCGGTGGTACGGCCATGTTGCCGGGCATCGTGGAACTGGCCGAGGACGTTTTCCTGAAACCGGTGCGTATTGCCGTGCCCAGCTACGAAGGTAGCTTGGCCGATGTCATGCGCAACCCCCGTTTTTCGACCGTCATGGGTCTTTTGACCGAGGCGCGTTTGCAAAGTGCACGGGGCCGCAAAGTGGCCCAGCAAAAGGGCAGCGTCAAAGGCTTGATGGCGCGCATGAAGGAATGGTTCATGAATTAAGGGCGTTGTAGACGCCCAGGTCGGGCGGTCCGCAAGGACGGTCCGGGAGGCAGTTCAAACCGGCTGCGAACCCGCAGGTTGGCAGATGTTTTGAGCTGATTCCAAATTTCAGTTGTATCGGGGAAGTACGTAGAAACTTGACTAATTAGTGTTTGAGTGGGAGTCAATCATGATGAACTTTGAAATGTTAGATACCAGCGGTAGCGGCACGGTCATTAAGGTTGTGGGCGTGGGCGGTGCAGGTGGTAATGCCGTAATGCATATGATCAACTCCGGCGTTCAGGGTGTTGATTTCATTTGTGCCAACACGGATTCGCAGGCTCTGGCCAGCAGTGCCGCACCTGTGCAAATTCGTCTGGGCCGCAGTGGTCTGGGAGCCGGTGCCAAGCCTGATCAAGGCCGTGCCGCTGCTGAAACCGCACGCGAAGAAATCCGCGCCGCCTTGAACGGTGCCAATATGGTGTTCATCACGGCCGGTATGGGCGGTGGCACCGGAACCGGCGCCAGCCCCGTTGTTGCCGAAGTGGCCAAGGAATTGGGCATTTTGACCGTGGGTGTGGTGACCAAACCCTTTACCTTTGAAGGCAATCGCCGTTTGCGCATGGCCGAAGAGGGCATCGAGGAGCTGAGCAAGCACGTTCACTCCCTGATCGTGGTATTGAACGAAAACCTGTATGACCTGATGGATGAGGACGCTACACAGTCCGATTGCTTCAAGGCTGCTGATGATGTCTTGCACAATGCCTGCGCCGGTATTGCCGAGATCATCAATGTTGAAGGTAACGTGAACGTCGACTTTGAAGACGTGAAGACCATCATGGGCGAGCAAGGCCAAGCCATGATGGGTACGGCTGTGGCTTCTGGCTCGAACCGCGCTCGCGAAGCGGCTGAGCGTGCCATCGCTTGCCCATTGTTGGAAGGTGTGGATCTGCACGGTGCTCGCGGCATGTTGGTGAACATCACTTCGTCCGCCTCCTTGAAGATGCGCGAAACGCGCGAAATCATGGATACCATCCGTGGCTACGCAGCAGAAGACGCTACCGTTATCTTCGGTACCGCTTACGACGAAGCCATGGGCGACAGCCTGCGTGTAACAGTTGTGGCAACGGGTCTGGGTCGCAAGCAAGCTCGTCCACAGTTGGTACAAAACAACGAAGAAGTGTTACGCACAGGTACGGACAATATGCCTGTGATCGGTGCGGATTACGCGAATGCGGACGTCCCTGCCGTGATCCGTAACCCACGCAGCCAGGCTTCGGCCCAGGTGCGTGCATTGGAGACTGCAGGTATGGATCACTTCGACATTCCAGCGTTTTTGCGCAAGCAGGCTGATTAAAAATCAAGCCGGGCGATACCCGAGTCGCCAGTTTGATTTCTCCCACGACTCCCCCTGGGCGTTCGCGTTCAGGGGGTGTAAGTGCTTTATTGCTTGATGATGTTTGCCGCTTGACAATCGGGTATGCTTTTAAGAAGCGTATAGTGGATAACCCGTATTACGGTTACAATAGTCTTTGCGAACAACACTTTACAAATACAAGAATAGCTATGCTTCGTCAGCGCACCATTAAGAATGTCATCAGTACCAAAGGGGTCGGCCTGCACTCCGGTCGTCGTGTCGAATTGACGCTACGCCCTGCCGCGCCTGATACCGGTATTGTGTTTCACCGTATTGATCTGCCGGAAATCGTGGATTTGCCCGCGCAAGCAGACAAGGTCGGTGGCACGCGTATGGCTTCTGTGCTGATCAAGGACAATGTCCGAGTTTCAACGGTAGAACACTTGATGTCGGCCATTGCTGGCCTGGGCATTGATAATCTGCATGTGGACCTGACGGCCGAAGAAGTGCCCATCATGGATGGTAGCGCCGGCACGTTCGTGTATTTGTTGCGTTCGGCGGGCTTGCAAGAGCAAGAAGCTGCCAAAAAATTTATTCGTGTTCTGAAACCCATAGAAGTCTCTGAAGGCGAGGGACAGGACATTAAGTGGGCCCGTCTGGAGCCCTATGAAGGCTTTGCCCTTCAGTTTTCCATCGATTTTCACCACCCGGCTATTGATGCAACAGCCAATTTTGCCGAGGTGGATTTTGCGCAAGACTCGTACGTCAAAACGATTTCGCGTGCGCGCACCTTCGGGTTTGCCAGCGAAGTAGAAGCATTGCGTGCAGCCGGTCTGGCCCGTGGCGGCAGTTTGGACAATGCCATCGTCATGGACGAATACCGCGTCCTGAATAGCGATGGTCTGCGTTATGAGGACGAGTTCGTCAAGCACAAGATTCTGGATGCTATTGGCGACTTGTACTTGATTGGCCACCCCCTGATTGCACGTTACGTGGCGTGTAAGTCTGGCCATGGTTTGAACAACCAGTTGGCGCGCGCCCTGCTCGCGGCCCAAGATAGCTGGGAAATGGTAACTTTTGAGTCTGCCGCCAGCGCCCCACACGCTTTTTCCAGCGAGTGGAAATTCGCTTGATTCTTGTGCAGGGTAAAACCTTGGTGCTGTGTTTAGCCGCGATGATGGCGCAACAAGCGCTGAATGGCGTCTGCCAAGGGGCCTTGCGGCAATGAGTCGTGCAGTTCTTCAAAGGATTGCAAGGCCCGCTCGTCCAGGACTTGTACCTGGCGCGCGGGCTTTTCTGTCACACCTGCAAACAAATGGGCTTGCACGTGGACCAGCGTCTCGCTAATGTTCCAGCCAGCGGCATTCATGTGCCGCATCACCGTGGGCAGCAGCTGCCGCAGTTTAGCCGCATGCGCGGCGCTGGGAACTGCCAGCGTCAATTGCTGTCTGTCTATACGGGCGACTTTACATGCCTTGCCCAAAGCGGGTGGCAGGGCTTTGCTTACATGGGTCTGAGCTGCCATCAGCTGTCGGGCCATTTCCAGTACCTGGGAACCTTGCTGGTCACCGGCCAGCCAACCCAAAGCGTGGCTTTGCCCGCTACTGCGTTTTTGCGTGGGTGACGAAAAAGGGGGCTTCCAGGTCATGTTCGAGGTTATACGAAAGTGGATCAACATAAAGACTATACGTCCTTAGATAGTAAAGCCAAAGGGTTGCGCCGTACGGTGATCACCCTGGTGGCTTTAGTATCGCTGGGCGTTTCCGCTGCTGCGGGAGCCTTGGTGCAGTCGCACTGGGGTGAACGTGGCAGTGTGTCGTTGGATGTGGACGTGGCCCAGGGCCAGGCCGCTGCCATGCAGGACAACGTGACCCGTCTGGCTGAAAAAGTTGGCGGTTTGCAGGCTAAATTGATTGAAATGGATGGTGTCAGCAAGCGGGTCGCCAAAGCGGCCGGTATTGCTTATACCGATCCGGAACTGGCTGACTCCATGCCCGCACAGGATCTGGAGGTGATGGACAGCATGGATGGTGCAGATCTGGTCTGGAACGCGGATCGTCTGGGCGAGCAGCTGGACAGTCTGGCCAAGCAGATGTCCGACCAGCAAGACTGGTTCCAGATGCTGGATTCCGTACTGACTGAGCGCACCGGTAATGAAGCACGCCTGCCTAATTACCGCCCCGTGGATTATGACGAAGTGGCATCCTCTTTCGGCTGGCGCCGTCACCCGATCACAGGCCGCCATGCTTTGCATGAGGGCCTGGATTTCCCCGCTCCCAAAGGCACCCCTATCTACGCAGCCTCGGGTGGCGTTGTGTCGGAAGCTCGTTACATGACGGGTTACGGCAAGCTGGTGGAGATCAACCACGGCAATGGCATGAGCACACGATACGCCCATGCCTCGTCTATCGTTGTTAAATTAGGCGACGTAGTGGAAAAAGGGCAGTTGATCGCCCGCGTGGGTTCTACCGGGCAGTCTACGGGCTCGCATCTGCATTTCGAGGTGCGCATGGCCGGGCATGCACTGGATCCCAAGCTTTTTCTGCCAGCGCGTGAGTATGTAGAACAGCAGATCGCGCAATTGGATTCGGACAAGTAGTTCCGTCCAGCAGCATGTGCGTTAAACTGATTGTTTGCTTGCGCATCCCTTTTAACCAGAGATAGGCTCGAGGCATAGATTCAAGCCCTTGCGGCCTCGCCTACATTGACGACACAAGAATGGTTTCATTGCTGAAAAAGCTTATTGGCAGTCGTAACGACCGACTGCTCAAACAGTACCGTAAGCAGGTCGCACAGATTAATGCTCTTGAGCCTTCTATTCAGGGCTTGAGCGACGAGGCCCTGGCGGCCAAAACGCTGGAGCTGCGCCAACGTGTTCAAGATGGCGCGTCGCTCAACTCGCTCTTGCCCGAGGCTTTTGCCATTGTGCGCGAGGCGGGTATCCGTGTGTTTGGCATGCGTCACTTTGATGTGCAGATGCTGGGCGCCATTGCTTTGCACAACGGCAAGATTTCCGAAATGCGTACGGGTGAGGGTAAAACCCTGACCGCCACCTTGGCCGTTTACTTGAATGCACTGTCCGGCAAGGGTGTGCACGTGGTGACGGTGAACGATTACCTGGCCCGCCGTGACGCGGCCTGGATGGGGCGCCTGTATAACTTCCTGGGTCTGAGCGTCGGTGTAGTCGTTCCCCAGCAAGACAATGCCGAGAAGATCGCCGCCTACCAGGCCGATATCACTTACGGCACCAATAACGAATTTGGTTTCGACTACCTGCGCGACAATATGGAATATCGCGCTGAGGACCGCCGCCAGCGCAGCTTGTCCTATGCGATTGTCGACGAAGTTGACTCCATTCTGATTGACGAAGCCCGTACCCCGCTGATCATCTCCGGTCAGGCAGAAGACAATACCGAGCTCTACGTGCGCATGAACGTGGTGCCGCCTATGCTGACCCGCATGACGCAAGAGCCCCGTCCTCAGGAGCCCGAGCCAGAAGGCGACTTCTGGGTGGACGAAAAAGGCCAGCAAGTTCATATTTCCGAAGCCGGTCACGAGCGCGCCGAACAGTTGTTGACTGAAATCGGTCTGCTGCCTGAAGGCGAATCGCTGTACGAACCACGTCATATTTCCCTGATGCACCACTTGATGGTCGCCTTGCGCGCCCATAACCTGTTCTTCCGCGATCAGCAGTACGTGGTTCAGGACGGCGAAGTGGTGATTGTGGACGAATTTACCGGCCGCCTGATGGCAGGTCGTCGTTGGTCTGATGGCCTGCACCAGGCCGTGGAAGCCAAAGAAGGCGTTCGTATTCAGAACGAGAACCAGACCCTGGCCTCGATTACTTTCCAGAACTACTTCCGTATGTACGACAAGCTGTCCGGCATGACCGGGACGGCTGATACCGAAGCCTACGAGTTCCAGGAAATCTACAGCCTTGAAACGGTCATCATCCCGCCGAACCGTCCTTTGGCCCGTAAGGATCAAAACGACCAGGTTTTCAAAACGGATGACGAAAAGTTCAACGCTATTCTGAAAGACATTCAGGATTGTCACGAACGTGGCCAGCCTGTTCTGGTGGGTACCACCAGTATTGAAAACTCCGAGCTGATTTCCACGCGCTTGAGCGCTGCCGGTGTCCAGCACGAAGTACTGAACGCTAAGCAACACGCTCGTGAAGCCGATATCGTGGCTGAAGCGGGTAAACCTGGCCACGTCACCATCGCGACCAATATGGCCGGCCGTGGTACTGACATCGTGCTGGGTGGCAGCATTGAGCGCCAGATTGCCCAGATTCGTGAAGACGAATCCTTGAGCGCAGAGCAGAAAGAAGCCAAAACTCAGGCTATCCGTGCCGAGTGGGAGCCGCTGAATCAGCAGGTCAAGCAGGCCGGTGGTTTGCGCATTATTGGTACTGAGCGCCACGAGTCGCGCCGTATCGACAACCAGTTGCGTGGTCGTGCAGGTCGTCAGGGTGACCCGGGTTCTTCCCGTTTTTACCTGTCGCTGGAAGATTCGCTGATGCGCATCTTTGCCGGTGATCGTGTGCGCGCCATCATGGAGCGTCTGCGTTTGCCTGAAGGCGAGCCTATTGAAGCCCGCATGGTGACCCGCTCGATTGAGTCGGCCCAGCGTAAGGTTGAGGCCCGTAACTTCGATATACGTAAGCAACTGCTGCAATACGATGACGTGGCCAATGATCAGCGCAAGGTGATCTACGCTCAGCGTAATGAGGTGCTGGAGTCGGGTGATATTACCGAGACCATCAGCAGCTTGCGCGAAGCAGCCGTCAGCCGTCTGTTCCGTGAATACGTGCCGCAAGACACGATGGAAGAGCAGTGGGATATCCCTGGCCTGACCACCGCTTTGCAAAGCACTTTCCAGATTGATTTGCCTCTGGCTCAAATGCTGGAGCAGGAATCCAATCTGACTGACGACGATTTGCATGATCGTGTCATTGCGGAGTCCGAGCGCTTACTGCAAGCCAAGATTGAACAAGTTGGTCAGCCCAACTGGGGCAATTTCGAGCGCTCTGTACTGTTGCAGTCTATTGATACGCAGTGGCGTGGTCACTTGCAAGCGCTGGATCACCTGCGCCAAGGTATTCACCTGCGTGGCTATGCCCAGAAAGATCCTAAGCAAGAGTACAAGCGTGAAGCTTTTGAGCTGTTCTCCGACATGCTGGATCGTGTTCGTGATGAAGTCATCAAGGTGTTGATGACAGTACGCATCCAGACGCCGGAGCAGGTCGAGGAAGCAGCCGTGGAAGTTCCACCGGCTAACTCCAACATTCGTTTCCATCACTCGGATTACGACGCGGCCTTGAGCGGCGAAGACCCTGGCCTGGAAGAAGCGGCAGCAGGTGACGTGCCACGCGTTGGCCGTAACGACCCTTGCCCTTGCGGCAGCGGTAAGAAGTACAAGCAGTGTCACGGACGTTTGGCCTGATCTTGATCGGGGCCGTCCGGACTGCAGGCTACTAAGCCCAAACCCCATGAGTGTGACTCATGGGGTTTTTTCTTGGCATTTCTCTGTATTTTTTTATGACGACATCTCCTTTATTGCATCGCCTTGCCCTGATTGGTGCAGGTGAAGTGGCCCGAGCCTATGGCACAGCTATGAAACAAGCAGGCGTGCAAATTCCGTTTTTATTGGTACGCCGAGACAGCCCAGCCGCTCGTGATCTGGCCAATCAATTAGGTGCGCAATTGTGTCTGCATGCAGATGAGCAGTGGCAGAGCCTGGATGGAGTGGTGTCAGCGGTGACAGGAACGCAGGCGGCAGCGGTTGCGCAAGCCGTCATGCCTTGTTTGTCAGCCACTAGCCTGTACATGGATTTGTGCACGGCGGAGCCTCAAGACATAGAGAGCATGGATAAGGTGGCGCGCCAGTACGTGGTTGAGCTGGCCGACCTGGCTATTATGGGCTCTGTGCCCGCTACGGGCGCTCAGACGGCTTTGCTGGCAGCGGGGCAGGGTGCTGTCAGGGCTGCGGCGTTTTGGGAGGCTCTGGGGGCTGCTGTGCGTATTCTGCCCGGTCAGGCCGGCGATGCCATGCGTTTGAAGTTGCTGCGCAGCTTGATGACCAAGGGCTTGGAGGCTTTAGGAATCGAAAATCTGATGTTGGCAGAGCGCATGGGGCTGCGCGCCGAGTTGTACGAAGTACTGGAAGATTTGAATGAGCGAGGCTTGCAGGACTTTATGGAGTCGTGCCTGCGCAGTCATTTGGTTCATGGCGTGCGCCGTCGTGATGAGGTGCTGCAAGTGCGCCGTCAACTGGAGCTGGCCGGAATCGAGCCACGGGTGACAAACGGCGTGCTGAATTTCTTTGAGCACACCGCACAGACCGAGTCTTTGCAGCGTCCCCAGGCTGTGAGCACAGTAGAGAGCCTGGAGATTTTTCTGCAAGAGGCCCAAGCATTCGAATCCCGGTCCCCCTAAAACGAGAGGGTTCCTAGCTTAAGTGGAGTTTCTCTGCATCGCGCTAGGCGGAGCAAATGGTGAGGGGAAATGTTTCTAGCCAGGCGCTGAGCATCAAGCCTGATGGTGGAATAATAAAAACCCGGCTTGATGCCGGGTTTTTATTATCGAGCCTATTTTCCTGCGGTCTACAGTAAGAATACAGTTGCCAGACCCAGGAACAAGAGAAAACCCAGCGAGTCCGTGGCAAAGGTCAGCAGAACCGAGGAACCCACAGCGGGGTCATTGCCAAAGCGATCACGCAAAATTGGAATCAGTACACCAAGTGCTGCTCCAATCAGCATATTGCCGATCATGGCGGCCATCATCACGGCGGCAATGGCAAGCGAGCCGGAGATGAACCAGGCAAAGAAAGCCGTCACCGCGCTGCCACAGACGCCGACCAGAAAGGTCACCAGCAATTCCCGCTTGATCAAGGGGATGACGTTCGAACCTGTTACACGGCCAGTGGCAATGGCGCGAATAATCATGGTCATGGTCTGGTTGCCGGAGTTGCCACCAATACCGGCGACAATCGACATCAGGAATGCCAGGATCACGATATGGCTGACTGTGTCTTCAAAGCGGGAGGCAATAAAGGAAGCTGTTGCCGCCGTACAGAGGTTGATCAGCAACCAGGGAGCCCGGTTACGAATGGCCGTGCGTATGGGCGAGAAAATGTCGTCCTCTTGCAGACCGGCACGGGACAGGGCTTGTTCTTCCGAGTCTTCCTGCAGCACGTCCACCACTTCGTCAATGGTGACGCGACCAATCAAGCGGCCAATATCATCCACAACGGGAGCAGAAACCAAGTCATACCGCTCAAAAGCCCCAGCGGCGTCCGAGTCCGAGTCCAGAGGATTCAGAGCCAGATAGTCGGTGGACATGACCGAAGACACTAGGGTTTCAGGTTCGCTGACCAGCATGCGGGTCAAAGACAGGGTGCCCTGCAGTTTGTCGTCCCGGTCGACCACAAAAATCTGGTCAGTGTGGTCCGGCAGTTCTTGTAGGCGACGCAGGTAGCGCAAGACCACTTCCAGGCTTACGTCCTCGCGCACGCGCACCATGTCAAAGTCCATGATGGCGCCCACGGTGTCTTCGGGGTAGCCCATGGCTTCAATCAGCTGGGCACGTTCCTCGTCGGTCAAACCGCGTTGGACGGCAGCCACCACATCGGGCGGCAAGTCGGGGACCAGATCGGCAATCTCGTCGGCATCCATATTGCCGGCGGCCGCGATCAGGTCGGCGGTGTCCATGGAACGGATCAGCGATTCCCGTGCCCAGTCTGCCACTTCCAGCAGCACGTCTGCGTCGTGCTCGGCATCTACTAATTGCCAGATAGCCTGGCGTTCCAGCTCGGGCAAAGACTCCAGGATGAAGGCAATGTCGGCCGGATGCAGATCGTTCAGAATCGTCTTGATTTCGCTTTCATGCTGGCGATGAATCAGACCTTCAAGCAGGTTGGAGCGGTCGTCGTCCTCGAACTGGCGCTGGGCCAGCGTTTCGACAACCTCCTGGCGTTTGAGGATGTTTTTCAGGCGATAGAGCGCCTGCTGCGCATCCTCGGGTTCCAGGCGACGCGGCTTGGGAGTGGGGCTGGGAGTAGTAGGGGGTACCAGGTTTTCCTGCATAGACCTGCCTATCACGAATTCTTAGAGAGGAGGCAGCGGGCGGCTGCGGCGCTCGTCATCGGTGGCCACATAGGTGAGCGTGGCTTCAGTTACCTTGACCGTTTCCAGTTGCAGGCGTTTGCGTTCTGCATACACTTCCACAGAAACAGTAATGGAGGTGCGGCCTGTCTTGACGATTTCTGTGTAGAAGCTGAGCAAGTCGCCAACGAATACCGGCTGCTTGAAGGTAAACGCATTGACCGAAATCGTGGCGACGCGACCCTGGGCGCGTCGTGTTGCCGGGATGGCACCGGCAATGTCCACCTGGGCCATGATCCAGCCGCCAAACACGTCGCCGTGGATATTGGCGTCGGTGGGCATGGGCATGACGCGCAGCGTTGGTGCGCCGTCCGGAAGTGCTGAAAAGTTGCTAGAGGTACTCACAAATACTCCCGAGGGGCAAGAGGGCCATCAAAGCCAGAGTCCGGCGTACGAGACGCACGCCGTCAAGAATAGAACCTGCCATTGTAACGGCAAGGCTCTAAGCTACTGTGAAACATTTGTTAAAGCGTCAACGGTGTTGCGCGAGCCAATCCAGGGCCAGCTTGGCCCAGTAGCTGGCACCGATGGGGATCAGGCTGTCGTTAAAGTCGTAGCTGCCGTTGTGCAACATGCATGGGCCCATGCCATGACCGTGGCTGCGGTGGTCGCCGTCGCCATTACCCAGCCAGACATAGCAACCTGGCACCTCTTGCAGCATGAAGGAGAAATCCTCGGCACCCATGGAGGGGCGGATGTCCTGGCGCAGCTTGTCCGGCCCCACCAGTTCCTGAATGACTTGAGCGCAAAATGCGGCTTGCTCAGGATGGTTGATGGTGGGCGGGTAGCGACGATCAAAGTCAAACTGCGCTGTACAGCCAAAGGCGGTACAGCTGTGCTCTGTCAGTTCGCGCATGCGGGTCTCGACCAAGTCCAAAGCCTGGGTTGAGAAGGTACGCACGGTGCCGCGCATGACGGCTTCATTGGGAATGACGTTGTCGGCCGAACCAGCATGGATCTGAGTGATGCTCAGCACCACCGGTTCCAGAGGGTCTACATTGCGGCTGACGATGGTTTGCAGGCTTTGAGCCAGTTGTACCGCCGTCATGATGGGGTCCGCACCCAGATGGGGCATGCCCCCGTGAGCGCCTTTACCTTCGATACGAATTTCAAAGGTATTGCTGGAGGCCATCATGGCACCGGGCAGTACACCGAAAGTGCCTGCCGGCATGCCGGGCCAGTTATGCAAGCCAAAGACGGCTTGCATAGGAAACAGTTTGAACAAGCCATCCTTGATCATTTCCCGAGCGCCGCCAAAGCCTTCTTCGGCAGGCTGGAAAATCAGATAGATAGTGCCCGCGAAATCACGGTGTTCGGCCAGATAACGGGCAGCGCCCAGCAGCATGGCCGTATGCCCATCGTGCCCACAGGCGTGCATCTTGCCTTCGTGGCGGCTTTTGTGTTCGAACTCGTTGAGCTCCTGCATGGGCAGGGCATCCATATCAGCACGCAGTCCTACTGCAGGGCCTTCGCCCCCTGTGCCTTTCAAAATGCCAACCACACCGGTCACACCCAAGCCGCGATGAATCGGAATTCCCCATTTTTCCAACCAGGACGCGACTTGATCCGCTGTCCGGGTTTCCTCGAAAGCCAGTTCGGGGTAGGCGTGAAGATCACGCCGGATCGCCGTAATCTCGTGAGACCAGGCGGAAATGGGTTCAAACAGCTTCATGATGCGGGCTTGTCCTTGGGTTTGAACAATAAAGTAGAGTAGAGTTAACCATAAATAAACACGTATTAGGTGACAAGCCCTTGGATACTCAGCAAAAACCTTGGCTCGAACATTATCCCGCATCGGTGCCTCAGGACATTCAGCTAGGAGCCGAGCAGACCTTAATTGATTGTCTGGATACTGCCATCAAAAAGCATAAGGACAGGACTGCCCTGACCTTTATGGGCCACGATCTCACGTATGCCGATCTGGACCGCAACGCCGATGCTTTTGCTGCCTGGTTGCAGGCTCAGGGCCTGGAGCGGGGCAGTCGTGTCATGTTGATGCTGCCCAACGGTTTGCCTTTTCTGATCTGCCTGCTGGGAACGATGCGTGCAGGCATGGTCGGGGTCAATACCAATCCTCAATACACAGAACGCGAACTGGAATTTCAGCTGGCGGATAGCCAGGCGCAAGTCATTGTGATTCTGGAAACCTTTGCGCATGTTCTGGAGCAGGTCCCTGCCAAGGTGAAGCCCGCCCATGTGGTGCTGAGCACCGTGGGGGATTTAATGGGGCTCAAAGGCAGCGTGGTGAATTTTGCAGTGCGTTACTTAAAACGCATGGTGCCTTCGTATTCTTTGCCTGGGGCACAGCGACTGACCGCGGTGCTGGAACAAGGAAGCCAATCCACAGTTAAACGTCAGCAAGCCAAACCGGATGATCTGGCCTTGTTGCAATACACCGGCGGAACAACGGGCCGCCCCAAAGGGGCCATGCTCAGCCAGCGCAATCTGATGGCCAATGTCCTGCAGGTGGAAGCGGTCGGCTTTCCGGCTTTGGGGGACTTCAAAGGCCCGGCCTACACCATGATGGTGGCCTTGCCGCTGTATCACATCTTTGCCCTGACGGTATGCGGCCTGTTCGCCATGTACTCCGGTATGCATATGGTGCTGGTCATGAACCCACGCGACTTAGATTCAGTGAATAAAGCCTGGAAACGTAATCCGCCAGAGGTAGTGCCTGCGGTCAATACCTTGTTCAATGCGCTGGCCAATCACGAAAAATTTCGCAGCCTGCCTTTTGATCAGCTCAAGCTGTGCCTGGCTGGTGGGGCTGCTTTGCAAAAAGCGGTGGCTGAACGTTGGCTGGCGGTTACAGGCTGCCCTTTGATCGAGGGCTATGGCTTGTCGGAAACCTCGCCAGTGGTTGCGGTAAATTCTACCGATTCGCGTGAGTACAGCGGCACCATCGGTTTCCCTTTGCCTTCTACCGATGTCCTCTTGCTTGATGAGCAAGGGCAGCCGGTTGCTATTGGAGAACAGGGCGAATTGGCGGTTAAAGGACCGCAGGTGATGTCTGCCTATTGGAATCAGCCCGAGGAAACGGCCAATGTTTTTACGCCTAATGGGTTTTTGAAAACGGGTGATATCGGCGTCATGGATCAGCAGGGACGTATTCGCTTGGTGGACCGCAAGAAAGACATGATTCTGGTGTCTGGCTTTAACGTGTATCCCAACGAGATTGAAGATGTCGTAGCCGAGCACCCTGATGTTTTGGAAGTCGCTGCGGTGGGCGTGCCCAGTGAGCATAGTGGCGAGAGCATCAAGCTATTTGTCGTGCGACGTAATCCATCCCTGACTGAAGCGGATATCAAGCAGTGGTGCAAAGAGCGCCTGACGGCCTACAAACGGCCCCGCATTATCGAGTTTCGGGATGAACTGCCCAAGAGCAATGTGGGTAAGATCCTGCGACGCGTCTTGCGTGATGAAACGTCCAAGCCTTCAACAAAGGCGTAAGGGGCAGGCGGGTTCGGCTTAGTGGTCCGCCAAAAAAACAGCGAACCCGTTTGAATGGGCTCGCTGTTTTTTTTATCTGGCTAAGATGAGTATTCGCAGTCCGGTACTCAGGGCTTGGGCTTGCCGGGGCGTTGCGTCAACGAGGGGCTGACCATATCCAGCAATTGAATGGCAATGCTCAAGTTACCCGCATAGACATGACCACTGACCGGCCAAGGCTCTTCCTGATACAGGTCCTGGCAAACGCCTTTGGCTTCACGTACCAGCAAGGTGCCTGCTGCCACATCCCAAGGGGCCAGACCCATTTCCCAATACCCGTCGTAACGGCCGCAAGCGACCCAAGCCAGATCCAGCGCAGCGGCACCCATGCGGCGCACACCACGGCTGCCAGTAATGGCGGCGTTCAGCCCCGGCATGTATTGATCCGAAAACGAAAAGTCGCGGAAGGGGAAGCCGGTTGCCAGCACCGAATCGGACAGCTTTCTGGCGGAGGAAGTTTGGATGCGACTGCCATTGAGCCAGGCACCGACGCCATACATGGCGGTAAATAGCTCTTCGCGGCAAGGGTCATATACCACTGCAATGACGGGGGTGTCCTGAGCCAGCACGCCGTTATCCATAGGAGTGCCTGCTGGGGCCACCAGGGCCACTGAGACGGCGTAGTGGGGGATGCCATGCAGGAAGTTGGTGGTGCCATCCAGCGGGTCGATATACCAGGTGGGGCGGCCGGTATTCACTCCACCACTTTCTTCGGCCACGATGTCAATATCCGGTGTGCGTTCCATCAGGATACTGATGCAGGCTTGCTCGGCTTCGTGATCGGCTTGCGACACCAAGTCGTTGTGCATTTTGCTGCTGATCACCAAAGAACTACGGTCAGACGCATAGGCTTGTAAAATGGCGGCTGCGGCATGGGCTGCGGTAACGGCAGCGTCAAGGCAGTTGCTGAGCGGTAAACGTGACAATGGCATGGCAATCCGGTTTTTTTAAAAAGAAAAATCTGGGACAGTGACTTTTTATTGTACGTGTTTGTTGGTGTCAGTTTGATTAAGGCCAGTTTAAGGGGTTTGAGCGTGTGTGATTGTTGTCTTGAGCAGGGAAATTAATGGCTGCTGCTGCGTATGAACCCCTGGTGCCTGCTGTTCTGGAATTCAATGATCACGGGGTGCCAGTCAGCGCTGTCTATCAGGATAGCTACCATCCTGCTGACGGCCCCCTGGGTCAGGCCCGCCGAGTATTCCTTCAAGGAAACGGTTTGCCAGAGCGCTGGCGGGGGCGTCGCCAATTCACGATTTGTGAGACGGGTTTTGGTTTAGGCGCCAGTTTTTTGGCAAGCTGGCAGGCTTGGCGAGAGGACCCGCAGCGCAGCGACTATCTGCACTTCGTTTCCGTAGAAGCACATCCTTTTCGGCCTGCGGATTTGGCTGTTTTGTACGCTCGCCTACCTGATGAACTTCAGACCCAAGCCCAGGAATTGTTGGCCGCTTGGCCCATGCTGGTGCCCGGCATACACAAGCTGGAACTGGACGAAGGGCGCGTCACGCTGACTCTGGCTTTTGGGCAGGCTGAGTCCATGATGCGAGAGTTGCAATGTCATGCCGACGCTTTTTATCTGGATGGTTTCGCACCTCGTGGTAATCCTTCCATGTGGTCCCGATCCGTCTTGGGGCAATTGGTGCGTTTGGCGGCCCCCGGTGCGACTGCCGCATCCTGGTGTTGTGCGGGGCAGGTGCGACGTGATTTGGCCGCCGTGGGTTTTGAAGTGGAAAAAGTACCGGGGGCAGGCGGCAAGTGGTGCACGATTCGTGCCCGTCTTCGACCGCACCTAGGGCGTCGTAGCTTCTTGCCGGAACAACAAGGACGCGTGGTTGTCATCGGGGCGGGGTTGGCGGGTGCAGCCTGTGCCTGGGAGCTGGCTCGTAAAGGTGTTCCCGTGCTGGTTTGTGATCCTGTGCTGAGCAAGGGCCTGGATGCTTCGCATCAAGGCCATCGCCTGGCCGCCATCTCCCCCGTTTTTGCCTTGGATGATGCGCCCCTGGCACGCTTGAGCCGCAATGCCGTCTTGCATGCTTGGCGCGGCTGGAAAGACTTGCCAGAGGCGGCAAGACCCCGTCAGGTAGGAACGTTGGTGTTCGGGCAGGCTGGAAATAAGGATGCGGATATTCAGCAGGCTTTAGAACGTCTGTCTTTGGATAATGACTGGGTGCATTGGCTGGATCGTGAACAGGGTTCGGCATTGGCAGAGGCCAGCTTGCAAGGTGGCGGCCTGTTTTTCCCGCAAGGCATGGTGGTGGACCCGGGTGCGCTCGTGGCCTGTCTGCTGGAACATCCCCTGATTCAGGTCCGAGCCGAAAAAGTAGCACTGCGCACTACGCAAGAGCCGGGGTTGTGGGATGTCTGCACACAAAGCGGCGATGTTCTGGAGCGTAGCAACCGACTAGTGATTGCTGCTGCCGATCAAAGCTTGAATGTGTTGCCGGATGAGGTGCTAAAAGCCTGCCCTTTGCCGCGGCTGGCTGTTATGCAGCGCCTGGCAGGGCAGGTCAGCTATCTGGAGGCAGACCAGGCTCTGACGACAGGAAGCGTGACCTTGAGCGGTCAAGGCTATATCCTGCCTGTTGATGCTCAAGGGCAGATAATAGGCAGTACCTACGAGCGTTTTGGGGCGATGGCCCGGCTTAGCGCTCAGGGACACCAGGAAAATGTACAGAAAGTCTCGGCCATGTTGGCTGATCCCGTGGCTGAGGTGAGAACGCCTGAGCAAGGTTGGGCGGGTTGGCGCTGTGCCTTGAGTGATCATTTGCCCGTAATGGGTTTTGTGCCGGGCTATCCCGGTTTGTTTATGGCTGCTGCGTACGGCTCTCGTGGTTTGAGCTGGAGTTTGCTGGCAGCCAGCTTGTTTGCCGCGTATTGTCTAGAGGAACCAATTCCTTTGGAGCGGCGTCTGGAGCAAGCCTTAATACCTCGCTAAGGCCATTTTTTCGATTTATTTAGGCGAAATTTGAAGCAACATTTTCCTTTGTAGCGCAAATACGTCAAAATAGTGGCCTTGTTAAGTAATCTTGAGCGTGACCCTGCGATCAGCATCGTGCCGTTCGCTCCACTCTGACGACGTGACACAATTGTTTAATCATCTGAGTTTGTTGACGACGAAACCGGCCATGGCCGATTTCGCTTTTGTCGAAACCGATTTTGCGCTGCGCATCGAAGCCCATGCGCCGGGTGTTTTTCGTTTGCGCTGTCTGCCGCTTGCCCGGCTGGATAACGAAAAGATCAGCACCCGTGCCAAGGCTTTGAGCGATATGCTGCTGGCCCGCCAAGAGGCGGTCAGCGAATTCCAACTTGAAGCTGCCGATGCGGGCTGGCGGATCGAGCAGGGCGAGATCGTTCTGCAGATCCAGGCCAATCCGTGGCGTTTTGAGGTACTGCGTGGTGATCAAGTGATCCTGAGCAGTGCAGCGCAACCCTTAACGCTCGTACAAGAGCCCACCCCCTGCTGGCAGCTGGACTTGGCCCTGGCCGAGGAAGATGCCCTATATGGTCTGGGTGAAACCTTGGGCGAGCTGGACCGCCGGGAAGAAGCAGTCGATACCGACCGCCCGGCCGACCGCAGCCTGCCTTTGCTTTGGAGCACGCAAGGCTGGGGGCTGTACATCAATACATTTGAACGGGTCGAGCACGATCTGGGTCAGCAAGACTTGGATCGTTATCGCGCCAGCGTTCATGCTGCAGAACTGGATTTTTTCCTGTTCCTGGGCGATCCCAGCGAAATCATCAACCAGTACTCTGCCTTGACAGGCCGCGCCGGCCAGCCCGGTGTCTCGCCTATGGGCTTGTGGTTGGATGGTGCGCAGGCCAAGGACGTGCAGTCGCTGCGCGAGCTGGCCAATCAGTTCCGCGAGCAAGGCATGGCACTGGACGTTGCGGTGCTGCCGTCGCCCGAGCCCTACGATTTCCAGCAGGATAAACCTGTATTGGAGTGGGACCCGGCGCGTATGCCTGACCCGCGCGAAGCGTTCACCGCTTTGCAGAACGATCAAGTGCAACTGGCTGCCTGGACTCGTCCTTGTGTGCTGGCGGGTACTGCCTTGTTTGAAGAGTGGGAAGATCGCGGTTGGCTACTCATCAATGATGATGACGGTTGTGCCTACGTATTCCCCGGTGACGAACTGAGCGGTGGCCGTGATTACGGTTTGCTGGATCTGACCCATAAAGACGTATTCCGCATGTGGACAGAGCGCCAACGCCAAATGGTCGATGACGGCCTGGGTGCGGTGCTGTGTAATGCGCGCTTTGATATTCCTGATGCCATCACCAGCCGTGGTGGCGAATCAGGCGCCTTGCTGCGTGCTATTTACCCCGTACTGGCTCGTCAGGCTTTGTTTGATGCTGTGGCCGGTCACAAGACACCACAAGAAGGCGTGGTGGCCAGTCGCGACCTTAGCCCGTCTGCGCAGCGTTTTGCCTGGCAGTTAGGTCCTGAAGTCGAGAATACCTGGGCCGGTCTGACCGAGTCCTTGAAATCGGCTTTGGCCACGGGCAATAGCGGTGTGCCGATTCAGGTTCATAGCTGGGGTAATGCTGCGGCATCGACCAGCGAGATGACGCCCGAGTTGTACCTGCGTTGGCTGGCCATGTCGGTGTTCTCGGCCAACTTCAGTCTGCAAGGTATTCCCGCTCTGCGCCCGAATGCTTTCGATGAAGAAACTCAGGCTTTGGTAAACCATTGGCTGGAATGGCGTTTCCGTCTGGTGCCTTATGTCTTGGGCATTATTGAAGACGCCGTGCGTACGGGCTTGCCAGTACAGCGTTCTATGGCACAAAGCTTCCCGTCTGACGGTCAGGCTCGCTTGTGGGATACGCAATATCTCCTGGGTCCTGCCTTGCTGGTGGCTCCTGTGTTGCAGCCGGGTCAGGAAATCGAGGTCTATTTGCCTGAAGGCGATGCCTGGTGGGATTTGAGCACCGGCTGGCGCTACGAGGGTGGCACTACCTTGAAGATGACGGTGGGGCTGGACCGCCTGCCTGTATTTGGTCGTGAAGGTCATATGCTGTGTCTGGGGCCTGTGGTCAAACATACGTCGGAATTCAACTCGGCTCGTTTGCTGGATGAGGTCTGGATGTTTGGCATGCCTGAACATAGCCCTGTCGTGATGCGTAATAAGATTCGCGTTATGCAGATGCAAGGCTCCAGCTACATCAAGGGCTTGGAAGGTCTGAAGATCCTGCCATCAGAAGGGCTGGAAGTGAAACGCCGTGGTGCCGAGGTTCGTATTTCTCGGGCCCGTTAATCACAAGACAGATCTTTTTGTCTTTGAATGCCTCCCGGCATTGGGGTCTAAACCCCATATCGGGAGGCATTTTCCGTTTTGGATGTCAGCAAGCTGCAATACAAATGTTCAGATTTTGTTTCTGAACGAGAGAAAACGGGCGGGAGAGGGGGATCTAAACCCTTTAATTACCGTGTTTTTAAAGAAAAACGCCTTTTCTCTACTTATTTTGCATTTAGTGCTTGACGAGGTGCTCAAATCAGGCCATAATTTCATCTTTCAGTAGGGGGTCGTTAGCTCAGTCGGTAGAGCAGCGGACTTTTAATCCGTTGGTCGCGCGTTCGAGTCGCGCACGACCCACCACTAAACTGAAACGTAGAAACAAGGCCGCGCTTAGCGGCCTTTTTCTTTGGGCGCTTACCTTGCATGGCCAAGGTAATATCCGCGCATTGGCCGGTCGGAAATCTTGCTCTACGAGGCAGTCCTCAGTAAGGTCTCAATATTTCCATTTGTTATATCTAACTGCTTATAGCCAAATTTGCTTTATGGTAAATTTCGCTTACAGCTCAGGCTTTTATAACTCGACTGACTAACTAGGCTGAGTTCACTTTGATTCGTCTTGAACACATCTCAAAAACCTACACCTTGGCGGGTAAAACAGTTCATGCCTTGAACGACGTTTCCTTGCAAATTCATCAAGGAGAGGTCTTCGGTATTATCGGTCGATCGGGTGCTGGGAAAAGTACGCTGATCCGCATGCTTAATCTGCTTGAACAACCTAGTTCAGGCCAGGTATGGATACAGGATCAGGACATCACACGTTTTTCGGGTGCGCAGCTACGTGCATTTCGCCAAGGCGTGGGTATGGTGTTTCAGCATTTCAATCTGCTTCATTCCCGTACGGTTCTGGATAACGTCTGCTTTCCTTTGCGTTTGGCAGGGGTAGATCGTGCCCAACGTCACGCTCGCGCTTTGGAAGTGCTGGAGCTGGTGGGCTTGAAGGACCATGCCAACAAATATCCCCGTCAGTTGTCCGGTGGACAGCAGCAGCGAGTAGGCATTGCCCGTGCGCTGGCGAATCGGCCCCAACTGCTCTTGTGTGACGAGGCCACCTCCGCGCTGGACCCGGAAACGACACAATCCATTTTGCGTTTGCTGCGCGAGATTAATCAGGAACTGGGCCTGACCATTGTTTTGATTACGCATGGCATGGATGTGATTCGTTCTGTCTGTGATCGGGTTGCCGTGATCGATGCAGGCAAGATTGTGGAGTGTGGTGAAGTGCTGGATGTGTTCTTGCACCCGCATCACCCCACCACGCAATCCTTGCTAAGCGAAAGCGGTGTGAACGCCGACGACTGGCTTGCTCTGGCTCAAGACGTACCAGGCAGCGTGATGCGACTGAGCGTGCGCGGTAGCGCCACGACGGAGCCCTTGATCAGCCGGATCACCAGCCAGTTAGGCTTGAACGTCAGTATCTTGCAGGGCGCTATTGGCCGCATCAAGACCGAGCCTTACGGACAGTTGGTTGTGGCAGTGCAGGGTGATGAGCAGGCTAAAGCGGGCCTGGCGGCTTTGCTGGCAGAGTTGAATGTCCAATTTGAGGTGTTGCGACCATGAACTTTGGCAATTTGGATTGGGCGCTGATTGGTGAAGCCACCGTTGATACCTTGTTGATGACAGGGATCTCCTTGGCGTTTACCGCCATTATTGGTCTGCCCTTGGGCGTGCTGCTGTTTTTGACCAGCCGCAAGCAGATGCTGGATAACGCCTGGATTTACCAGTCCTTGTCCCTGGTCGTGAACATTTTGCGTTCCGTGCCGTTTCTGATTTTATTGATTGTCATCATTCCACTGACGCGTATTTTGGCCGGCACCTCTTTGGGCGTGCAGGGCGCTATTCCGCCGTTGGTTTTAAGTGCCGCGCCGTTTTTTGCTCGTCTGGTTGAAAACGTTCTGCGCGAGCTGGACCCCGGTGTGAATGAAGCGTGTCGCGCTATGGGCGCCAATTCCCGTCAAACGGTCTTGTTGGCCCTATTGCCAGAGGCGACCACGGGTATTGTGGCAGCCTTGATTGTGACGGCGATTGCTCTGGTAGGTTATTCAGCCATGTCCGGTGTGATTGGTGGCGGTGGTCTGGGTGACCTGGCCTTGCGCTTTGGTTATCAACGATATCAAACGGATGTCATGGTGGTAACTGTGACTATCCTGGTAGTGCTGGTGCAGCTCCTGCAGGTGTTTGGAGACGCCATGGTGGCTCGCTTGAGCCGTAAATAAGTCCTGGCACAGCTATCCTTGGATAGGTTTGCCTTCTTGAAACTGGAGTCGCTCATGTCTTTGAAGAAATTTGTTCCCGTACTCGCCTTGTCCGTGTCGGCTCTGCTGGCCAGCGCTGCTCAAGCTGCCGAGACCTTGTCGATTGCTGCTACCCCCGTGCCACATGCCGAGCTGCTGGAGTTTGTGAAGCCTGCACTGGCCAAAGAGGGCGTGGATCTGGATATCAAGGTGTTCACCGATTACGTTCAGCCCAACCAGCAAGTTGCGGACGGTCATATCGATGCCAACTTCTTCCAGCACAAGCCTTACCTGGATACCTTCAACAAAGAGCACAAGACCGATCTGGTGTCGGTAGCGGTGGTTCACGTTGAGCCCTTTGGTGCGTACTCCACCAAAATCAAGAAGCTTGACGAACTGAAAGAAGGCGCGCTGGTTGCCATTCCTAACGATCCTTCTAACGGTGCTCGTGCCTTGCTGCTCTTGCAACAGGCCGGTGTTCTGACTTTGAAAGATCCTTCCAACATTCTGGCTACCTCTCGTGATGTGGATCAGAACCCCAAGAAGCTGAAGTTCAAGGAACTGGAAGCCGCTACCTTGCCACGCGTGCTGGCTGATGTGGATATTGCCTTGATCAACACCAATTACGCGCTGGAAGCCGGTCTGAACCCCACCAAGGATGCCTTGGCGATTGAAGGTGCCGATTCTCCCTACGCCAACCTGATTGCAGTGGCTGCCAAGTCCAAGGACGATCCTCGTATTGCCAAGCTGATCAAGGCTTTGCATAGCGAAGAGGTCAAGACTTTTATCGCTGATAAATACAAAGGCTCGATTGTTCCTGCATTCTGAATGTAAGTTTTGTCAGGGCTGATAGTCTGAAAAACCTCGGGATTTCCCGAGGTTTTTCTTTTTTTAAAACTATTAAATACAAAGAGTTGGGCTGCATCGGGTAGGATAGATTAACGCTGGGGCAGGCCATAAGCCTGCGCTGACTTGGGTGAAAACATCGAACTGGCTTTTTGTTGGCCGGTCCTTAGAGAGGAGTGATGGATGTTCAATAAGAAAATGAAAACCCTGATGGCCGGTCTGACCTTGGCCTTGGCTTTGCCCGCTGGGCAAGCTTTGGCGCAGCAAGGCAAAGAGCTGGTGGTCGCAACCGATACGGCGTTTGTGCCTTTTGAGTTCAAACAAAACGGGAAATACACCGGTTTTGATATTGATCTGTGGGATGCCGTCGCCAAAAAGGCCAATCTGAATTACCGTTTCCAGCCTATGGACTTCAACGGCATTATTCCGGGTTTGCAAACACGGAATTTGGATGCTGCTTTGGCCGGGATTACCATCCGGGATGATCGCAAGCAGGTAATCGATTTCTCTGACCCCTACTACGAAAGCGGCCTGGCCATTTTGGTCAATACCGATAACTCCGCTATCAAGACCGCTTCCGACCTGGAAGGTAAAACTGTCGCTGTGAAGATTGGTACAGCCACGGTGGACTTCATGCAGCGTTCGGTTCCCACCGCCAAGCTCAAGCTGTTCCCCAATATCGACAACGCTTTTCTGGAATTGGCTACCGGCCGCGTAGATGCAGTGGTGCACGATACGCCTAATGTGCAGTACTACGCACAAACGGGCGGCAAGGATCGCGTCAAGGTCACCGGTGCAGTAAAAAGCGGCGACTTTTACGGTATTGCTTTCCCCAAAGACAGCGAGCTGGTCCCGGTTGTGAACCAGGCACTGAAAGATATTCGTGCCGATGGCACTTACGACAAACTCTATCAAAAATGGTTTGGCAAACAACCTGATTAAACAGGTGTAGAGCCAAGCGCATGCCAAGCGGTGATCGCGTGTCGTAACGGATCACCGCTTTTATTTTTTAACGCTCTGTTGCGGGCGTTTATTCAAAGACAAAGGTAGCACTGTGACTTTTGAATGGGACGCTATCTGGGGGGCTTTGCCCAGCCTTCTGGAAGGTACAAAAATGACGCTGCTCATCACCCTTTTGGGTTTGGTGGGCGGGGCTGTATTGGGTTTTCTGACCGGTGTGATCACCACTTATGTTCGAGTGCCGGTTACTTGGCGCCGGGCCGCCGTGTTCGTACTGGGTCTGTTTGTGCTGGGACTATTGCTCAAGGGCATGTCCTGGTTGATGAGCAACTGGCTAAGCTTTGTGCCAGGCTGGATATGGAGTTCGCTGCAGGCACTGATTGTCCTGGCTTTGCTGAGCTTTTTCCGGCGCTCTTTGCTGCTCGTGCTGTCATTTCTGTGCCAGTTGTATGTGCTGTTCATACGCGGCACGCCGATTGTGGTGCAGGTGATGTTCATTTACTTCGCCCTGCCCATGCTGGTCAATATACGTATTGACGGACTGACAGCCGCCATCTTCACCTTGATGATCAACTCCGGTGCGTATATCTCCGAGATTGTGCGGGGAGCCTTGCAATCCGTGCCCAAGGGGCTGAAAGAGGCGGGCGAGGCCATGGGCCTGCCGTTCCACAAAATTTTGCGGCACATTATTGGGCCGGTGGCGTTTCGTCGCATGATCCCGGCCATGGGTAACCAATGCATTATCAGCTTGAAGGACTCTTCGCTGTTTATCGTGATTGGTGTGGCCGAGCTGACCCGCCAAGGTCAGGAAATTATTGCCAATAACTTTCGTTCGGTGGAGATTTGGGGAGCGGTGGCCGTGATCTATCTGATCCTGACTGGCCTGATTGCCCTGACTCTGAAGTTGATTGAACACCGCATGAGGATCGTATGAGTATTGTCGAGTTCAAGAAGGTGACCAAGCGCTTTGGGGATAATGTCGTGCTCGACGATATCAGTCTGAGCATTGATAAAGGCGAGGTCGTGGTGGTGGTCGGGCCATCGGGCTCAGGCAAGTCCACGTTTTTGCGCTGCATTAACAAGCTGGAAGATATTCAGGCCGGCGATATTATGGTCAATGGGCTGAGTGTCAACGGCACACCCGCTCAGGTGCGGGAGTTGCGCCGGGAGGCTGGCATGGTGTTTCAGCAGTTCAATCTGTTTCCGCAGATGAGCGCCCTGGAAAATGTCATGTTCGGGCCTGTGCACACGCGCGGAACCGAGCGACGTCTGGCGCGTCAGGAGGCGACGGACTTGTTGGCTAAAGTCGGCCTGGCTGAACGCATGAATCATTATCCTAACGAGTTGTCCGGTGGGCAGCAGCAGCGAGTGGCGATTGCGCGTGCTCTGGCGATCAAACCCAAACTGATGCTTTTTGACGAACCTACCTCGGCTCTGGACCCGGAGTTGCGTCAGGAAGTGCTCAAAGTCATGCAGTTGCTGGCTGAGGAAGGCATGACCATGGTGGTGGTGACCCATGAGATGGATTTTGCGCGTCGTGTGGGCAGCCGCTTGATCTTTATTGATCAGGGCAGGGTGGCGCATGATGGGCCGCCTGCCGAGCTCTTGAGCAATCCTCCTAGCCAGCGCTTGAAAGACTTTCTGCAACACGTGGCCTAAGCTGGCACGTTATAAAAAAAGCCCCTCAGATGCTGGCGTGACGGCCAGTTGCTGAGGGGCTTTTCTTTGCACAGCACTTCGTCTTTCTTGGACGAAGGGCCAGGCTGTTTACTTGGAGGGCGTAACGTAAATGGTGCGCGTAGCGACCACACGGTTGGCGCCATCAGGTTTGATACGGATGGTGACCTGGCGGGGGGTAAAGCCTGCTGGCAATTCTGCCGAGCCGTTGATATACGCATAGCGGCCCACGCTGACCGTTTGACTAGGCAGGTCCAGATTGCCGTATCGGCCATTGCTGTAGCGGCCCGCTGCAACAAATTCCATCGTACCGCTGAACTCGGCTTCCTTGCCCTTGTCCTGCATCAGCAGCACAAAGTGGTTCAACTGGCCGTCGTTGATCGTGAATTCTGCTGCACGAATACCGGGCGAGGTGCCGCGCGGGTCAGGGGGCATGGCATCGGCAAACAGCGCAATGTCTTTTTCCAGTTTGCTGACCATCGCTTGCAGGTCGCCGGACTGTTTATCCAGCTTGTCTTCTTTCTGGCGAATCTCGTCCAGATCGCGGGTGGTTTGTGTCAGTTGGGCTTGCAGGCGCTGCTTGTCAGCATTGGCGCCATTTAAGTCATAGTGCAGTTGTTCTGACTGCTCTACGGTCAGACGGGTGGGGCCATAACTTTTCTGCAAAAAAAGCAGGCCTCCTGCGCCCAGGGCAATTCCGGTCAGCAGCAACACAAACCAGCGAGGAATGCGGCGTTTGCGACGGCTGGAGCCGTAGGCGGTGGGTTTGAATACGGTACGTTTGGAGGAACCAAGCATGAGAACAGATGTTCCTGTCAGACAAGGGACTTAAGGCAGATTAAGTCCTGATTACAAAACCCATTAGCATAGACGTCATTGGGGCCACGGGGGTGGTACGGCTGGCTTTGTTGCCCTTTGTTGTGCTTGGAAACGTCTGCCAGCGACCGGGAAAAATATCAGTTTACTGTGAGGGCGCTAACGATTCCAAGTGTTGGTTTAACTGGGCAAGACGTTCGGGGGTGCCGACATCCATCCAGTAGCCCTCATGCAAGGTACCCAATACTTGCTGGCGCTCTATCGCGGCGTAGAGCAAGGGGGCTAGCTTGGCCGCTTGGTCTTTAGGCAGATCTGCAAAAAGCTGCGGTTTGTAGACGCCTATGCCACTTAAGGTTGCGCTACGAGCACCGGCTGCGGCTTTGTCGCACAGATGCGCATGCCCCTCTTGCATACCGAAATCCCCTTCCGGGTGGTGTGCAGGGTTGGGCGTCAGTACCAGCCAGGCTTGTTCGGGGCCTTGTTGCAGGCGCTCGGCCATGGCAAAAGCCTTGGCGGGGTCCCAGTCAGACCAAATATCACCGTTCATCAGCAAGAAGGGTTGGTCTTGGAAAAAATCCAGCGCCTTGGCAATGCCGCCTGCAGTTTCCAGAGCGCTTGATTCTGGCGAATAGCTCAGACGCAGGCCCCATTGGCTGCCATCGCCCAAGCTGGCCTCAATCTGCTCCCCTAGCCAGGCATGGTTGATGATGACGTCGCGGATGCCTGCTTTGGCCAGCGCGCGTAAATGCCAGACGATCAAAGGCTGACCACCGGCCGGAATCAGGGGTTTGGGGCAGGAATCGGTCAAGGGGCGCATGCGCTCGCCCCGACCTGCTGCCAGAATCATGGCTCGCATCAGACCGTCATGCCCAAGACGGTTTGCCGGCCTTCCAGGCGGTTGAGTAGGCGCAGCAAGGCATTGAAGCATTCGTAACGGCTGGCGACTTGATGCACATAAGCCAGCAGGCGGGGCATATGATCCAGATAGTGATGTTTGCCGTCACGTAGCGACAGGCGGGCAAAAACACCCAGAATGCGCAGATTGCGTTGCAGGCCCATCCATTCGTATTGCTGATGAAAAACGGCAAAGTCAGCGGGCACATCCAGCCCGGCTTCCATTGCCGCCTGCCAGTAGCGAATGGCCCAGTCTAGTTGCTGCTCTTCAGTCCAGGTGTGGCGTGCGTCCATCACCAGCGAAGCGATGTCATAGGTAATGGGGCCTGCCAGCGCGTCCTGATAGTCAATGACACCGGGTTCAGTCTGGCCGGGCAAGGGCATCATCAGATTAGGGCTGTGAAAATCGCGGTGTACGAGTACCGTTGCGCTTTGGACGTTGGCTTGAACCAGCTCGCCAAAGGTTTTGTGCAACATTTCTTTGTCTTTGTCGCTGAGATCAAACTGGCGGTGCTTCTGGATGTACCACTCAGGAAAGACTTGCAGCTCTTCTAGCAGGCGCTGTTCGTTGTAGGCAGGCAATCCTGTGGTGTCAGCTTGTTGCAATTTCACCAAAGTCAACAAAGTACTGCGGTACAGTGTGTCCAGCTCGCTTTGTGTCATGGGGTTTTTCAGCGCAGCCTGAAAGTTGTCCTGACCCAGATCGCTCAGCAGCAAAAAGCCTTGCTCAGTATCTTCTGCCAGGATTTCCGGGACGTGTATGCCCGTCGGGGCCAAGAGCTTGGTCACGTGCACAAAGGGTTTGCAATCCTCGGTAGCGGGGGGCGCGTCCATCAAGATAACGGTACGACCCTGGGCTTGCAGGCGGAAATAACGGCGAAAACTGGCGTCGCTGGAGGCCGCTTGTAGCGTATCCAGCTCTAAACCCAAGCCGGGTTTCAGGGTGTTCAGCCAGGTGATGGCTTGCTGCAGGCGGGGGTCGGTAGCGGCAGAAATAGAAGCAGACATAAATAAGGGATGCAGAAGATCGTAACGGATTAGTGTTTAGCAGTGCCGCTAAACGGCAGGCTTAACTATAATACCGGGTCGCCAGGGTTTTTCACCTGGTACGAGCAAATGCAGGACACAACTGGAGGCGCAGACTTAGTGCGAGTTGCGGCGTGGTATATCGTGTTGATGATGGCAGGCATGGGCGTTGCCCAGGCTCAGTCGTCTGTGCGTCCGTCTTTAAAGACGTCTCCCGGTTTGCAAGTGCGCAAGCTTCAGGAAGAAGATATGGCCGTCTATTTGATAGGCGACCAAATGAAAACGCTGGAAGATGGCACCTTGCGTATGGAAGGCGGAGCGCAGGTTCGGCGCATTGACTCCGTAGTCAAAGGCGACCGGATCGACTATCAGGAAAAAACCGGCCAGGTGCAAGTGCGTGGCAATGGCCTGATCATGCGCGATGGCGCTTTGGTGCGCAGCCAGGAGTTTGATTACAACCTGGATGCCGATACGGGCAGCATGACGAACCCCGAATTCTGGATGGGGGCTACGGGTGGTAGTGGTACTGCGACACAGGCTGATATTCTCAGCTCCAACCATATGCGCCTGTCCGATGTGAATTACTCAGGTTGCCCTTGCCCAGACCCTTCCTGGTATATCCAGTCGCCCAAGGTGGACCTGTATTCCAAGGAAAACGAAGGGGTGGCGCGCAATGGCGTGTTGTACTTCAAGGGCGTTCCGCTCTTGTATTCCCCTTATTTGACCTTTCCCCTGCGCAAAGAGCGCAAGTCCGGCTTTTTGCTGCCTACTTATGGCATGACGACGCGGGGTGGTCTGGATCTGAGCGTTCCGTATTACCTGAATTTGGCGCCCAACTTCGACGCCACCCTGTCGCCTCGTTTCATGAGCAAACGCGGTGCCATGCTGGGTGGAGAGTTCCGCTACTTGGGAGACAGCTTCTCGGGTGAGCTGACAGGTAATTATTTGCCCGATGATAAAGAGCTTGGCTACAAACGCTGGCTGTTCATGGGGCAGTATCGCCAAAGCTTACCGGCTGATTTTTACCTGAACGCGGATATCCGTCGTGCTTCTGATGATGATTACTTCCGTGACTTCAGCAGCTTTGGACTGAATGATTCCACTATCCAGGATCTGGCCAGTACCGTAAAGCTGGGCTGGGAAGGCTCAAAGTATTTTCGCTCTCATGTCAGCGCGACGCGCTATCAGACCTTGCAGGACTCCAGCACAGGCTATCGTCAACCGCAGTATGACAAATTACCTGAATGGTATATGGGTGCCTCCCGTTATAACTGGGGCGGCTTTGATGTGGTCAGCGATAACTACGCGACTCGCTTTCGTATGCCGTTCTATAGTGGGAATTTGAACGAGTTCGATGAAATGCGTTATACGCGTCGGGCCCCCGACGGTACGCGTTTCTCGTCTTACACAACGATTGCGTACCCTGTTATCCGTCCGGGTTGGTATATCACGCCCAAGGCTGGTTTGCACATGAGCCAATACCAGACTGACTGGTATGTGGGCGAGAAAAGCATGGCTCATTATGCTGATCGGGCACGAACACAAAGCCGGGTCTTGCCCATTTTGTCTTTGGACAGTGGGATGACCTTCGAGCGTGACACCACGCTGTTTGGCAACTCGTCCATTCAGACTCTGGAACCGCGCGTCTATTATCTGTATGTGCCTTATCGGGATCAGTCGACAATTCCCTTGTATGACACCAGTCTGGCCAGCTTTAACTTTGCCCAGGCTTTTAGTGAGAATATTTTCTCGGGTGGCTGGGACCGAATTTCCAACGCCAACCAGGTAACAGTGGGTCTGACCTCGCGTTGGCTGGATGCGGATACAGGCTACGAACGCCTGGTTCTGCAGGCTGCCCAGCGTTTGTATTTTGATAAGCAAACCGTTACTTTGGGCGATGAACAAGCGCGTACTACTACCCGTTCAGACTATCTGGTTGGTGCCAGTGCTGCCTTGACCAATACGTTCGGGGTGAATTTTGATGCGCAGTTCAATCCCGATGAGCGGCGTCGCAACCGACTCGCTGCTGGTGTGCGCTGGCGTCCCAAGCGTTTGGCAACCTTGGGCGTGAATTATCGTTATGAACGTGATCCGCGTCAGGTTGTGGATCCCACCTTTACGCCCATTGAGGAAGATCATCGGGGCAAAGAGTATGTCTCCATGACCGGCCAGTGGCCCTTGAGCAACAAGTTGTATGCTGTGGGGCGTTACGATTACTCCATTCAGGAAAGCCGTGGTACGCAGACCGTGATGGGGCTGGAGTACAAAGGTGATTGTTGCTGGACGGCGCGAGTCGTGATGCAACGCTATGCCGTGTCGGCCAGAGAAACCAACAAGGCCATGTTCTTCCAGCTGGAGCTCTCCGGCCTGGGCGGGATTGGCAACGACCCTATCAAAATGCTGCGTGACCGCGTAATTGGCTATGAGCCCATCTCGGCCCCCGTACAGGAAAAAATGATTCATGAGAGGTATGAATAATATGCGTTTCAGCTTGAAAAACCGTACCCTGTCATTGGCCATGATGGCCGTAATGGGTCTGGGCACGGCCCAAATGGCTCAGGCGCAGTCCAAGCCCGCCGCTTCCAATAAGGCCGCACAGGCCGCTGCACCACAGTTTGTGGATGGCATCGCTGCCGTAGTCAATGATGAAGTCATTACGCTGCGTCAGGTCGACCAGGAAGCCTCGCAGGTGCTGGACCAGTTAAAGCACCAGAAAATTCCTGCCCCTGATCAGGATGTGTTGCGCAAGCAAGTCTTGCAGCGCTTGATCAATGAGCGTCTGGAGCAGCAGGAAGCCCGCGCAATGGGGATTTCCGTCGGGCCGCAGCAAGTGGATGAGGGTGTGCGCATGATCTCTTCGCGCAACGGCATGAGCGAAGCTCAGTTGCGTGCGGAGATCGAGAAAAACGGTATTAGCTGGGAACAGTACCGCGCCAACTTGAAGCAGGAGATCCTGTTGGATCAGTTGCGTATGCGTGCGGTTGACAGCAGCATCAACATTACGGATGCCGACATTGATATTTACCTGCGCTCCCAAGGTGGAGCCGGCTTGGGTAATCTGGGGCAGTCTGCGGCACAAAGCCAGGATGCTCCAGTTAGCCTGGCGCAGATTCTGGTGCGTGTTCCAGAAGGCGCGAACTCCAGTGAAGAAGCTCGTCTGCGCAGCAAGGCAGAAGGTTTGCTGGCCCAGGCTCGTTCTGGCGCGGACTTTGCCGGTCTGGCAGCATCGAGCTCGGACGGTCAGGAAGCCTTGAGTGGCGGTGTGATTGGCACGCGTTCCTTGTCCGATTGGCCTGATTTGTTTGCCCAAGCGGTGAATGATTTGGCCCCCGGTCAAGTATCGAATCTGATTCGCAGCGGCCAAGGCTTTCATATCCTGAAGGTGCTGGAGCGTGGTGGCAGCAGCCCGGTCAATACCTCACAGGTGGCCGGCGCCAATGCGGCGCAATCGGGCCCCATGATGGTGACCCAGACTCATGCGCGCCATATTCTGGTCAAGCTCTCCAAGGTCATGACCTCTGAGCAGGCTCGTCAGCGCATTGAGCAATTGCAGGTTCGTTTGCAGAATGGTGAGCCCTTCCAGGATCTGGCCAAGCGCTATTCGGAAGATAGCAGTGCGCCCCAAGGTGGTGATCTGGGTTGGCTCTCGCCCGGCGAGACTGTGCCGCCTTTCGAGCAAGCCATGGACAAGCTGCAGCCCGGTAAGGACACCGCTGTGGTTGAATCGCAGTTTGGCTGGCACTTGATCCAGGTGGTGGAGCGTCGCACTCGCAATATGGAAGGCGAGTACAAGCGCATGCAGGCCCGTCAGGCTTTGTTCCAGCAACGTGCGGAACCCGCCTTTGAAGATTGGCTCAACAGCCTGCGTGGCCGTGCCTACATTGATAACCGTTTGGACCCTGAGTCCAGCACACGCCGTCGCTAAGGATAGGTATGGCCCAGCATCAGGCGCGCAAGCGCTTTGGACAGAACTTTCTGGAAGATCAGGGCATTATCGACCAGATCATCCGTGCGATTGGCCCTCGGCCTGTCGATAATATGGTGGAAATCGGTCCGGGCCTCTCGGCCCTGACTCGACCGCTGACGCAGGCGGTGGATCGCTTGCGAGTGATTGAAATTGACCGCGATTTGGCGGCCAGACTGCGCAATAATTATTCGCCCAGCAAGCTGGAGATTATTGAAGCAGACGCCTTGCGTGTGGATTTTGCTGCTCTGGGTCCTGATCTGCGTGTGGTTGGCAACTTGCCGTACAACATTTCCAGCCCCTTGCTGTTTCATCTGCTTGATTATGCAGATGCGGTGGTCGACCAGCATTTCATGTTGCAGCGCGAAGTCATTGACCGCATGGTTGCCAAGCCAGGTTCGTCTGATTACAGCCGCTTATCGGTGATGTTGCAGTCCCGCTATCGCATGAGCAAGTTGTTTGAAGTGCCGCCCGAGGCCTTCAATCCTCCTCCGCGAGTAGTGTCTGCCGTGGTGCGCATGGTGCCTTTGCCAGCGGATCGTCCTCAGGCGCGTGATGCACGAGTTTTCAGCCAAGTGGTGGCGCGCTCTTTCTCGCAAAAGCGCAAGATGCTGCGGGGTAGTTTGGGCGATTGGACGCCGCACATTGACTGGGATGGTTTGGGAATTGCCCCTACCAGCCGTCCGGCGGAGCTGTCGTTGACGGACTATATTGCTTTGTCGGATCACCTGATGGATAAGGGCGTTATAAAAGCCCCTTGATCTCGTAAAAAGGCCCCGTAAGGGGCTTTTTTCTTATCCGAAGAACCAGTAGCACACCGCGATGGAGGCCAGGACTCCCGCCAGATCTGCGATCAGGGCGCAGGAGACGGCATGTCGGGCGCGTTGTATTCCTACCGCGCCAAAATACACCGCCAGAACATAAAAGGTGGTTTCAGTGCTGCCCTGCACGGTGGCACCCAGCAAGGCGGGAAAACTGTCCACGCCATGATGCTGCATGGTTTCAATCAGCAAGGCGCGAGCCGCGCCGGCCGAGAATGGCTTGACCAAGGCGGTGGGCAAGGCGTCGATAAAGCGAGTATCCAGCCCGGTCAGGTTCACTAGCCAACGGATGACATCCAGCACGATGTCCAAGGCGCCAGAGCTGCGCAGCACGCCCACGGCACACAGCATGGCGACCAGATAGGGCAGCAGGTCCCGAGCCACCACAAAGCCTTCTTTGGCCCCTTCCACAAAGGTTTCGTAGAGCGGGATCTTGCGACGCCAACCCAGCAACAGAAACAGCCAGATGATGGACAGCAAGGTCAGGTTGCCCAGAAGCGAAGAGAGTGACTGGATGGCTGCGGCACTCAGGGTGCCCAGCAGGGCCATAAAAGAGCCCATGATCAGTGCAAAGACGGAGAACCACAGCAGCAGCACGGGATCAAACAGGCGCAGGCGCTGTACCAGAGCGACGCTAAGCAGCCCTGCCAGGGAGGAAGCGGTAGTGGCCAATAGGATGGGCAGAAACACCATCGTAGGATCTGGGGCGCCTTGCTGGGCTCGGTACATGAAGATGCTGATGGGGATCAGTGTCAGCGATGAGGCATTCAGCACCAAAAACAGAATCTGAGCATTGCTAGCCGTATCGGGATGCGGGTTTAGCGACTGCAAGGACTTCATGGCGCGCAAGCCGATGGGCGTGGCGGCATTATCCAGCCCCAGCCCATTGGCAGCGAAATTCAGGGTGATCAGCCCCAAGGCGGGGTGGCCCGCAGGCACACCGGGCATCAGGCGGCTGAACAGGGGTCCCAGCCAACGGGCCAGGGTATCGATCAGGCCAGCCTTTTCGGCAATTTTCAAAAAGCCTAGCCATAGCGTCAGGGTGCCGAAAAGTAGCAGCATCAGCTGTACAGACAGGGCGGCCATATCAAACAGGCTGCGCACCATCTGCGCAAAAATTTCGCTATTTCCCCCTACCAGCCACTGGTAAAAGCCGCTGACGGCGGCGATCAAGAAGAAAAATAGCCAAAGAGTATTGAGCATAGTGTTGGCAGCAGGCAAGACAATCAAAAAGCCAAGCTAGATTGTCGCAGAATCTGGCCGAGTTTTAGCGGCTACGGTATGTAAGGGCGGCGGCACAAATAGTCGCAAAATGGGTAGTGGCCCCCTTTAAGCGTGTGCGAGCGCTGAAGAAAAACCGGCCTGGCGACCGGTTGGGTGTTTCTTAGTCCACGCGCCCTTTGGCCTGGATCAGTTCAATCTTGTAGCCATCGGGATCTTCCACAAAGGCGATCACAGTTGTGCCGTGCTTCATGGGGCCCGCTTCCCGGACGACCTTGCCGCCACGAGCCTTGATGTCCTCACAGGCTTTGTAGGCGTCAGGTACTTCCAGGGCGATGTGGCCATAGCCATCGCCCAGATCGTAGGATGGGGTGTCCCAGTTATGGGTCAGTTCCAGCACGGCGGCTTCAGACTCGTCCTGATAGCCCACAAAAGCCAGGGTGAAACGGCCGTCCGGGTAGTCGGACTGGCGCAGCAGTTTCATTCCGAGCACTTCGGTATAAAAGGCCAAAGAACGGTCCAGATTGCCGACACGCAGCATAGTGTGCAGGATACGCATAAGGTAGAGCTCCTAGAGTTCAGCCTGCCTTAAAGCAGGGGCAGGGTGCCTGGATCATATTGTCGTAGCTGATTGCGCGCCTGAACAAAATCAGGGTAGAGCGATTCGACCAAGGTCCAGAAACGTGGGCCGTGATTCATCTCTTGCAGATGCGCGACTTCGTGAGCAACGACGTAATCAATAATGGATGGGTGAAAGTGTATCAGGCGCCAGTTCAGCATAATCGTGCCGTCACTATTGCAGGAACCCCATCGTTTAGCTGGCGCTGCCAGGCGCAGTTTGCTGGCATGCAGGCCAGACAGATTCAGATAGTGTTGAAGGCGCTGTTCAAACCAGTGCCTGGCCTGTTTCTGTAGCCAGGATTGCGTCAATTCCTGAACACGTAGCGGTTCCGCATCCAGAGGCAAAGGCAAAGACAGCCGTTGGCCGTTTTGCGGCTGGGGTATCTGACCTTCAAAGTGCACTTGCTGAATCTGCGGATTCAGGCTCAATCGGATGGGCACGCCCATAAAGGGCAGGGTATCGCCATCGACCCAACTTAAGGTGTTTAAGGCCAACTGTTCGCGACGTTGCTGATACTCGCGCAGCTTGCGCAGAATCCAGGCGCTTTTTGTGTGCAGTACCTGTTCGGCCTGACTGAGCTTGACCCAAGAAGGCAAGGCGACCGTCAGGCCGCTGTCATTAATGGTCAAGCCCAGGGTGCGGCGTCGGGAGCGTTTGAGCTGGTAGCCGATTGCGTGACCATCCAGCTCGATTTGCTGCCACTGTACGCCCTCAGGCAGCGTGTCTGGCCGTACCGTCAATGCACGTTGAGGTGGCAAGACCGAACCGGCGGGCTGCTTTGCGGGCCGCTGCGCCGGGTGGGGAAAGGCCGTGTCAGGAAACAGGGCCAGTTGTGGGGGGACCGTCATAGCGTTCCGGGTTCAAGACGCGCATTTCGGTTTCAATCCATGTCTGTACGCGCTGGTTCAGTTCTTCAGGGGTCAGCCCGGCAGGATCAATGGGAGGACCAAAGGAGATAGTAACCAGACCCGGCGTCTTGATAAAGGCATTACGACGCCAGCATTCGCCCGCATTATGTGCGACAGGAATAACAGGGGTGTTGGTGCGACTGGCCAGCAAGGCTCCGCCCAATTTGTAGCGCCCTGTAGAACCAGGAGCGGTACGGGTCCCTTCGGGGAACAGCAAAGGCCAGCGCCCCTCATTAATACGCTGTTGCCCGATTTTAACGACTTGTTCAAAGGCATCGCGGCCTTTGGCACGGTCAATCGGGATCATGCGCAGCAAGGCCAGGCCCCAGCCAAAGAACGGCACTTTGTGCAGTTCGCGCTTGTAAACAAAGCAGACCTGACGCGGCATATAGGCGGGAAAGAACAGCGTTTCCCAGGCCGACTGGTGCTTGGACAGGATGATGGCCTTGCCATCTGGCAGGTTTTCCCAGCCTTTGGTCTGCCAGCGTATGCCCAAAATGTTTTTCGCTCCCCACACCGCCAGACGAGGCCAGCCCACGGTAAAGCGATAGCGCAGGTCCAATGGCAAAGGTGCGATCAGCACACACACAAAGGCGTAGGGGATAACGGTGATCAACAAAAAGAGTTGATAGAGTGAAGCGCGGATAATGCCCATATCAGTTTCCGTGTAGCCATTGATCGACAACTGCCGCCAGATCAGCCTGAACGCGCGTGCCTTCAGGCAAACCGCCTTTTTCCAAGGTGCGCATGCCTTTGCCGGTTTGCACCAGCCAGGGCGCACAACCCGCTGCACTGGCCGCTTGCAAGTCGCGCAAGGAATCGCCCACTGAAGGGACGGTTTGCAAGTTCACTTCATAGCGATGGCCAATGTCGTGAAACATGCCGGCGGCCGGCTTGCGGCAGGTGCAGCCATCTTTAGGGCCATGGGGGCAAATAAAGATGGCGTCGATGAAACCACCTAACAAGGCCAGCTCACGACGCATCTTGGCGTGGATGGCATTGAGGGTGTTCATGGAGAACAAGCCCCTAGCCAAGCCCGACTGGTTGGTGGCCACCACCACCTTCCAGCCGTTTTCGGTCAGGCGCGCCAAGGCCTCCAGGCTGCCTGGAATAGCCTCCCACTCTTGCGGGCTTTTGATAAAGGCATCGCTGTCATGGTTGATGACACCGTCCCGATCAATGATGGCAAGTTTCACTACTGTGCCAGCCTGGAAAGATCAGCCACCTGGTTCATCAGTGCATGCAGCTTGGCCAGCAAGGCCAGGCGGTTGGCACGAACAGCAGGATCTTCGGCCATGACCATCACGTCCTGGAAGAAGCTGTCTACCGCAGCACGGGCCTGAGCCAGTGTTGCCAGGGAGGCGTCAAACTCGCCGGCTGCAAACTGGGCCTGGGCCACGGGTTGCAACTCTTCAATCTTGGCAGCTAGTTCGCGTTCAGCGGGTTCCACCAGCAACTTGGCGTCCAGAGGGGCCAAATCGCCTTCTGCCTTTTTGAGCAGATTGCTGACGCGCTTGTTGGCGGCGGCCAGGCTTTCGGCTTCGGGGCGTTGGGCAAAGGAGGCGCAGGCCTGAATACGGGCGTGTACCTGTTCCAGTGGTGGACGTAAAGCCAATACAGCATCAACCACGCTGCGTTCGTAATCGTTGCTCAGCTGGTTGCGGTAGCGTTCGTAGATGAAGGCTTCCACAGCAGGCACGGTATCTTCAGCCAGCACGCCTTCTTTGAAGAAGGACGCTGTGGTGTTGAGTAGGGTATCCAGACTCAGGCTGTTGGTCTTGAGCTGGGCACCAGCTTGCAACTGTTCATAGGCGCTGATCAGGCCCAGGGCGGCACGGCGCAAGGCATAGGGGTCGCGCTCGCCTGTCGGAGCCAGGCCAATGCCCCAGATACCGACCAGAACCTCGGCACGTTCGGCCAGGAACAGGATTGCTTGAGTCAGGCTGGCAGCCGAAACTGGCTGGTCCAGACGGTGGCGGTATTGCTCGCGAATAGCCAGAACAACGTCTTCCGGCTCGCCATCGGCCTGGGCGTAGTAAGCACCCATCACGCCTTGCAGCTCGGGGAATTCGCCCACCATATTGGAGTTCAGGTCGGCCTTGGCCAACAGGGCGGCACGACGTGCGTGCTCTTCATTCGCGCCCAATTGCTTGGCAATGTAGCCAGCCACTGCTTGCAGGCGGTCAATACGGTCCAGTTGCGAACCCAGTTTGTTGTGGTAGACGCTGCCAGCCAGGGTAGGAACCCGTTCGGCCAGGGTTTGTTTGCGATCGGTTTCGAAGAAGAACTGGGCGTCGGCCAAACGAGGGCGCACCACGCGTTCATTACCTTCGATGATGTTGCTGGGATCGTCCACCTTCATATTGCTGACGATCAGGAAGCGATTGGTCAGTTGTTGAGTGGCGGGATCAAACAGCGGGAAATACTTTTGATTCAAACGCATGGTCAGAATCAGGCACTCGGACGGCACTTGCAGGAACTGCTCGTCAAACTGACCGACGTAGACAGTCGGGTATTCAACCAGCGCCGTCACTTCGTTCAGCAAGGCTTCCACTTCGGGGTCAATCCCCAGGCTGGCGTTCAAACGCGTGGCTTCCGCTTCCAGTTCGGCCCGGATTTGTTCGCGACGAGTCTCGAAGGATGGAATGACCAGGCCTTGTTCCTGTACCTGGCTGGCCCAGCTGTCTGCATCGCGAATATCAAAGGGGGCGTCACACATGAAACGGTGGCCGTGAGTCTGGCGACCGGCTTGCAAACCCAGTGCGCTGACGGGCACCACATCGGAACCCCACAGGGCGATCAAGCCGTGGGCAGGGCGCACGAAACGTACGCTGCTGACGCCATCGGCCAATTGATAGCGCATCACTTTAGGGATGGGCAGGTGGGTAAGCGCCCAGTCCAGGGCTTCTTGCAGACCGTCTTTCAGGGCAGAACCGGTGGCGATGCCGCTGGCATACAGGTAGTCCTGTTTGCCATCAGATTCGCGCAGCAAATCGCTGGCCTTTACGTTCTCTAGACCTTTGGCGGCCAGGCGCTTGGCCAGTGCCGGTGCGATTTCACCATTGGCATCCAGGCCAATATGCGCAGGCATCAGTTTTTCGGTGTACGGCTGATCTTCCGCTTGCTGGTAGGCAGCGCTGAACCAGGCGGCCAGACGGCGTGGCGTGGCATAGGCACGCACTTCGCAGTTCGGTGCCAGCAGGGCGTGTTCGCCCAACACTTTTTGCAGGCCTTCGCTAAAGGCCTGACCCAGCTGCTGTAGTGCTTTTGGGGGCAGTTCTTCGGTGAACAGTTCAATCAGCAAAGGCTGTGTCGTAGAGGCGTTCATTACTTGGCCTCCGAAGATGTGTTGCTCAGCATGGGGAAACCTAGGCGTTCGCGGGATTCGTAGTAAGCCTGCGCTACGGCCCGGGACAGATTACGGATACGGCCAATGTAAGCAGCGCGCTCAGTCACACTGATGGCGCCACGGGCGTCCAGCATATTGAAGGTGTGCGCGGCTTTCAGCGTCTGTTCGTAAGCGGGCAGGGCCAGGGGCACGTCAATGACGCGCTTGGCTTCGGCTTCGTAGTCGTTGAAATGCGCAAACAGCATTTCAGTGCTGGCGTGTTCAAAGTTGTAGGTGGATTGCTCCACTTCGTTCTGGTGGAACACGTCGCGGTAGTAAATGCGCTGGCCATTGTGGCCTTCGGTCCAGACCAGATCGTAGACGCTTTCCACACCTTGCAAATACATGGCCAGACGCTCCAGGCCATAGGTGATTTCGCCCGTGGTAGGGGTACAGTCCAGACCGCCTACTTGCTGGAAGTAGGTGAATTGGGTGACTTCCATACCGTTGAGCCAGACTTCCCAGCCCAGACCCCAGGCGCCCAGTGTCGGGTTTTCCCAGTCGTCTTCAACAAAACGGATGTCGTGCGCTTTGGGATTGATACCCAGCGCTTCTAGCGAGCCGATATACAGGTCCAGGATATTTTCAGGTGCGGGCTTGAGCACGACCTGAAACTGGTAATAGTGTTGCAGGCGGTTGGGGTTGTCCCCGTAACGCCCGTCTTTGGGGCGACGCGAAGGCTGCACATAGGCAGCGCGCCACGGTTCGGGACCGATGGCCCGTAAAAAAGTTGCCGTATGAGAGGTTCCGGCACCGACTTCCATATCGTAGGGCTGAAGCAGAGCGCATCCGTGCTTGTCCCAGTATTGCTGGAGCGTAAGTATGATTTGCTGAAAGGTGAGCATGAGCAATGGCCAGTAAAGCGAGAATCTGCAAAATTTTTCTATTTTAGCGTGAACTGCGCGCTTGCAGCAGAAAAGCGCCCGCGATGACTTTTTAAGGCTTCGTCACGCCCCGTTAACGCCACTTTTTTCTACTGTGTTAGGACAGCAGGCGTCTTTCTTGTTGCGGTTCCGCTGGCAGGGAACCGGGCTGGCCGTTCTGCCTCCCCTCTGGCGGGCCATGTTTGAGCCGTCCGGGCCATGGGCAGGCCCTCTTAGTACCAAGCGGTCAAGTTGTTTTTAGACGTATCATATGCGTTTGTCCAAATACTGCTTATTTGCTGGCCTGATCTTGAAACAGAGTCTTGGGCAGCAGTCTAAAGGAGGCTAGGTCCATGAGTGAACTTGTCACGCTTGAACGTATCGGCAAGGTAATGTTGATTACCTTGAATCGCCCCGAGGCGCGTAATGCCATCAACCTGGAAACAGCCCAGGCGCTGGCCCAGGCCCTGGATGAGTTCGATGCCGATCCTGGCATTGCCGTGGGCGTGCTGACGGGTGCGAATAATACGTTTTGCGCCGGTATGGATTTGAAAGCCTTTGCCAAGACAGGCCAGCGTCCCTATGTAGGCGACCGCGGCTTCGCCGGCATTTGCGAACGCCCACCTGCCAAACCCCTGATTGCGGCGGTAGAAGGCTATTGCCTGGCTGGCGGTTTTGAAATTGCTCTGTCCTGCGACCTGATTGTGGCGGCCAACAGCGCCAACTTTGGCCTGCCTGAAGTCAAGCGCGGTATCGTTCCCGGCTCGGGTGGCATGGTGCGTTTGCCCAGCCGTATTCCCTACCACATGGCCATGGAAATGGTGCTGACTGGCGGTATGTACCCCGCAGCCCGCATGGCCGAACTGGGTTTGGTCAGCCGCTTGGCGGAGCCGGGCAAAGCGACCGAGCAGGCTTTGGAGTTGGCTGCGCAGATTGCCGCTAACGGTCCATTGGCTGTGCAAACCGCCAAGAGCATCGTCTCCCAGTCGCGCGACTGGCGCCAATCGGATCTGTTCGATCTGCAGCGCCCCCGTATCGCCGGTATCTTTACCTCTGCAGACGCTAAAGAAGGCGCCACCGCCTTTGCTGAAAAGCGCGAACCTGTCTGGCAGGGCAAATAGTTTCCCCTTGTTCATCCCGTTTTTTATATAGACGCCACCATGACCACGATCAAAGAAGACGATCTGATTCAGTCCATCGCTGATGCGGTGCAGTTCATCAGTTATTACCATCCCACCGACTATCTGGAGCATCTGGCCCGCGCTTACGAGCGCGAGCAGAACCCGGCCGCCAAAGATGCCATTGCCCAGATCCTGACCAACTCGCGCATGTGTGCCGAGGGCCATCGCCCCATCTGTCAGGACACTGGGGTGGTTAACGTATTCCTGAAAGTGGGCATGGGTGTGCGTTTTGATACCAAGCGCTCTTTGCAGGAGCTCTGTGATGAGGGGGTGCGTCGTGGTTATCTGAATCCGGATAACCCGCTGCGTGCCTCCATCCTGAATGACCCCTTGTTCACGCGTAAAAACACACGCGACAACACGCCCTGTATTGTGAATGTCGAATTGATCGCTGGGGATCAGGTCGACATTCAAGTTGCGGCCAAGGGCGGCGGTTCGGAAAACAAGAGCAAATTTGTGATGCTCAACCCCAGCGATTCTCTGGTTGATTGGGTGCTCAAGACTGTTCCTACGATGGGTGCAGGCTGGTGTCCTCCCGGCATGCTGGGTATTGGCGTTGGTGGCACGGCCGAAAAAGCCATGTTGATGGCCAAAGAAGCCCTGATGGAAGACATCGATATGTACGAGCTTCTGCAACGTGGCCCGCAAAGCAAGCTGGAAGAGCTGCGTATCGAGCTGTACGAGAAGGTCAATGCTCTGGGTATTGGCGCTCAAGGCTTGGGTGGTTTGACGACTGTGCTGGATGTGAAGATCAACACCTTCCCAACCCACGCGGCTTCCAAGCCTGTTGCCATGATCCCTAACTGTGCGGCGACCCGTCACGTGCACTTTTCGCTGGATGGCAAGGGCCCTGCCGAATTGGCCCCGCCACCGCTGTCGGCCTGGCCTGACATTCACTGGGCACCGGATTACAACAAATCCCGCCAGGTGAATCTGGACACCCTGACGCCTGAAGAGGTGGCTTCCTGGACACCCGGTCAGACCTTGCTCTTGTCGGGCAAGATGTTGACGGGCCGTGATGCTGCTCACAAGCGCATTCAGGACATGTTGGAAAAAGGCGAGTCCCTGCCTGTGGATTTCACCAATCGCGTTATTTACTACGTGGGCCCGGTGGACCCTGTGGGTGACGAAGCAGTCGGTCCAGCAGGTCCAACCACGGCAACCCGCATGGATAAGTTCACAGACATGATGCTGTCCAAAACGGGTCTGATTTCCATGATCGGCAAGGCAGAACGTGGCCCGGTGGCCATCGAAGCTATTCGTGCGCACAAATCGGCTTACCTGATGGCGGTGGGCGGTTCGGCTTACCTGGTGTCCAAAGCGATTCGCAAAGCGGAAGTGGTGGCGTTTGAAGACCTGGGCATGGAAGCGATTTACGAATTCGAGGTCAAGGATATGCCCGTGACAGTGGCGGTAGACTCGCAAGGTGTCTCCGTGCACAACACCGGCCCAGCTGAGTGGCGCAAGCGCATTGCAGAGATCTCTTTGGTCGCTGTCTAAACAGTCGCTTCAGGGGCTTATCGCCCCCGGAGCGTGAAGTGCAAAACCCGCATTTTGCTTTGATTGAATGAAGAGACAGCGTTCTCCTTCGTACTCAATCAGACAAAACGCGGGTTTTTTTGTGCGATCTGCCCCTGCCTTGGACGTGCCGGACAGGGGGCAGAGCTACTCGCCCAAAACTTAGGTTTGGGCAAGTTTGATCTTCATGCGCTCGTAGTCCGAAAGGTACTGTTTGGCGAGTTTTGTCTTTTGTGCCTCGCTCAGTATCTTTCCTGACACTTGAAAGAACTTGGATTCTTCTTCCTTCAGGTGATGATGCACGATGTGAGATAACTGTTTGGCCTTGGCATGCCAACTGCCGCCTTCATAATCAGCTTTGCTCAAGTCCTCCACGCATTCATCAATTTCGTGGTGCTCGGCCAGTGCATGCCGGGATGAGTTCAGCCCCATATCATCCATCAAAATGGGGGCGTACAGATACCGTTCCTCAGCAGCAGCATGGGCTGCCAACTCGACCCTGAGCTCCTTAAGGATAGATTCACGCTTGCCACTTTCTGGAGTGGCTCGTAGCAAGCGCCTACAGAGTGAGCGTTGTACTTCATGGCTCTGTCGAAGCGCCTCGTAAATCGTGATGGCCATCAGCATTCTCCTTAACAACAGTTGGGTACGGCTCGCTGTGCGCAGATCATGAGACTGAATGTCTCATGGCTAAAGTGGGTCGGTACGGCTTGCTGCAAAAGAGGGACTAGGTGTCTGACCATGTCCGGCGTAGTGTCGTGGCAAAACCGCCCTCTACACGGGAGATGGGGCGGGCGCTGGTACACACTCTGGGTCGGGCAGACCAGGCGATACTCGCGCCAGACAAAACCAGCTTGTCCACCAGGGCCTGGTCTTCGCTACAGGCCAGGGCTTCAAAGCCGCCTACCTGCTCGTAGACTGCGGCATCTATGCCTAGATTTGCCCCGTGAACATGGCGGTGGCCGTCCCGGTCCTGGTAGCCCTTCAGAAAAGACGCTTTGGCGCGCTCCGCAAATTTGCCATGACTGGACCAGTCGTCCACCTCTACCGTGCCGCACACCACTTGTGCTTGAAGCGCCAACTGATCTACCAGCCAGCTTGCCGAGACTGTGCTGTCGGCATCCGTGAAAGCGAGCCAGCGGGCGCCGCTTTGTATGAGTTGGCGGGCACCGGCGGCTCGGGCTAAACCTACGTTTCTGAACTGAACATGTAATTGCTCTACGGGCCAGGCGCTGGCCAAGGCCGCGCTGGCATCCGAGCAAGTGTCATGAACAACAATAATTTTCACAGGCTCACCATCCAGACCGGGATGCGCTGCCGCTTTTACGACCGAGTGCAGGCAGGCCGCAATGTATTGATCTTCGTTGTGAGCGGGAATACAGATGCCTATCATGCTTTTCCTTGCCCGGGCTTACGCCAGATATCCAGTTGAAACAGCTCATCCCGATGGCTTGTCACATGGGTCGCATTGCAGCGCTCTGTGATGCGTTGATGCATCCCAACGGTGTCCTGCAAGCGATCATGAAAGTCCGGCAGGTAATGGCACATGAGCCATTCGCCTTGCGGTGCCAGCGAATCCATACATCGCTCCAGCAATCGATCGAAGTCCGGGGGGCGCAGGTAGTAAGCCAGTTCTGACACGACGATCAGTTCAACATTGGCCTGCGTATCTGCCGGCCAGTTGTCTGGCACTTGCATGAGTTGAGGATGTACATGGCTGATCTGCGCTTCTGACAGAGCCGCCTGGCAACGGTTTAAAGCCGTAGGGGACAGGTCGATGGCACAAAGCTGTTTGCAACGCTGTGCTAGCCCTATGCTCAGCTCCCCTGTGCCGCAACCCAGTTCCAGAGCCTTGCCATAGGACTGACGCGGCAGACACGCCAGCACGATGTCCCGCTTGCGCCGTTCATACCAGGACGAACGGACATTCCAGGGATCCCGATGAGTTTGATAAAGGGCTTCAAAGTCAGTCATCGGAACAGCACCTCGTAAGGGCGTTCAAGGCGCGCCAAAGCAAAGTCTGGCAAGATCGCCGCTTTGCCTGAAACAGGGTCGGGCAGCAACTGACTTTGAAATTGCTGTATTGCCCTGGATTTCAGGTGTTGCTCCAAAGGAGTCAGTTCGATTTGGAACGCGCGTTGAGCAGGGAATCGCGGCTCATCGGGCTGAGCCCAATGCCATCCCCAAATAGGAACTTCCAGGAATTGACAGCCTTGTTGCCGAGCCGCAGCATGACTGGCGCGGGATGCGGCCTCGTGGTCAGGGTGGCCATCCAGATGCCAAGGCGCAATGACGGTGTCCCCCGGATTGAAGCGTTTTCGCAACTGTATTTCAAGCTGGGTTTGTGCTTGTGATACGCCTCCGTCAGGTATTCCTAAACGGTCGCGCAGGATGTCAGGATGCAGCATGGACAAAGCACGCAGGCTTTCCTGGGTACGAATTTCAGCTAATTGAGCCGAGGGGCGTTCGCAGCTGGCTTCATGGCTGGCCTCGCCGTCGGTGACCGCCCAAATCTGAACGTTAATGCCGCGCTTGCCCAATTGCTGGATCAGACCGGCGCAGCTAAGTACCTCATCATCGGGATGGGGGGCCACAATGTGCACGGTGTGAGTGCGGGAGATGAACTCGTCTACGTTCAGGACTGGCAAGGGATGACGTTCCATCCAGGCTTGCCATTCGTGTTCGGGGGTTCCATTGCCCTCTATGAGGCGATCTGGCCTTAGAGCTCCCATAGCGCTTGCTCCTGGGTCTTAAGCAAGGTTCTGCCATGGGCGGACAAGTCACGTTCAGCATGGCTTTGGCGCAGAAACACGGGCAGATCGGCAAACAATTGGGCCAGATGGGCGTTCTTGCATAAGGGACCGGCGCCCAGCGCCCGTGGCGCGCGACGCAGCACCGTTTCCACTGCGAACTCGACTGCCAGACGCGCCCGTTGAACGGCGAGTTCACAGCTGTCTTCAGGTATGTCATCAATTTGACTGGCAGCACTGGATAGCAGGCAGGCAGCCTGTTTGAGTGCGACGTCTATGGTGCCCAAGTGGGCCAGCAGGTGTTCATCATCGGGGCGTCGGCGGGCTTGCTCCAGAACATAATGAGCGATGGCACCGGCGGCCCCAAACCAACAGGCAGCCACACCCGCCGCACCATGTGTGAATCCGGGCCGCTGGATGTAGCTACCCGCTTCACCCACCCGTGTGCCTAGCGCGGAATCGAAGGTGACGTCGACGCTATCGGTATGGGCCATCCCGACGGCATGCCAACCCTCGGACCCTACCGAGACGGCATCCTGATCCATATCAACGGCGACCAGACAGGGTTCGTCGTTCTGGTCCCAGCAACTGATCAGCGCATGGCTTACGGCATCGGCGCCGGAGCACCATGCCTTGACGCCTTGGACGTAGACAGCCCTGGGCAGTTCAGGATGATCGCCTAAATGGACTTTGTGGCTAGGCGGCTCGGCACACCAGACGGCCCAGAGCGCCTTGTCCTGGATGAGAGCTTGCTCTCCCAGCTCGTGCAAGATGGCCAGCGCATCGTGATGGCTTTCAAACAGCTTGGCGCAGCTAAGATCGATGGCCGCGATTGCCGCCAGATCATGCCATCGTTTAAGGGTGTCGCCCGCGCCGGGCAAAGGCAGCGATTCGCTACGTTGAAGCAGGCTTTTCAGGGCGCTCAGATGGCTGGTGTGACCTTTCGCTATATAGCGGTCCCTAATACTGGCAGCAGCACTGGCTGCTGTACTTGTCCGCGTCTGCGTGTCCATCTGGTCGGTCTCCTGTCTGGTTAGATTGGGCTAGTCAGAAGGTATTGCCCGCTTCTGGGCGCTATATGTGCCTAAGTTCCTTGAATGAAAAGAATAAGTCTACGACGTTTGCGCAGCGCAAGCCTACCATTGCATGAAGCGCTATTTGCCACAAGCACGTTAACCCGCCGTACTGTATCCAAAAAAAACAGTTCCGATATAGGCGCTGAAATGACAATATATGTACAGGCTGAAATATTCTGTACATTTTTACGGTGTATGGTAGTAGGCTAGATACTATTCAGAACTTAAGTGTTGAAATAAAAAGTATTTGTTTGTGGTCTTAATAAGGGCCTTGTATGACACAACTTCAAAGCAACACCATGCCGCAGCTCAATCCAAGCATCTGGCAAACGCTTGAGCTCGTGCGATTACGTCAAACCCCCTGGCATAAAAAACAGGCCATCTTCGATAAACTGCAGTCACTCGGGCTGGTTGAAGCCATTCCACAGACTACGCAGACGCCTTCCCCTTTCCCTGCTCCCCTGATAGCGGCCTTGACCGAAGAGGGACGTCGAGCGCTGGAGATGCGTCTAGGACACCAGGCGGCCTTGATCAAACTATTAAATGACTAGTGATGCTTAGCGCAGCTGCTTGAGAAGGGCCGCTGTGGCAGGTCTTGGAGGGGCAGAAACAGGCCTATGGCTAACTCGACCCTTGAGCAACTGTTGCTGTGCTCAAAGCCAACAGCTGTCTTTTTCGATATTGATGGAACCTTGGCTCCCATTGCAGCTCATGCCAGTCAGGTACAGATAGCGCCCGCCATGTTGGCGGCGCTTGATGCTTTGTCTGTGAAGCTGGATGGGGCCTTGGGTATCCTGACAGGCCGGCCACTTCATGAAGCGGAGCATTTGCTTCTTTCCCGCCCCTTCGCCATTGCGGCAGAGCATGGTGCCACAATCCGCCGTCATGACGGCAGCATCGCGTCCACGCCTGAGATCGGCCCAGAGGTCCAGGCCCTATATGAGCACGCTCAGGCAGGCATAGAGGCGCTGCCCGGTGTTTGGGTGGAGCACAAGCGCTTTGGCATTGCAATTCACTATCGGTCGGCCCCTCAGTTTCAGGCACAAGTCTGCGATTTGGGAGAGCGTCTTTTGAGCGCTTATTCCCAGATGATGGGTCTGCACGGAAAAATGGTTTTTGAGATCAAGCAGACCGGGGTGGATAAGGGCACTGCCTTGCGTACCCTCCTGGAAAGCAGGCCATTTCGCGGCGGGTTTCCTGTGGTTTTTGGGGATGACGTCACTGATGAGTACGCATTCTTGCAGGTACAAGCCCTGGGCGGGCTAGGCGTAAAAATTGGCCCTGAGCCATCTGCTGCTGCCTTATCCTTGGCATGCCAGCAAGACTTGCTGCCTTTTCTATCGCAGTGGCTGGCTACGCTCAGGACGGGCTGAGCAAATCGTTCATGAAGCGTTGTTTCCAGGTCTGCAAATTGTTTTTTTGCAGGACTTGCATCATGGCGGCATGTCGCTCCTGACGCTCTTCCCGCGTCATAGACAGAGCCTGAGCAATCGCCTCGGCTACGGCACTTTTATCGTAGGGGTTGATGAGCAGAGCGCCCACGTGCAGCTCCTGCGCCGCCCCGGTAAATTCCGACAAAATCAGCACGCCCGGATCTTCCGGACATTGGACGGTCACATATTCTTTGGCGACCAGATTCATCCCGTCTCGTAGCGAACTCACCAGTCCAATGTCACAACGTCGAAAGAAAGCCAGCAGCGTGGGGCGATCAAAACTGCGATTGATGTAGTTAATGGGCATCCAGGATGGCTCTGCCCATTTGCCATTGATCTGGCTGGTCAGTTGCTCGATTTCATGCCGAATCTGGCTATATCCATGTACATCGGTGCGAGAGGGCGGAGATATCTGTACCAGGCTGACAGCGCCTCGACTTTTGGGATTTAAGCGCAGGAACTCTTCGTATCCGTTCAGGCGCTCGACAATGCCTTTCGTGTAATCGAGTCGGTCCACACTAATAATTAGCTGATTTTCCCCAAACTCCTTTTGTATACGGCTCATGGTTCTTTTCTTCTGAGCCAGCTCCATATCTTTGATGGTGGAGGAGAAATCGATGCTGATGGGATACGCACCTACTTGGGGTATTGGCCCACTTGCTGTTTCGAGTCCGGACGGCATGGGATCTTTAGCGGGGCTCGTAACTGTGTTGCGGTAATCACTAAACGCTTGCACGTCAGCCTCTGTTTGAAAACCGAGCAAATTATAGGCAGACAAGGCTTGTGACAATTCACGGTGTACAGGAATAGCACTAAAGGTGCTGGGTGGGGGAAAGGGGATGTGCAGAAAAAAACCAATCTTGTTCTTCATGCCTAGCGCACGGCAAAACTGCGCTAAATGCATGAAGTGATAGTCGTGTACCCAGATCACATCATCTTTGGAAATGTGCTCGGATAAGCGTTTCGCAAAAATCTGATTGACGCGTAAATAGGACTGGAAGTCCTCTCGCTTAAATCGAATATGGTCCAGACGATAATGAAATGCAGGCCAAATAACTGAATTTGTGAAGCCCCGGTAAAACCCGTCGTAATCCCGCTGTGACAAGGGCCAGGTTAGCGTATCTAAAGAGCCAATCCGCCCATGCTCTAGCGATTCTGCTTCATGTCCACGATCGATTTTTCCGTTCCAGCCCATCCACAGACAGGTCTCGCCTTGCAGCCCTTCCAGCACAGCGATAGCCAAGCCGCCTGCAGAGGGTTTGCCCTCTACCAGCGACGCCACTCGATTCGAAACTAAAACGATCTTGCTCATGTGCCTCTCAATTTGAAGGAAAAAATAAGGCAGATGAAGAAATTAACTCGCTGACTTTCAATCCTGATATTTCATGATCAGTGATCCCCAGCGTGAATGGCGTAAGTATTTGAAATAAAGATCATGATTCATGCCGTTTAAATAGGCTTTCCTGGCGGGTATTCGTTCAGGGATTATTTTCCTGGGCACAAAGCTTAACTATTAGCGACATATTCTGGCTTCAAATCAGCTATATGCTAGGGCGATATGCAGTCCGCGAGGGCAAGACCATGATCGATGTCGTGCAACTAAGACAGGAAGGTTTGTATTGCCCTAAGGGCGATTTTTATATTGACCCCTGGCAGCCAGTGGCTACCGCTGTCATCACCCATGGCCACGGCGATCATGCCCGGCGGGGTATGGGGCGTTATCACACTACAGCCCAAGGCCTGCCTATTTTGCAATGGCGGCTGGGCGAGCAGGATTACGTCGAGCATCAGTACGGTGAACCCTTCAAGCTGGGCGAAGCCTGGGTGTCGTTGCACTCGGCCGGTCATGTACTGGGCTCGGCTCAGGTGCGTATTGAAGTTGACGGGCAGGTGTGGGTAGTCTCTGGCGACTACAAGCGTCAAGCGGACCCAACGTGCGAGCCCTTTGAGGTGCTTGCCTGTGACACCTTCATCACGGAATGCACCTTTGGTTTACCCATTTACCGTTGGCCTGATACCCACGAGGTCGCCCGCGATATAGCGGCATGGCGTGAGCATTGCGCGCAGCGTGGCGAGGCAGCCATTGTTTACTGCTATGCCCTGGGCAAGGCGCAGCGCGTCCTGGCCCATCTGCTCCCTTTTCTGGATGAGCCCGTTTACCTGCACGGAGCGATTGCGTCCGGTGTTCAGGTCTATAGACAGGCTGGAATCTCTCTGCCCGAGACGGTTTTGGTCAGCGAGATGGATGAGCCTGGGCGCAAAGCCGATTTTGCCGGCAAATTGGTCATGGCGCCGCCTTCCGCTTCCGGTAGCACCTGGCTCAGGCGTTTTGGCAAGGCTCAGCACGCTTTTGCCTCTGGCTGGATGCTGCTTAGGGGGAACCGCAGGCGGCGCAATATGGATCGGGGTTTTGTGGTGTCCGATCACGCAGATTGGCCCGATTTATTGCGCACTATTCAGCAAACAGGGGCAGGGCGGGTGATCGCCACGCACGGCGACACCCGTGCGCTGGTCAAAACCCTGATCGAGCAAGGTATCCAGGCCGAAACCTTGATGACGCAATATGGTGAAGACGACTAAGGCAGGAGCAAACAGCTATGAAGCGTTTTGCGGCGCTGTATCAGGAGTTGGATCGAAGCACAGCCACTCTGGACAAACGGGCGGCCCTGATTGCGTACTTTGAGCAGGCACCGGAGCAGGATGCTGTCTGGGCTTTGTACCTTCTTTCCGGAGGCAAGATCTCGCATGCTCGTCAGAAAATTGCCAGCTCCACCGAGATGCGAGCCTGGGTGGCTGACGTGTCCGGCGTTGCCCCTTGGCTGGTCGAGGAATGCTATGAGCAGGTGGGGGATCTTGCTGAAACCTTGGCGCTTCTGGTGCCAGGGGACAAAACGAGCGAAGAGGATCGCAGCTTGGCCGAATGGATAGAAACGGTCCTGATCCCCATTGCCAACCGCGAAGTCAGTGAGCGCGGCGAGGTCATCATGGCGGCCTGGAAGACTTTGTCCTTTGACGAACGGCTGGTATTCAATAAATTACTGACAGGGGCTTTGCGCGTTGGCGTGTCCCAGCGTACCGTGCAACAGGCTTTGGCCGAAATGTCGCAGGTGCCGATCTCCTTGATTGCGCAGCGCATGTTGGGTGCCTGGGTACCCAGTGTCTCTTTCTTCAGAGACCTGCTCAGCCAGTCGGCTTTGCCGGGCGACAGTCAACAACCTTATCCCTTTTACCTGGCTTCTCCGCTGGAGGTATCGGCCTCTGAACTGGGCCCGATTGGCGACTGGTTGATTGAGTGGAAGTGGGACGGCATACGCGTCCAATTGATCCGGCGTCCTGATGGTGTGGCCTTGTGGTCGCGCGGGGAGGAGCGTCTGGACGGCCGCTTTCCTGAGCTGGAAGCAGCTGCTGCAGCGATGAGCCGCCACTGCGTGCTGGATGGGGAGCTGTTGGCTTGGCAGGGGCAAGAGCCTATGCCTTTGCCGTTTTCAGCCTTGCAGACCCGAATACAGCGGCTTAAACCCGGCCCGAAGTGGCTTAAGGAAGCCCCGGTGCGGCTGCTGGTCTACGATCTGCTGGAACTGGAGGGCGAGGATTTGCGAGACCGCCCCCAAGCCGAACGTCGGCAAAAGCTGGAGGCTTTGCTTCACGAAAATGCCGATAGCCGGCTCATGGCCTCTCCCTTGCTGGACGCAGTTGATTGGGAGCAGGCTGCAGCCTTGCGTGAGCAGTCCCGGGAGCTTGGCGTGGAAGGCTTGATGCTTAAACGGCGTGATGCTCCTTATCGCAGCGGGCGGCGACGAGGGGACTGGTGGAAATGGAAAGTGGACCCTTTAAGCATTGATGCTGTGCTGCTGTATGCGCAGGCAGGTCATGGCAGGCGCAGTTCGCTCTACACGGATTACACCTTTGGTTTATGGGATGGCGATGTGTTGGTGCCCATCGCCAAAGCCTATTCAGGCTTGGATGACAAGGAAATTTTGCAGCTGGATCGCTGGTTGCGCGCCCACACCCGCGAGCGCTTTGGTCCGGTGCGCTCGGTGGACCCGGTTCAGGTGTTCGAGCTGGGGTTTGAAGGGGTGAATATTTCCAAGCGGCATAAATCCGGTATTGCCGTTCGCTTTCCGCGCATTTTGCGCTGGCGTCACGACAAGCCAGCAGAGCAGGCCGATCAATTGTCTACCTTGCAGGCTTTGGCGCGATGAGTACACGTGCTTCTTGGGATGCCCCGCTTAAAGCCTGGTTTGAAGAACAAGGCTGGAAGCCTGCCAGCTTTCAACGCGAAGCTTGGAGACGGTATTTGCGCGGGGAGTCCGGCTTGATTCATACGCCCACCGGCAGCGGTAAAACTCTGGCCGCGTTCGGTGGACCTTGCCTGGAAGCCTTGCAAGAGGGCACATCTGTTCGCAAGGCCGCCGGTTCAGGCCCCCGTGTTTTGTGGGTCACTCCGTTGCGTGCCCTGGCTGCCGATACTGCCCGTAGCCTGACGCGTACGGCTTTGGAACTGGGCTTGGATTGGACAGTAGCCTCGCGTACTGGCGATGCCAGCGCCAGAGATAAAAGGTTGGCTCGCCAAGGTAAAGCCGATGTGCTGGTGATCACACCGGAGTCGTTGTCTTTATTGCTGTCCTATGCAGACGCCTCTTTGCGTTTCCAGGCCTTGCGTTGCATCGTGGTGGACGAGTGGCATGAGTTGCTGGGTAATAAGCGCGGGGTGCTGCTGCAGCTCAGTTTGGCTCGCTTGCGTAGCCTGTCACCCGCCGTAAGAACCTGGGGCTTGTCGGCTACGTTGGGCAATTTGCTGGAGGCCCGTGATGTGCTGTTGCCACATGCGCCAGATAGCGCTCTGGTGGCGGGCGTCAAGCCGCGAACCATACGCATCCAGACCTTGATGCCGCCCAAAAATGGCTCTTTGCCCTGGGCCGGTAATCTCGGGTTATCGCAATTGGCTCGGGTGTATCAGCAGCTTTTCGCTGTGCGCTCCAGCTTGCTATTTACGAATACGCGAGCGCAGGCGGAATTGTGGCACCGGGCCTTGGCGTCCATTTGGCAAGAAGCCCCCGCTACGTTGGCTTTGCATCATGGCTCGCTGGACCCGGCCTTGCGGGCTGCCGCTGAACAAGGTTTGCGAGAGGGAAGTATTCGCTGCGTGGTGGCGACGTCCAGCCTGGACCTGGGAGTGGATTTCCCGGCGGTCGATCAGGTGTTGCAATTAGGCAGCCCCAAAGGTGTGGCGCGCCTGTTGCAGCGGGCAGGCCGGTCCCGGCATAGGCCGGGCGAGGCGGGCCACGTGATCTGCGTGCCGGCACAGGCGCTGGAGTTGATTGAGTATGCGGCTGCCCGTGACGCTATTGCTCGGGGGCAGATCGAGTCGCGTCCCGCCTTGCGCGGCTGTGTGGATGTATTGGCCCAGCATGCGGTGACCCTGGCTTTGGGCGGTGGATTTCAAGCCGATGCACTTTTTCAGGAAGTTCGGGGCACGCATGCTTACGCGGATCTGGATGTATCTACCTGGAATGCAGTGCTGGATTTCATTGTGCAGGGTGGCAATGCCCTGAGTAACTATCCGGAGTTTCACCGCGTACAGCCTGATGAGCAGGGTTGGTATCGGGTACAGGACAGGCGGCAGGCCATGCGTCACCGTTTGTCTATCGGGACGATTTCGGCTGATGGCGCTGTGTCGGTCAAGTTCCTACGAGGGGGCGGCTTGGGCTCCGTGGAAGAGAGTTTTTTAGCCCGACTGCGCCCAGGAGACCTGTTCCAGTTTGCTGGCCGAACTCTGCAGTTGGTGCGCCTGGAAGGAATGGTGGCCTATGTGCGTCGCGCCAAAGGAGGGGACGGTGCGGTAGCCAGTTGGCAGGGTGGTCGTATGCCGCTGTCAACGGCCTTGGCGCAGTCGGTCGAGCGTCTGTTTACCGCTCCGGGCAAGCACCCAGAAATGAAGGCGGTGGAACGGCTGTTGAGTATTCAGGCTCAGGCTAGCGCCTTGCCGCAGTCAGACCGTTTAGTGGCCGAACATATCGTCACCAAACGAGGCATGCACCTTTTTCTTTACCCCTTTGCAGGTAGAGCGGTGCATGAAGGCATGGCTGCCATGGTGGCTTTGCGCTGGGGGCGTCTGCAGGCCAATACTTTTTCTTTTGCGGTTAACGATTACGGGCTGGTGCTGAACCTGGCTCAAGCCGCTCCTCTTGATGCCCATTTGCTCAAACAATTACTTAGCCCGCAGGGCTCGCAAGAGGATTTGCGGGAAGGTGTGAATCTGGGCGAGTTAGCAAGACGGCATTTTCGTGAAATTGCTCGTGTGGCCGGCTTGCTGACTCCTTCTTTGCCCGGTGGTGCTCCCCGATCTTTGCGCCAAATACAGGCGTCCAGCGGCCTGCTCTACGATGTTCTGGTGCGCTATGACCCTGGCCATATTTTGTTGGCGCAGGCTCAACAAGAGGTTTTGGAGTACCAATTGGAAGCCCCGCGCCTGGACGCTGCGCTGCACGCCTGTGAGAGCCGCGAACTGATATTGTGCAGGCCCGCTGCGCTGACCCCGCTATCTTTTCCGCTGTGGACTGAAAGCCTGCGCGGACAGTTGAGTACGGAGACCTGGCAGGCTCGGGTAAAACGCGCTGCAGAGCAATTGGAGACGCGCTATGCACGCTTTGACTGATGACAGGCTGTCTATGGACATGGCGGGAGAGGCCATGGTGCTGCTGGGTGACCGTGCTTTGTATTGGCCCGCACGCGAACGCCTGATTATTGCGGATCTGCATTTGGGCAAAGACCATGTGTTTCGCCAAGCAGGGATTCCGGTGCCGCAGGGGACTACGGAAGGGGACCTGCAACGTCTATCTGATTTGCTAACCCTTAGCGGTGCGCGCACTGTGTGGGTGGTGGGTGACGTCTTGCATGGTCCTGCTCCGCATCCGGCCCTGTTGGCGATTTGGCACAACTGGCGTGATCAACATCAGGATGTCGATTTGGCCGTTTTGGCGGGCAATCACGACCGCGCTTTAAGTAAAGCGGCTCTGGACGTTCGTATTCTGGGCGAACAAGTACAAGATGGCCCCTTTCTTTTTCAGCATTTGCCGCAGCTTAGCAAGCAAGGGCTGCATGTTATTGCAGGGCACGTACATCCTAAGGTCCGCTTAAAGGGAGTGCCACGCAGCTGGCCAGCATTTTGGCTCAAACCCGGCTTGGCTATTTTGCCAGCTTTCTCGGATTTTACGGGCGGGGTCTTGGCCAAACCTGAGCGGGGCGAAACCTTGGTCGCTTGTGTCGACACAGCGCTGGTAGTGACTTCCAGGGGCCGGTAGCCTGATAGACAGTGGCGGCCTTCAGTGCTTTGTGAAGGATTCCGGGCAGGTCGCTAAACAGACAGCGCTTATTTACCGGGCGTTTGCTGATGGATACAACTTAAGACTAAGCGCTTGATGCTGCAGAAGTTATTGTCGGTATAATACTGTTTTTATATACAGTTAACTGGCATGCAGCTATCAACAAAACTCGAGATCCTGGCGGACGCGGCAAAATATGACGCCTCCTGCGCCAGCAGTGGTGCGCCCAAACGGGACTCCCGTGGGCGCAACGGCTTGGGTGCCAGCACGGGGGCCGGTATTTGCCATAGCTTTACCCCGGATGGGCGATGCGTATCGCTGCTCAAGATACTGCTAACCAACTTTTGTCAGTACGACTGCCTGTATTGCGTGAACCGGCGGTCCAGCAATGTTCCTCGGGCGCGTTTCAGGCCGCGGGAAGTCGTAGACCTGACGCTGGATTTTTATCGGCGCAATTATATAGACGGCCTGTTTCTAAGCTCGGGCATCATACGCAGCTCGGACTACACCATGGAAAATTTGGTGGAGGTAGCGCGCTCCTTGCGCGAAGACCATCTTTTTCGTGGCTACATTCACCTTAAAACTATTCCTGATGCGGACCCTAGGCTGATCACGCTTGCCGGGCAGTATGCAGACCGCTTAAGCGTCAATATCGAGCTTCCTACAGATGACGGGCTGCATCGCTTGGCTCCTGAGAAAAGCGGGCACACGATCAAGCGGGCGATGGGGGTGATCCGTCTGGCTCAAGAACACGCGCTAGAGGAAAAGCGGCCCAAAGTGCCTGCGGGCCAAAGTACGCAGATGATTGTGGGGGCGGATGCTGCGGACGACCGCAATATCTTGCAAACGGCGCAGAATCTGTATGGCGCCTACAAACTCAAGCGGGTGTATTACTCCGCGTTCAGTCCTATACCAGATAGTTCGTCGGCGTTGCCGGCCCAGCCTCCGCCACTGTTGCGTGAGCATCGCTTGTATCAGGCCGATTTCTTGCTGCGTAGCTATGGCTTTCGGGCAGAGGAACTTTTCCAAGCCAGTGGCGATTTGCCTTTGGACATTGATCCCAAGCTGGCCTGGGCGCTGGCTAACCGGGCGGTGTTCCCACTGGATCTGAATCGGGCACCAGAGCGCCTGATCGCCCGGGTTCCGGGGATAGGAATACGCAATGCCAAGCGTCTGGTGGAGCTACGACAATTGCGGGCCATTCGTTATCAAGATTTGATCCGTTTGCGTTGCTCCATGAAGATCCTCCAGCCCTTTGTCGTGGTGCAGGATTATCGGCCCGGCTTGGCCGAGCCGCCTTCTGAAAAGTTGCGGCGAATGCTCTCAACAAACCCTGAGCAGTTGAGCCTGTTATGAGTCCGGCTAATAGCCTTGTATGGCCTTCACTGGGGACAGGCGCTGATCAGCCCACTATGCATACGCTACGGGTTGAAGGTGGCTATGCAGGCTGGCGTAAGCAAGCGTTGCGTGCCTTGGCCGCTGGTTGGCCACCAGAATGGCTGAATTGGACGGAGCAGGCCACGGAGCCCGGGGATCAGGCCAGCCAGATAGGTCTGGACTATGCGCAGCCCCTTCCGGCTTCGCCGCACTTGGCCGCCTTGCAGGAACCCCCAGCTGAGGCGCTTCCTCGCCTGCCTATTATTCGCATCTCGAAAACGCTGAGTGAGTTGTTGCGTAACGCCGCCTTGTGCCGTACTGCCGAGCGTTGGGCTTTGTTGTATCGGGTGCTGTGGCGCTGGCAGCAGGGGGATCGCAGCGTGGAATCTGTTGCTGACGAAGACGGTGCCCGTTTATACGCCATGGCCAAAGCTGTGCGGCGAGAAAAGCACGACATGATTGCCTACGTCCGGTTTCGCCGTGGCCAGGAGGGGAGCCTGCCGGAGTATTGGGCCTGGTTTGAGCCTGCCCACGATGTGCTGGAGTGGGTGGCGGAGCATTTTGCAGGGCGCATGGGCAAGGCGAGCTGGTGCATTGCGACGCCGCATAGGGTAGCACTGTGGAATGGTCAGGATTTGCAGTATCTGGATGCGCCCGAGGATTTGGCGGCACTACGTGCAGGGCCATCCGAAGATCAGGTGGAAGCCTTGTGGTTGCGCTACTACCAAAGTATTTTCAACCCCGCCCGTCTGAATGAAACGGCCATGCAGCAAAGCATGCCAGTGCGGTTCTGGAAGGGGCTGCCCGAGGCCGCATTGATTCCGGCCATGGTCAGCGAAGCGCGCAATGGTGCTCGACGTGTCGGCCAGTTCAGCTCGATTGCTCAAATGCCCGGCAAGCTGGTGGCTGTTGATGCCCAGCGAGCCTTACCTCAGCGCACCATGCCCTCATCACTGGAGGCATGTCGCCGTTGCGGTTTATGGGAGCACGCCACGCAAGTGGTGGCGGGGGAAGGGCCTGCCCATGCAGGTTTGATGCTGATTGGTGAGCAGCCGGGAGATTACGAGGATCTGGCCGGCCGTGTATTCGTTGGGCCTGCGGGTCAGGTGTTGGATCAGGCTCTGCAACGGGCTGGTATCGCGCGTGAAACCGTTTTTTTGACGAATGCCGTCAAGCATTTCAAATGGAAAGCCCGCGGCAAGCAGCGCTTGCATGTCTCGCCCTCACCCACGGAAGTGCAGGCTTGCGGGCACTGGTTGCAGGAGGAAGTGGCGCGTGTGCAACCGTCCGTGATTGTGACCTTGGGGGCCACCGCCTTGTCCGCGCTACTTGGGCCAAAGGTGCGCCTGCAAAGCCATCTGGCGAAGCCTGTGCGCTGGGGGCAGTCTTGGGTGATTGCGACCTGGCATCCTTCCTACGCGTTACGAGTCGGGAATGCGGCCGAGAGTGAGGAAATCATAAAGGGTATTGCCCGAGCGCTTGCAATGGCACAACAACTGCAGAGTGCTCGGGACGGGGAGGGGGCTTAGAGCAAGCCGCCTTAGGTCAGACGGCTGATGCCTTGATCTTTCACTGTATCCAGCAATTCGCTTAAGCTGCCTTGAGCCAGTTCCAGCTCGGGGGCCAGATCGGCCAGGGGAACCAGCACAAAAGCACGCTCATGCATGCGTGGGTGCGGCACCGTGAGCCTTGCCGTGTCGATCTGCTCCTGGCCGTACAGCAGCAAGTCCAGGTCCAGCGTGCGTGGAGCGTTGCGATACAGGCGCGTGCGGCCGTGTTCCTGCTCAATGGCTTGCAGGCGATCCAGCAAGGCCTCAGGGCCAAGCGTACACGTGAAGCGAGTGACGGTATTAACGTAGTCCGGGCCGCTGGAATCCACCGGCGCGGTGCTGTAGAAATGAGCCAGTGTCAGGTTCTGAATACCGGGCGTGGCTGCCAGTTCGGCAGCTGCCGTTTCCAGAGTGTGTCGTGCTTCGCCCAGATTCGCTCCCATCGCCACATAAACCGTGGTGTGGGTCAGGCTCATGTTTCGCTTCCTGTCGACGTTCCGCTGCGTTTGGCGTTAGAGCGCCGACGACGGGTGCGTCGCTGACCGCTGCGCGAGGCTGTGCTTGTTGTGCTGGCGGGTTTGCGCACGGCGATCATGGTGCTGCGCTCTTCCTCGCCTGCATCGGCCAAGTCCATCCACCATTGGGCCTGCACGCTATCGACTTCTTTGGCTTCCGCACGCAGTTGCAAAAAGTCCACAGCAGCACGGAAACGAGGTTGTTCTGTCATGCGCCAGATAGCCCGGTTGGCAATCCGCTCAAATCGCGGCTGCATAAACCAGATTTCACGCATATCCGATTGAAAGCGCTTCTGGATAGGCATGATGCGGCTTTGCTTTTCCAGGACCAGGTCGGCTGCTTCCAGCAGGGCTTGCTGAGGATGCACGTCCTGCGCAATGCGTCGGTCCCATTCTTTTTGCACCAGCTTCCAGAGCAGGCAGGCATAAATAAAGCTGGGGCTAACGGATTTGCCAGCGCGCACACGGCTATCGGTGCGAGCCAGCGCCATGTCCAGAAACTCTGCGCCACCGGGCAAGCGTTGAACGGGCTCAACCATGGGCAGCAGCTTGCTGTGCAGATCCAAGGCTTGCAGGCGTTGGATGCAGTCCATGGCGTGACCGCAATTGAGCAACTTGAGCGTCTCGTCGGACAGACGGGACTCCGGTACGTTTTCGATCAGACCGGATAGCGACTTGATGGGCGCTTCAGTGACAGGCTCGATGATTGCATCCAGCTTGGAGGCGAATCGAACGGCGCGCAACATACGGACCGGATCTTCGCGGTAGCGGGTTTGTGCATCACCAATAATGCGTACACGGCGGGCTTTCAAGTCAGCCACGCCATTGTGGTAGTCGATGACGGTTTCGGTCAGAGGATCGTAGTAGAGCGCGTTGAGCGTGAAATCGCGGCGGGCGGCATCGTCCTCGATAGTGCCAAATTCGTTGTCGCGCAAAATCCGGCCATGTTCGTCGGTCTGCTTGCCACTGTCATCAGCCCGGAATGTCGAGGTTTCGATGATTTCCTGACCGAACACTACGTGAACCAGGCGGAAGCGCCGGCCAATGATGCGGGCACGGCGAAACAGGGGGCGGATCTGTTCGGGGGTGGCGTTGGTGGCGACGTCAAAGTCTTTGGGCTCCAGGCCCACCAGCAAGTCGCGCACCGCCCCGCCCACGACATAGGCTTGGTAGCCTTCGTGGTTCAGGACCTCGCACACTTTCACGGCATGGCGTGAGACCAGACGTCGGTCTATGCCATGCTCTTCCCGTGTGTAGCGGCGGGGCCCTTTGGGACGCGCGCTTTTGGCTGGTTTGAGCAGCCGGTCGACAAATGTTTTTATTGTTCGCTTGAGCATGCGTTTGATTTTACGATTTGCTGTCCATCATGTCAGCGAACAAATCGATGACAGCCCAATTACGTTCGATTGCAACAGTGCGCAGTCTATCGCTGGGGTTGGTGGCAACGGGGTCGGTGACCACTTCCATCAAGGGCAGATCGTTGGGCGAGTCGCTGTAAAACCAGCTGCGCTCAAAGTCCGACAGGGATTTGCCCATGGTTTGCAGCCATTGGTCCACGCGGGTGATCTTGCCGGCCTGAAAGCTGGGCACGCCGCTGATCTTGCCAGTGTAGCGACCGTCTTTCATTTCGGGAGTGGTGGCAATCAGGTGCTCCACACCCAGCGCAGCGGCAATGGGGCGGGTCACAAATTCGTTGGTGGCGGTCACGATAGCCACCAGATGGCCTTGGTCTTGGTGCTTGGCCAGCAGTTCGCGGGCGGCGGGGCTGATCGAGGGCAGGATGACTTCCTGCATGAACTCGTCCTGCCAGGCCAGCAATTCTTCCTGGCTGGCGTTGGTGAGCAGGCCTAACATAAATTCGGCCGATTCCTCGGCCGTCAACAATCCCTGGTTATATCGGTCCATCAGCTCTTCATTCAGGCGGACGGCTTCGGCCGGATCGCCGACACGGCCAGTACGAGCCAGAAAGTCAGCCCACTGGTAGTCGCTGTCTAAAGGAAGCAGGGTGTGGTCGAGATCAAAAAGGGCAATAAAAGAGGAAGCAGTCATGACTCAGCTAGAAGATTGGGTCTGGCTGTTGGCCAGAAGTTCTTTGAGCAGGGGTAAAGTGATGGGGCGTTTCTTTACCAGTGAAAAATTGTCCAGCGCATCGATCAGTGCGCTCAAGCGGTTCATATCGCGATCGTAGTGAGTCAGTATCCAGCTGAGCACTTCGGTTTGCAATTGCAGGCCTCGGGCGGCGGCCCGTTGCTGCATGGCCTCGGCCCGGTGGGCGTCGGACAGGTATTCCAGTCTGAATACCAGATCCCAGCCCAGTCGTGTGCGCAGGTCCTCGCGTACGGACATGGTTTTGGGGGCTCGGTCGCCGGAGACAAGCAAAGTAAAGGCGTCTGGCCGGGTGGCTGACTCGCGCCAGCGATTGTACAGCGCAAATACGGCAGCCTGTCCTTGCGGGTCAAAACGTTCTATATCGTCGATGGCCAGCAGGCTGGGAGGGGCCTTGTCATCCGTGGCAATGTCAAAGATGGGCTTGGAGGGAGTATCTGAACTAAAATAGCGGCTGTCGTCTCGACTGGCCATCGCCCGCAGCAGATGCGTTCGTCCTGCGCCGGGCGGTCCCCACAGGTAAACCGCGCGTCCTGGACTGCACTGACGCAGAGCCTGCAACGCAGCCTGATTCGCTCCGGCAACAAAGTTGTCCAAAGAGGCAGGCGGTGCTGGAGATATATCCAGAATCAGTTGCTCGGTCATGTGTCGTACAATTTCGTCCAACTCGCAATTTTTACATATCCCACGGCTTTTCCCATGAAAAACACTACTTCTGTTTCCTTGACCTACCGCGATGCAGGCGTGGATATCGACGCGGGCGATGCCCTGGTCGATCGTATTAAACCACTGGCTGCCAAAACCATGCGTGCAGGCGTCATGGCTGGAATCGGAGGCTTTGGCGCTTTGTTCGAAGTGCCTACCCACCTTAAAGAGCCCGTTCTGGTGTCCGGCACCGACGGTGTTGGTACCAAACTACGCCTGGCCTTTGACTGGCAGCGTCATGACACTGTGGGTATAGACCTGGTGGCCATGAGTGTCAACGACATTCTAGTCCAGGGCGCTGAACCCTTGTACTTTCTGGATTATTTTGCCTGCGGCAAGCTGTCGGTGGACACTGCAGCCCAGGTTGTTGGCGGTATTGCCAAAGGCTGTGAGCTTTCCGGCTGCGCCCTGATTGGCGGCGAAACGGCAGAAATGCCCGGCATGTACCCCGAAGGCGAATACGATCTGGCCGGTTTTGCAGTTGGTGCGGTTGAAAAAGCACGCATCATCGACGGCAAATCCATTGTTCCCGGCGACGTGGTACTGGGTCTGGCCTCCAGCGGTGCGCACTCCAACGGTTACTCGCTGATCCGCAAGGTTTTGAAGCACGCCAATGCCAAGCCAACTGACGAGCTGGATGGCCGTCCTTTGGCTGACGTGGTCATGGAACCCACTCGCATCTACGTGAAATCCGTATTGGCCGCCTTGACTGCCCACGGTGCGGACATCAAGGGCCTGGCTCACATCACGGGTGGTGGCTTGCTGGAAAACGTGCCCCGTATTCTGCAAAAGCACTTGAGCGCACGTTTGAAGCGTGACTCCTGGACCATGCCTGCCCTGTTCCAGTGGCTGCAAGAAAATGGCAATGTGGCCGACGAAGAAATGTACCGTGTCTTTAACTGCGGTATCGGCATGATCATCATTGTTCCTGCTGATAAAGCAGAAGCCATCAGTGCGACCTTGTCCGAGCAAGGCGAGACGGTTTACTCCCTGGGTGAGATCGTTGAGCGTCAGGAAGGCCAGGCGCAGACTGAAGTGGTCTAAGACCCCGATCCTGTCGTCATGAAAAAGCCAGCTCAATGAGCTGGCTTTTTTTATGTCCGGACCCCACAGATTCGAGCCGAAGCAGCTTTGTTTTTTTGCAGAATCCCTAAGAGTTTCAGACCTGATCTGCCATGTGGTATTGCCATAGCGAATTCACTGTATTTGATTTTCAAATAAAGGTTATATCAATCTTCTTATATTGATTTTCGAGGCCATCCGAACTTGGATATTACTCGTACATTCCATGATGTTCCTTGTCCCGTAAGGCTCCTACATTAAAGGCAGAAGCGTAGAAATATCAGCTGAAATGTTAGAAGCAATTTCTGAGGGGAAGGACATGGAGCATTTGGATTTATCGTTAAAAGACCCACACCCGTCTTTACACAATGAAGACTTGGCACCTTTGCCACGTAAAAAGCGTTTGTGGGGTTGGTTTGAGATTTTCAATGTGTGGTCCAACGACATACAAAGCCTGTTCGGCTATACCTTGGCCGCCACCTTGTTTATCTCGTATGGGCTAAATGGTTGGGCGGTATTTGCCGGGATTTTGCTGGCTGGTTTTATTGTGATGGGGCTGGTCAATTTAAGTGGCAAGCCCAGTGTCTTGTATGGCGTGCCTTACCCCGTTATTGCCCGTATCAGCATGGGCGTGAAGGGGGCCAAGTTTCCTGCGCTGGTGCGTGGGATTGTGGCTATTTTCTGGTACGGCGTGCAGACCTACTTTGCCTCTACTGCCTTGGCGCTGTTATTCAATGCCCTGCTGGATCACCCAGGGGGAGCACTGTTTCTAGGTCTGGACTGGGTGGGTTGGCTGTCTTACGTGCTGGTCTGCGTGATGCAATTGGGCATTTTTTTGATGGGCATGAAGTGGATTACCCGTTTTCTGAACTGGGCCGGTCCTTTGGTGTATCTGGTGATGTTCGCGCTGCTGGCCGTCATCTGGTACAAGGCGGGCGGTGGCCTGCTGGACAAGGTGGGCGAGATTTTTGCTGGTAAAGGTACGTACGAAGGCGGGCCATTGATGGCCTTTGGCGCTGTGGTCGGGACAATGGTGGCGTACTTTGCCGCGGTCGTGATCAATTACGGAGACTTCTCGCGTTTTGTAAAAGACGAGCGCAGCATGCGGATCGGTAACTTCATGGGTCTGCCTGTCAGCTTGGCCATATTCTCTTTCCTGGCTTTGTTCATTACCGCCGGCACTGCCGTGCTGTTTGGCGAGACCTTGACCAATCCCACTGATATTGTGGATCGCGTCGATAGTCTGGCGCTGACCGTGATTGCGGCTCTGACCTTTTTTGCGGCCACTGTCGGCATCAACCTGGTAGCGAACTTTATCCCTCCCGCTTTTGACCTGGCCAATCTGAAGCCTGAGCTTATTTCCGCCAAGATGGGAGGCATTTTGACCGCCGTAATTGCATTTTTCATTGGTGCCTTGTGGCTGCCTTTGATCAGCGCGATTGGCATTACCGGCTTTGTAGATACCTTGGGGGCGTTGCTGGCCCCGCTATACGGCATCATGATTGTGGACTTTTATCTGATCCGTAAGCAGCGCGTGGTGGTAGCGGATCTGTTCAGCCTAGAGGAAAGTGGTACTTACTACTTCCAGAATGGCTGGAACAAGCGTGCGATGGCGGCTTTTTTCCTGGCTGCCGTGTTCTCGGTAGCCACCGTGTGGGTGCCTGCCTTGGCCAAGCTGGCTGGCTACGGCTGGCTGATTGGTGCGTTGCTGGGCGGTACCTTCCAGTATCTGGCGATGCGTGCCCAGATAATGCCTAAGCTGGGTGGCGCCTCCGCTTAGTTTCAGAAATAAGCTGAACAAAAAGGCCGCCTTTTACGGGCGGCCTTTTCTGTGGGGGCGTATCAGCGGGGCCAGTATTGCCCTGCGGCCTGCACAATCTGCTCGGCAGCCTGTGGGTCTTGGCAATTAAACTGCAGCCGTTCAGGTTCTGAGCGCAGCCAGGTCAACTGGCGCTTCGCTAACTGTCGAGTGGCGGCAATGGCTTGCTCGACTGCTTCGTCCAGCTTCACTTGTCCCTCCAGATACGACCACAACTGCCGGTAGCCCACACAGCGGATAGAGGGCAGGCCGGTATGCAAGTCAGGGCGTTGGTGCAGTTTTTCCACCTCGTGCAGCAGCCCTTGCTCGATCATGTCGCGATAGCGAGCCGCAATGCGTTGGTGCAGCCAGGACCGGTTCTCAGGTTCCAGGCTTAGGGTGATGTAGCGATGACTGCCTTCTTGCGGCTGCGCCTTCTCTTTTAGCCAGTCGCTCATGGTCTTGCCGCTGATGTGAAAAATCTCCAGGGCGCGTTGAATGCGCTGGCTATCGCGGGGGGCCAAACGGGCAGCAGTAGTCGGATCGATACGGGCCAGCTCTTCGTGCATGCCTGGCCAGCCAATCTCCTGCGCCCGCTCGTCCAGTTGCTGGCGGATAGCAGGATCAGCCTGCGGCAAGTCATTCAAGCCTTCACGCAGGGCCTTGTAATACAGCATGGTGCCACCGCACAACACCGGGTAATGCCCGCGCGACTGGATTTCTTGAATCAGGCGAGTAGCGTCCGTGGCAAACTCGGCGGCTGAATAGCTTTCCGCCGGGTCACGTATATCGAGCAAATGGTGGGGGATGGCGGCCTGCTCCTGGGCGCTGGGCTTGGCGGTGCCTATGTCCATGCCCCGGTAAATAGTGGCCGAGTCCATCACAATCACTTCAATAGGCCAGTGTTGAGCCAGGGAGTGCGTGGTCGCGCTTTTGCCGCTGGCGGTTGGGCCCGCCAGACACAGTATGGGTAAATCGTTCATTGTCCACGCATAAAAAGTTTGTCCAGCTCGCTCAGCTTCCATTGGAACCAGGTGGGTCGGCCGTGGTTGCACAGGTCGGCCCGGTCGGTTTGCTCCATTTTGCGCAGCAAAGCGTTCATCTCGGGAATACTTAGGCGGCGGTTGGCACGAACGGCACCGTGGCAGGCCATGGTGGAAAGCAGCTCGTTGCGCTGTTCGTCCAGATGGCGTGACGAGCCCACTTGAGACAGATCGCGCAGCACAGCACGGGCCAGCGATTCTATATCGCCTTGGGCTAACAGGGCGGGGACAGCCCGTACTGCCATGGTGGTAGGCCCAGCGGGGTTCAAGCTTAGACCCAAATCGGCCAGTGTTTCTTGATGCTCATCCAGCAGGGCAATATCGCTTTCCGTGCAGCTGAAAACCACTGGCACCAACAAGTCCTGACGGGGCAGTTCACGGCCATCCAAGGCTTGCTTTAATTGTTCGTAGACCACGCGTTCATGGGCGGCATGCATATCCACCAGAATCATGCCTTGACGGGTTTCTGACAAGATATAGATGCCATGCAGTTGGCCCAGCGCCATGCCGAGCGGAAACTCATCTGAGCTATTGTCCGCGTCGCTTTGATAGCTGGTCACGGGCGTAGTGCTGGAAACCGGCTCAATAGTGCGATACATGGACTTCCAGTCCACATTGCCACCAGTAGGTTCGCGTAGGGCGAAGCTGGACTGCCAGCCCTGCCGAGCCGGGTGGCTGTAGGGCATGGCGGGTTCGCTGCTGGTGTAAGAGCCGGCTGTGGAGCCTGAAACTTGGGAGGGATAGGACGCCCCCGGCATTTGTGGCTGGGGGGCTCCTTCAGGCAGGGGCATGGCTGCTACCGGCGTTTCTCCGGCCATGCTTCCTTGAGCCAGGGTCTGGCCCACGGCTTGCAGCACAAAGCGATAGACGGCCCCACTGTCCCGGAAGCGGACTTCGTGCTTGGCAGGGTGTACATTCACGTCCAGGGTTGAAGGCTCGATGTCCAGAAATAGGGCATAAGCGGCTTGGCGGTCCCCATGCAGGACGTCTGCATAGGCGCTACGTATGGCGTGGGAGACGGTGCGGTCACGCACAAAGCGGCCATTCACAAACAGGAACTGCTTGTCCGCGCTGGGGCGCGCGTGTGCCGGGTGAATCACCAGACCGCGCAGGCCGATCAAACCTTGTTCTTGAGCCACAGGTAGGCTTTGGTCGATAAAGTCCTTGCCCAAAATATCCAGCAGGCGTTGCTCCAGCGTGCCGCTGCGCCAGTGGCGTTGTGGCTTGTCATTATGAAACAGCCGAAAGGCTATCTGCGGCTGTGCCAGGGCGATGCGCTCCAGCGCGGTGATGCAGTGCCCGTACTCGGTGCCTTCAGTACGCAAAAATTTGCGGCGTGCTGGGATCTGGTCAAAGAGCTGACGGACATCCACGTTGGTGCCAATCTGCCCAGAAGCGGGCTGTGGCTCGGCCTGACCTAGCGAGTATTCCCAGGCGTGCGGGTCTTCCTGAGTGCGAGAGTTAATGGTCAAGCGGGCGACTGAGGCAATCGAGGGCAAGGCCTCGCCCCGAAAGCCCATGGAAGCGACTGATTCCAGCTCGTCCAGCGAGCGGATTTTGCTGGTGGCATGCTGCTGCAGGGCCAAGGGCAGTTCTTCCTGGGCGATGCCGTGGCCATCGTCGCTGACAGAGATGCGGCGTATGCCACCGCCATCCAGGCGGATCTCGATAGCACTGGCTCCCGCGTCAATGGCGTTTTCCAGCAGTTCTTTCAGGACAGATGCCGGGCGCTCGATAACTTCACCGGCTGCAATTTGGCTTACAAGCAAGTCGGGGAGTGGGATAATACGGCGTCTTGATGACATAGGGCGGCTGGCCTTGTGTGTATTCAGTGTTGGACTGTGCAAGTTCAACGGGTTTCAAACGGTAGCGGCTTATTTTAACCGCTTGTTCTATGGTGTCGGTCTGGTCAGTATCGGACTGGCTGGTTTGTTATTTTGGTGTGGAACTATGCCCGATTTACTCAGCATGATCCTTCATATTGACCAATACCTGGGGGTGTGGGTTGAGCAGTATGGAGCCTGGATATACCTTGTTCTGTTCTTGATTATATTTGGCGAGACCGGGCTTGTGGTTTTGCCCTTTTTGCCGGGTGATTCCTTGCTGTTTATTGCGGGTGCCTTTGGGGCGTCCGGCATGTTGGACCCAGTCATGTTGGGTGCCATTTTGATCGTGGCCGCTATCTTGGGTAATACCGTCAATTATTATGTGGGCCGGTATATAGGACCGAAAGTCTTTACGCAGGAGTCCCGGTTCCTGGATCGCCGCGCCTTGGTTAAAACCCATGCTTTTTACGAGAAGCATGGCGGCAAGACCATTGTAATTTCCCGTTTCCTGCCCTTGTTCCGCACCTTCGCGCCCTTTGTGGCCGGTGTTGGCCATATGAATGCCATGCGCTTTCAGGCCTACAACATTACGGGTGCTTTGCTGTGGATTTGCAGCTTGATTACGCTGGGCTACTTCTTTGGCAATGTGCCTTTCATCAAGGCGCATTTGAATACCATTGTGCTGATCGGGATTGCAGCGGCAGCGGTACCTGTCGTGGCTGGAGCCTTGTGGAAGATCTTCAAGCGAAAAAGCAACAGTGATGCGGCTTTGTAAGTGGCCGTGTTTGGGCTAGGTAGTCCGTAGCAAGGAGGGGCGCAGTTAGCGCCCCTTTTTAGCAGGTGTTGTAAGTATTGTGGACACAAAAAAACGCAGCATTAGATGCTGCGTTTTTTTTTTGATCCCGCCAGAAGCCTAGCGACTGGCTAGAGCCGGAAACTCGGCAAAATATCCCCGGATACCGGTCAAAATGGCCTGGGCGATCTTGTCCTGATGCGAGGCGCTGCGCAGCAAGCGTTCTTCCTCAGGATTACTGATAAACGCCGTTTCGATCAGAATCGACGGGATATCGGGTGCTTTCAGCACAGCAAAACCGGCGCGTTCCACGCTACGTTTGTGCAGGCGGTTGATCTTGCCGATTTCGCCTAGCAGGTGTGCACCCACTTTGACGGAATCGTTAATTTGCGCGGCGGTAGACAAGTCCAGCAGGATTTGTGCGACCTGACGGTTATGGGAGCCCAAGTTCAAGCCGCCAATTAAGTCGGCATCGTTCTCTTTCTTGGCCAGCCACCGGGCGGCCGAACTGGTTGCACCGTTTTGGGACAAGGCGTAGATAGACGATCCGCGCGCGCTGGGCTTGATCCAGGCGTCAGCGTGAATGCTGATGAACAAGTCAGCTTTGACTCGGCGCGCTTTTTGCACACGTACTTGCAGCGGCACGAAAAAGTCCGAGTCGCGAGTCAGGTAAGTACGCATATTGGGCTGAGCATCGATCAGGCGCTTTAAGCGTCGGGCAATGTTCAACACCACATCTTTTTCGCGGGTGCCACCGGGGCCGATAGCACCGGGGTCCTCGCCACCGTGGCCAGGGTCCAGCGCAATCAGCAAGGGGCGATTGGGTGTACCTGGGGTTGCTGCCGGTGCAGGCGCACGTGGCGGGGTGGTGACAGGGGGCGGATTGTTGCGCACCACGGGCGGCAAGGTTTGACCTTGCACCGTAGGCACGGGAGCATCGGGCTGGTTTTGCGCCAGGCTCTCCAAGACGGAAGCCAGGGGGTCATCATCCTGGATTTGCAGAGCCAGCAGAGGGTCTTGTGCCATGCGTGGGTACAAGTCCAGCACCAGGCGGTACTTGTATTCACCCACGGGTTTCAGCGTAAAGATCTGGGGGGCGACGGCTTGCTTTAAGTCCAGCACCAGACGCACCACGTCGGGGCGGTTCTGGCCCACACGCACGGAGCGGATGTAGGGATCGTTGGGGCGGACTTTGGAGACCAGTTCCTCGATGGTGCGGTTCATGGTCAGGCCCTGGATGTCCACTACCATGCGGTGTGGATTTTCCAGTGTGAAATGTTCGGCCTTGAGCTCGCTGTCCATCTCCAGGGTGACGCGGGTGTATTCGTCAGCGGGCCAGGTGCGAACCGCCACAATCGTGCTGGCGTTCGCCAGACGGGGAATGACAGGAAGCAGGAACAGGGTAGTGGCCGTAGCGACGAATCGGCGACGGGCCTTGCCGGCTGGCGCTACTTTTGCTGGCTGGGGGCGAGTGTCGTAATCCATAGCGTTCCTTTGGCGCTGCGTGCATCCAGGGTGGCCAAGCGACCGTCACCACAATAATCCAGGTGTAAATCCAGATCGGGCTCGGGCAGTAAATTCCCTGCTTTTTCAGGCCATTCGATCAGCACAACAGCAGTGTCTTGCAAAATATCGCGAAAACCAGCATCGACCCATTCACGTGGATCGCTAAATCTATAAAAATCAAGATGATAGAAGTATAAGCTAGAAACTTTATAACTTTCAAGTAAAGCGTAGCTAGGACTTTTGATACGACCGGTAACGCCGCAGGCCCGCAGCAGGGCTCGCACGAAGTGAGTTTTACCGGCGCCCAGGTCCCCATGCAGGTGAATTCGGCCGCCTGTCGGTACTCCGGGCACCTGCCCGCCAAGCAGCGGGGCCAGGCGTTCGGCCAAGGCAGTGGTGGCATCCTCGTCAGGCAAGGACAGGGTCAAAGTGTGCTGGCTCATAAGAAGCGACTTAGGTAGCGAGGGTTAACCACAGTGGAATGGTCAAGCCCGCTAGTATAGTGCCGATCGACATGGTCAGCGCGACCAGACGACTGTCGGCACCCATGCGGGCGGCAAGTACGTGGGCGGATGATGCGGTGGGCAAGGCAGCAAAGACCAGGAGCATTTGCCGCTCCAGCAGGCTCATGTCCAGCAGCCAGGCGATCAGCAGCGCGGCAAGGGGTAGGGCCAGCAGCTTAATAGCCGTAATCCAGCTGATCAACGCCCCGGACTGACGTGAGCCTTGTAGAGACAATGTGGCGCCTACACACAACAAACCGATGCCCAAGGCGCAGGCACCCAAGCGACTTAAGGCCAACTGAACTGGACCCGGCACCGGCAAGCCCGCCAGATTCCACGCCAAAGCGGCCACGGTGGACAGGATCAAGGGGTTTTTAAGCAACTCGATGGCGATACGGCCTTGTTGTCCGCGTGCCAGCACCGTCACAGCCACCATATTGGCCATCGGAACAGAAAAACCCACCAGCAACGCCATGACTGCCACGCCGGAAGGCCCAGCAATGGCACTGGCCAAAGACATCCCTAAATAAGTATTGAAGCGAAACGCGCATTGCGTCAGAGCCGCGTGTTGCAGGTGTTCAGGTTTGAGGACAGGCAGGGCCAGCCAAGCCAGGGCGGTGCCCACCGCAATCAGCGCAGCGGCAGCCACCAGCAGCGGCCAGGTATCGCCAAGGTTCAAGGGGATACGGGTAATGGAGTCAAAGAGCAGGGCGGGGAACAGTACGTAATACACCAGCTTTTCTGCGCCCTGGAAAAACTCCCGGCTGAAATGAAAACGATGCAGCAGTAAGGCGCCCAAGGCTATCAACAGGAAATCGGGCAGAATCAGCGGGAATATTGTGGCCATGATGACTGTAAATAAAGGGAGATATAGGTATATCCCCTGTAAGAATCTACTTTCAGAATTAACAATTGCTGGGGTTTAGCTGAGCTATTATTGATTAACTCCCCTTACCCAGGGGCTGGATCTTCAAAAGAATTAAAGAGGAGATGTTCCCATGATAGAGAAGTTTCCCAAGAAGTTTGCGCTGCTAACCCTTTGTGCAAGTTTGTCTATGATCGGTACAGTCGCCCAGGCTCAGGCGGATTACCCCACACAGCCTATCCGGGTGATTGTGCCGTTTGCTCCAGGTGGCTCCACGGATATCGTGGCGCGTATTGTCACCAAGGGCATGAGCGAAGTGCTGGGCCAGTCCATGGTGATTGAAAACAAAGGTGGTGCGGGTGGTGCCATTGGCGCTGCTGAAGCGGCGCGAGCCAAACCCGACGGCTACACCTTGTCGATTGCCACGATCTCCACCTTGGCAGTGAACCCGGCTTGCCGCCCGAATGATCTGCCCTACGACCCTCTGAAAGACTTCATGCCGGTCAGCAACTTTGCCAACCTGCCCAACGTGATTGAGGTCAATCCCAAATTCCCGGCACAGAACTTCAAAGAGTTTGTGCAGCAGTTGAAAGACAACCCCGGTAAATATTCCTACGGTAGTTCGGGTACTTGCTCGGTTCTGCACTTGTTTGGTGAAGCCTTCAAACTGGAAACCGGGACGGATATCGTCCACGTTCCCTATCGTGGCGCAGGTCCGGCGGTAACCGATGCCGTTGGCGGCCAGATCAATGCCATGTTTGATAACCTGCCATCCTCCATGGGCCAGATTCAGGCCGGGAACTTGCGTGCCTTGGCCATTGCCTGGCCCGAGCGCTTGCCCGCCCTGAAAGATGTTCCTACCTTGGCTGAAGAAGGCTATCCACAGTTGAACAGCCCGGCCTGGTACGGCTTGCTGGCCCCTAAAGGTACGCCACCTGAAATTGTTGCCAAGCTACATCAGGCAGCAGCCGAGGCCTTGAAGAAGCCTGAAATTATTGCAGCCCTGGAAAAACAAGGCGCGACACCATCGGGTAATTCGCCCGAAGAGTTCGCCAAGGAAATCAAAGAGCAATACGACTGGGCACATGACGTGGTCAAGAAAGGCAATATCAAGCTGGAATAAGCCGTTAAGGCTGTAAGCCAAGGATAAAAAAACCGGCCTGTATGGCCGGTTTTTTATTTCAGCGCGCCGCTTTATGTGCGGTTCGCTTGCAGTACTGTCAAGGCTGTCATGTTGATAATGCGACGAACAGTAGAGCTGTAGGTCAGGATATGCACGGGTGCATTGGCGCCCATCAGGAACGGGCCGATGGCGACGTTGCTGCCAGCAGCGGTTTTCAGCAGGTTGTAGCTGATGTTACCTGCATCCACGTTCGGGCAGACCAGCAAGTTGGCCGAGCCTTTCAGCAAGGAGTTGGGCAAGGTGCGATTGCGCAGGCTTTCGTCCAGGGCGCAGTCAGCGTGCATTTCGCCGTCCACTTCCAGGTCGGGCGCTTGCTCTTGAATCAAACGCAGAGCTTCGCGCATTTTGGGGCCGGAAGCCGCCGAATCCGTACCAAAGTTAGAACGCGACAGCAGGGCAACCTTGGGCTCCAGGCTCAGCGTGCTCAACATGCGAGCCGCTTCGATGGTGTACTCCGCAATTTCCTGTGCGTTCGGGTCGTCATTGACGTGAGTATCGGTCAAGGCCACCGTGCGTTCGCCCAACAGCAGAATGTTCATGGCGGCGTAGACGCTGGAGCCAGGCTTGCGGCCGATCATCTCGTCGATGTAACGCAGGTGGTTGTGGTAGGAGCCGATTGTGCCGCAGATCATGCCATCGGCATCGCCCAGGTGCACCATGGTGGAACCAATCAAGGTCAGGCGACGACGCATTTCCACGCGAGCCATTTCCTTGCTGATACCGCGACGGCACATTTTTTCCCAGTACGTTGTCCAGTACTGGTGGAAACGGTCATCGGATTCTGGATTGGTCACTTCCACATCCACACCCAAGCGCAGGCGCAGACCAAACTTCTTGATGCGGGACAGCAGCACAGCAGGACGGCCAACCAAGATAGGCTGGGCCAACTTCTCGTCCACAATAACTTGCACGGCACGCAAGACGCGCTCTTCTTCACCTTCGGTAAAGACGATGCGGGCTTTGCCACCTTCGCGTACCAATTGCTTGGCAACAGCGAATACAGGCTTCATGAATGCGCCCGAGTGGTAGACAAACTGTTGCAGCTTGGCGATATAGCCTTCGAGATCCGCGATTGGGCGTGTTGCCACACCTTCTTCCATCGCGGCCTGGGCCACGGCGGGGGCAATACGGGTAATCAGGCGTGGGTCAAAAGGCTTGGGAATCAGGTAGTCAGGGCCAAAGCTCAAGCCGTAGCCACCGTAGGCAGCGGCAACCGCTTCGTCCTGCTCTTCTTCGGCCAGAGCCGCAATGGCACGAGCCGCCGCTTTTTCCATGCCACGCGTAATGGTGGTGGCGCCCACATCCAGCGCACCGCGGAAGATGTAGGGGAAGCACAAGACGTTATTGACCTGGTTGGGGAAGTCAGAGCGGCCGGTAGCCATGATGACGTCATCACGAGCGGCTTTGGCCACTTCGGGCAGAATTTCCGGAGTGGGGTTGGCCAGTGCCATCACGAAAGGACGGTCTGCCATTTTTTGCAGCATTTCTGCTTTCAGTACGCCACCAGCAGACAGGCCCAGGAACACGTCGGCATTTTCAATCACATCGGCCAGCTTGCGGGCCTCTGTTTCTTTAGCAAAGCGGGACAGTTCAGGAACCTGATGACCGGGGCGGCCTTTATAGACCACGCCGTCAATATCCGTAACCCAGACGTTTTCTTCAGGCAGACCCATGTCTACCATCAAGTCCAGGCAAGCCAGGGCAGCCGCGCCCGCGCCGGATGTCACAACTTTGATCTTCTTGATGTCTTTGCCCACGACCTTCAAGCCGTTCAGGAAGGCGGCCGTCACACAAATGGCGGTACCGTGCTGATCATCGTGAAAGACCGGGATATTCATGCGCTCACGCAGTTTGCGCTCGACTTCAAAACACTCGGGTGCCTTGATGTCTTCCAGGTTGATACCACCAAAGGTAGGCTCCAGACCGGCAATAATATCCACCAGCTTGTCGGGATCGGTTTCGTTGATCTCGATATCGAACACGTCCAGGCCAGCAAACTTCTTGAACAGAACGGCTTTGCCTTCCATCACCGGCTTGGAGGCCAGTGCGCCGATATTGCCCAGACCCAGCACAGCAGTGCCGTTGGAGATCACGCCAACCAGATTGCCTCGGCCGGTGTAGCGGAACACGTTTTGCGGATCAGCAACGATTTCCTCGCATGCAGCGGCAACGCCGGGCGAATAGGCCAGGCCCAGGTCACGTTGGCTGACCAAAGGTTTGGTCGCGGCAATGGTGACTTTGCCGGGAATGGGGAACTCGTGGTAATCCAGGGCGGCTTGTCGATCTACGGGTGAACTCATCGTGTCCTCTTGCTCAGGCGCCAAACAGGTGTTTGGTGAAGTCTAGGGAAGGCGTGGCGTAAAGCACGCCAGAGCCGGTTTTCAACTAGTGTAGATAATTAAACAGGGCTGGGTATTAGGGCTTATTATTACCCCATTAGTAAACACTTATAGATAGGTGTAAAGGCTTGGAAACAAACGATATCGCCCATAGATTGGTGCAGCGACTCAAGCTGCGTCATTTGGCCTTGCTGATCGAGATTGATCGCCTGGGTTCCCTGACGAAAGTGGCGGATTTAATGGCAACGAGCCAACCTGCCGTGACTCAGGCCTTGGCCGAGGTCGAGCAGGTATTTGGCACTCCGCTGTTTTTACGATCATCCCGTGGCATGGAGGCCACAGCACAGGGGCAGATCGTCATTTCAAGAGCCCGCGCCATGGTGCAGGACATGGAGTTGCTGAGCCTGGATTTGCAAGCGCATAGCATGGGACGGCAGGCGCACCTGCGTTTGGGCGTGATTCCATTGGTGTCCGGCAAACTTGTCTCCACCGCCTTGCGGGCAACCCGGCCACAGGGGCAGCCTGTGTCGGTCAGCATTACAGAAGGTTTGACGGAGACACTCTTGGAGCAATTGCGCGACCACGCTTTGGATGCGGTGGTGGCGCGTAGTTCCCCAGATCTGAACATGAAAGGCTTGCGTCATGAAGCACTTTACGCGCAGCAACCCCGGCTGATCGCCAGCCGGGAACTGGCAGGGCGTCTTGGACGACGCAAGCTCGATTGGGCGCAGCTGCAGGATCTGGACTGGATACTGGGCCCGCGCAATACGCCTATGCGGCGGCAGGTCGCTAACTTGTTTTTAAGGGCGGGTTTGCTGGAGCCAGTCCCTAGCGTGGAAACATCCTCGCCCAAGCTGATTGGTGAACTGATCGTGAACCATCCCCGTGCCGTGTCCGTGGTCCCCACCGAGATCGCTGAAGAGCTGGTACGCGTATCAGGCGTGGCGATCGTGCCGTATTCCTTTGAGTGGGGTTTGTCGCCTATCGCCTTGTTTACCCGAATGGCAGGACCACAGCGGCCGGTAGACAAGTTGTTTGCGCAAGAGCTCAAGCGTGTGTGTACCGACAAGACCGTGCCGCTGGAGCGGGGGGCGTTCTTTTATTGAGCCCAGTAGCTCCCATCTACAGGGAGTCCGATAGGGAACTGGTCGTTGGGCAAGGTGTTTGGAATTCAAGTTAAAAAATAAAGCGGTTCTTATTGTTTTTGATGAAAAATATAGTTTAAAAATTAATGGATTTTTTTAAATAATTTTTATTATTAGAAAATAAAAAATAATAAAAACGGAAACGATAGAAAGAAGAGACGTAATAACTTGAAGGGCGTAGATAGTCACTACTACCGGCGTGTCTCGACGCTCATCCCAACTTCTTCAGGCTATGCCGCTCAGAGTACAGGTCAGGAAGAAGAAATAGGCCGACAAGCTGAACGGAATCATGATGATAGATCATCGCCCGGAAACAGGCTCGCTGTGGCATAGGAAAGGGAAATCAAGGATACCCCGCCTATACAGGTAGAAAGGTGTGCTATTCGCCAAAGCTCCGTCACGGCTGCTGGCTGCCGATTTTTGGACAGACCATGAGGCAAACCGAGCAGAGTTCAAAAAGAAAATAAAACTAAACCCAAGGCGATATAAGTCATGGTGTGATGGGTTTAATCGATTTCAAGGCGCTTAATCAGATTTAATCGATGGATTCTGGCCCGGATAGTTTTGGTGGCTAGTTATTAAAATTTAAGGTCTAAGCCAAAAGTTATTACGTACCGGTTTTTTTTACTCATGCAGGGGGCTTGACCGCCTGGCCCCGCTCTTGGGGAAGTAACAGCGCTTTTTTGCATCGCCTGGCTTGTGGCCGAAAAGCCCATGCTAGAGCAGCACAAACGCCGTCCATGCAAGAGCGTATCCAGACTTTCGCTGCCACCGTCTAGCTGATAGACTTACGCCCTGCTTTCTAGATCTGAGCGTGCCCATTCTCCTTTGTTGGGAACTGGGGCTTAGTGCTTCCCAAGCCTGCGCTCAGTTTGTGAGTTTGCCTAGGTGATAGTTGATAGCTCAGAACAGGAGGTGTGGTTGGCTTGCTGCTGACAGCAGCCGTCTTGGCTGACCAATGCCGCTCCAGCTGCCGCTTCGATAGCTTGGTCGAACTCCACAGAAAGCGCGACGGGCCCATAGTTAAATGGATATAACTTCCCCCTCCTAAGGGGAGATTGCAGGTTCGATTCCTGCTGGGCCCGCCATTCTCTAGCCTTTTTAAGTCTGATTGCTGGGCTCTTCGCTCAGGCAATATCAAGGTCTCAGACGTTTACTGATTCACATACCAGATGGTCTTGGTCTGTTGATATTGGTCCAAGGCTTCCATTCCCTTGTCTTTACCGCCAAAGCCAGACTGCTTGAAGCCGCCAAAGGGCGCGGTAATATCCCCTTCGGAAAAGCCATTGATCGAGACTGTGCCTGCTTTGATCTTGCGCGAGACTCGCTGCGCTCGACGTACATCGTGGGTGTAGATAGATGCTGCCAGGCCATATTGGGTGTCGTTGGCCAAGGCGATGGCCTGCTCCTCGGTATCGAAGGTACTCACTGCCAGCACAGGGCCAAAGACCTCTTCCTGAAACAGCCGGTCTTCAGGAGTAATCTCATCGAAGATGGTGGGCTCGATGTACCAGCCGCTACCGAGCTCGGTGTGAATTCGCCCGCCATGGACCAATTTGGCATTTTTCCCTGGATTCTTCAGAAAGCTGGCCACTTTTTCAAAGTGGGCTTGCTCAACCATGGGTCCGATAGACACATCAGGATCAGTGGGCAGACCGACCTTCCAAGCACTGAGCCCCTGTTTAAGTTTTTTCAGCAGGCTATCTTTCAGACTGCTGTGGACCAGCAAGCGGGACCCGCAGCTGCAGTTCTCGCTCATGTTCCAGAATGCAGCAGCCAAGATAGAGGGGATGGCTTCATCCAGTAGGGCGTCTTCAAAGACGATCTGAGGACTTTTGCCGCCGCACTCCAGAACGACTTCTTTAAGATTACTGTCGGCGGAGTACTTCAGGAACAGGCGACCGACTTCGGTGGAGCCCGTAAACGACACCATATCCACGTCTTGGTGCCGTCCCAAAGGTTCCCCCACCTGCTCGCCTGTACCGGTAATCAAGATAAGCGCCCCTTCCGGAATGCCAGCTTGATGGGCCAGTTGTGTCATACGGTAGGCGCTAAGGCTTGTTAACTCGGATGGTTTAACAATCACCGAATTGCCACATACCAATGCGGGGGCGACTTTCCAGGCATACATCTGCGCAGGGAAGTTCCAAGGTAGTACGGCTGCGACGACGCCAATGGGTTCTTTCACGATTAAACCCAATGCATCCGAGCCGGTTGGAGAAATGCGACCAAAGCATTTATCGGCTGTTTCTGCATACCAACTGAAGGTCTCAATCGTGGCAGGCATATCTGTATTCAGGCATTCGGTGATGGGTTTGCCCGCATCGACACAGTCCAGCGCTGCCAGTTCTTCCGCGTGTTGCTCCAATAGGGCAACCCACTTGAGCATGGTTTTTTTGCGATCTGCTGGCGACAGAGCAGACCATTCACCCGATTCAAAGCTGGTACGGGCAGCCTTGACGGCTGCTTGAACGTCAGAGGCCTCACCGGCTGCAACTTTGCCAATGACAGCCAGGTCGATAGGGCTGATGTTGTCGAACTGAGCTTGGCTGATCGATTGATGTCCAGGAATCAGGTGCGAAGCGTGCAGCTTTCCGGCGCGGGCTAACTCAAATACGGTTTCTTGTTGCGTGGGCATTCAGGCCTCCTGTTCAATTTGGAATGCATTGATCTGTGCCAGAAAGTCGTCGCGCTCTTTTTGCTCGACTGGGAGCAGAGGCAAACGTACTGAGCCCACATCAATGCCGTGGCGTATGCAACCCAACTTGGCCTTCTGGTTGTAATTGCCCGACTCCATCGCGGTGATCGCTGGCAACATGGTGCTCATCATGCTGCGCACGCTTGCCCAGTCCCCACGTTCGGCTGCTTTGAGCATCTGGACTTGTTCAGCGGGAAATACGTTGGCACCACCACTGATCCAGCTACGCACACCCCAGAATAAAAAGTCGGCGGCTTGGTCATCACAGCCGCACACGACCTGAAAATCTTCTAGCTTGGCATTGACCATCGCAACGACTCGACTGAAGTTGCCGCTGCTTTCTTTGATGCCCACAATGTTTTTGACCTTAGCCAGCTCGTAGACGGATTCCAGCTCAATTTGTATGCCAATCCGTGCGGGGAAGTTGTACATGACAATAGGCAATTCGGTCGCGGCGGCGACCTCTTTGAAATAGGCCACTACTTCATTTTGTCCGGGCAGACTGTATGGGGTGGGGGAGAGCATCAGGGCTCCGTATCCCAATTGCTCTGCTTCACGAATCCGACTGATGGCCTCGGCGGGTGACAGGGAGTTCACGCCTGCGATCAGTGTGGTACGGCCACGCCCTGTTTGCGCGACGATCTCCAGCACCCGGCGGCGCTCTTGCGCGCTCAAAGCGTAGTATTCGCCTGTGGTCCCGCAGGCCACAATTCCCCCAACGCCTGCCTCAATAAAGCATTCAACCAGGCTCTCCAGCGCTTTTTCGTTCAATTGATTGTTGGCATCAAACGGGGTGACGATGGGCACGAGAATTCCGTTCAGGTTCATGATGTCTCCAAATTATTAGTGGTGGATTTAAGTAGTTATTCAATGACTTTGCGGGTGAAGGCGCTCAGGTACGCCATCAAGGCTTCTGATCCTTGCAAAGCCATCTCGGGGTTTCCATCCTGGATCCCTTCCGCCAGGGTCAAATGTGCTTTGGCCCCCGCTTCCAGGTCGCCTTCATATTGATAGGCATACCAGAATCGTCTGCACTGAACGATCATGGGAGCGACCGCTTGCACAGCAAACGTGTTACGGCAGGCTTGATGTATGACTTCGTCCAAATGTTGGTCTGCCAGCATATAGGCCTCTATATCCTTGGCATTGGCAGCATCCACCATGGCCTGCGCATGGGCGAGCAAGGTGCTGCGTTGTGCCGGGGTAGCCCATCGGGCCGCCCCTTGCACAATTAGGCGTTCCAGGACTCGACGCGTTTCAATGAGAGTCAAATGTTCGGCCACGCGGATTTCGCTGACACGCAGGCCTCTGCGTGGTTGTTGTTCAATTAATCCCAGGGCCACCATACGCATCAGGGCTTCACGTAAGGGGGTGCGTCCCAAACCTGTCATTTCCACCAGATCACTTTCCACGATGGCCTGGCCAGGCTCCAGTTTGAGTGTGGCAATTAACTGCTCAATCGCTTGGTAAGCGGTTTCAGCGGCACGAGAAGAAGGGATGGGGGCGCTACTCACAGAGACTCCAATATAAAAAGTGCGTTAAAAGCCGGATACTTGCTGAGGCAACCAGGTTGCAATCGCGGGAAACAAGGCGACGATCAACAAGGTCAGCAACTGGGCAAGAATAAACGGCACAACACCTCGACAAACTTGTCCATATGTCATGTCTTTCGGGGCAATGGACAGAAGGTAGAAGATGGATGAGGCTAAAGGCGGCGTCAGGTAGCTGGTTTGAATCACGACAATTACCATCACGCCAAACCACAAGGGGTCTAGGCCCGTCGCTACAATAAAGGGCAGGAACAGCGGGACGCAAATCAGCACGTTAGCCGTCCAGTCCAGCACAAAACCCAGCAAAAACACAATGCCCAGGAACAGGATGATTGTGCCGGTAGGGCCTAGGCCCAGATCGCTGGTGAGCATTTGCACTAGCTTGGCGCCACCATTGGCTGCGAAGGCACCGGTAAACATGATGCCTCCGGCCACAATCAGCATAATCATTGCCGTAATGCGCACGGTGATGCGCAAAGCTCCACTGAAAACCTCCCAGTTGAACTGACGGTAGAAAATGCACAGGACGGCTGCCGCTGCTGCTCCCAAGGCGGCGGCCTCGGTAGGCGATGCAATACCCTTCATCAAGGAACCCAGAACGGCAATGATCAGCAGCATCATGGGGACCAGGCCACGCATCGTAATACTGATTTTCTCACCCAAAGGCCGGCGCATATCCTCGCCATCTGCTCTTGGTCCCAGCTCGGGCTTGAGTGTGGTGGCGATCAGGATATAGGCCACAAACAGCGAGGTCATCAACAGGCCGGGAAAGAGCATGGCAGCAAACAGTTCTCCCACCGGAACCTGTGCCAGAGAGGCATAGACGACCGCGACCACGGAGGGAGGGATCATGGTGCCCAGCGAACCGCCTGCGCAGATCGTGCCTGCAATCAGCGAGTTGTTGTAGCGAAAGCGCTTCATGGCCGGGATAGCCATCAGCCCCACCATGATTTCTACGGCTCCCACTACGCCTGCTGCAGCGGCAAAAGTGGCAGCCATTGCGATTGTGGCAATGGCCAGCCCGCCTGGCAGCCCGCCCAGCCATAACTGCATCGTGCGAAACAAGCGTGCCGCAATGCCCGAACGCTCCAGCAGTGCTCCCATCAAGACAAACATGGGAATCGCTGACAGGATATGGTTGGTAGCTGCGCCATACAGGGCGCCATACATCTGATCAAAGACCATAGGGCCAAAGGCGTACCAACCGGCCAGAAAGGCGGGCAGGATCAGCGCAAAAGCCACGGGCATGCCCTGAAAAATCAGCAGGAACAAGCCAGGAAACATCAGTCCGGCGATCCATAAATTCATGGGTTCACCTCAATCTCAGCGTGGCTTTCTGCTTTGACCGCACAGCGCAACCCGTGCGCCAGCAGTTGTAAGGTAAAGGCAATCAGACCAATGGCAATGCAGGCATAAAAAGGCCACATCACCGGAGCCCAGGGGCTGACCATCTCGACCTCGTTAAGTTTCCAGGCCATCCAGGCTTTGTAGATGCTGACTTTGCTTAAAACGGCAAACAGAGGAAACAGCACCAGCAGATACAGGACCAGGTCTGAAATACGGGCAAAGCGCTTTGGCAAGTGCTTGCGAACCACGTCGATACTGATGTGCTCGTTCTGACGCATCACCCAAGCCATACCCAATAGAAAAATAGCCCCATTCATCATGTACGCCACATCAAAGGCCCAGACCGTGGGGGCATGGAGAACATAGCGAGCAAAGACTTCCCACACCATGGCTGTGACCAGGATTGCCGCAGCCATTTCCGCCAATCGGGAGCTTGCAAGGGCGATAAAGTCGATCAGTTTTGAAATAGGCTGCAGCATGGCAGCTCTCCTTCAGATAGTAGGATTTCAGTCTCGGATCAAATAATCGCTTTCGCTGCGCCAGCGGCTTAAGAAACCGTCGTAATCAGTCAGCAAGGTTTTCATGTAATCGTTGCCTGACTGGGCCTGGGCATCCGCTTTCTTGTGTATCCAGTCATTGCCTGCTTCGGCCAACTGCTTGATGAAGGCGGGGTCCAAGGTAATGATTTCGTTGCGGCCCTGGCGATACTTTTCCATGGCTTTGATGTCGGCGTTGTAAAAGTAGTCCAGCGATTGATGGGTAGTCAGTTCAGCAGCGGCCTCGATCAATTGCTGCAAATCGGCTGGTACTTTGTCCCACGTTTCTTGCTTGAGGACGACTTCCCACATAAAGGTGGGTTGATGCACACCAGGCACCACTATGTACTTCGCGGCTTGATGGAAACCTTCTGGTGTATTGGAGGAGGGCGTGGCCCACTCCACCGCATCCACCCCTTTACGTTGCAGCAGGGTGTAGGTATCCCCAGGTGGCACTACCGTAGGCACAGCACCGAAGTAGTCTTTCATCACATCGGCCCAGGCGCCGGAGGTGCGGTATTTCAGTCCCTTCAGGTCTTCTGCATTACGAATCGGGGTGTTTGAGTGAGCCATGACTTCGGTCGAACCCAAGCCAACAATCATGGTTTTCAGGCCATTCTTGGAGCGCAACTCCTGCAGCTTTTCTTTGCCTCCCCCTTCGTAAAGCCAAACTCGGTAAGCATCTGGCCCCATGCCGCCCGGATAGCCAGCAAAAATAGCATTTGCTGGATCTTGGTTGACCAGATAACTGGAGGTGGAGTGCCCGGCCTCTACCACGCCTGTCTCTACCGCTTCAAAAACCTTGAGGGCCGGAACAATGACACCTGCTCCGAAGGGCTGGATTTCAACGCGATCGCCCGTCATGAGTTTTACGTTTTTTGCGAAACGCTCCAGGAAGTTCTGATAGAAGGGGGAGCCTTCGGGTACAGAGGTCGGTACGCGCCAGCTGATGTCCGCGGCTTGTGCCGAGGCCATGCCGCATAACAAAAACAAACCAGCAATTCGTGATGCACCAAGTTTGGATTTCATGTTTGTCTCCGGTGGTTTTTTTATAGTCCAGCTCTGTAAACGGCCGGTGGCCGGGATGTGAGCATGGAATGGATGTTAATATTTTATAAATATATTAACAACATATTTAGATTGGGGTTTGTCCTAGAGACGGCTGGAGCGCGCTTGTTTGGCTGGCGTGAGGCGGTTGGCTCAGGCTGCGATCGAGAGCGTGCACTCTGTTGAGTGCTTGGATGTTTTGGTGTGGTGATGGCCGCAGGGGGCTTGGGGCAGCCTGACGTTGAGGAAAGGCTAAGACTTGTTTTTGGCCTGCTGATGACGGAGCTGGGAAGACAGTAGGGCGGTTTCTGCTCTTTTGTCCGTGCCGTCTGACTGATGGTCTTTGCGGCTGTTTTTATACGGGTATAGCGCGGTCAGTCAGATTACAGGAATCTGCCCCCCTGTCCGCTAAGTGGCTGTTTACTTGCCTTCGGCTTTTTCTGGCTGCGACACGGCTGGGTGTATTTGTGGGTATTTTGCTTGTCCAGCCTTGTCCTCAGAGGGGCAAGGGCAAGGCTGTCACGCCAGTCGTCTATGGAGCTTTGGTACGCCTAAAGGCGTGTGTAGGCCGAGCCGGGTACGTGGGGCGGATGACTGATCAAACCGGTGTACGGGCTGGCGGAGTGCTGCTTGTCGCCCAGACTGCTTAGAACGGGCTTTTTGCTTGCCAGATAATCATCCAGGCTCCCTGTCCAGAGCTTGAATCCCAGGCAACTGTTCCATTTATCTTGTTGGTAAAGCCAGTGGGTTTGGCAGACCGAGCAGCAAAATAGACTTTGCTTGCCTTGCTCTATGAACTCCTCTTGCGCAGTGAGGCGCTGCATATATGTGTGCTTTTTTGTGTGTGGCTTAGACAGGGGGAGGGTCTGACACAAAATGCACATGGTCTTATGGTCAATCTTGCCCATTTCTTGCTCCTCTTTAAATGGTGGCTATGGACATAGCGTGTTTTAAAAAAAAGATAGCAATGCGCTGTGGCTATCCTCACTCCACGCAGATAGCCTGAGCGCATCTTACAAATCTTGAATAATGTTGGGTAGTGTTAAAAGAAACAAAAAGTTTCTTGAGCAAGAATCCGTAAATCATAGTCAGGGAAAAGCGGCGGGTTTGCGGAGTCTTGTAAGCCCAATCCACTGGCAAGGCGGCCGATCTGCTGGGGGCCGCAGGTCAAGTAAAGACGGGGTTTGGCCGCGTTTTTAAGTGATCGCGCTTAGTGAGGGTTCTACCAGCTATGACTGTCTTTAGCGCCAATCAAAAACGACCTGCTGATACGGGCCGTTCCTGTGCGGCGTAGAAGATAGCGGCCTGTACGCCGCCCTGTCTTCCATCCTTTTGCCCAGTTTCGTTTTCATTTGAAATACTTAGGCGAACCCCATGATTACACTGCTTTTATTTATGAGGGACTCGCCATGGATAAGGCTAAAAATTCTCCGAATAACGAAGAGGCTGTTTCCTCTGGGCGTGGCAAGCAAGATCCCCCTTTGGTGGAGCCTTGCGCCCCGGATTCCTTCGACTCGTTTTTTGATCGATTCGCGAAGTCGGTGACTCGCTTTGCGGGTTCGCCCGTCATGTTTTCAGTGGCAGTGTTGGCGGTTCTGTTGTGGGCCTCATCTGGCCCGTATTTCGACTTTTCAGAAACCTGGCAACTGGTCATCAATACGGGCACCAGTATCGTGACTTTTTTGATGGTCTTTTTGATCCAGCAAAATCAGAACAAGGACAGTAAGGCGCTGCATATCAAGATGGATGAGCTAATCATCTCTTTGACGGACGCGAACGAGCGCTTGATTGATGTTGAAGAGCTGGACGAGAAACAATTAAAAAAGCTGGAAGCCTACTACTCCGCAATTGCGTCGAAGGCACGGAATCGCTTGGGGGGCGATAAGTAGCCGCCAGGACACATCCTGGATCTGGAGGCTGGTCTACACCTTGGTCGCTAAGCCTTCACCCCCCTTGATTGTGGGTTTGTATGCTGAAAAGGCCTATTGGCTGCTGCTGAATAAACCGGCGGGGCGCTGTGGTAGGATTGTGCGCTTTAGCGCCGTACCCGGGCATCAAGACGTTTTTTGCCGGGTCAGCGACTTCATTTTTCAACGCATCATTTTGTCCGGCTGGAGATCTTCCAGGGCCGGCTGGTGCACCGCAGCAGGTTAGTTATGACACTCCAGGGTTGGAAGCGCCGCGTCGTTTACGTGGGCGTATTTGAAATTTTTGCGATTATTTTTTCTTCGTTTTTGCTGGCTTTTTTTGCCGGTGGTACGGCATCAGACTCCGCGCCGATTGCGGTGGCGATCTCAGTGATTGCCATCACCTGGAACTACGTGTTCAACACCATTTTTGAGTATTGGGAGTCTAAGCAGAGCGTCAAAGGGCGTAGCGTGCTGCGCCGCTGTGTCCACTCCATCAGCTTTGAGGCCGGTTTGATTATTTTTATCGTGCCTTTGTATATGTGGTGGTATCAGGTGGGCTTGATCGAAGCGCTGCGTATGGAAGTGGCGATTCTGGTGTTCTTCCTGATTTACTCCTTTATCTTCAGCTGGACCTTTGACCGGGTGTTTGGCTTGCCAGCCAGTGCTGCCTAAGCTCTATTAAGCTCTGTTAAGTTCCAGAAAAAAGCCGCGTTATGCGGCTTTTTTTTTTCTCCGGTGATGGGCATGCGGGACGGTCTTTTCGATTTTTATACATGGCGCAGCGGCCGCGGGAGGCGCACGCCTTCGCCCTTATTCGGTTTGTGAGTTCCTGCGCGCCTGGCAGATTTGCCCGTGATGGGTATCGGCCCATTGCACCAATGCCTTCATGGGCACCAGAAAAGACCGCCCTAGCTCGGTCAGCGTGTATTCCACGCGCGGCGGTACTTCAGCGTACAAAGTACGATGGACAAAGCCATCCGTCTCCAGCCGTTTAAGGGTGCGCGAGAGCATTTGCCGGGAAATATCACCGATCTCCCGGCCCAGCTCGTTAAAGCGTTTTGTGCCGGGGGCCAGGGATTCCAGAATCAACAGACTCCATTGATCACCAATACGATCGAGCACATCCCGAATAGGACAGGGCTGTTCAAATTCTTCTACAGGGCTTGTAGCCAATACGTTTGCGCTTGAAGAGGGCATGTTTTTTCCTGCCTTGCGATATTCAATAGTCACTTCCGTGTGACCTGGTATGGTCCGCGTGACTTCTTGTGGAGTGACAAAAAACTGTCTAGCATCATGCTTAATGGTCTACTTAATAGACCAGGTCTTTATTTGAGCACACAAGGAGCTATTATGTCTCGCATTGCATTGATGGGTGCCTCCGGCGAAGTCGGTTCGCGCCTGCTGAAAGAACTCTCTGATCGTGGTCATACGGTGACAGCGATTGCCCGCCACACTGACAAGATCGCCAGCCTGCCTAATGTCACTGCCGTGCAGGGGGATGTGAATGATCTGGATGGCTTGATCGCCCTGCTGCAAGGGCACGATATTGCCATCAGTGCTGTTCGTTTTGCGTCTTCTGATCCCTCCAAGCTGATCACTGCGGTGCGCGCCGCTGGCATCAAGCGCTATTTGGTTGTGGGCGGGGCTGCCAGTTTGGAAGTCGCCCCTGGCCAGCGCTTGATTGATCAGCCTGCTTTCCCCGATGCCTACCGTAGCGAGGCTTTGGGTGGGATTGAGTTCCTGGATCAACTGCGTCAAGAAAAAGAGCTGGATTGGACCTTTTTGTCTCCGTCTGCTGAGTTCGGCCCGGGCCAGCGTACCGGCAAATTCCGTCTTGGCAAGGACAGCTTGCTGGTATCGGATCAGGGTAGCCAGATTTCGTACGAAGATTATGCGATTGCCTTGGTTGACGAGATCGAGCGCCCCAGCCATTCGCGTCAGCGTTTCACCGTTGGTTATTAACAGGAGCCAGGCTGATGAAAATCACGTTTTCTTGGATTTCCCCGGTGTTGTTGACCGGCGCTTTGTTAATGAGCACGGGCATTGCCTCGGCTGCGGCTCCTGCGGCGCGTGATGTGGCTCAGGAAGAGAGTAATCGCCAGTTAGTGCTGCAGTTTTATGACCGCTTTTTTAACCAGCACGAGGTTCAGCAAGCGGCCCAAGTTGTGGCGGATGACTATATCCAGCACAACCCGCAGGTGCCGGACGGAAAAGCGCCTTTTGTGGGCTATTTCGGAACCTACTTCAAAGACAATCCGCAGTCCCGTGCAAAGATAGTACGTAGTGCCAGCGATGGGGATCTGGTCTATCTGCACGTGCATTCGACCAATGGCAAGGCGGATCGCGGGCAAGCGGTGATTGATATCTTCCGTGTGCAGGACGGCAAGATTGTTGAACACTGGGATGTCATCCAGGCGGTGCCGGAGCAAGCGGCCAATAGCAACACCATGTTCTAGACTTGTTGCTTGTTCAGGCCGATGCTGATCGCCGTCTCGGTAAGCAGAGGATGTATGCGTAAGCTAACAAAACGCCCGTCATAGCTGTGTAGCCTCCAAACGTTTGGGGTTTAACAGTGATGACGGGCTTTTTGATTGTGTAGGGGCACTCCTTGCCGAAACCTCTATGCCGTTTGGATTTTTGCCTCGCGTATAGGCAAATTGACGATCGCCGCGACGATGGCCAAAACGATATCAGCCCACCACATCCAGCTGTAGTCACCAAAGCGGGTCAGGGCAATGCCGCCCAGCCAGGCACCTAAAAAGCCACCAATCTGGTGGGAGAACAGGGCCAGCCCGAACAAGGTAGCCAGATAGCGTGTACCAAACAGTTTGGCGACGATATTAGCCGTGGGAGGCACGGTAGCCAGCCAGGTCAGCCCCAGGCCGATGGCAAAAACATAAAACACTAGATCGGTCTTGGGCATCATCAAATACCACAAGATCAGGACGGCTCGGGAGGCATACATCAGCGCCAGCACGTACTTGCTGCGCCAGCGTGCAATGCACGAGCCTGCCACGATACTGCCAAAGATGTTGGCCAGCCCGATCAAGGCCAAAGACCAGCTGGCAACCGATGGGGGCAGGCCACACAAATCAATCTCACCTGGCAGGTGCGTGACTAAAAAAGCGATATGAAAACCGCAAGTGAAAAAGCCCAGGCTCAGCAGCAAATAGCTGCGATCTTTCATGGCTGCTTTGACGGTTTGCGCCAGTCCCGGACCGCTGACAGCGGGCGCTGAGCTGGGGGCGGTAGCGGCTTTTGCTGCACTGTTGCCGGGACTGAGTTTGCGAATCAAGGGCAAGGTCAGCAGGGCGGTTAAGGCCAGTACCCAGAAGGTGGACATCCAGCCCACCATAGCGATCAGTTTTTGCACCAAGGGGGCAAAAACAAACTGGCCAAAGGAGCCGCCGGCGTTGATCAAACCAGAGGCCTGTCCGCGAGCGTGATCCGGAATGCGTTGAGCAGCAGCCCCAATCAAGGTGGAAAAACTAGCCGCGCCCGAGCCTATATTGGCCAGCAGGCCCAAGGTCAGCGTCAAGCCCAGGCCAGTGCCAATAAAGGGAGTGACCGCGCAACCCAGTGCCAGCACCAGCAGACCGGCAATCAGAACGCGGTCCGGGCCCCAGCGATCAGAACAAGCACCGGCAATGGGCTGGATTGCGCCCCAGGCCAGTTGTCCTACTGCCATGGCAAAGCTGATGGACATGATGCCCATGCCGGTCGCTTTATCAATCGGGCCAATGAACAGACCAAAGGATTGGCGTATCCCCATGGTGACCATCAAGATGCCGGCGGCTGCCAGCGTGACCGTCATCACGGCAGGCTGGCGCAAGGATTGAAACATGGGGCCCCCTCTTATTATTCAGGCTTGAATTATCTGGCGAAATAGTAAGTGGGTGCAATCATTTTTGTCTTGTGACAAGCGACTTTCTTGCTATGCCGATGGGGAGCGGTATCAGCTCTTTCGCTGGTGCCACTTGGCTAAACCTCGCGGCCTATGCCGCACAAATCTGTTCTCAATCTGTGCATGCTTGTGGGCATTGCGCCTTGCCTGGCAAAACACCCCACAAAGTGGATGGCTGTCCACTTTGTGGGGTGTTGCTCAAAACGGTTCGTTTTTATAAACACTGCGAAAGGCGTCAGCCTTTTTCCAGGCCCGCTTGTACTGTGCGTGCGCCCAGGCTGTCGATCAAAACGTGTGGATTGATACCCAATAAATAGCCGCGTCGCCCACCGTTGATATAAATCGTGTCGAACTCCAGCAGCTCTTCCTCCACCCAGACGGGCATGGCCTTGCGCGTCGCAAAGGGGGAGGTGCCGCCGACCAAGTAGCCGGAGTGGCGCTGGGCCACATCCGGTTTGCAGGGGGCGATCTTTTTAACGCCGGTCTGGCGGGCCAGGTTCTTGGTGGAGACTTCGCGGTCGCCGTGCATCACGATAATCAGCGGCTTGGCACTTTCATCTTCCATGATCAGTGTTTTGGCAACCCGGTGCAGATCCAGCCCTAATTGGGCTGCCGCTTCCATGGCCCCACCATGGTCAACATAGTTGTAGCTATGCTCGGTAAAACTAATGCCTTTTTTACGCAGCCATTGCGTGGCTGGAGTTTCGCTGACGTGTTTTTCTTTAGCCATATCTGAAGGTGCGCTCAAGCGCGTGGATGATGGGCGGCGTGCAAGGCTTTCAAGCGTTCACGCGCCACATGAGTATAAATCTGTGTAGTGGAAATATCGGCGTGTCCCAGCAGCATCTGTACCACGCGTAAGTCTGCCCCGTGATTGAGCAAGTGTGTTGCGAAAGCATGGCGCAATACATGGGGCGAGAGCGGGGCCAGAATCCCGGCCTGAACAGCGTATTTTTTAACGATCAGCCAAAAAGATTGCCGACTCATGCAGGTGCCGCGCCCGGTGATGAACACAAAGTCACTGCGTCGCTGCCCCAACAAAGCGGGGCGCGATTCTTGCAGATAACGCTCGATCCAGTGCAGGGCCTCCTGGCCTAGAGGCACTAGCCTGTCCTTGCCGCCTTTGCCTTGGTCGATGCGCAAGACGCCATCGCTCAGGCTCAGATTTTGCATCGGCAGTTCAATTAGTTCGCTGACACGCAAGCCGCTGGCGTACAAGGTCTCCAGCATGCTGCGATCCCGCAGTCCCAACTCATTGTGTATGTCGGGTGCGGCCAACAGGCGCTCGACCTGATCTTCGGACAAAGTGTGCGGTACGCGGGGCGCTTGGCGGGCACTGCTCAATTCCAGACAGGGGTCGTCCTGACGCAGACCCTCTTGTACGGCCCAGCTGTAAAAGCGGCGCAAGGTTGCCAGTCTGCGGTTAGCCGTGCTGGCTTTGCTGCTGCCGGACTGGCTGCTCATCCATTCGCGTAGGTCGCTGGCATCCAGTTGTTCCAATGCTTTGTCCGCTCGCTCTGCCTGCACCCATTCGGCCAGGCGTTCCAGGTCCTGCCGATACGCCTGCTGCGTGTTGGCGGCCAGGCCGTCTTGCAACCACAGCATGGTGATGAAATCGGAAATCAGACTGGCTTGCGTCATGGGGCGGGGGGCTTTATTCGACGGGATCGGAGCGGGAAAGTCATCATGCTATCACTCCGAGGTGATGAGCTTCATTCAGGCGCGAGCGCAACTTTCGGTATATACCTATATATATTTCCTGATTATACTAATTCGTTACACCTGTCCCGGAGGAGAAAACAATGTTTAAACGTGTCGTATCGGTAGCTGCCTTATCCCTGTTCTTGCAAGGCACGGCCCAAGCTGATGAATTGGTGGTAGCCGCTGCTGCCAGCTTGACCAACGCCTTCAAGGAACTGGCAGGTCAGTTTGAAGCGGAACATCCTGGCACCAAAGTTCTGACCAGTTTTGCGGCTTCGGACGTCTTGCTGCAACAGATCGTCAATGGTGCGCCGGTGGACGTGTTTGCCTCCGCAGACCAGAAGGCGATGAACAAGGCAGAAGAAGCCAAGGCGGTGGACCCGGCTACTCGCAAGAATTTTGTGCAGAATCAGGTGGTACTGATTGTGCCTAGCGACAATCCTGCCAAAGTGAGCAACGCCGGTGACCTGGGCAAGCCAGAAGTCAAACGCGTGGCCTTGGGTAATCCGGCGGTTGTGCCTGTAGGACGTTACACCCAGGCTGCGCTGGAAAAAGCCGGTCAGTGGGATGCGGTTAAAGAGCGCGAAATTCTGGGGCAGAACGTGCGTCAGGTGCTGGATTACGTCGCTCGTGGCGAAGTAGAAGCCGGTTTTGTGTTTGCTACTGACGCTGCCATCATGAAAGACAAGGTGGAAGTGTTGGAAGTGCTCAAGACAACGGAACCTGTCACGTACCCCATCGCTTTGGTTCAGCGTGAAGGTCGCAATGACAAGGCCCAGGCTTTCCAGGATTTCGTTATGTCTGAGTCCGGTCAAGAAGTGCTGGCAAAATACGGTTTTGCCAAGCCTTGATCGGATTTTGATAGCAGGATGACTTCACTTTGGATTCCCTTGTGGTTATCGCTCAAGGTCGCCGCTTGGGCGACCTTGTTCGCCTGTGTGCTGGGCATAGGCATTGCCTATGCCTTGTCGCGCTGGCAGTCGCGCTGGTGTGACCTGCTCGACTCCATCTTGACCTTGCCTATGGTTTTGCCGCCCACAGTAATTGGCTATTACCTGTTGGTGTTGCTGGGTCGGCGCAGTTCTCTGGGGCAGTGGTTATCGAGCATAGGTATAGAACTAGTCTTTACCTGGCAGGGGGCGGTGGTGGCGGCCACGGTGGTCGCTTTCCCCATGATTTTGAAAGCGGCGCGCGCCGCTTTTGAAGATGTGGACACGCGCCTTGAAAATGCTGCCAGCGTGCTGGGCCTGAAGCCTTTGGCCATTTTTTTCCGAGTCAGCCTGCCCTTGGCAGCGCGCGGTATTATGGCCGGGGTTTTGCTGGCATTTGCACGGGCCTTGGGCGAATTTGGGGCTACCTTGATGATTGCGGGCAGTATTCCGGGACGCACCCAGACTATGTCCATTGCTATCTACGAGGCGGTGCAGGCAGGCGAGGATCAACAGGCTTTGGTGCTGGTGGCCATTATTTCAATTACCTGCGTCCTGGTTCTTTGGAGCACCAGTGCACTGTCGCCGCGTCACGTGCGTCGTAAAAGAGGGATGTCATGAGCCTGAACTTACAGATTCAACGCACCGTTGTTAGCGAGGCCCGTCATTTCAAGCTGAATATTCAGATTCAGACTGATGCTCGGCATATCGCTTTGTACGGGCCTTCGGGCTCGGGCAAATCTTTGACGGTGCAAAGCGTTGCCGGTTTGCTGCGGCCCGATCACGGCCGAATTCAAATTGGCGATCAGGTCTATTTTGACTCCGAAACCGGCGTGAACTTAAAGCCCCGCGAACGCCGCGTGGCGTATCTGTTTCAGGACTATGGCCTGTTCCCTCATTTGACGGCGGCACAGAATATTTGCTTTGGTCTGAATACCGGCTTGTTCAACCGCACAGTGCGAGATTTGCCTGCGGCAGCCCAGCGTTGGGTGGAAGCATTCCAGCTGGAGTCCGTGTTGAGCAGCTATCCTGCTCAGCTATCGGGTGGGCAAAAGCAGCGCTGTGCTTTGGCTCGTGCGCTGGCAATCCAGCCGCAGCTGCTCTTGCTGGACGAGCCGTTGGCGGCTCTGGACCAGGATTTGCGTACCCGTTTGCGTGCCGAACTGGCTCAATTGCAGAGCCAGATCGACATTCCCACGATTTTGATCACGCATGATCCTGAAGATGCCAGAGCCTTGGCCCAAGAGGTCTATCGCATTCGCGATGGTCGCATTATCGAATGCTGCACCAGCGCTGATCTGGAAGTTACAGCGTAGCGATCATTACGCTGGATGCCTTAAATAGCGCATAGGCGGATTGGCCTGCTTCCAGGCTCAAACGCTGTGTGCTGTCCAGCGTGATGCTGGCGGTTATCACCAGTCCTTGCGGCAGTTCCATGCGGACTTCGGCGTTCACCGCGCCACCAATCACATCTGTAATTGTGCCGGGCAATTGGTTGCGGGCAGACAGGGAGTTGCGTGTGTCGCCTGTGCCGATCATGATTGAAGACGCTTTCAGAAAGGCCAGCACTTTTTGACCTTCGCGCAGGCCCAGGTTCTCTGTGCTTTCACGGGTAATGGACGCCACAACGGTCTGGCCCTGGCCAATATCCACATGAATTTCGTCGTTAACGGCACCCGTTTTGATCGTGGTGACTGTGCCGGGCAGTTGGTTGCGAGCGGAAGTTTGCATGATCATGGTTTGGAGTAACTCCATTTGAGTGGCCACTGAAGGCATTAAGCGACCGATGCGACTCATGAAACGCTGATGCAGCCGGTCATAGGTTTGGTACAGCTCAAGTAACTCGACCGCCTTGGGGGTCAAGGTGGCGCCACCACCACGATGGCCACCCGTGCTGCGTAGCACCAAGGGTTCGCCAGCCATATTGTTCATGATGTCGATGGCATCCCAGGCGGCTTTGTAGCTGATGCCAATATGGCGGGCAGCAGCAGAAATCGAGCCCTGCTCGGCAATAGCGGCCAGCAAAGCCATACGGCGTGCGCTGCCCCAGGTATGTTCACCCGTACGCAGAGACAGGCTACCGGTCAATTCGGGATTGGGAGTGTGTGAATTAGGCATGGTGATAAGTGTAAGGGCGGGAGCGGACAAGGTATAGAGCGCCAGTACAATGGCCTGATCCGTGCCGCTGGCCATTCTGTTTTCTTGCAACCTTAACTGGTTTTTTCTATGTACGACACCCCCGCTATTTCCATGGCTCAATTGCAGGAGCTCAATAGTGCCGAGACGGTCGTTCTGACTGTCAACAAGCGCTACGCCCGTCGCTTGCTGGGGCATCTGTCCGCCAGCCTGGCAGGTGCGGGAGGGACGGTGGCCGTGCCTGAAATCGTGCCTTTGGGAGCCTGGCTGGCTCAGGCCAGCGATCAGCTCTGCTTTTCCGAGCAGTGGCAGCCGGCGGCGCACCAAATGGATCGCTTCGCCGCCCTGCAGCGCTGGGAACACAGCATCGAGCAGTGCGAGGAAGAGGGCTATTTTCTGGATGTGGGGCAGGCGGCGCGTCTGGCCTGTGAAGCCGATACCTTGCTGGATGAGTGGCATATTGAATTGAAGCCCGGTGAAGCCAGTGTGGATTTTGAACGCTTCATGCAGTGGCGCTCTCATTATCGACAAAGCCTGGCGCAAGCTGATCTGGATGATGCCAATCTGGCGGCAGGGCGCGTGCTGGCGGCTGTGCGGCAGGGCGCTTTACACATGCGCCATCGCCATATGGTGCTGCATGGTTTTCATGAATATTCGCCGCGCCTGCAAGCCCTGCTCAGTGGCTTGCAAGAGGCCGGGGTGGAGATCTTGCGCCTGGAGCATGAGGAGGCCGCAGCCACTCAAGTACATCGGGTGCAAGCCCAGGACGCAGATACCGAATGGCGTTTGGCCGTGCAGTGGGCACGTCGTCAATTGGACGAAGACCCAGACCGCACGGTGGCCATTGTGGCTGCCCAGCTGGAGACTCAATTGCCCTTGGTGCATCGCCTGTTGCGGCAGGCTATGCACACTGATCAAGGCGCCTTGCCCTATAACGTGGCGGCTGCCCGATCCTTAGCGGAGTGGCCCGTGGTAGAAGCGGCCATGGCCTGGTTGAAAGCTTTGTTTACCTTGGCGACCAAAGCCCAGGCAGAGCCCGCCATGCTGGGCGAGGCTTTGCGACTGGGGGCGTGTCAGGCCGAACAGTCTGAAGCTGGGGGACGTGCTCGCATCGACAAGGCGTGGCGTGACAACCGCATCACTCAAGTGGGGCGTAAAGAGTTTGAAGACATGCTCAGCTTTCACACACCCGAATTGGGCTTGGCGTGGGACAAGGCAATGGAGCGCTTCAATGCCGTGTCGTCTGGGGCACAAGGGGTAGACACCTGGGCGTCGGTCATGCGCCAGTGTTTGGAAGCCTTGGGCTTTCCCGGGACCAACCGCCTGGACAGTGCGCAGTTTCAGACACTGGAGGCGTTGGAAGCCTTGCTGCTGCAACTGGCACAGCAAGCGCCGGTGCTGGGGCGTATCAGTGCCTTGCAGGCGCAGAATGCGTTGGCTCGCATGGCGCGTGAAAACCTGTTCCAGCCGCAGCGCGATCCGCGCTCCCGTTTGGATGTGCTGGGCTTTCTGGAGGCTGAAGGCGGGCGTTGGGATGCGGTGTGGGTTCTGGGGCTGACAGATGAAATCTTGCCTGCCGCTGTCAAACCCAATCCTTTGATCCCGGCCCAGGTTTTACGCCGAGTGCAGGCGCCGCGCAGTACGCCGGAGCGCGAGCTGGAGTGGGCACGCTGGATGCTGGCGGCGCTATTGCGTTGTGGGGATCAGGTGCTGCTGAGCGCGCCTTTGCATCAAGGTGAGCAAGAGCTTAGGCCCAGCCCCTTGATTGCGAATTGGCCCTTGCTGGACACGCCGTGGGCTGTGCAGGCCGAGCAGGCCGCTGCGCAGGAAGCCTTGCGAGATGAGCGGGGCCCACCGCTGCAGATGGACGAGCGTATTCGTGGCGGCATCAGCGTGCTGGATACACAGGCTCGCAGTCCCTTATGGGCTTTTGTGAAATTCCGTTTGCATGGACAGGCTCTGCCGGACTATGCCCGTCTAGGGGATATGAATACACGCGGGATGTTTTTGCACCGTGCCGTTGAGCTGTTCTGGCTTCAAGTGCGGGATCAGGACCGTTTGCATGAGCTGATTGGTGAAGACACGCTGGTGCAGGTCGTGCAAGGCTGCGTGAACCAGGCCGCCCAAGAGGAACTGCCCGATTACGGGCCTGTACTGCGTGGCCTGGAAATGGAGCGCGGGATGGCCGTGCTGACCGAATACGCTCATCAGGAAGCGCAGCGTCCTCCCTTTGCTTTGGGGGCAACTGAGCATGAATTGAGCTGGAGCCGTGGCTTGCTGCGCTTAAATCTGCGTCTGGACCGTTTGGATGATTTGGCGGGCGGCGAGCAATTGCTGCTGGACTACAAAACCGGTATCGGCGAGCTGCGCCCCGATAAAGACTGGCTGCGGCCCCGACCGGTCAATTTGCAACTGCCGTTTTATGCAGCCGCCTTGCACGATGAAGGCCGTGCGGTCAGTGGTCTGGCTTTTGTGCGTTTGCATGCCCGTCAGGTGGGGTTGAGCGGTTTGGCCGCACCGGGCATGGATATTGAAGGGCTGACCGAGCTGGAAACCGCCCAGCAGTGGACAGCCCAGATTGCGCAGTGGAAGCAAGCGGTGGAAGGCTTGGCTGACGAGTTTTTGCAGGGGCAGGCCGCCAATCAGATCTGGAATCGCAATGACCTGCTCTATTGCGATGTCTTACCCTTTTTACGATTGTTCCAGGAAGACCTCCAGGAAAATGGAGGAGAAGCGTGATGTTTACTATTCCTAGCGATAGTCAGGCCCGGGCTCGGGCACTGGACCCTGATGCCTCCTTTCTGGTGCAGGCACCAGCCGGTTCTGGAAAAACCGAATTATTGACTGACCGAATTTTGGCCTTGCTGGCGCGTGTACAGCGGCCAGAAGAAATTGTTGCCATCACCTTTACCCGTAAAGCGGCTGCTGAAATGCACGCTCGCGTATTGGAGAAACTGGCTGCAGCCGATCAAGAGCGACCGGCAGAGCCTTATCGCGTTCGTAGCTGGGAGCTGGCTCGCGCTGCCATGCAGCGTAATCAGGAGCAGCAATGGGACTTGTTGGCTTATCCGGCTCGTCTAAGCATCCGGACGATTGACTCCTTGTGCGCCCATCTGGTGCGTGCGATGCCCTGGATCACCGGTTTGGGCGGTGTGCCCGCCATTACTGATAAGGCGCAGGAACACTACGAAGCGGCGGCCTGGGCTACCTTGGAAATGGCGGAAAGCATTCCTAGCGTGGCGCGCTTTCTGGAGCATATGGATGTGAATCTGCTCCAGGCCCAGGCGCTCCTGGCTGGCATGCTGGCTAGCCGGGATCAATGGTTGCCTGCCATGGGGCAGGGGGGCGATCTTGCTCTGTTGCAAGACAGTCTGCGCGAGGTGGTTGAACAGCAACTGCAGCAGTTAAGCGAGAGCTTGCCGCCGGGCTGGTCCACCACTTTGGCGCCCCTGGCCTGCTTTGCTGCGTCCAACCTGGATGCAGGAGACGTGCTGGCCTTGGCCGATTGGCGAGGCGATACCCTGGCTCCGGTCATGGATGACTTGCCCCGCTGGCGTGGACTGGCGGCGCTATTGCTGACGGATAAAGGCGATTTGCGTAAAAGTCTGACGGTGCGCAATGGTTTCCCTCCTAAAACAGCACAAAAAGAAGCCTTGAGTGAATGGCTGGGGAATTGCCTGGGTACTGAATCCTGGGTCTCCCGTTTGGCGAGCGCCCGGCTCTTGCCCGCTCAGTATTCCGAGCAGCAGCAAGAGGTGTTGTCGAATTTGATTCAGGTGCTTTGGTTGGCCGCTGCACAGTTAAAACTGCGTTTTGCCGAAAAAGCCGAGGTCGATTTCACGGAAATTGCCCAACGAGCGCTGCAAGCCCTGGGGGATGCGGACGAGCCGGGGGAACTGCTCTTGCGCATGGACCGCTCTATTCGCCATCTCTTGGTGGACGAGTTTCAGGACACGAGTCAGTCACAAGTGCAGTTGTTGGAACGCTTGACCAGTGGTTGGGAGCCGGACGATGGGCGCAGCCTGTTCCTGGTGGGCGACCCGATGCAATCCATCTACCGCTTCCGTAAAGCGGAGGTGGGCTTGTTCTTGCAGGTCTGGCAGGCCAAGCGCCTGGGTGAGGTGGAGCTGGAGCCGTTGAACCTAAGCAATAACTTCCGCTCGCACCCACGTTTGGTGGAGTGGGTGAATCAGGTAGGCGCTCAGCTCTTTCCGCCGCGTCCTGATCCGGACTTGGGCATGGTGACTTACGAGCACTCCACCGCCTTCAAACCTGATGTACCACAGTGGGCGGTGCAGTTTCATCCCTCCTGGCATTTCCGGGTGGCTCGCGGCGAAGATGCGGTGCCGTCACAACAGGCGGCTCAAGAACGAGCCGTGGACGATGCCGTCCAATGCGCGGCACAAGCTTTGCAGCGCTACCAGGACAGTGAGCATCCAGTCGCTATTTTGGTACGGGCGCGTTCTCACTTGCATGGTCTGGTACGCAAGTTGGGTGAGCAGGGCATACCGTGCCGTGCAGTAGAGCTGGAGCCTTTGCAACAGCGCCCTGTGGTCGCTGACCTGGTGCAATTGGTCCGAGCCTTGGCGCATCCGGCTGACCGTCTGGCATGGTTGTCTGTGTTGCGTTCTCCTTTGATCGGTTTGCGTTTGGACAGCTTGCACCGTTTGTGCGCCTTGCATCCCACACAAACCCTGGCCGAGTTAACGCAGGGTCAGGACTTCAATGATTGGGAAGCGGACGAGCGTGCTCGTTTGCTCTTCGCGTGTCAGATTCTGCTGGATCGGGGTAATCGCAGTGGCTTGATGCCTTTTGCAGCTTGGGTGCAGGAATGCTGGTTGCGCTTGGGTGGGCCGCAGGTGTATCCCAGCTTGGCCGATCAAGCGGACGCGGAGCAGGTTTTGCGTTTGCTGGAAGAACTGTGTCCTTACGGGCCACCGGATCAGCAGCAGCTACAGTCCCGAGTCGAGTCCTTGTACGCCACCCCGCAAGGGACCGGCAAGGCTGTAGAAGTCATGACGATTCACAAATCCAAGGGTCTGGAGTTTGAAACCGTTATTTTGTTTGGGCTGCATAAGCAGTCTGCGGCTGACTCTGAACCCTTGATTCGTTTGGAACATAGCGCCGAGCGATTGATTCTGGGGCCGATCAGCCATAAGGGCAGCGAGCAGCGCGACCCCGTCTCGCAATTTCTGGCGGCTCGGGAGCGTATCCGTGCCGAGCAGGAAAGCCATCGCCTTTTATACGTGGCGTTGACCCGTGCGCGTCAGGAACTGCATTTGTTTGCAGAGTTGAGCATTACGCCCGATAAAGGACTGCGCGAGCCGGATGGCCGCTCCTTGCTAAGTCGGGTGTGGCCGGTGCTGGAGCAACCGTCTGCCCCTGTGTGGCAAGCCGAGCAAAATGTGCGGCAGGAGGAGGACGGGCAAAGTTCCGCTGCGCTCTTGCAGCGTGTTGTGAGCGTGCCTGCCCTTGCGGCGGCGCCCCTGCAGTCAAGCAATCCGCAATATCAAAGCTGGCAGTGGTCCTTGGATACCACTCATGAAAAGGCGATTGGTACGGTTGCTCATGACTGGCTGGAAAAACTGGGGCGTGAAGGTTTGGATCAATGGCCGGTGGAGCGCTTGCAACAAGGCCGCGCCGTCATGCGTCGTCAATTGCTACGGGCTGGCGTGCCTGCGGCCTATTTGGATGAAGCGGCGCAATCTTTGTTTGAAGCGATCAAGGCAACAGTAGAAACCGAGAGGGGCCGATGGTTGCTGGGCGTCAGCCGGGCGTACCGTGAATGGTCTTTGCTGGATGTCAGCGGCCGCGTATCGATTATTGACCTGGCCATTTCACAGGAAGACCATTGGCTGGTGGTGGATTACAAAACCGGGCGGCCTGCCGAGCATGAAACTCTGGAGGCTTTTGCCGAGCGTATGCGGGAGCGTTATGCCCCTCAATTGGAGCGATATTGCGAACAAGTACAGGCTCTGGATGGGCGCCCTGCGCAGGCTGCGCTTTATTTCCCCAGGGCCGATCTTTGGCTGCCGTATTAATGCTACACTACTTGTCGGCGGGCCCCTCCGCATGGTTCGGCGGTGAATCTGGTCAGGTCGGGAACGAAGCAGCCACAGCCGTGCAGAATCAGTGCCGGAGTCAGGCTCGCCACTTCATTTGCTTGCTGGGCTTCTCGCGCCCAGGCTATCTTCTCCCCTCCAGCACCGAATCCGGTACACTTTTCCTTTCGCTTATTTGTATTGATGGTTCACGCCGTCCGGAATTCGCATGACCTATCTCGTTCTGGCCCGCAAGTGGCGCCCCCGTTCCTTTGACACCCTGGTTGGTCAGGACCACGTGGTGCGCGCTTTGACGCACGCCCTGGAAACCCAGCGCCTGCATCATGCCTGGCTGTTTACGGGCACCCGCGGGGTGGGCAAGACTACCTTGTCACGCATTCTGGCCAAGTCGCTGAACTGCGAAACCGGGATTACCGCCAAGCCCTGCGGGGTTTGCCAAGCGTGTACGGAAATTGATGCCGGACGCTTTATTGATTATGTAGAGCTGGATGCCGCCTCCAATCGGGGCGTTGAAGAGATGACCCAGTTGCTGGAGCAGGCGGTGTATGCCCCGAGCTCCGGCCGCTACAAGGTCTACATGATTGACGAAGTTCACATGCTGACCGGGCACGCGTTCAACGCCATGCTCAAGACGCTGGAAGAGCCTCCCGCGCACGTAAAATTCATTCTTGCTACCACGGACCCGCAGAAGATTCCGGTCACGGTGCTCTCACGATGTCTGCAGTTCAATTTGAAGCAGATGACAGTGCCGGCTATTGTCGGGCACTTGCAAGAAATCCTGACTGAAGAAGGCATGCAGTTCGAGGTTCCAGCCCTGCGCTTATTGGCTCAGGCGGCTGACGGCTCCATGCGGGATGCCTTGTCGCTAAGCGATCAGGCCATCGCCTATAGTGCTGGTGATCTTAGCGCCCAAGCGGTGCAAGCCATGTTGGGCACGATCGATCAGCGCCATTTGGCGCAACTGCTGCAAGCACTGGTTGCTTACGATGCACAGTCCATCATGGCGGTGGCAGACGATCTGGCCTTGCGTGGCCTGTCCTATTCGGGAGCCTTGGCGGATCTGGCAACCTTGCTGTCCCGGATTGCCATTGAACAGCGCATTCCCGGCACGATTACGGATGATGATCCTTTGGCAGAAGCGGTGCGGCAATTAGCGCCCACGCTGTCGCCTGATCATGTCCAGCTTTTTTATTCGGTAGCGGTGCATAGCCGTCAGGAGCTGTCATTGGCTCCGGATGAGTATGCCGGTTTTGTAATGGCTTGCTTGCGCATGCTGGCCTTGTTGCCCGAGCCCGTACCGGCTCAGCCTGTGCCGCCATCGGGCTCAGGGACGGCGGTAGCCAGTTCCAGTGCGGCCACTGTGGCGCCTGCCACGGCACCCGCAGCGGCTCCGGCAGCAGTGGTGGACGCTGTTGCTGCACCAGCAGCCGCTTCCGCCCCATCAAGACAGCAAGCGGCCCCGTCGGTATCCGCACAGCAAGCTGAGACTCAGGCCGCAGCGCCTGTCGCTGCTGTTGCAAATGCCAATCCAGCCCAAGCTGAGCCTGTTAGTGAAGAAGCCCCAGCACAGGCTGAGGATTTTGTTCCTGCTTGGGAAGACTCCCCGCCGCCTGCTGTCGCACAGACGCCCGCTTTGACAGAGTCCAGCCCAGCGGTGGATCAGGCGCAGGCAATTGAAGCGGCTTCGGCCACGGGCAGCGCTGCTGTTGATGCAGTGGAATCTGCGCCAGCCTCAGAGTCATCCGCCGACCCTGAAGTTGCCAAGCCGCAAACTAAAAACACGGCTCAGCCCTTGATGGCTTCCCAAGCTCAAGCGGCAACACGCGTTGACCCGGTGGCGGAAGAAGCGCCGCCCGCCGCTCCGGGTCCGGCAGGCCAGGAAGAGCCTGCCTGGTTGTCCGAGGGCATGGACGAGGAATTCGAGAATTACCAGCCTTTGGATATGGATGCGGCCCTTGCCGAAGAAGAGGGCGATGTGCCGTCTGTATCCATGTCTGATCGCTATATGCCCGACACGGATTTGGGTCTGCCGGTGCCGCAAAGCGGTTCGGCAAGCCCGCGTTCCGTCCGTTTGGGTGGCATGAAAGCAGAAACCTGGCCTGACGTGGCCGCTAGCCTGCCCTTAAGCGGCTGGGCCGCTGAGCTTGCCCGCCAAAGCGAATGGCTGGGCGTGAAAGGACAGGAAGTTCACCTGCGTGCCAAAATCAAGGCAACTGAAGGCAGCCAGGGCAAAGCGCGTTTGCGTACCGTTTTGTCGGAGTACTTTGCCCAGTCCATTCAGTTGGTGATTGAATACGGGGATACGGGTGATGCCACCGCGCATGCCGTGGAGCAGGCCAAGCTGGCAGAACGCCAGCGACAGGCCGAAGAGCAAGTCACCCAGGATCCCTTTGTCTTGAGTCTGATTCAGGATTTTGGCGCCAGCGTCAAACCGGGATCGGTTAAGGCCACACCTTTGGTTCGGGCCGCCTGAATGGCCCCTTGTCAATTTATATCAATCAGGAAAACCAAACCATGATGAAAGGTCAAATTGCCGGCTTGATGCGTCAGGCGCAGCAAATGCAGGAAAACATGAAAAAGGCGCAGGATGCCTTGGCCGATATCGAGGTCGAGGGCGTTTCCGGTGGTGGTCTGGTCAAGGTCACCATGAACTGCCGCCACGATGTGCGCCGCGTCTCTATCGACCCCAGCTTGCTGGAAGATGACAAAGACATGTTGGAAGATTTGATTGCTGCCGCTTTTAACGACGCGCAGCGCAAAGCCGAGGCAACGTCGCAGGAAAAAATGGCGGGTGTGACCGCTGGCCTGCCACTGCCACCCGGTATGAAGTTCCCGTTCTAATGAACGAACCGCAGATCACTGAGCCCGAACCACTTCGGGCTCTGATCCAGGCTCTGCGTCGGTTACCCGGTGTGGGCGAGCGCAGTGCTCGCCGCATGGCCTACCACTTGTTGCAACACGACTTGGTAGGCGCCGACCAATTGAGCCGCGCTCTTGAACATGCCACAACGGCACTGCAGCACTGTCAGCGCTGCAATGGGTTCACTGTCCAAACTATTTGTGAAACCTGTGCCAATCCCCGCCGTGATCCGGCGTTGTTGTGTGTGGTGGAGACGCCTGCCGATCAAAACATGATCGAGGCTACGCATGGTTACCGAGGTCTTTACTATGTCCTGATGGGGCGTTTGACGCCGCTGGAAGGCATAGGCCCGGATGCCTTGCAATTTGACCGCTTGCTAGAGCGAGCTGGTGATGGCCAAGTGCAGGAAGTGATTCTAGCGACTAATTTCACCGCAGAGGGCGAAACCACCGCCCATCATCTGGCGGAGATGCTCAGCAGCCAAGGCTTGAAAGTGACTCGGTTGGCACGCGGTGTGCCAGCGGGCAGCGAGCTGGAATATGTTGATCCCAGCACGATCGCCTGGGCCTTGATGGAGCGTCGCGCCACCTAATCAGGTTTGACCGCTTAGCGGACAAGGGGCGTACTGCCCCTTGTTTTTGGGTATAAGTATCAAGCCTATATAGTTTATGACCAACAACAAGAAGGGGATTGCCATGAAACTGACTCGTCGTCATGCGCTCAAGCTGGTTGGAGCATCGGGATTAGCGTTGTCATTGCCATCGCTGGGCCGTGCGCAAGAGATTGAAAAAAAGAACATTACCGTAGCCGTCGGTGGCAAAGCGCTGATTTACTATCTGCCTTTGTCCATTGCAGAGGTTAATGGCTACTTTGAAGACGAAGGCCTGAAGGTCAAGGTTGCGGACTTTGCCGGTGGCTCCAAAGCGCTGCAAGCGGTCGTAGGTGGTAGTGCAGACGTGGTGTCGGGTGCTTTTGAACACACGATCAACCTGCAGTCCAAAGGGCAGTTCTATCGAGCCTTTGTGCAACAAGGACGCGCACCTGCCATTGTTTTGGCTGTGTCCAACAAGACGATGCCTAACTATCAGTCGCCAGCCGACTTGAAAGGCAAGAAAATTGGTGTGACCGCACCGGGCTCCTCGACCAATATGATGGTCAACTTTTACTTGGAACAAAACGGTCTGAAGCCATCGGATGTCGCCTTTATTGGCGTAGGTGCAGGCGCTGGGGCAGTCACTGCCATGCGTACTGGCCAGATTGATGCCATGGCTAACCTGGACCCGGTTATCGGCACCCTGCTTAAAGAAAACGAAGTGCGCATTATTGCCGACACTCGTACCGTGGCCGATACCAAAACCATTTTCGGCGGCAATATGCCATCGGCGTGTTTGTACGCGTCCGAAGAATTTATTGAGAAAAACCCCAAGACTGCCCAGGCTTTGGCTAACGCCATCGTGCGCGCAGACAAATGGATTCAGGCCAATGATGCCGAAACCATTGCCAAGACCGTGCCTGCCTCCTACCTGTTGGGCGATGTGGAACTGTACAAACAGTGCCTGGACGCCAACAAAGAATCGCTCTCGCTGGATGGGCGAGTCGATGAGGACGGTCCCGCGACTGCGCTGAACGCCCTGGCTGCTTTTGTGCCCAATCTGGACGCGTCCAAGATTGATATCACTAAAATCTTCACCAACGAATTTGCCGACAATGCCAACAAGAAGTACCCCAATGTCTGAGGCAGCCCTGTCTTTGGATAATGTCAGCTGTGTATTTGCTTCTCGCGATGGCAAGGGCACCTACACAGCAGTCCGTGATGCCAGCCTGTCCATTGCGCCGGGCGAGTTTGTGTCTGTAGTCGGGCCCACGGGCTGCGGTAAATCCACCTTGCTGAACGTAGGGGCCGGCTTGCTGAGCCCCTCGTCAGGCGAGGTCCGTGTGTTTGGCAAACCTTTGCAAGGTGTCAACGAGCGCGCGGGCTACATGTTCCAGGGCGAGGCTTTGATGCCCTGGCGCAGTGCCGAGTCCAACGTGATGGCCGGACTGGAGTTTGCCGGCGTCCCCCAGGACGAGGCCCGCGCCCGCACGCAAGAGTGGTTAAAGCGGGTGGGTCTGGGTGGTTTTGGGGATCGTTACCCGCATCAGATGTCCGGTGGCATGCGCAAACGCGTCATGCTGGCCCAGACCCTGATTCGTGACCCCGACATCATCCTGATGGACGAACCCTTTTCGGCGTTGGACATTCAGACCCGTCAGTTGATGGAAAACGAAGTACTGGAGATTTGGATGGCGCAGCGTAAAGCGGTGCTGTTCATCACGCACGATCTGGACGAAGCCATTGCCATGAGTGACCGTGTGGTGGTGCTGTCGGCCGGACCGGGCACGCATCCTATCGGTGAATTTCATGTCGATCTTCCACGTCCCCGCGACGTGGCCGAGGTACGCAATAACCCCCGTTTTGTCGAATTGCATGCGGCAATCTGGGCCGTTCTGCGTGATGAAGTCTTGAAGGGTTATGCCCAGCAAAAGCGCGCCTGATATGTCTAAGTCTATTACTCGATCCAAGCTGGCCCTGCGCGGCTGGCAAATCTCGCTGCTTGTGGTCATGTTGCTGGCCTGGCACTTTTTGACCCTGGACCCTAAGGCGGCGTTCTTTTTTGGTCAGCCTTTGGAAGTGGTCAAGGTGATCTGGGCCTGGTTTGTCACCAACGGTGATATTTACCTGCACCTGGGTGTGACCTTGAGCGAAACCTTATTGGCCTTTGCCATCGGTACGATTGCAGGCCTGGCTTGCGGTTTGTGGCTGGGGCTATCGCCTCGTGCAGCTGCTTTGCTGGACCCTTATCTGACGGCAGCTAACTCCATGCCACGCGTTATCTTGGCGCCGATTTTTGGCATGTGGTTCGGTCTGGGCATCTGGTCCAAAGTTGCGCTGGCTGTAACTCTGGTGTTTTTCATCGTGTTCTTTAACGTGTACCAGGGTGTGCGTGAAGTCAGCTCCACGCTGCTGGATAACGCCCGCATGTTGGGTGCCAGCCGTCGTCAATTGCTGCGCCACGTCTACATTCCCTCGGCAACCAGCTGGGTGTTTTCCAGCTTGCATACATCGGTCGGTCTGGCCTTTGTGGGGGCTGTGGTGGGTGAATACCTGGGCTCGGCCAGCGGGGTGGGCTATCTCATCTTGCAGGCCGAAGGCACGCTGGACGTAAACACGGTGTTTGCCGGCATTGTCGTGCTAACCGTATTTGCTCTGATTCTGGATGGTCTGGTCAGCGTATTTGAAGACCGGCTCCTGGCCTGGCGACCTCAAAGCGGCGGGACAGAAAAGCTCTGATCGTGTCGCTTGCAGTCAGGCAGCGACCTGACAGGGCACACTCTAGAACCGGCTCCTTAGACAAAGGAGCCGGTTTTTTTATGTCTTTCTTTTATGTGCTTGGCGCAGATCAACTGCCCTATAAACGCTAAGGATCAACAAAAAGGGCAGGTCGCATGAGTATGCTGCCTGCCCCTTAGGACGACCAGTGCTTGCTTAGGCCTGCTGACGCGCCTGCTGAATCAGGGCATCCAGCTTGATGCCGTCAGCGGTGAACTGGCGGATGCCTTCGGCCAGCTTTTCGGTAGCCATGGCATCCTGGTTCAGATCAGTGCGGAAGGTGATTTCGTTGCTGGCACGCCATTCGGGGGCTACCGCTTTCGCTCGGGCGACATCCAGAGCAGCAGGCACTTCACCTTGGGCGGCGTCCAGTTGGCCCAGCAGCTCGGGGCTGATGGTCAACAGATCGCAACCGGCCAGGGCCTTGATCTGGCCCACATTACGGAAACTGGCACCCATGATCTCCGTGGGGATGTCATAGGTTTTGTAGTATTCGTAAATGCTGCGTACTGAACGCACGCCGGGATCATTTTCACCTTGGTGGGCGTTTTCATCCCACTCGCTGCCAGCCGATTTCTTGAACCAGTCGTAGATGCGGCCCACAAAAGGGGAGATCAGAGTGACTTTGGCCTGGGCGCAGGCAATGGCCTGGGGCAGGCAAAACAGCAAGGTCAGATTGCAATTAATGCCTTCGGCCTGCAAAGTTCGCGCAGCCTGGATACCTTCCCAGGTGCTGGCCAGCTTGATCAGCACGCGCTCGCGATCAATCCCCGCTTTTTCGTAACGTTGAATGATGTGGCGGGCACGCTCGACGCTGGCCAAGGTGTCAAACGACAAACGGGCATCAACTTCAGTGGAAACACGGCCGGGCACGATATCCAGGATCTGACGACCAAAAGAGACCAGCAGCAAGTCGCTGGTTTCTGCCAGGCTGGCATTGGGGTGGTCGCTGATGACGCGGTCAAGCAAGGGCCGATAGGCCGGCTGCTGGACAGCCTTCAAAATCAGGGACGGGTTGGTTGTTGCATCGGTAGGGCGATACGCACGCATCGCTTCAAAATCGCCTGTATCGGCCACTACGGTTGTGCACTGGCGCAGGGAGTCAAGCTGAGTAGTCATGTCTGTTACTAGTCCATCGCAAAGCCATCAAACCAATCAATTACTGTAGTCGATTTTCCAACTTTCTGTGCCTCGTTTCAGTGTTATTCCCGATAAACTACCGGAAAATCGCCGTTTGAGCATATAATCAGAAGGTTTAATATTAATTTCAGAACCGGGGTTTTTAACGTGCTGCCGTCTTTATTTCCTGAGGAGTCCCGCACTATCACTAGTGCTATCCTAGCCCTGGCGGATGGAACCCTATTCAAAGGGGTATCAATCGGTGCCGAGGGGCACTGTGTTGCTGAGATCGTTTTCAATACAGCCATGACGGGCTATCAGGAAATCCTGACAGACCCAAGCTACAGCGGTCAAATTGTTACGCTTACCTATCCGCACATCGGTAATACCGGTGTCAATCCAGAGGACTCCGAATCCACCAAGGCCCATGCTGCTGGCCTTGTTATCCGCGATTGTCCTTCTCGCCTATCCAACTTCCGCTCCACCCAGTCTTTGCCTGACTACCTGAAAGCTCAGGGCGTTGTGGCTATCTCGGGTATCGACACCCGCAAGCTCACTCGTATTCTTCGCGAAAAAGGCTCCATGGGCGCCTGCATTTTCGTGGGCGATGACGCCGAGCGCGCGTTGGAACTGGCTCGTTCTTTCCCTGGCCTGCAAGGTCAGGATCTGGCCAAAGTGGTCACCACCGACAAGATTTACGAGTGGACCGAAGGTTCCTGGGAATTGGGTGAAGGCTTTACCAAGCCTGAAACCGGCCAGTTCCATGTGGTGGCTTACGACTTTGGTGTTAAGGCCAACATCTTGCGTCTGATGGCAGACCGTGGCTGTAAAGTCACCGTCGTACCTGCACAGACTCCTTTGGCCGATGTGCTGGCTTACGAGCCTGACGGTGTGTTCTTGTCCAACGGCCCTGGCGACCCAGAGCCTTGCGATTACGCCATCGAGGCCTGCAAGGGCTTGCTCGAACGCAAGCTGCCTGTATTCGGTATTTGCCTGGGTCATCAGATTCTGGGTCTGGCCGTGGGTGCCAAGACACTGAAAATGAAGAATGGCCATCATGGTGCCAACCACCCTGTGCAGGAACTGGCCAGCGGTCGCGTGTTCATCACTAGCCAGAATCATGGCTTTGCGGTGGATGCTACAACCCTGCCTGCCAATGCCAAGGTCACGCACATTTCTTTGTTCGATCAAAGCCTGCAAGGCTTCGAGTTGACAGATCGCCCCGCGTTTTGCTTCCAGGGTCACCCCGAAGCTACACCCGGTCCGCGCGATATTGCCTCGCTGTTCGACAAATTCATCAGCCTGATGGCTGCTCACCAGGCCAATAAAGCCGCGTAAGAATAAATCGCACTATGCCAAAGCGTTCAGACTTAAAAAGTATTCTCATCATTGGCGCGGGCCCGATCATCATCGGTCAGGCTTGCGAATTCGACTACTCGGGAGCCCAGGCGTGTAAGGCCCTGAAGGCCGAGGGTTACCGGACCGTGCTGGTCAACAGCAACCCGGCCACCATCATGACGGACCCGGATACGGCCGATGTCACCTACATCGAGCCCATCACCTGGGAAGCTGTCGAGAAAATCATTGAAAAAGAGCGTCCCGATGCGCTCTTGCCCACCATGGGCGGTCAAACCGCGCTGAACTGCGCGCTGGATCTGGCTAAATATGGCGTGCTGGAAAAGTACGGCGTCGAGCTGATCGGTGCCAATGCTGCCGCCATCGAAAAAGCCGAAGACCGCCTGAAGTTCAAAGATGCCATGACCTCCATCGGTCTGGAGTCAGCCAAGTCTGGCGTGGCTCACAGCATGGATGAAGCCTGGGCTGTGCAAAAGCACATTGCTGAAGAAATCGGCACCTCGGGTTTCCCGGTCGTTATCCGCCCCAGCTTCACGCTGGGTGGTACAGGTGGCGGTATTGCCTACAACCCGGAAGAGTTTGAAACGATCTGCCGCCGTGGTCTGGAAGCATCGCCCACCAAAGAGCTGCTGATTGAAGAATCGCTGCTGGGCTGGAAAGAGTTTGAAATGGAAGTCGTGCGCGACCGTGCCGACAACTGCATTATTGTTTGCTCCATTGAAAACCTGGACCCGATGGGCGTGCACACCGGTGACTCCATCACCGTAGCGCCTGCTCAGACCCTGACAGATCGCGAATACCAGATCATGCGTAACGCTTCGATCGCGGTATTGCGTGAAATCGGTGTGGATACCGGCGGTTCGAACGTTCAGTTCGCCGTGAACCCCGATAACGGCCGCATGATCGTTATCGAAATGAACCCGCGCGTATCGCGCTCCTCCGCATTGGCTTCCAAAGCCACTGGTTTCCCTATTGCCAAGATCGCTGCGCGTCTGGCCGTGGGTTACACCCTGGACGAGCTGCGTAACGAAATCACCGGTGGTGCGACCCCTGCGTCGTTCGAGCCCACCATCGATTACGTGGTCACCAAGGTGCCTCGTTTCGCATTTGAAAAATTCCCTCAGGCTGACTCGCGTCTGACTACCCAGATGAAATCCGTGGGTGAAGTGATGGCCATTGGCCGCACTTTCCAGGAATCCTTCCAGAAAGCCCTGCGTGGCCTGGAAGTGGGTGTAGATGGTCTGAACCAGAAAACCACCGACCGCGAAAAACTGCAGGTTGAGCTGGGTGAGCCTGGTCCAGAGCGTATCTGGTACGTGGGTGATGCCTTCGCTCAAGGTCTGACCCTGGACGAAGTTCACAACCTGACCAAGATCGACCCCTGGTTCCTGGCCCAGATCAAAGAGATCGTGGACATCGAACTGGCTCTGGAACAGAAGACGCTGGCCGATCTGGACCGCGACACCTTGTTCGGTTTGAAGCGTCGTGGTTTCTCCGACCGCCGTCTGGCTTTCTTGCTGGATACCGTGGAATCGGAAGTGCGCAAACTGCGTCACCAGTTGAACGTGCGTCCTGTCTACAAGCGTGTGGACACCTGCGCGGCTGAATTCTCTACCGACACCGCCTACATGTACTCGACCTACGAGGAAGAGTGCGAATCCAAGCCTACGGACAAAAAGAAGATCATTGTTCTGGGTGGCGGTCCTAACCGTATTGGTCAGGGTATTGAGTTTGACTACTGCTGTGTGCACGCTGCTTTGGCACTGCGCGAAGATGGTTACGAAACCATCATGGTCAACTGCAACCCTGAAACCGTTTCGACGGACTACGACACCTCAGACCGTCTGTACTTCGAGCCGTTGACGCTGGAAGACGTGCTGGAAATCGTCCACATCGAAAAACCCGTCGGCACCATCGTTCAGTACGGTGGCCAGACGCCTTTGAAATTGGCTCGTGCTTTGGAAGCCAACGGCGTACCTATCATTGGTACCAGCCCAGAGTCCATTGACGTGGCTGAAGACCGTGAGCGCTTCCAGAAGCTGCTGACCAAGCTGGGTCTGCGTCAACCGCCAAACCGTACTGCCCGCACCGAAGGCGAAGCCATTTCCCTGGCTGCCGAAATCGGTTACCCGCTGGTAGTGCGCCCAAGCTACGTGCTGGGTGGCCGTGCCATGGAAATCGTGCACGAACAGCAAGACCTGGAGCGCTACATGCGCGAAGCGGTCAAGGTCAGCAATGACTCGCCCGTGCTGCTGGATCACTTCCTGAACAACGCCACAGAAGTGGACGTGGACTGCTTGGCCGATGGCGAGCGTGTCTTTGTCGGCGGTGTAATGCAGCACATCGAGCAGGCAGGGGTTCACTCCGGTGACTCCGCTTGCAGCTTGCCTCCTTACTCGCTCAGCGACGAGACCGTTGCTGAAATCAAGCGCCAGACAGCACTCATGGCCAAGGCCCTGAACGTCAAGGGTTTGATGAACGTGCAGTTCGCCATTCAGGATGGTGATGTGTATGTGCTGGAAGTGAACCCACGTGCTTCGCGTACCGTGCCGTTCGTCTCCAAGGCTACAGGCTTGCAGCTGGCCAAGATCGCAGCGCGTGCCATGGCCGGTCAGACACTGACCGAGCAGGGTATTACTGAAGAAATCACGCCGCCTTACTTCAGCGTGAAAGAAGCGGTGTTCCCCTTCGTGAAGTTCCCTGGTGTGGATACCATTCTGGGACCTGAAATGAAGTCCACCGGCGAAGTCATGGGCGTGGGCACCTCGTTTGCCGAAGCCTTTGTGAAGTCGCAGATGGCTGCCAGCGTAAATCTGCCCAAGGGCGGTTTGGCGTTCATCAGCGTGCGTGGTCAAGACAAGCCTCAAGCGGTCGAAGTGGCTCGTGGCTTGATCTCGCTGGGCTTTAAGGTCGTGGCTACTCGCGGAACCGCCAGCGCCATTGAACAGGCTGGTCTGGCTGTTCAGGTGGTGAACAAGGTTACCGAAGGTCGTCCGCACATTGTGGACATGATCAAGAACGGCGAAATCTCCTTGGTCATCAATACGGTTGAAGAGCGACGCAACGCTATTGTTGATTCGCGTACAATCCGTACACATGCGCTGGCTGCCAACTTGGCCTACTACACCACAATCGCGGGTGCTGTAGCCGCCGTTCAAGGCCTGCAGTATCTGAGTCAAGGTGAAGGCCTGAAGGTTTACGCGGTACAAGAGCTGCACGCTCTGCTCGCGAAACACTAAGTCGCACCATGCCAGAAGGGCGCACCTGTAAGGTGCGCCTTTTTTTGTCTTTGGCTCAGACAAGACCAAGCCGTCTTATTGGGGCAGCACACAGGCTACAAAGTCTGTGGAGCGCGGAAGTTTCTTCTTTGGAGATCATGTCGTGAAATGGTTCATTCTTGCCGTGTTCATTGTGTGCACGATTGTGGTGCACTTTAGGGGTCGAGTCAGACATCGCTTTTCACGCCAGTTGCTGGACCACTCCACCTTCACGGCACCGCTGAATGTCTTCATGTACGGTTTTTCGGCTGTACCTAACGAGCCGTATCTGGATCTGAAACACTTTCCCGAACTGAACAAGCTGCTGGAGCATTGCGACGAAATTCGTGCCGAAGCCGAGCAACTGTTTGGCGAAGGCCACATCAAGGCTTCGGATAAGTACAACGATGCGGGCTTTAACTCTTTTTTCAAAACTGGCTGGACGCGCTTTTACCTGAAGTGGTATGACGCTGATCACCCCTCAGCCCGTGAGCTGTGCCCGGTCACGACCAATCTGCTTAAGGACATTCCGTCGATCAAGGCGGCAATGTTCACCTCTCTGCCACCGGGTGCTCGTTTGCCTCGTCACCGTGATCCTTATGCCGGCTCCTTGCGTTTTCACATGGGCCTGATGACACCTAACAGCCCGGATTGCTATATCGATGTGGATGGCCAGACTTATTACTGGCGTGACGGTGAAGCGGTGGTTTTTGACGAGACCTTTATCCACTACGCGGAAAACAAGACCGATCAAAATCGCATCATCTTGTTTGCTGACGTAGAGCGCCCCATGCGCTACCGCTGGGCACAGGCCATCAATCATGCCGTGGGTGGGTTTTTGCTGCGGGCTGCTGCTGCGCCTAACCAGGAAGGTGACCGCACTGGTGGCATTAACCGCATTTTCGGTACGGTGTATGCGGTGCGTCGTTTCGGCAAGGCGATCAAGAAAAAGAACGAAACGCTGTACTACATCCTCAAGTGGATTCTGGTGCTGGGTATCGCTGCTTTGATCTTCCTGTAAAGCTCAAGGCAGACATGCAAACCGTCTTTATCACGGGTGCTAGCAGCGGCTTGGGCAAGGCACTGGCGCAGGAATACGCAGCGCAGGGCGCCTGCCTGGGTTTGCTGGGGCGGCGTCAGGAAGAGCTGCAGGCGCTGGCAGATAGCTTGCCCGGTCAGCACCGTATTTATGCGGTGGATGTCCGCGACAGGGATGCTTTACATCAGGCCGCCCAGGACTTCCTGCAGTTCACCGGCCAGAAAATTGATGTGGTCATTGCCAGTGCCGGAATCAGTGCGGGCACCTTGACGGAAGAGACGGAAGATTTCGCCGTTTTCAAAGCCATTGTGGACACCAATCTGCTGGCCATGGTGGCTACGTTTGAACCCTTTATCGCCACCCTGAAAGCCGCTGGGCAAGGCAGCCTGGTGGGTATTGCCAGCGTGGCCGGTATTCGTGGTTTGCCGGGTGCAGGCGCTTACAGCAGTTCCAAGGCCGCAGTCATCGCCTATTGCGAGAGCTTGCGGCTGGAGCTGTCTTTGCATGGGGTTTCTGTCGTGACGATTACCCCCGGCTACATACGTACTGCCATGACGGCCCAGAATCCATATTCCATGCCGTTTTTAATGCCAGCAGCGGATTTTGCCCGTAAAGCCAGAAAAACAATCGAGCAGGGAACCTCCTACCGAGTCATTCCCTGGCAAATGGGGATCGTGTCGCGTTTGATGCGGCTTTTACCCAACTGGCTGTACGACAGGTTGGCACGTCAGGCACCACGCAAACCTCGTCTGAAAAAAGACTCTTGACGCTTCATGTTGCACACATTTTTTAAGGGCTTCATGCTCAGCATTGCCATGATCATGGCAATCGGGGCCCAGAACGCGTTCGTGCTCCGGCAGGGTCTGCAGGGCCGACATGTTTTTCCCGTGGCGCTGATCTGTGCGCTGTCTGATCTCTTGTTTATTGTGCTGGGTGTGATGGCGGTCGGGGCCTTGATTGCCTCCAAGCCGTGGCTGGCGCTCATGCTGACTCTGGGCGGGGCCGTGTTTTTGTTGTGGTACGGCGCACGCTCGTTTTACTCAGCCTGGCGCTCCAATAGTGTGCTGGAGGTGCACAGCTCCAAGGGAATGGCAGGGGTTTGGCCTACTATTCTGGCAACGCTGGCCGTGACCTATTTAAACCCAGGCGTTTATCTGGATACCTTGCTGATCATCGGCGGCATGGGTGCTTCCCTAGCCGCTGATCAAAAAGTCGTATTTGTTGTGGGCGCTGGACTGGCATCGATACTGTGGTTCTTTGGCCTGGCCTATGGTGCCCGGCTCTTGCAGCCCTTCTTTGTGCAGCCTAAAGCGTGGCGCATGCTGGAACTGTTGATCGGCGTGATTATGTGGTCGATTGCCTTGCCACTGCTGGTAAAAGCCTACGCCTTGGCGCAGAGCCTTTAAGGGCGGCGGTTTAGCGCTGTTCGTCCAACGCAGTATTCAAATGCGGCAGTTGCCCCCACAAGGTGCTTTTCCAGTTCAGGTCGGCATCAATATTGAAGAAATTCAGGCTGGTGTTCAAAATTGCCTGGGTGCGTTTGGCATTCAGTGCTTGTTGATTGAGCTTGCGCCAAACCATATCAATCACGCCACCGTGTGCAAATACCAGCAGGTTCTTGCCGGGGTGCTCTTTCGCCAGCGTTTCAAAGCAGTCCAGGATGCGCGTTTGAAACTGGCGCAGCGATTCCCCACCCTCTACGGCGTAGTCAATGTCTACGGTATCGTCCGGCTGATCCGGGCCATGTCGGCCAGCGGCATCCCAAGCCTGTCCTTCCAAAGCGCCAAAGCCCCGCTCGCGTAGCCCGGCCCGTTCTTGGATAGCAATATCCCAGTGCTGACAGGCAATGGCGGCGGTTTCTGACGCGCGCTGTAAATCACTGCTGATCACTGCATCAACAGGCATGGTAAAGGCGGGGGAGCTCAAATAGCTTTGCAGGGCGCGGGCTTGTTCCCGGCCAGTCTCGTTCAGCTCTATGTCTTGCCAGCCCTGCAAGCGGCGGACAGCATTCCAGGCGGTTTCACCGTGACGGATCAGACAAATAGACGTACTCATGCTCGCAATCATTATCAAAGGGGGATCTGACTGCCTTAGGCAGGCCGATTGTCTATTGTAGTGTGTCAGTCAAGCTCAGAAAGATAGACGGGGTATATACCGCATATAGCGCGAGCTTCGACGCAAAAGCAGGCTTGAACTGTAGTGGCACTTGTCCTGCGCTTGGGGTTTACCGTGTACCGCCTTATTTTCAGGTGCCTTGTTCTGTCTTTCACGTTTAAAATCATGCCTCAACGAATCCGCCAGTAAGTAGATGCTTGCTGCGCTACCCGTGTGTCGCATTCGGCCGTCTTTCTTTATTCCTTTTCTGGAACCTTTTATGTCTCAGTCCTACTTTCCGCGCTGGCGCCGTGTATCCGGCAGCGAGCCCGGCGCGGTTGTGCAGCCCGACGAATGTCTGGCGACACCGCAAAACATTGCGATGGGCGCACAGCACGTGGTGGCCATGTTTGGCTCTACCATTCTTGCCCCTTTGCTGATGGGTTTTGATCCCAATCTGGCCATTTTGATGTCCGGTATTGGTACGCTGATTTTCTTTGTGTTTGTGGGTGGCCGCGTTCCTAGCTACTTGGGTTCCAGCTTTGCCTTTATTGGTGGTGTGATTGCGGTGACGGGCTATGCCGGCAGTGGTCCTAATCCCAATATAGGCGTGGCGCTGGGGGCCATTATTGTTTGCGGTCTGGTCTATACCTTGATCGGCGTGCTGGTCTGGGTCTTTAACGCACGCACCCAGGGCGGTGCGGCAAGACTGATCAACCAGTGGATGCCGCCGGTGGTAACAGGTTCAATTGTGGCCGTCATTGGTTTGAACCTGGCTCCCATTGCCGCCAAGGGCGCCATGGGCGGCGGCACCTTCGATTCCATGATGGCGTTGATGACCGTGCTGTGCGTAGGTGGCATTGCCGTGTACACCCGTGGGCTTGCCCAGCGTCTGCTGATTCTGGTCGGTCTGGCACTGGCTTGCGTCCTCTACTGGTTGTTTACCAATGTGATGGGCTACGGCACAGCGATTGATTTCAGTGCTGTGTCGCAAGCGGCCTGGTTGGGCCTGCCCAACTTCACCGCGCCCGTATTCCAGGCGCATGCCATGACGGTGATCGTGCCAGTTGCCATTATTCTGGTGGCCGAGAACCTGGGACACATCAAGGCCGTGAGTGCCATGACCGGGCAGGACCTGGATGGCTATCTGGGCCGTGCCTTTGTAGGTGATGGTGTGGCCACCATGCTGTCCGGCTCGGTAGGCGGCACAGGCGTGACAACCTACGCTGAAAATATCGGCGTGATGGCTGCTACTCGCATTTACTCCACGCTGGTATTTGCCTTCGCAGCTGTGATTGCAATCTTCCTGGGCTTCTCGCCCAAGTTTGGCGCGGTCATCCAGTCCATACCCGGTCCTGTGCTGGGTGGTATGTCTATTGTGGTGTTTGGTTTGATTGCCATTGCTGGCGCTCGTATCTGGGTGGTCAACCAAGTGGACTTCAGCGACAACCGCAATCTGCTGGTCGCTGCGGTAACGCTGATTCTGGGTGCAGGTAACTTTTCCTTGCAGTTTGGCGTGATTCGACTGGACGGGATTGGTTGCGCAACTTTCGGTGCTATTTTGCTGCACGCCTTGCTGCGTGGTCGTCGCCGCAATATGGTCTGAACGGCGCAGCGCTGAACAGGACTGGCCTGCGCCCTTTGTGGCGTCATGGCCAGTGTCAGGTCCCTTGCACTCGAAGGCTTATCGGGTCAACTTCTGTTTTTTTACACAGGGGTTAGTGGGGCTTGCTATTTTCAGGCAGTTTGCCGACAATAGATCTCACACCCCGGTTCTTCGCGGGGTTTTTTTCTGCCGCAGAATTTCTCTGTGTCGGAAAAGCCATATTGGGGCGGCCGGCAAGTTGTGGCTTGGGCAGTGTGTTGCTATGTACGCTGCAGGGTCGCTAAGACCTCAAGTCAGCATATTCAGCCTGTTTGACTGTTCGCCCCATCATCGTTATCCCCCTATCTTCCAGGCGCTCCAGCTACGGAGCGTCTTTTACTTGTTGAGCAGGAATACTATGTCTGCGATCCCATTGACTGCGCAGGGCGCACAACGTTTGCAAGTCGAATTACACCGCCTCAAGACGGTGGAACGTCCGGATGTGATTAACGCCATCGCCGAAGCGCGAGCACAAGGCGATTTGTCCGAGAACGCGGAGTACGATGCCGCGCGCGAACGCCAAGGCTTTATTGAAGGACGGATCAGCGAACTGGAGGGCACCTTGTCCAATGCCCAAATCATCGAACCAGCTACGCTGGATGCGGAAGGCCGCATTGTGTTTGGTGCCACGGTTGAAATCGAGGACCTGGAGTCCGCCAATACCGTTACCTACCAGATCGTGGGTGATGTGGAGGCGGATATCCGCGCCAACAAGATCTCTATTTCCAGCCCCGTGGCTCGTGCCTTGATTGGCAAGACCGAAGGCGATGTGGTCGAGGTCAAGGCACCTGCCGGCATCCGCGAGTACGAGATCCTGTCGATCAAGTACATCTAATGCAGGTACAACAGCAGGTTTATCCTGCTGTTGATACAAGCCGTGCAAAAGAAAGGCCCCTGTACATAGTGCCGGGGCCTTATAATTTACGGGCTTTTAACGTTTGCCCGAACCCAGTCCACGACGAGCTCCTGCTCGCAAGGACATGGCACTGCCAGGACGATTGGTATTGCTGCGGGGTGCGGCAGCGGGTTTGACTGCTGCAAATTTTTGAACGCCGCGTGGAGTAGCCGAAGCTTTTTTCTCCTGGGTGGTGCTGCGTTCAGCTTTCATTTCGGCACGGCGAGCACGTTCTGTGCTGCGCGTACGCTGGACACCCGTAGCGGCCAGTTTTTTGGGCGTGTACGGTTCCGAAGACTTGCGTACCGCACGGGTTGGTTTTTCAGGCGCTCCCACAACAGGGGGGCGTTCAATATTGGGTCTGTAGATGGTCAGGATTTTGCCCAGATGGTGAATAGGGGCGGCATCCAGTGCATCGCAGATTTGTTCTAATATGGTCAGACGGGCCTGACGGTCATCACCGGCCACACGGATCTTGATGAGCTGGTGAGCCTGAAGGTGTACGGTGATTTCTTTCAGCACCGCGTCGGTCAGGCCATTGTCTCCAATCAGGACAACTGGGCGCAAAGCGTGAGCAGCAGCACGAAGGTCGCTGCGCTCATGAGGTGTAAGGTTGAGTTTTGGCATAAAGAGATTGTACGGGAATGGCCAAGAAAAAATTCTCTAAAGAGTGGGTTCAGCAGCATATAAATGACCCTTACGTCAAATTGGCGCAACAAAAAGGGTATCGCGCGCGTGCGGCCTTCAAACTCAGTGAAATATTGGATCTGGAGAAGATTCAGGTTCAGGGCAAGGTGGTGGTGGACCTTGGGTCTACGCCGGGTAGCTGGTCGCAACTGATACGTGAACGTATGGTTGGGCCCGGCGGTGTGCTCAATGGACGCATTATCGCACTGGATATATTGGAAATGGAACCAATTGCTGGTGTGGAGTTCATGCTGGGCGATTTTCGCGAGGACGAGGTGCTGGAACAATTGCAGGCCTCTTTAAAAGGTTCTGCAGTAGACCTTGTGATTTCGGATATGGCCCCCAACTTGTCTGGTGTGGCATCGGCAGATTCCGCCCGTATCCAGCATTTATGCGAGCTGGCACAGGAATTTGCCCTGCAGCATCTGACCGATGAGGGTGTGCTGATTGTCAAAGCCTTCCATGGCAGCGGGTTTTCGCAGATCGTGGAATCTTTCAAGCAGAATTTTGTCAGAGTCGTCGAGCGTAAACCCAAGGCATCGCGCGATAAGTCCGCCGAGACCTTTCTCGTTGCCCGAGGTTTAAAGGGCAGGTAATTTATGACTTGCCGGTCTTTGAATCGGGTAGAATGAACTATGTATGGCGCTTGTTCAGGTATGTGTAAGCATATCGGGCAAGTTATCGCAATCGCAGGAGATTGGCTTTGAACAATTCGTTTTCCAAAGTCGCGATCTGGATGGTTATTGCGCTGGTGCTGTTTACTGTTTTCAAGCAGTTTGACGGCCGGCCACCAGCCACTGATGGCGTCACTTACACACAATTCATGAATGATGCTCGCTCCGGTCGCATCAGTAAGGTGGATATTCAGGGCGATACCCTGCATGTCACACCGGACTCTGGCCGTAGCTACACGCTGACTTCGCCTGGCGATCTGTGGATGGTGCCCGAGCTGGTTAAGTCCGGCGTGCAGGTTTCTGGCAAGGCCCGCGAGGAGCCTTCGTTCCTGACCAGCCTGTTCATCTCCTGGTTCCCCATGCTGCTTCTGATTGGCGTGTGGGTGTTTTTCATGCGCCAGATGCAAGGCGGTGGCAAGGGTGGGGCATTTAGCTTCGGTAAATCGCGTGCGCGTTTGCTGGACGAGAATACCAACCCTGTTACCTTCGCCGATGTTGCCGGTTGCGATGAAGCCAAGGAAGACGTACAGGAACTGGTGGACTTCCTGCGTGATCCCACTCGCTTTCAGCGTCTGGGCGGCCGCATCCCCCGCGGTATCCTGATGGTCGGTTCGCCTGGTACAGGTAAAACCTTGCTGGCTCGTGCCATTGCTGGCGAAGCCAAAGTGCCGTTCTTCAGTATTTCGGGTTCCGATTTCGTAGAAATGTTTGTGGGTGTGGGCGCATCGCGAGTTCGCGATATGTTCGAGACTGCCAAGAAACAGTCGCCGTGCATCATCTTTATCGACGAAATTGACGCCGTGGGCCGTCAGCGTGGTGCTGGCCTGGGCGGTGGTAACGACGAGCGCGAACAAACACTGAACCAATTGCTGGTCGAGATGGACGGTTTTGAAACCGGCCAGGGCGTACTGGTTATTGCTGCGACTAACCGTCCTGACGTGCTGGACCCAGCCTTGCTGCGTCCCGGTCGTTTTGACCGTCAAGTGGTGGTGGGTCTGCCCGACATCCGTGGTCGCGAACAAATTCTGAAAGTTCACATGCGTAAGGTGCCTTTGGCTCCTAACGTGGATGCGACTGTGCTGGCTCGTGGTACGCCCGGTTTCTCCGGCGCGGATCTGGCCAACCTGGTTAACGAGTCTGCTCTGTTTGCAGCGCGCCGTAATGGTCGCACCGTGGATATGCAGGACTTTGAACGCGCCAAGGACAAAATCATCATGGGTGCAGAACGCCGCACCATGATCATGCCCGAGGAAGAGCGTCGTAATACTGCTTACCACGAAGCTGGTCACGCTTTGGTTGCTTGCATGCTGCCCAAGACCGACCCGGTTCACAAAGTCACCATCATTCCACGTGGTCGTGCTTTGGGTGTCACCATGCAATTGCCGGAAGGCGATCGCTACAGCATGGACAAAGAACGCCTGTTGAACATGATTGCCGTGTTGTTTGGTGGCCGTATCGCTGAAGAAGTGTTCATGAATCAAATGACCACTGGCGCTTCGAACGACTTTGAGCGTGCTACTCAGATTGCCCGTGACATCGTGACCCGCTACGGCATGACCGATTCGCTCGGCCCTGTGGTGTACGCTGAAAACGAAGGTGAAGTGTTCTTGGGCCGCAGTGTGACCAAGACCACCCACGTGTCCGAAGCCACCATGCAGAAAGTGGACTCCGAGATTCGCAAGATCATCGACGAGCAATACGCTGTTGCCCGCAAGCTGATCGAGGACAATAGCGACAAGATGCACGCTATGGCCAAGGCTTTGTTGGAATGGGAAACCATTGATGCCGACCAGATCGACGACATCATGAAGGGTTTGCCTCCACGTGCTCCTCACGTGCCTACCGGCAGCGACAACACACCCCCGGACGGCTCTACGCCTCCAGCTGCTGGTCCTAGCCCAGCTGACGATAAGGGTGCCGCGGCGACAACGCCTGTTGCTTAACTTACATAGGCCAAGCCTATTTTCATGAATTACCCTGAGTGGTCTTGTGGGCGCTTCCAGTTTGGGCTGGAGCGCCCTTTGGTTATGGGGATTGTGAATGTCACCCCAGACTCCTTTTATGACGGCAATACACACAATGACTTGCCCCGGGCGCTGGACCACGCCCGTCAACTAATCGCCGAAGGCGCAGACATTCTGGATATCGGGGGAGAATCAACTCGCCCTGGTGCCCAACCCGTTTCCCTGGACCAAGAGCTGGAGCGCGTCATTCCCTTGATTGAGGGTTTGCGTGACACTGGCGTAGCTTTGTCGGTGGATACATTCAAACCTGATGTCATGCGCGCCAGTCTTGCTGCTGGCGCCGACATGATCAATGACATCTACGCCTTGCGTATGCCGGGGGCTATTGAAGCGGTTAAAGACTCCAATTGCGGACTGTGCATCATGCATATGCAAGGAGAGCCTCGCACCATGCAAGAGCAGGTCCATTACGAAGATGTTGTCGCTGAAGTACGTCATTTTTTGCAACAACGATGTGAGGCCGTAGTCAGCGCAGGCATTCAATCCGAGCGTATCATGCTGGATCCCGGCTTTGGCTTCGGTAAAACGGCAGCACATAACTATCAGTTGCTACGTGATTTGCAGCAGGCGGCAGTCCCTGGTTACCCTTGGCTAATCGGCTTGTCGCGCAAATCCATGATTGGTCATGTCACGGGAAAACCCGCCAGTGAGCGTTTGATTGGCAGCCTATCGGCAGCCCTGGCCTGTGTGGCTCGGGGCGCAAAAATTGTCCGTGTCCATGATGTTGCCGCCATGCGCGAAGCACTGGACGTGTGGAATGCGGTTGAATGTGGAGTCTCTGAATGAGCGATCGTAAGTATTTCGGCACCGATGGTGTCCGCGGTGAAGTAGGTGGCCCAACCATTAATCCTGAATTTGCGCTGCGTCTGGGTTATGCGGCTGGACAGGTTCTGGCTGCTCAGCACGAAGGTACGGGCCGCCCTACGGTGGTGATTGGCAAGGACACACGCATTTCCGGATATATGCTGGAATCGGCGCTGGAAGCGGGCTTGTCGGCTGCCGGAATTGACGTATTGCTGGCTGGCCCCGTGCCTACGCCGGCTGTAGCGTACTTGACGCGTACCTTGCGCCTGACGGCCGGTATCGTGATTTCGGCTTCACATAACCCGTACTACGACAACGGTATCAAGTTCTTCTCCGCTCAAGGCACCAAACTGCCCGACGAGGTCGAGCTGAAAATTGAGAAAGCGATTGACCAGCCCATGCACTGGGTCAAGTCCGAGTCCTTGGGTCGTGCCCGACGCCTGGCTGACTCGGCTGGTCGTTATATCGAGTTTTGCAAAAGCGCCTTTCCCAATGATTTGAACCTGAATGGTCTGAAAATCGTGGTGGATGCGGCTCACGGCGCTGCCTACAACATCGCCCCACACGTATTCCGTGAGCTGGGTGCTGAGGTTATAGCTGTCGGTGTTCAACCCGATGGTTTCAATATCAATCAGGAAGTTGGTGCGACTTACCCCGAGAAATTGGCAGAAGAAGTGCGCAAGCACAGTGCCGATCTGGGTATTGCATTGGATGGCGATGCAGACCGTTTGCAGATGGTGGATGCTCAAGGTCGTATCTACAACGGGGACGAACTATTGTATCTAATTGTTGCTGATCACCTTCAGACTCAGCCGGTTAAAGGCGTGGTTGGCACGCTCATGACCAACCTGGGTTTTGAGAAGAAAATGCAGGAATTGGGCGTTGGTTTTGCACGAGCTAAAGTGGGCGACCGCTACGTGCTGGAACTGATGCAGCAAAACGGCTGGATTTTCGGTGGCGAGAGCTCTGGCCACCTGCTCTGTCTGGAATGGCACACCACAGGCGATGGCATTATTGCCGCCTTGCAGGTTCTGACCGCGCTGTGCCACAGCGGCAAGAGTTTGCCCCAGCTGATGGAAGGCTTGAAGATGTACCCGCAAATCATGGTCAACGTGCCCTTGGAAGCAGGGCAGGACTGGAAAAACCATGTGGGTTTGCAACAGGCTACCGAACAGGTTCAGCAGATGCTGGGCGATCGTGGACGGGTGTTAATTCGGGCATCAGGCACCGAACCCAAGTTGCGATTGATGGTAGAAGCAGAGACATCCGATCTAGCTCAAGCAGGCATTGATACCTTGCTTGCAGTGGATTTAATGAAATAGTAATGTGGCTATCAAATACCTGAAACATTGTTTGTGCATGATGCACAAAAGTGTTTGGAGTCATCACGATGCTAAATCTTGAGCGCGAACGTACTGAAGTAGATTGGGGAAATGCCTGGGCTGGCCATACCGTTGGGGGGCTGGCTTTGCGGCTGGCTCGTACTAACGAGGAACTCGAATGCTTGCAGCGTTTGCGTTTTCAGGTTTTCACCCAGGAAATGAATGCTGTCTTTCCAGATCAACATAATGGTCTGGATGTGGACCGCTTTGACCCTTGGTGCGAGCATTTCATGGTTACCGAGCCCGAAGAAAACCGGGTGATCGGTACCTACCGCTTGTTAACCCCGGAAAATGCGGAAAAAGCGGGCGGCTTTTATTCAGAGTCCGAGTTTGATATCAGTGCCTTGGATGCGCTGCGGCCCAGCTTGGTCGAGGTGGGGCGCTCCTGCATCCACCCCGATTACCGCACTGGTTCAGCCATCATGATGTTGTGGGGCGGAATTGCTGGCCTGACGCGCATTGGCGGTTATCGTTATCTGCTGGGCTGCGCCAGTGTCAGTCTGCGTGACGACGGCGTGACTGCTGCCGAAGTCTGGCGTGTGGCTCAAAAGTCCATGCAGGACAATAAGCACATCCCGCATGTTCAGCCTTTGAATCGCTATCCGGTCGAACGTTTGGGCAGCGATTTACCCGCCCGCATTCCACCCCTGATCAAAGGTTACCTGAAGCTGGGTGCCACGATTTGTGGCGAGCCTGCCTGGGACCCGGATTTCAATACGGCAGACTTCCCTGTACTGCTGGATTTGGAAGCAATGGACGAACGCTACAAACGTCACTTTGGCTTGGTCTAAGGATCTACGTCTAGCCTGACTCAGTCTGGCCCCGTCCGGTCTGAGTAGAGCACGCAAGTAAAAAAGAACCCCCGAAAGTTGGATAACTATCCAACTTTCGGGGGTTTTTTGTGTTTTGATCATTGCCGTGCCGCCGTGCCGCCGTGCCGCCGTGCCGCCGTGCCGCCGTGCCGCCGTGCCGCCGTGCCGCCGTGCCGCCGTGCCGCCGTG
>NZ_JBXART010000002.1:692937-985217 GCF_058808495.1 Alcaligenes sp. GW821-FHT11D07
GCCTGGCTTCAGGCTTGGACGGGCTGGAGCTGGACTGCCTTAGACCAGTTCCAGATTCAGATCATTAATATCGCTTTGCCAAGCTTGCACTTCCGCCAGCAAGGAAGCCTGAGACAAGGGGTGGCTGGACATCCATTCATGATCCAGATGAATCAGCACCGTCTTGCCACGCACTTGCAGGCTGAGGGGCAAAGTCTCGCGGTCTTCACGGCGGCGCATCAACATGACGGCCAGACGCAGGCTTAGCAGCGTCAGCCACCAGGCATTATTCGTCTCAAAGCGCTTGAGCTTGCCCAGCTTGCCCTGATGACCCAGGCTCAGAAAACTGAGCAGGGCCTGATCGTCGTTGGAAAAGCCGGGCATATCGGCGTGTTCCAGTACGTAGGCGGTGTGCTTGTGATAATCGGCATGGGCAATGCTCAGGCCCACCTCGTGCAGATCGGCTGCCCAGCCCAGCTGACGTTCCAGCTCTTGGACTTCTGAGGTATCGGGCAACTTCAGTTGCTTGAAAAATTGCAGTGCAGCTTGATGGACACGATTGGCCTGTCGCGTATCAATCTGATAGCGCTTGACCATCTGCTGCACGGTTTGATCGCGTTGGTCGTGTTCTGATTCACGGCCCAGCATGTCGTAAAGCACCCCGACGCGCAGAGCACCTTCACCGGGCAACATCTGGCGAATTTTCAGCTCTTGGAAGGCGGCCATCATAATCGCCAGGCCTGCTGCCAGCACGGGTGCGCGATGTGGCTTGATGCCGCTCAGGTGGCGCGTGTCCACTTTGCCATCTTGTACCAGCCGCTTGCGCAGCAGTTCCATGCCTTCCAGCGTAATGCCCTTTTTGGACATACCGTTTTCTTGCAAGATAGCGATCAGGCCCTTGGCCGTTCCAGAGGAGCCGTAGGCTTCCTGCCAACTTGTCTTGCGATACTGGCGGGTGATACCTTCCAGCTCGCGGCGCGCAGTGAGGATTGCATTGTTCATGCGATCTTCTGTGATCACGCCATCAGAGAAGAACTTGTCCGTATAGCTGACACAGCCCATGTACAAGGAAGAGAGCAGCAAAGGTTTGAGTCCTTTGCCGATAATGACTTCTGTTGAGCCGCCACCAATGTCTATCATCAGACGTCGATTGGGGGAGGGGGGCAGTTCATTGCTGATCCCGGAGAAAATCAGACGGGCCTCTTCGTGGCCGGAGATGACCTCGATAGGAAAGCCGAATGCGGCCTCGGCAGCTGGCAGAACTTCGCTCAGGTTGCGGGCAACCCGAAAGGTATTGGTGGCCACTGCGCGAACACGATTGGGGTGAAAACCGGCCAGGCGTTCGTTAAAGCGTTTCAGGATGACTACGGCGCGTTCAATAGCATCGGGGCTGATGTACTTATCGGGGCCCATGCCTGCGGCGAGTCGGACGGATTCATTGAGACGGTCTATGGTGTAGATCTGGGCATGACCATTGTGCTGAACCACTCGTCCAATGGATAAACGAAAGCTGTTGGAGCCCAGGTCCACAGCGGCAAGAAGTTGTTCCATGAGGCATTGCTCGGGATGATTACTGTGCGATTATAAGGACATTAATCATGGCTTTTGTTACATAAACAGGAAAATTAAGAAAAGATAGACTAAAGCTTGTTTTCCAAGGCGATAGGGTATTTGTAAGGCCGGAGCGTTACTGTGATTTAGACTTCAAAAAGCTAGGGGTCATAGAGCTGTAACATTCATGTAGTAAAAGTCTCACGATCCCATCTTCTTTGGCTTTTTTAACGACCTCACTATGCAGCCTTCCCAAGATTCAACTTTGCTAAACCGTGAGTTGTCCTTGCTCAAGTTCAATGAGCGAGTTCTGGCTATGGCCGAAAATCCGACCACGCCCTTGCTGGAGCGTTTGCGCTACATCTGTATCGTCAGCTCCAATCTGGACGAGTTCTTTGAAATTCGTATCTCCAGCCTGAAAGAACAGATTTTGCAGAACCCTCTCCAGGTGGGGGACGATGGGTTTTTACCGCAGCAGGCTTTCGAGCAAGTGCAGGCCGCTGCCCACCAACTGGTGGACAGGCAAAATGATCTGTTGATGGACGAGGTCTTGCCCACTTTGATGGACGAGGGCATTGGCCTGCTGCTGACCGCGCTATGGACACCGGCGCAGCGTGAGTGGGCCTATCAAACCTTTTTGCGTGATGTCATGCCTTTGCTCACGCCTATCGGTCTGGACCCGGCGCACCCTTTCCCGCGGGTCTACAACAAAAGTCTGAATTACATTGTCGAATTAAGTGGTGAAGACGCCTTTGCGCGTACCGGCACGATTGCCATTGTGCAGGCCCCTCGCGCTTTACCGCGTGTGATTCGCGTGCCCGATGACATTGCTGGCATTCCCCAAGGCTATATGCTGCTGACCTCCCTGATCAGCGTCTTTGTGGGGGAACTGTTTCCCGGCATGGACGTGAAAGGCTGCTATCAGTGGCGCGTGACGCGCAACAGCGATTTGTTCGTGGACGAGGAAGAAGTCACCAATTTGCGAGCGGCCTTGCAAGGGGAGCTGTCGCAACGCAACTTCGGTGCGGCCGTGCGTTTGGAGATCGATCGTTCCATGCCGCAGCGCCTGGAGCGTTTCTTGCAAAGCGAATTCTCGCTGGATGTGCTCGATACCTATCGCGTCAGCGGCCCGGTCAATCTGACCCGCTTGATGCAGCTGTGCAATGTGCCTGACCGTCCTGATCTGCTGTTTTCGGACTATCGTGCGCCCATTCCAGCCCCCTTTGATTCCTCTTTTGAGTCCCCAGCGCAGTTCTTTGAGGCGATTGCGCGCAAAGACCAATTGCTGCACCACCCTTATCAGTCCTTTCAGCCTGTTCTGAGCTTTTTGCGAGCGGCAGCGGCAGACCCGGCTGTGGTGGGCATCAAACAGACTATTTACCGTACAGGTGAAGACTCGGAGTTGATGAACATCCTCTTGTCGGCAGCGCGCGCGGGTAAAGAAGTCACGGTAGTGGTGGAACTGATGGCCCGTTTTGACGAGCAGACCAATATCAATTGGGCCGCCAAGCTGGAAGAGGTGGGGGCACATGTCAGCTACGGTGTCGTGGGGCATAAAACTCACGCCAAGATGGCCCTGGTCTTGCGCCGCGAGGGCGGTTCTATTCGTCGCTACGGGCATTTGGGGACGGGGAACTATCACCCCCGCACGGCGCGTCTGTATACGGACTTTGGTCTGATTACCGCCAATCAAGATGTGTGCGAGGACATGGACAAGGTGTTTTCCATGCTGACGGGCTTGGGAGCCTGGCGCCCCTTGAAAAAGTTGCTGCAATCGCCTTTTACCTTGCACGACAGCATGATGGATCGGATTCAGGCAGAGACAGAGCGCGCCTTGGCAGGCCAGAAGGCGCGCATCATGGCCAAGATGAACTCTTTGCTGGAACCCAAGATCATTCAGGCCCTGTATGACGCCAGTCAGGCCGGGGTCGAGATAGACCTGATTGTGCGCGGTGCTTGCGCCTTGCGCGCCGGGGTCAAGGGCTTATCGGAAAACATTCAGGTGCGTTCTATCATCGGACGCTTTCTGGAGCACTCGCGCGTTTTCTATTTCTACAATGGCGGCCAGGAAGAGGTCTTTATTTCTTCAGCTGACTGGATGGATCGCAACTTTTTCCGGCGTGTGGAGCTGGGTGTACCGGTTCTGGACCGCAGCCTGAGAAAACGGGTGATTGCAGAGGCATTTACCTATGCGCTGCGCGATAACCAGCTGTCCTGGAAAGCCAGTCCCGATGGCACGTATAATCGCATCCGAAGTCGTGGGGCGCCATTTAATCTGCATTTGCATCTGATGCAGCGCCTGGGCGGTGTGTGAAAAAAACAGACTGTCACGAACGTGTCATATAGCTTGTTTAATATGACGTCACATACAGGGTGGGCCTGTCATCTGACTATCATCAAGAGGATTTCTCGATGTTAAAACGTGTATTCAACAAGGTAAGTATTGCTCTGGCATTTAGCGCCTTTGCAGCCACTGCCACAGCTGCGGACGTCACCGGTGCCGGCGCGTCTTTCCCTTACCCTATCTATGCAAAGTGGGCGGCTGAATACGCCAAGCAGACCAATAACCGCGTTAACTACCAGTCGATTGGTTCGGGTGGTGGTCAGCAGCAAATTATTGCCAAGACCGTGGACTTTGGCGCATCGGATGACCCGATGAAGGTCGAGACCCTGGAAAAAGAAAACCTGCTGCAGTTCCCCGCCGTGATCGGTGGTGTGGTGCCAGTAGTCAACGTGGAAGGCATCGAGCCTGGCCAATTGAAGCTGTCCGGTAAGGTACTGGGCGACATCTACCTGGCCAAGATCACCAAGTGGGATGACGAGGCCATCAAGGCACTGAACCCCGATTTGACCTTGCCTAACAAAGACATCGTGGTGGTTCACCGCTCCGACGGTTCGGGCACCACATTTGGCTGGACCAACTACCTGTCCAAAGTGTCGCCAGACTGGAAATCTCAGGTTGGTGAAGGCAAGGCTGTGAAGTGGCCTGCCGGTCAAGGTGGCAAGGGTAACGAAGGCGTAGCCGCTTACGTTCGCCAGCTGAAGAACTCGATCGGTTACGTTGAATACGCTTACGCCAAGCAAAACAAACTGTCCTGGACTCAGTTGCAGAACAAGGATGGTCAGTTCGTTCAGCCTGGTCAGGAAAGCTTTGCAGCTGCCGCGGCCAATGCAGACTGGACTGGTACGCCTGGCATGGGTGTGATTCTGACCGAAGAGCCAGGTGCACAATCCTGGCCTATCACTTCGGCCACTTTCATCTTGATGCACAAGGTGCAGGACAAGCCTGAAAGCGGCAAGGAAGTGCTGGAGTTCTTTAACTGGGCCTTTGAAAACGGTGCCAAATCGGCTGAAGAGCTGGATTACGTTGCCTTGCCCAAAGATGTAACGGATCAGATCAAGGCAGCCTGGGCTTCCGAGATCAAGTCTAAAGACGGCGCTGCGGTCTGGAAGTAAGATTCGTGTTCAAATACAGGTCAGTTGTAAATTGATCTTGTGAGACGGCCCACCTTTAGGTGGCGCCGTCTTTATTATGTAAAAATTACGGTTTTGTCTTGGACGCACAGCGCGTGAAGTCCTCCGTTTTACCGCTCTGATCAGCTCTGGCTGTTACAGAATCCGTGAATCGGTTGCAGTGCGTTTGTCCCATTCCGGCCTGACCCTTCATCTGTCTACATGAAATCAAATCAGAACGCCTTTATGGACGGCATTTTCAAGAACATGACGCGCTCCTTTGCGTTTTTCGTGTTCATTTTGCTGGCTGCCATCTCTATTTCCCTGATCTATGGAAGCCGGGAATCGATTGCCGAATACGGTTTCTCTTTCCTTTGGACGAATAACTGGGATCCGGTCAATAACGAATATGGTGCATTGGTGCCCATTGCCGGCACCTTGCTGACTTCCTTGATCGCCCTCTGTATTGCGGTGCCGGTCTCGTTCGGGATTGCCATGTTCCTGACAGAACTGTCGCCCGCCTGGTTACGGCGTCCCTTAGGTACCGCCATTGAAATGCTGGCCGCGATCCCCTCCATTATTTATGGCATGTGGGGTTTATTCGTTTTTGTGCCCCTGTTTCAGACCTACGTGCAGCCAGCCCTGATCTCCCTTTTTGCCGGTGTGCCGGTGCTCGGTCAAATCTTTGCCGGCCCTCCCTTCGGTATTGGTGTGTTCACGGCCGGTTTGATCCTGTCCATCATGGTGATCCCCTTTATTACGGCAGTGATGCGGGACGTGTTCGAGCTGGTGCCTCCCATGCTGAAAGAGTCTGCATACGGCCTGGGCAGTACCACCTGGGAAGTGATGTGGCGCGTTGTCTTGCCCTTTACCAAAAACGGGGTGATTGGCGGAATTATGCTGGGCCTGGGTCGTGCGCTGGGTGAAACCATGGCGGTGACCTTTGTGATTGGTAACTCCTTTAATCTGCCCAACTCGCTGTTCTCGCCGTCCAACTCGATTGCGTCGGCCTTGGCCAACGAATTTAACGAAGCCGGTGGCATGCAAAAGTCCGCCTTGCTGGAGCTGGGCCTGATCCTGTTCCTGATCACCACGGTTGTGCTGGCGATCTCCAAATTGCTCTTGCTGCGTCTGGCTAAGAGCGAAGGCACATCGCGCTAAGGATCACCTACCATGTTTGATAAAAAATCTGCAATTAGTCTGAGCAACCCGATTTACAAGCGTCGACAGATTTTCAACCGTCTGATGCTGGGTGTGTCTTTTGCTGCTCTGATCTTTGGCCTGTTCTGGCTGTTCTGGATTATCTGGACCTTGATCGAAAAGGGCAGCAGTGCCATGGGCTGGTCCTTGCTGCTGGAAAGCACTCCGCCTCCTGGTGGCGAGGGTGGTCTGCTGAACGCCATTGTTGGCAGTGTGATGATGGCGGGTGTGGGCACCTTGATTGGTACGCCCATCGGTATTCTGGCCGGCACTTACCTGGCCGAGTATGGCCAGCGTGGCTGGTTGGCTCCGGCGACCCGCTTTTTGAATGACGTGCTCTTGTCTGCACCGTCCATCATTATTGGTCTGTTCATTTACGCAGTCTACGTGGCGCAAGTTGGGCACTATTCGGGTTGGGCTGGTGCACTGGCTCTGGCTATTTTGGTGATTCCAGTTGTGGTTCGCTCCACCGACAATATGTTGCTGCTGGTGCCTAACGGCTTGCGGGAAGCGGCGGCGGCGCTGGGCTGCCCGAAATGGAAGATTGTGATGTCCATTTCCTACCGTGCGGCCTTGCCCGGCATTGTGACCGGTGTCTTGCTGGCCGTGGCCCGTATTGCGGGTGAAACCGCGCCCTTGCTGTTTACGGCGCTGAACAATCAGTTCATGTCTTTGAACATGAACGCGCCACTGGCTAACTTGCCCGTGGTGATTTTCCAATACGCTGCCAGCCCCTTTGAGGACTGGAACCGTCTGGCTTGGGCTGGTGCGGTCCTGATCACCTTGCTGGTGCTGGGTATTAATATCCTGGCTCGCAGCCTTTTCCGCCAAAAATAACGTTTTCACGGAGCGCCCTTGTCGGCCAACGCTATGAGTCAAATTATTACCTCCGACGAATCGACCAAGATTGAAATCCGTAACTTGAATTTCTTCTATGGCAAGTTCCATGCCCTGCGCAACGTGAACATGTCCATCAAGGAAAAGAAAGTGACGGCCTTTATCGGACCTTCGGGTTGCGGTAAATCCACCTTGCTGCGCACGCTGAACCGCATGTACGAGCTGTACCCCGGCCAACGTGCAGAAGGTGAAATTTTGCTGGATAACGAAAACCTGCTGACCTCCAAGCAGGACATCTCCTTGATCCGCGCCAAAGTGGGCATGGTGTTTCAGAAGCCCACTCCGTTTCCCATGAGCATTTACGACAACGTGGCCTTTGGCGTGCGTTTGTTCGAGCGACTGAGCAAGGGTGAAATGGACGAGCGCGTGGAATGGGCCTTGTCCAAAGCAGCGCTGTGGAATGAAGTGAAAGACAAGCTGCACCAAAGCGGTAATGGCTTGTCCGGTGGTCAGCAACAGCGTCTGTGTATTGCCCGTGGTGTGGCGATCAAGCCAGAAGTCTTGCTGCTGGATGAGCCTTGTTCGGCTCTGGACCCGATTTCTACTGCCAAGATTGAAGAGCTGATCGCGGAATTGAAAACGGACTACACCGTAGTCATCGTGACCCACAATATGCAACAGGCTGCTCGTTGTTCGGATTACACCGCCTATATGTACCTGGGCGAGTTGATGGAGTTTGGCGAAACGGACCAAATTTTCGTCAAGCCAGCACGCAAAGAAACCGAGGACTACATTACGGGTCGTTTCGGTTAATCAGGCAGGCTCGGGCTAAACCCGTGTTCGTCCGGGTGGATCCGAGCCCAGCGGGATCGATACAGCAGGGCCGGGCGGATGCTCTGGCCCTAAGCCCCCGAAAGTTTGGAGAAATCTTCAGGCCTTCGGGGGTTTTTCTTTTTCTGGGATCAGCGTTTTGGTCTGCCCTTAAAAGTGTCTGCTTTTGCCGCTACGCATGGGCCAGCTTACAGCTTTATCGTTTACGCAAAGCATGACGAATGACTTTTCCAGTGGTCGTCATGGGCAGAGCATCTAAAAACTCGATCAGCCGGGGATACTCATGTGCCGCCACACGGTGTTTGACGTGCTCCTGAATCTCTTCGATAAGGGCCTCGGACGGCTCCAAGCCTTCCTTCAGCACAATGAAGGCTTTCACCAGCTCTGTGCGTTCGGGGTCAGGCACACCAATGACAGCGGCCAGGGCGACGGCCGGATGGCCCATCAATCCGTCCTCGATCGGGCCGGGGCCAATGCGATAGCCTGAGCTGGTGATGACATCATCATCACGGCCAACAAACTGGATGTAGCCCTGCTCATCCTGCGTGCCTTTGTCGCCAGTCAGCAGCCAGTCGCCCACAAACTTGTCGCGTGTGGCTTCTGCTCGTTGCCAGTAGCCCAGGAACATGACCGGATCGGGAGATTGCACGGCGATATGTCCTTCTACCCCCGGTTTTAGCACTTGCCCTAGATCATCAACGATAGCGACCTTATGGCCCGGTACGGCCTTGCCGATTTTGCCTGCCTGGCCGGGAAACCAGGCCGAGCAAGAGGACACGATCATATTGCACTCGGTCTGTCCGTAAAACTCGTTGATGGTGATGCCCAGCTCTTGCTTGGCCCAGTCCAGAAGTTGTGCACCCAAAGACTCACCGCCACTGGCAATGGATTGCAGTTTTAAAGGCCATTGTTCGCGTGACCATTGGCTGCGACGCAGCATTTTCAGGGCAGTGGGGGGCAAGAACGTATGGGTGACGCCGTGCTCGGACATCAGCTTCCAAGTGGCTTGCGCGTCAAACTTGGGGAAGCGGTAAGCCAGGACCGGGATGCCGTGGTGCCAGGCCGGCAGCAATACATCCAACAAGCCTCCAATCCAGGCCCAGTCTGCGGGCGTCCACATCAGTCCTTCACCGGGGCGCAGGAAATTGTGCGACATCTCCACACCTGGAAGGTGTCCCAGCAATACACGGTGGGCATGCAAGGCGCCCTTGGCAGAGCCGGTCGTGCCAGAGGTGTAGATCAGCAGGGCAGGGTCGTCAGCGCGGGTGTGCAGCGTTCCTGTTACAGGCTCGGGGTGATCTTGAATGGCTTGCCACAAAGAGCGCGCCGGCTTCTGGTCGTGCTGGCTATCACTTTGATAAAGGTGTTTAAGCTCAGGCAGCTGGTCAAGTAAAGGCAGCACCGAGACCAAGCCTTGTGCGTCAGTAATCAAGGTACTGGCGCCTGAGTCATTCAAGCGGTAGCGCAAGGCGTCTGTGCCAAACAAGGTGAACAAGGGCATGGCAATCGCCCCGATTTTGTACGTTGCTAAATGCGCCAGTGCGGTTTCCAGACCTTGTGCCAAAAAGATGGCGATGCGGTCGCCGGCCTGTATGCCTTGGGCCTGCCAGGCGGCAGCCAAAGAATCGGACCAGGCTTTGAGTTGATCGAATGTATAGCGCTTGACCTGACCATCGGGCAGTTGCTGGATCAAGGCCAGGCGGCCTGAACCGTCAGCCCACTTGTCGCAGGCGTCTTGAGCGATGTTGTAGTGCTCGGGGATGGACCAGTGAAATTCCGAGTAGCTTTGTGAGTAAACAGAATCAGCAGACAGCATGGGAGACAGGTTTTCCAAAGGTGAAACACAACTCCATCCTAACGCCTTAGACGGGATGACCCTATCCGGGCTAGTCAGTAGATAAAGCAGAACGGGGATTGGAAAAGGCGGATGTGAAAAGGGGGCGGATTCTGTGTAACTCGAGTGGGCAAGAAAAACGGCGCTGGGGGGCGCCGTTTTTCGTCCAGCTTACTACAACTACACCTACTAGCTACAACTACTGACTACTGCTTTGAATAACAATGCGAACAACAACAGCAAACAGCAACGGCTAACTTCACTTGCTTAGGGGAAAGTGATTCTGAACAGGCTCAAGCTCAAAGCTTATTTGGCCTCTTTCGTGGCGGCGTCACGCTGCTGTTCATGACCAGCGCGGTGACCACGACGGTGTTGACCATCGGTCTTGCGTTCTACAACGCTAAAGGCGCCGTTTTCACCTTGGGCCTGGACACGGACGACTTTGCCGTCTTTATCCACAACCATGGCCATGATGCGGTCGCCGCGTTGGTGCAGGCTGCCAACCTTGGTGTAGCCTGCGTCCTTCAGGCGTTGGTAGGCTGGGCCGATATCTTTGACTTGATCTGCCGTCAGGGGTTTGTGTTCACGAGCTTGACGAGTCTGCGTCGTAGCGCTTTGGGCCTGGGCAGTCGTAGCGGCTTCCTGGGCGATGGCAGCGGTGCCGCCCAACAGGCTGGCGCTCAAAACCAAGGCGGAGAAAAGGGAAGTGCGTTTCATGTTTAGCTCCTTCAAGTAATCAAAAAGTAGTGCTGTCAGATTCCTGGGTAGCTTCCGTTTTGGAGGGGGAAGTGGTGCTTTCCTGTCAGCCTGGTGCCCATTATGCGTAGTGGCCTCTGAATCTAAACTGAAGTCGCTGTTCATGTTATGTTCATCCGCAGCTTGCTATATAAGGGGGCGTGATCTTTTGATCCCTCTTTTTCGTGTTGCGCATACCGGTTCCCATGATGTCCATTAAACAATCTGCATTGCTGCTGTGTCTGGCTGCGGTCCTGACCGCCCTGATGCCGCTGGCAATGGCCCACTCCCATGATGACTCTGCCTGTGATGTGCCGCGGCAGGGCGATTCGCGTTGGGGGACGGATGAGCCCGCAGACTGGTCGGGACATGAGTATTGGCATGATGAGCTGCGGGAGGATGACTGTGCTGGTCGCCCACCTCCTGCGCCTCCCCCCAATGAGCGCTTTGGGCCTAGCCCTTATTGGCCGCCGGGCCCGGCTTATCGAGGCCACGATCAGGCCCGAGAGGCGGTGCGCCGTGGCGAGGCCCTGCCGCTTAGAGAAGTATTGCGGCGCGTCCGCGATGATTATCCCGGACGAGTTCTGCGGGTGCAGTTTGAATATGATGAGCGCTTTGAGCTCTGGGTGTACGACATACGCATGCTGTTTGATGACAACCGTTTGCTGCGTCTGAAAGTGGACGCCTTGAATGCCAAAGTGCTGCTTGTGCGGGGCGTAAAGCGCTCGCATTCCAAAGGACGTTGATATGCGGATACTGGTTGTCGAAGACGAACCCACCTTGGCAGCGCAATTGCAGCAGGCACTGGAGCGGGCGGGCTATGCCGTTCAGGTCGCCCATGATGGAGAGCAGGGCCATTATCAGGGCGAAGTCGAAGCCTTTGATGCGGTGGTGCTGGATCTGGGCTTGCCGGGACTGGATGGCGTGTCGGTGCTGCGCCGCTGGCGGGCATCGGATATCAATATGCCGGTGCTGATTCTGACGGCGCGCAATGACTGGCATGACAAGGTGGAAGGCATGGATGCCGGGGCCGATGATTATGTGGCCAAGCCATTTCATATGGAAGAATTGCTGGCTCGGATGCGGGCCTTGCTGCGTCGTGCTGCCGGGCAGGCGAACCCTCGCTTGCTGCTAGGCGAGCTGGAGCTGGATGCACGCTCCTCCTCGATAGCTTGCGCGGGCATGACCTTATCACTGACCAGCCATGAATACCGGCTTTTGGCCTTTATGATGCATCACCCTGGGCAAGTGCTGTCGCGCACGCAATTGACCGAGCATATTTACTCCCAGGATTTCGAGCGGGACTCCAACACCATCGAAGTGTTTATTGGCCGCTTACGCAAGAAACTGCCCGCTGCTTATATCGAGACTGTGCGTGGCATGGGCTACCGTCTGGTGGACCCTAAAGCATGATTGTCGCGCGCAGCCGCACTGCTTTGGGCTCTTTGCGCAGCCGGCTGCTGCTGGGGACCTTGGCCTGGATTTTGCTCAGTATCATTTTGGCGGGCCTGGGTTTGAACCGCCTGTTCCAGGACCATGTCTACCGCCAGTTTGAGCAGCGTTTGCAAACCCATCTGGACCAGATCATGGCTGACGTGAATCTGGACAGTGCGGACAGCGTGACCTTGCAGTCGCGCTTGAGCGACCCCCTGTTTGAGCAGCCGTATTCCGGTATGTACTGGCAAATTGCCCGTCAAGAGGTCGAGAGCGATCAATGGATCGTGGCTTTGCGCTCTACCTCATTGTGGGACGAGGCGCTGGATGTGAATGCGGCGGATACCCCCTCTGGTGTTTTGTCTCTGACTGGCCCGGAAAAGCAGCGTCTGGTGGTCTTGCGCCAGGAGCTGGATGAGGTCAACGACAAGGGGCAAAGCCTGCAAATCATGGTGGCGGGCAATCGGGAACTCTTGGCAGAACCTTTGGCGCGTTTTGAACGGATTCTAGTGCTGTCGCTAGGCGGTCTGGCGCTTGGGCTGATTCTGGCGGCGGTACTGCAAGTAGTGCTGGCTTTGTATCCCTTGCAACTGCTGCGACGCCGTTTGCTGGAAGTGCGTGAAGGGCAGCAACCTCAGGTAGGGGGCAGCTTTCCCACTGAAATTCAGCCCTTGGTGGATGACTTCAATGCGGTGCTGAGCGCTAACGCAGGCATGGTGGACAGGGCACGCGCCCAAGCTGGTAATTTGGCCCATGCGGTCAAGACGCCCTTGACGATTATGGGCAATGCCGCGCAAGCGCAAGACCCTCATCTGGCTGCTGTCGTCAGTGAGCAGGTGGCTTTGGCCCAGCGGCAGGTGGATCACCACCTTTCTCGCGCTCGGGCGATGGCGGTGCGGGCGATTGGGGTACGTACCGATGTGACGACTTGCCTGCAAGCCCTGTGCCGGGTGATGGGGCGTTTGCACAGCGATAAGCAGATTCATTTGGACCTGCCCGAAAACGCGTTGATCTTCAAAGGCGAGGAGCAGGACTTACAGGAGATGGCGGGTAACTTGCTGGATAATGCCTGCAAATGGGCAACACAGAATGTGTGGTGCCATGTCTGGCAGCAAGATAATGTGCTGCATCTGGTGGTGGAAGATGATGGCCCGGGGCTGGACCCGGAGCAACTGGAGCGAGTTTTTGGCCGAGGCCAGCGCGCGGATGAGCGTCATCCCGGCTTTGGTCTGGGGCTGGATATTGTGCGTGAACTGGCGCGCAGCTATCAGGGGCAGGTGCAGGCCAGTGCGTCATCAAAAGGTGGTTTGCGCCTGGATTTGACGCTGGCCAGCTAGATGCTTTTAACGACTTGTTCCAATGAAATGCGCCCGTTAAAACGGGCGCATTTTTTAATTCTGCCAAGGCGGGGCAGGCTTAATTCCAGGGGCCGCTCTCGCCACCCAGACTGTAGCGGCCGGCGCCAATCAAACCGACTGTCAAGGCACCGATCAGGAACATGCCTTGCAGTTCTAAAGCCCAAATGCCCTGGGCATTAAAGCTGCCGATCTGGTTGCTGTGGGCCAGCAATAAGGCGATGAGCATGTTCATGGCTACAATCAAGCCGCCAGCGCGGGCGTAAAAGCCCAGGATCATTAAAACGGGGGCAATCACTTCACCGATATAGACGCCCCAGGCCAGAAAGCCCGGCATATTATTGGCGATCAGCATCTTCTCAATCCCTCCGATGCCATAGCGTATCTTGGCGATGCCGTGCAGCAGTATCAGCACTCCGACTGTGACACGCAGCAAAAGTTTTCCAAGATCATCACGAGACATACAAACGCTCCATTATGTATTGGGACAGGAAGGTGAGTTATTGTAGAAGACCGGGTTCTTAAAAGTATGACGGAGCATTTACATGACACAAAAGCAGGCTGTTGCAGCAGAACTTGCCCCTACCGGGGTCTTGCGTGTTGCCATGAACTACGGCAATCCCGTCCTTGCCCAACGCGGTGCCAATGAGCAATCGCCTCGGGGTGCCTCCGCCGATCTGGCGCGCAGCGTGGCGCAGGAGCTGGGTTTAAGTATTCAGTTCCATAGCTACGACGCGGCCCAGGCGGTCGTCGAGGGCGTATACAAGGACGAGTGGGATCTAGCCTTCTTGGCGATTGATCCCAAGCGCGCTGAAAAAATCCGTTTTACCGAAGCTTATGTGCATATCGAAGGGACCTATTTGGTCCGTGAGGATTCCGCTTTTCAGACGGTCGATCAGTTGGATCAGCAAGGCGTGTGTATTGCAGTAGGCAAAGGGGCTGCCTACGACTTGTTTTTAAGCCGTACCTTAAAGCATGCCGATCTGGTCCGAGCCGCGACATCGGCTGCGGCGATTGACCTGTTTGTGGAGCAAGAGCTGGATGCCGCGGCAGGCGTGCGTCAGCCCTTGGAGCGCTATGCCAGTTCACGCAGCGGTCTGCGCGTCTTGTCTGACAGTTTCACCGTGATTCGTCAGGCAATGGCCGTTCCGTCCGAGCGTAGTTTGTCTCATTCCTGGCTGGAGGCCTTTATTGCCCGGCAGAAAAAGGAAGGAATGGTGGCGCAGTTTCTGGCTGATAGCGGTCAGGCGAATGTTACGGTGCCGCAATAGGCTGAATACGCGTATTCAATTCGTCCTGCAGGGCCTGACGGAACAAGGCCTGCGCCTTACCCGCATCCAGACTTTTGGATTGCAGCAGGTAGATGGGCAAGTCCAGACCATTGCTGCCGGTAGAGAACTGGATGCGGCGCAGGCGCCCCGCAGTGAGTGCAGGGCCCAGGCAAGACAAGGGCAGATTCGCCCAACCCAGGCCGCGCTCCACCAGTTCCAGCGTCAGGGCCAAATTATCGGTTTTCCATTGCCGCAGGCTGAGCATGGAGCGGTCTTGGCTTATATCACCTCCTGGGCTGGTAATGACAATCTGCCGATAAGCCTTCAAGTCCTCCAATGGCCGCGCTCCGTCCTGCAATAAGGGATGGCCGGGAGCGGCTACGGCGCTGATGGTTTCCGTCCAGAGTGATTGCACAATACCGACGCTTTCCAGCTCCAGGCCCCCGTAGGCAATGCATAAATCTAGTTCCCGTTCTTTCAAGGCCTTGATCAAAGCGTCTTGAGGGGCGGTGCGCAGCTCTATATCTAGGCCGGGATAGCGCTCTTCCAAGGTTTGCAGCGCGATCAGTGCCGGTTTGGGGTCTACATCGCATACCATCCCTAAGCGCAAATGGCTCTCCAAACCACCGGACAGTTCTTGCAAGTGAAGACGCAGACCTTGGAGCCGGCTGGCGATCAGCTTGGCATCGGGCAACATGGCCAGTAGCTCGGCGGTGGGTACGGGTTCCCGGCGACTGCGGTCAAAAAGTGACAGATCCAGTTCGGCCTCCAGATTGGCCACGGCCATGCTGACGGCAGACTGGGTGCGTCGCAAGGCTCGCGCTGCGGCGGAAAAGGAGCCGTGCTCGACAACGGCCAACAAAAGTTCAAGGTGATCACTGCTAAGCATGCTCAACCCATAAGTAAAACTGATGGAATCTGACTTTATCTAAAAGCCGTACTGCGGATAATCATCCTTTCTTAGATTTTGTTCAAGGATATTTATCGTGCAGGGATGGAAACGAAAGCTGGTCTACGTTGGCATGTTCGAATTGCTGGGCATGATGGTAGCGGCAACCGTATTGGGGCATTTGAGCGGGGCGGGGGCGGTGGAAAGCGGGGTGTTGTCGTTCATGATCAGTACCTGCGCGGTGTCAGTGAACCTGTTCTACAACATGTTGTTTGAAGCGTGGGAACGTCGCCGTGCCATTCAGGCCCGTACCTTCTGGCATCGAGTGTTACATGTGGCGGGCTTCCAGCTGATGCTGGTTTCCATCTTGATTCCGCTGATTGCCTGGTGGCTGGATATCAGTTTGTGGAAGGCTTTCATGATGGAGCTGGTGCTGCTCGCTTTCTTTCCCGTGTTTGCCTTCATTTACAACTGGGCCTTTGACGCAATTTTTGGCTTGCCCGATTCGGTTGGCGTCAGCACCAGCTAAAGCCAAGTTTTAGTCCCACAGCTTGGCTAAAGCGCCCGGAAAACTAAAAGGCCTTGCAGATGAAAATCTGCAAGGCCTTTGAATTTTTTTGGTCGGGGCGATAGGATTCGAACCTACGACCCTCTGGTCCCAAACCAGATGCGCTACCAGGCTGCGCTACGCCCCGACTAAGAAAAAAATTATATCCCGTGCCTGTGTACTTGGCAAGCAAATGCCTGCCTTACGGTGAAACTGGCTGGCGTATTGGGGGTGTCAGGGGCGGTTACAGCTCTGTAAGGGTGTGTTTCTTGTCTTGGGCTTAAACATTTTAAGTGCTTATAGTTAAGTGACAAGCTGATAACAAAGCATTGTGATCTTTGATGGTTTCCACACGAGTAGCATTCATGCACCGGGGATTAGCAAAGAAGTTGGGGGGCGGATGCTGCTCATCACTTTTCCCAGAGGAGAGAGCACGATGAGCCAAGTTTCACAGGGTGGAATACTGACACGGCGACATTTCCTGACCATGGTCGGGTATGCCGCAGGTGGCGCGGCAATGTATCAGGCCATGATGCGCCTGGGCCATGCGGCGGAAGGGAGTTACGACGGCCCTATTCGTCTTGAGGGTAAGCCCAAGCCAGGAACCTCTGTTGTGATTCTGGGGGCAGGCTTGGCCGGAATGGTTGCCGCTTTAGAACTGCGCAACGCAGGCTATAAAGTCAAAATTCTGGAATATCGGGAAAAAGTCGGGGGCCGAAACTGGTCTTTGCATGGCGGTGACAGTTTTACCGAACTGGGCGGTGCCAAGCAGGAGGTCAAGTTCGATAAAGATCAATACATCAATCCAGGCCCGTGGCGTATTCCTTATCACCACAGAGCCTTGATGGACTATTGCAAGCGGCTCAAAGTGCGGCTGGAGCCCTTTGTCCAGTACAACTACAACGCTTACCTGCACAGCAGCAAGAGTTTCGATGGCAAGCCACAGCGCTTTCGCCATATCCATGCGGACTTTCAGGGACAGGTTGCCGAACTCCTGTCCAAGGCCATCAATACCAAGGCGCTGGATGCCCCTATCTCCAAAGAAGATCAGGAAAAGCTGCTGGAAGCCCTGCGCAGCTGGGGTGCTCTGGATAAAAACATGGCTTATGTAAAAGGCCATGCCAGCTCTGAGGTGCGTGGTTTTGAGCGTGATGCCGGTGGTGGTCTGAATGCCGAGCCGACTTTCTCCGAACCTCTGGGCCTGGGCGATATTGTGAACTCCAGCCTTTGGCACAATATGGGCATCCATGATCTGTACGAATTTCAGCAGACCATGTTCCAGCCCGTTGGCGGGATGGATCAAATCGGGGTGGCATTTGGCAAAGAGCTGGAAGGCCTGTTTACCTTTAACGCAAAAGTCACGGCCATCAAGCAAGGCGATGGCAAAGTGACTGTGACCTACACCGACCACGTCAAAGGCGAAGAGCACAAGGAAACGGCAGACTGGTGCGTTTGCACCATTCCTTTGTCGATTCTGAGCCAGATTGATGTGGATGCCAGCAAGGAAATGCGCGCGGCTATTGATGCGGTTCCCTACGCGCCTTCCGTGAAGATCGGCCTGCAGTTCAAGCGACGGTTCTGGGAGGATGACGAAGCCATTTATGGCGGGATCAGCTATACCGATTTGCCCATTACGCAGATTTCCTACCCCAGTGGCGGGATGAATGCAGGGGGCAAGGGTGTCTTGCTGGGTGGCTATATGTTTGGGCCCAGTGCCACTGAATGGTCTTCGCTCAGTCCGGAAGACCGAGTCAAGCATGCCGTCCAGTATGGGGCGCAGATTCACCCGCAATATAAGGATGAGTTTGAAAACGGGGTGGCGGTGGCCTGGCATCGGGTTCCGTGGACCTTGGGCTGCTATGGCATGTGGACCGATCAGACCCGCAAGGCGCATTACGACAATCTGTGCCAGATCGACGGGCGGATGGTGTTGGCCGGGGAGCACGCTTCCTACATCAACGCCTGGCAGGAAGGGGCGATTTTGTCTTCCTTGAATGCCATCACTCGTTTGCACAGCCATATCGTTGGTAATCAGCAAGCCGATTCCAAAGGAGCCCAGTCATGATGATGCGATCTTTAGCGGCCTTGCTGGCCTCGGGTTTTCTCACCGTCAGCTATGCCGATACGGCAGTAGTGGGGGGTGACACCCAGGTCTTTACTCAGAAAACGGGCAAGGAGCTGTATGAGCAGGTCTGTGCCTCTTGCCACATGCTGGATGGCAAAGGTGCGCAGGGGGCGGGCACTTATCCGTCCCTGTCCAAGAATCCCAAGTTGGGAGCGCCCGCGTATGCGGTGTTTATGGTGACCCAAGGTAATAAAGGGATGCCCGGGTTGGGGGGCGTGATGAATGACGAGCAGATTGCTGAAGTCGTCAATTATGTACGCTCTAACTTTGGCAATGAGTTCAGTGACAAGATTAGTGCGAAAGAGGTTGCTGCTCAGCGGCCTAAAGACCACCAGTATTTTGATCTGAACTAGTCTTTATTTTGTCTGCGGATGGCAGGGCTGGGGCTTCAGGCCTGATAGCCCTGTCCAATCCAGATCAGGCACAGGATGAAGGTAAACAGGGCAAGCGGAAAAGGTAGCAGGGTGATGGCTCGAATACCGAAACTTCGATCTTGTCCGCGCACGCCGCGTCTGTAGACGTAAGCGCTGATCAGGCAGGCCAGCAGGGGAAGTAGAAAGACGGGCAGGATGAGAAAGAGGGTGGGCACTGTCATCAGGCACAGCAGCACGGACAGAATGCTCAAGCCTAGAATTTTTGAATTGCTCATTTGCCGATTCCTGATCGTATTTTGCGTCTAAAGCATAAAGAAAATCAGGTTTCAGACAGGCAAAGAAAAAGGGTTAGTTCACTAGAAAATGAACTAACCCTTTAATTCTTTAATGGTCGGGGCGATAGGATTCGAACCTACGACCCTCTGGTCCCAAACCAGATGCGCTACCAGGCTGCGCTACGCCCCGACTAAAGACAAGCATAATAGAACGGATTCTTGGCTTCGTCAAGCCTTGCCCGAAGAGAATTAGCGTTTTTGCAGATGCGGCAGAGTGTAGGCCTGTTCGTGATAAGCCCAGCTAGGCCACAGCACATGAGCCAGGGCTTCTTTCGCCAGGGCTTGGTCAATGTGTTCCAGTTCTTCGTATTTGTCAGGTGCGGTGTAGCGGTATTGGCAAGGCGGTAGGTGTGGCATCAGCACAGTCAGGATGTCGCCTTTTAGATAACCGTAGTTTTCAAAGTACTGCATCATGGCTCGGTCGCTGTCTTGTTGGGTCAGATCGCGCCCGATCATGGGGTGCTCACTTTCAATGCCCATCAGGGACAACAAGGTGGGGGCCAGATCAATCTGGCTGATGATGCGCTCGTCCTGGCGGCTGGGAACACCGGCGCCCAGAATCAAAGCAGGGATATGGAAGTGACGCAAAGGCACTAGGTTGGCCCCGCCTACGCGAGAGTCATGATCCGCCACAATCAAAAAGACCGTGTTGTCCCAGTATTCGGATTCGCGAGCTTTCTTGAAGAAGTCGCCAATCGCCCAGTCGGCATAGCGCACTGTATTTTCGACTGTGGCAGGGTCGCCTTCAACCTGGATGCGGCCAGCAGGGTATTCCCAAGGCGAGTGGTTGCTGACGGAAAAAGCCAGCGTCAGGGTGGGTTGCTCCGTATCCTGGCCAAGCAATTGGTGCAGCTTATTGAACATATCCTCGTCGCTGGCGCCCCAGGTGCCTACGAACTCTGGGGATTCAAAGCTGGACTGCTCATGCAGTTCATCAAAGCCATTGCCCAGGAAAAAGCTCTTCATATTGTCAAAGTGAGCCTCGCCGCCGTAAATAAAGCGTGAGCGATAGCCTTGTTCTTTTAACAATTGAGCCAGGGTGAAAAAGCGGGTTTGCGAACCGGGTAAACGCAGGACAGCGTCGGCAACCGTAGGCGGAAAGCCTGCCGAGACCGCTTCAAGACCACGCACGGAACGCGTTCCCGTGGCGTAAGCGCGGCGGAAATTCCAGCCAGTCTGCGCCAGTTTGTCCAGTTCGGGGGTCAAGTTCGCCCCGCCCAGATTGCTGACGTACTGTGCGCCCAGGCTTTCTTCCACAATCAAGACCAAGTTGGGCTTGCGGGTGCGCTGCTGAGACGGGGTTTGCTGGTGCAAGGTGGGCAGATTGTCCGGCCCGGCAGGCAAAGAAGCTGCATCACGCACGATCTGGTTCATCTCGCTCACTTCCATGCCACCGTAAATATCTTCGGCAGAGCGCTCGTTCTTCATGCTGTAAATGGCATAGGCCACGTTATACAGCGAGTTCAGTGGCAGCGTGTTGAGCATGCTGTCGCTGCTCCAGGCTACCGAGGAAGGATTGATAGGGCGGTGGGCCAAGGTGCCCCGTATGGCCAGCACGCACAGAACAGCACCGATCAGTGTCCAGACAGGACGTAGCCACCAGCTCATAACCGGGTCTGGTGCAATGTGGCCGAAAATCGACCAGCCTGAATACACAATCAGTGCAAGCCCAATCAAGGCTACGCCTATCATCAGCTTGTAGCCTTTCCACAGCATGCCCATGACTTCCTGAGGATGCTTCAAATAGTCCACATACAGGCGGTTGGGGCGGGTGTCGTATTCAATAATGAATTGCGGGGTGGAAACTTCCAACAGGGTCAGCAAGAACCAGGCGAAGGTAAACCAGATGGCCGCTATGGTGGTCATCCAGGAGTAATGACCCAGCCAAGGGGCCAACAAGACCACAGGCGCGCTCAAAGCGGCAATCATCAGGGCATCTATTCGCAAGCCGCCGATCAAGATAGGCAACAGCCCGCCTGCCTGACGCACCCGCGGCCATTGCCAAAGGGCAAAGGCCAGCCTGAAGGCTGTCAGCAAAATCAGAGCGGATGGAATGAATACGTAAACAAGATGGCGCATAAGAGTGTGGTCCCTGGTCGACCCACACGTCACGGGCGTGACACTGGCATCGAAGTGCATCGATTGTATGTCAGTTTATTGAGCAAACGATGTCCTTAAACGGGCATGTTCCCTAGGAGCAGGTATCGGTTTGCTACGAATACGTACAGGCGAAAAAAAGCAGGCCGCTTGATAAGACAGCCTGCTGTCAAAGAGGAGCTAAAGTTTGCCAACCCTGCAAGCAGGGTTGGCGGTAGGGGGGTTAAGCAACGCGCTGGCTAGGTTCCGTACGGGATCGGAACTGGCTGCGTTGCAGTTCGCGTTGGGCGTAGGCTTTCACATGACCGGCATCTTTCACGTGACCGTAGCCACGAATCAGGTCCGGGTAGTTCAACCAGCGCTGGGCCGTTTCCAGATTGTCCGCATCCAGGTGAGCGCTAACTTCATTCAGGTCAGCCAGATAGTCCTCGATATTCTGGCGTTCCTGACGACGCTCTTGCGTGTAGCCAAAGATATCCAGAGCGGAGCCACGCAGGCCGCGCAGCCGCGCCAGGATCTTGAACAGGCTCAGTGTCGAGGGGCCGAATTTGCTCTTGATGGCTTGGCCTTCGCTGTTTTTGCGGCCTAGCAGGGGCGGAGCCAGATGGTATTGAATCCGGTAATCCTTGCCAGGTTCACCCGCAAATTGGGCGCGCAGCTTGTCCATGAAAGCGGGGTCAGTATAAAGACGGGCGACCTCGTACTCGTCCTTGTAACTCATCAGTTTGGCCAGTTGCGTGGCCGCAATGCGGGTCAGAGGCAAGGTTTTGTCCTGCTCCAGGCGTGATTCACGTTCCATCACTTTATGAATGGCATCGTGGTAACGCTTTGCCCAGGCCGGGTTCTGATAGTCGCTCAGATGGGTTTCCATCCGTTTGATCAAGGACTGCACCGTTTCAGGGAAGGCAACAGCACGTGCTTTGGGCTCTGCCCCTTCCATCAAGGCATCGATACCTTTTTCAGCGGCCAGACGACCCCATTGGAAGGCCTTGCGGTTGGCTTCAACAGACACGCCGTTCAGCTCAATGGCGCGCAGCAAGCTGTCCATATGCAGCGGAATCCAGCCACGCTGGAAGGCGTAACCCAGCAAAATGGGGTTGGCATAGAGCGCGTCACCCATGACATGCACGGCCAGGGCGTTGGCATCCAGATAACGAATCTCTGTGCCAACTGCACTTTCAATATCCGTGCAGGCTGTTTGCAGCGGGAATTTCCAGTGCGCGTTACCAATCAGATCCGAGGTAGGGCTGGCAGCAGTATTGATAATAGTGTGAGTACGGTCGCGGCTGACACGGCTAAGAACATCCATGGAAGCGCTGACCAGTGCATCACTACCAATCAGCAGCGAAGCCTCGCCGGTTGGAACGCGAGTGGCATGCAGCAGATCAGGGTGGCGGGCAATTTGCACGTGGCTAAGAACCGCACCTCCTTTTTGGGCCAGACCGGCCATATCCAGAACACTGACGCCTTTTTGCTCGATATGGGCAGCCATGCCTAGCAGGCCTCCAACCGTCACAACCCCGGTGCCACCGATACCGGCAATCAGGATGCCGTAGGTCTTGTCCAGATCAGGCAACTTGGGCAGTGGCAGATCGGCCAGATTGAACGACTCCAGCGAGCGGCCCTGAGCTTCTGGCTTGCGCACTTGTGCGCCTTCCAGCGTTACAAAGCTGGGGCAGAAACCATTGACGCAAGAGAAGTCCTTATTACAGGAGGACTGGTTGATGCGGCGTTTGGAACCCATGGGGGTTTCTAAAGGTTCAACCGACAAACAGTTGGATTTCACCGAGCAGTCACCACAGCCTTCGCAGACCGCGTCATTAATAAAGGCGCGGAGTGCCGGGTCGGGGTAAGTACCTTTTTTGCGACGGCGGCGTTTTTCTGTGGCACATGTCTGGTCGTAGACCAGAATGGTGGTGCCGGGTACTTCACGCAGTTCGCGCTGGACGCGGTCCAGTTCATCTCGGTGATAAATGGGCGGATTGCCGGCCAGTGTCATGCCCTTGAATTTTTCAGGCTCGTCAGTGACCACCACAATCTTGCGGGCACCTTCGGCGTGAACTTGGGCAATGACATCAGTGACTTTCAAGATACCGTCTACGGGTTGGCCGCCTGTCATGGCAACGGCATCGTTATACAGAATCTTGTAAGTGATATTGGAGTTGGCGGCGATCGACGCGCGAATCGCCAGCACCCCGGAGTGAAAATACGTTCCGTCGCCCAGATTGGCGAAGACGTGTTTTTCGTCGGTAAAGGGTTGCTGGCCAATCCAGGCCACCCCTTCGCCACCCATATGACTGAAGGTGGAAGTGCTGCGGTCCATCCAGACGGTCATGTAGTGACAGCCAATCCCGGCCATGGCACGCGAGCCTTCCGGCACACGGGTAGACGTATTGTGCGGACAGCCCGAACAGAACCAGGGTTTGCGCTCTACGCTGACGCGCGGCATTCGCGCTTCGCGGTCCTTGGCGTCCAGAATAGCCAAGCGCGCCTGGATACGGGCTTGCAGCTCGTCGGGAATGTCCAGGGTGCACAAACGGCGGGCAATAGCGCGCGCAATAATGGCGGGGGACAGTTCACCTTGAGGAGGCAAGAGCCAGGGTGAGCGCGACAGGGACCATTCGCCACCACCGTGTTCGGTTTCGTCGAACTTGCCGTAGACGCGGGGGCGTACATCATCGCGCCAGTTATAGAGCTCTTCTTTCAGAGCGTATTCCAGGATTTGGCGTTTTTCTTCAATAACCAAAATCTCGGACAGGCCGGTGGCAAACTGGCGAGCGTCTTGCCCATCCAAGGGCCAGATACAGCCCACTTTGAATAGGCGAATACCTAGTTCTGCGCAGAGTTCGTCAGACAGGCCCAGATCGGCCAGCGCCTGACGGGTGTCCAGATAGGCCTTGCCGGCGGTCATGATGCCAAAGCGGGCCTGGGGCGAATCGATTTCAACGCGGTTCAGCTTGTTGGCGCGCACATAGGCCAAGGCGGCGTACCACTTGTGGTTCATCATGCGGGCTTCTTGAGCCAGCGGCGGATCAGGCCAGCGGATGTTCAAGCCATCGGCGGGCATGTCCTCGATCTCGGGCAGCACAATATTCAGGCTGTCCGGGTCCAGGTCTACCGAGGCGTTGGATTCCACCACCTCGGTCACGCACTTCAAGGCAACCCACAGACCGGAGAAACGGCTCATGGCCCAGCCGTGTTGACCGAAGTCCAGGTATTCCTGCACGTTGGAGGGGTACAGCACGGGGATGCCGGCGGCGGCAAAAACGTGGTCGGACTGGTGGGCAACAGTGGAGGATTTGGCACCGTGGTCATCACCAGCCAGAACGAGCACACCGCCATGGCGTGCGCTGCCGGCCGAGTTGGCATGCTTGAACACGTCCATGGAACGGTCTACGCCAGGGCCTTTGCCGTACCACATGGCAAAGGTGCCATCGAAGCGGGCACTGGGATACAGATTAGTTTGCTGGCTACCCCAGACTGCGGTAGCCGCCAAGTCTTCGTTCAGACCGGGCTTGAACACGATGTCGTGTTCTTTAAGGTGTTTGCTGGCTTGCCACAAAGCTTGGTCAACGCTACCCAGGGGGGAGCCCCGGTAGCCTGAGATAAAGCCAGCTGTATTCAGGCCGGCACGCCGGTCCCGTTCTTTCTGCAGCATGGGTAAGCGCACCAGAGCTTGGGTGCCGCTCATATAGGCGCGGCCCTTGGTGACAGTGTATTTGTCGTCCAGGGACACGGATTCCAACATAGCCTTGTAAGGTTTGTTGAGTGGGGCATTCATGAGTTGTCTCCTGCAAGAAGAGGTTTTCGTGCAAGTTGTTGTAGTTTGTTGTTTAGTCTAGGGCAGGTTTTTGTTATCGTAAAATCAAATTTACGTGTACCTGATATCTGAAAAACGGATGGCTATGAAACACGAAGTGACCCTGAGACAGTTCCGATATTTCATTGCTGCTGCGGTCAGTGGCCAGTTCTCGGCAGCCGCCCAGGCGGAGAACGTATCGCAGTCGGCAATCAGCAATGCGGTACAAAGTTTGGAACGCCAGCTCAACGTTTCCTTGTTTGAGCGTTTACCCCATGGCGTGGAATTGACACCACAGGGACAGGCTTTTTTTCACCATGCGCATCACGTGCTCGATGCGGTCAGTGATGCCCTGAACCATGCCGATTTGCGGCGTCAGAACATCAAAGGGCAGATTCGGGTGGCGGCGGGCTACACCGTGCTGGGCTATTTCTTGCCTGATCTCATCAGCCGCTTTAAGCACAGCTATCCCAATATCGATATTGAACTGGTCGATATGGAGCGCCCGGAAATGGAGGCAGCGCTGCAAGCGGAACGCATCGATTTGGGTGTGGCTATTTTGTCTAATATCAGCGACTTGGCCAGATATGGGCATCATCGCCTGAGCAGCTCCCGGCGTCGCTTGTGGGTATCGGATCAGCATGCTCTGGCAAATGAAGCCAGTGCGTCGCTGGAGCAGATTAATGGTTTTCCCTACATATTCCTGACTGTGGACGATGCAGACACCGCCGCCATGCGCCATGGCGGTGACTCCGGCTTTCCCGAGCGGGTCGCCATGCGTACTCGTTCTTTGGAAGCGGTACGAGGTTTGGTGGCTTACGGTTTTGGTGTGACGATTCTGTCTGACATGGTTTACCGGCCCTGGTCATTGGAGGGCAAGCGTATTCATGCCATTGGAATCAGTGACCCGGTAGAGTCCGTTGAGGTGGGCTTGTTGTGGCCCAAAGGGCGCGAACCTGAAGGTTTGGTGGCCTTGTTCCAGCGCTTTTTAATTCAGGCCTGTGACCATGATATGGCTCGCGCCGGCCTGGGAGGCCGGCGCGGTGGGGGATTGCTGTAGCGTCGTAAGGGTTTACGGCACCAAAGCCAAACCGATACGGAACTGCGAGGAACTGCGTTCGCGGTAGCTCAACATGGTTTCTGCGTATCCCGAGAAGTACTGGCCATAGATGTAGCCATTCATATTCAAGGGGGTACGCTTCAAAGGCCAGGCAATCGAGAGCTCGTGCGTGTTGCGATTACCCGCTCCCTTGTTGTACATACCTGACAAGACCAGCCCGTTATCCTGAGCGTAGCGGATCTTCCAGTCGAAGCGGCCACGGTAGTGTGCCCAGTCATCGTTCTCGCCCATGAACACATAGTGTTTGACGCGCGGCGCAAAGGTCAGGGTAGCGCCGTGATCGAAGCGGTAATTGAATTCAGGCTGGATAAAGACTTCGTTCATGGAACGGGAATCGTCGCCTGCCTTACCGTTGGACGCGTGCTCGTACCCCGTTGCCAGGCCCATGAACAAACGTTTCTGATCGGATTCCCAGATCGAATCCTTACGCCAGAAGAAGCTGGGTCGGTACGTGGTATCGATAAAAGGCTTGGAATCAGAATGCAGATCCCACAAAGCCGTCTGCGTGTAACCGATATAGAAGTGGTCGTAGAAGCGCGGGTTGCTCGGGTCTGACGGGGAATGCAGGCGGTACTTGAAGCTCAGCTGGAAGCGAGCATTGTTACCGCCTTTATTGCCCATGATGAAGTAGGTCGGATCATGCTCGGAGATCGCATTGCTGAAATTCTCAAAGCTGGAACTAGCAGGCTTAAGACCATAGCCACTATTGATGGCGGGGCCTTCTGCTTGCGCACCGGCTGCAGCGGCCTGGGCAGAGGGCAGGGCCGGGTCAATCACGCGTGGATCACTGCCCGCACCGGCATTCACGACTGCAGAAGCGGCTGGCCGTGACGTAATCGGGCTTTGGCCTTCCGGATTGGTGTCCAGCGCCAACATTACACGTTCGCCTTCAATATTGACGGCTTGCAGGCCGATGAGTCCATTGGGGACGACGGCTCGCCAGCTGTAGGCGGTGAAATTGTTGGTGGGGATGGACGCTCGGGGCCGTGGGGTCACTAGCTCGGCCAAACTGCGGATAACATTGCCATCGTTGTCGCGCCATTGCAAAACCAGGTTTTGCGGGGCGGTCCAGTTCATCAAGCTACCGGTGTCGTTGTAGACGATGGCGTCAATATTGACGCTTTCGCCTGAGCTGGCCTGAACTTGGCGCAGTTGATAGGTGATACCTGCCTGGGCGGTGCTCAGGACTGCGCTCAAGAGAAGGAATGGGGCCGATAGGATTAAAGAGTGCTTGCTTAGTTTCTTTGTTGTCGGCATGGAAAATGGGTCCAGGAAACGAGTTAATCCGTACACGACTGTACCATTTGGGCTCCAAAATACTACTTATAATTATTATTCTTACAGTATTGACACTCTGTCCCGCTTGCTGCTTATCTAAATCGGCTTTTCAGGCTAAAATAGTCGATTGTCCTATTCACGCCTTATTTTTCTTTGCAAAATCAGGCTGGAAATTCGGTCCTTTCTGACAGGACCTTGCACCGGACAGCGACTGCTGTTTGGCGTGCAATCTGAACTTGGCGGGTGTAGCTCAGTTGGATAGAGCACAGGCCTTCTAAGCCTGGGGCCGGGGGTTCGAACCCCTCCACCCGCGCCATCTTCACTCCTTTTCTTACACGGTTTGCGTCGCCTTACTTTCTGGCCGACACGCTGCTTCTGTGCGTCTTTTATCCCCTTTGTTTTTCTTGCAAGTCACTGTTTTTGCAGTGGTTTTTTGTGTCTTTGTGTGCCTGTTTCCTAGCAGGTGGAAAGAGGGCTTTGTGCTTTCCTAGGCATTACCCTGATGCCCTGCTCATAGTAAGCATGGTGTAAGTGTCCGGATCTAATGTTCACCGCATAGGCGTCGGCAGGCGTCTTTACAGCGCCGTTTTCCGCCTTTTCAGGGCGGGGCCGGTTCATAAGATACGCCAGCGAAATAAGGCGTTCAGAACAATGCGGAGACAAACTATGCAAGACCCTCTTGTAGGTCGAATTTCGGCCAATCCTCGCTATCAGAATCTGGTCAAGACCCGGCTGCGCCTGGGATGGATCCTGACTATCGTGATGCTTGTGGCGTATTACAGCTACATCGGCATTATTGCGTTCGACAAGGAATTGTTCGCTGAGCGCTTGGACGACGGTGTCATGACCTTGGGCATTCCCGTGGGCTTTGGCGTGATCGTCCTGGCTGTTGTCATCACCGGCATTTATGTCTGGCGGGCCAATACCAAATTTGACCAGATGGCCAAGGAAGTTCTTGAGGAGGTGCGTAAATGAAGCATTCCTACCTTCGTTCTGGCCTGGCTTTGGGCTTGATGCTGGCTAGCCCCGCTTTGTGGGCGGCAGGCGGCGATCTGGGTGAGCTGCAACAGCAGCCCACCAACTGGACGGCCATTGGCATGTTCGGTGTCTTTGTTCTGGCCACCTTGTGGATCACTAAATGGGCGGCTGCCCGTACCAAATCGGTGTCGGACTTCTACACGGCAGGCGGCGGCATTACCGGCTTTCAAAATGGCCTGGCCATCGCGGGCGACTATATGTCGGCTGCTTCCTTCCTGGGTATTTCTGCGGCAGTGATGATCAACGGCTATGACGGCCTGATCTACTCCATCGGCTTTTTGGTGGGCTGGCCCATCATTACCTTCTTGCTGGCAGAAAAGCTTCGCAACCTGGGCAAGTTCACCTTTGCCGACGTGGCTGCGTACCGCTTCCGCCAGGGCCCCATCCGCGCCTTTGCCGCTTCGGGCACGCTGGTGGTGGTGCTGTTTTATCTGATTGCCCAAATGGTAGGCGCGGGCCAGTTGATCAAGCTGTTGTTTGGTCTGGAATACTGGGTTGCCGTGGTGCTGGTGGGCGTGCTGATGATGGTGTACGTGCTGTTTGGGGGTATGACAGCCACCACTTGGGTACAGATCATCAAAGCTGGTCTTTTGCTGTTCGGTGCCTCGTTTATGGCCATCATGGTGTTGGCACAATACGGCTTCTCGCCTGAGAAACTGTTTGCTGCCGCCGTGCAAGTCAAGACGGATGCGGCGCTTGCTGCCGGTAAAGACGCTGTGCAGGCCTCCACGATTGGTCAAGCCATCATGGGTCCTGGCAACTTCATTAAAGACCCCATCAGTGCGATCTCCTTTGGTATGGCTCTGATGTTTGGTACGGCTGGTTTGCCACACATCCTGATGCGCTTTTTCACTGTGCCTGATGCAAAAGAAGCACGTAAATCCGTGTTCTGGGCCACTACCTGGATTGGCTACTTCTACATTCTGACCTTCATTATTGGCTTTGGCGCTATCGTGCTGGTGTCCACCAACCCTCGCTTCCTGGAAGTGGGTGGCGACTTGATCGGTGGCTCCAATATGGCAGCCGTTCACTTGGCGGATGCTGTTGGCGGTGATGTGTTCCTGGGCTTCATGTCGGCCGTTGCCTTTGCCACGATTTTGGCGGTGGTGGCTGGTCTGACCTTGTCGGGTACTTCGGCCGTATCGCACGACTTGTACTCCACCCTGATCAAAAAGGGCGAGGCCACTAACGAGGAAGTCATGCGTGTTTCGCGTATCACAACCTTGATTCTGGGCGTGATTGCCGTGTTGCTGGGCATTATGTTCGAGAAGCAGAACATTGCTTTCATGGTGTCCCTGGCCTTTGCGATTGCGGCTTCGGCTAACTTCCCGGTCCTGTTCCTGTCCATTATGTGGAAAGGCTGTACGACACGGGGCGCAACGATTGGCGGCTTCCTGGGTCTGGTTGTGGCTTTGGGTCTGACCTTGCTCTCGCCATCGGTGTGGGAAGCCACATTCGGCAATCCAGCAGGTTCGTCGCCATTCCCATATGCGTCGGCAGCCTTGTTCTCCATGCCCTTGGCCTTCGTTGCTATCTGGTTCTTCTCGATCACGGACAAGAGTGCCCGTGCCCAGATCGACCGTGCGGGTTACGAAGCTCAGTCGGTACGTTCCGAAACAGGGGTGGGTGCAGAAGCAGCGTCCTCGCACTAATCTGATGCTCAAAGGCGGGCTTTCGGGTCCGCTCTTTATCCCGACAAGCTTGTTCTGTGTCGGGATATAAAAAAACCGGTGTGATGCAAATCACGCCGGTTTTTTCTTTCTGTCTACGCCTGATGGGAACGACGTTGGATAAGGCGTCAGATGGCTTGAGCCGAGTCGGCAGGCTGTGGCAGTCCGTCAAATCGCTCGTAGAAATAAGCGGCCGCCTCAGGGGCCTGATCATCTTCGGCCCGCAAGGTGGACAGAATGTAGCGCTCTGCCTTGCCGCAGACCTGACGATAGATAGCCCGGCACAACTCATAGGCCTGTTTGCCCGCCCAACCCGCTGGAAGCAGTTCGATGGGCAATTGGGGGTCGTGCAGCTGGATGCGTCGGAATTCGTGGATCAACAAGGTGCGGATCACAAAAGCCAACTCGTCGTTATAGTCCTGTCCGGCCTCCAGCATGGCCTGCGCAGGCGCAAAGCGTTGAATGAACTGGCCGTAGCCGCTAGCGACTTGAGCCAAATCCCAACTGTCCTGAATCAATTGGGACAGTGGGCGGGTTTGGGGCAGTTGCGACGGCTCCAGCTTGCCCACATACACTTGGGACTGGGCCTGAGTGGCCTGCAGGATGTAATCCAGAATGGTGTGGTCTGGATTGGGATGCAAGAAAGCCGTGGGCGACAAAGCACAAAAGCCTTCCCACAGCAGTTCTTTACGCAGGTCTGCCCGCTGCTTGGAATTCATCATCAGGCTGGGCATGCTAAAGATCAGCGTCCATTGCCCATCCCAGGCCAGATAGGTGGGGGTGTAGATGCGCTGGTAGGCGTGCTCAAAGCGCTGGCTGGCTTCGGGGCGCAAGGTGTACTGGCTGCGCCTTCCTTCGCGCTGCGCGCTGAGCCAGCCTTCCTCTGCCAGGCGATAAACGCTGGTACGCACCAAGCGGTCGCTGATCCCAAAGGGGGCCAGCAACTGAATCAGGCTGCCCAGCCAGAGTTTGCCGCCATGCGGGCGAATAACGTCGCCAAACAAGGTCATGACCAGGGACTTGGCGCGGGGAGGGCGGTTTTCCAGATGGTGGGCGGCCCATTGGGCCAGGTCGGGATTAGAAAGCTCGGACATTGTTTTTGTAAAGGCGCTAATGGCTTTATTAAGATGGAACGCCTGTCTGTGTGGACCGTTTAAGCGCTTGATTATAAAGGCTGGGTGCGCAACAGGATTGAAAGATTGTGCAAGCCAAGGTCTTTCTTGAAGCTTGCGCCAATCGGTATGTGCCGGTTTTACAGATATGGGCTAGCCAGCCAGATCAGTCGGTTGCGCAGGCGTTTGCTAAAGCCAATCTCGCTCAAGGACTCCAGGCTGACTGCTTCGGCTTCTTCAATTTCAAGATCAATCAGGTTTTGAAGCTGTCTGGCCGTATCGCGGCTGTAGATCTCCACATCCAGCTCGAAGTTCAACCGCAGGCTGCGGGGGTCCAGATTGGATGAGCCTATATAAGACCACACCCCATCAATCGTCATGAGCTTGGAGTGGTTGAACGGCCCGCAAGCACGCCACACTCGGCACCCCGCGCGCAGTACCTGATCCAGTTGGGCGGTCATGGCGTAGTTCACCAGACGCAGGTTGTTCTTTCCCGGAATCACGATGTCCACTTGAATGCCGCGCCGCGCCGCTGTATTCAGGGCACCCAGCAAGATCTGATCGGGCAGAAAATAAGGGGACTGAATGCGGATATGGCGTTGGGCAACGGCGAAGGCGCCCAGCAGCATATGGTGGGTGCTGGCCATGAAGCGATCCGGTCCGGAAGCGATGCAGCGAGCAGGAACATGCGGCTTGGGGGCGGGCGAGGCGCTGGCGTGCCAATAGTCGGGGGACAGATCCTCGCGGGTGGTAAATTGCCAGTCGTGCCGGAAAGAAGCCAATAACTGCATGACTGCCGGGCCTTCCAGGCGAAAGTGGGTGTCCTGGGAGGGCTTGCCGTCCGTGTATTGGGCCATAAAGGATTCGCGCAGATTCATACCGCCAGTAAAGCCGACGGTGCCGTCCACAATCAGTAGCTTGCGGTGACTGCGTAAATTCGCATAGGGCATGCGGAGAAAGCCCAGGGGATTAGTCATGAACAGAGCGCAGCGTATGCCCTGACGCCGCAGCAGCCGCACGATAGGAGTGCGGGAGTATTTCGCTCCAATTGCATCGACCAGTACGCGAATTTGCACGCCGCGTTGATGGGCGAGTGACAGCGCGCTGACAAATTCGCGCCCTAAGCGGTCGCTGTCAAAGATGTAGCTTTGCAGCGCAATAGTGCTGTGTGCCTGATGAATGGCTTCCAGCATGGCGGGATAGGCCTGATCACCGCCCACCAACACCCGTACATTATTGCCATTGCGCAGTTGGCTGCGGCTGACCCGGTCTCCCAGAATCTGCAAGGAACGAAAAGGGGCGCCGACTAAAGCGCCGATATCTGAAACCGGGGGATGTAGATAAGTGACTTGTTCGTAGAACACATCCGCACTATGTTCCAGCCGGCTTTGCCTGCGTACCCGGTTAATGCCCGCAATCAAATACAGAAAAGGCCCCAGCAGCGGCGACATAATGATGACGCCTACCCAACTGATGGCGGCGCGCACATCATTTTTGGTCATGGCGGCATGAATAGCTGCCGAGGCTCCCAGGACAACGCTCAGTGTCAGGGCCAGGTGCGGCCAATATTCGTGCAGCAGGAAGCGCAGTTGTATCAGATGCTCTTGCATGGGCTTCAGGGTTGATGGTTCTTGTCAGGCAAATCCGGGCGTTGGCAAAGGCTATGCATCCAGGACGGATTGGGTTCACCTTGGGCAGCCAGTTGCTGCAAGCGGGAGGGGGATCGCCACACGCCACCTCCTATACCAGGGCTAGGCTGTACGCCATACCAGAACCATTGGCCGTCTTCGTCTTGTGCTAACCAGTCCCAGTTGGCGGGCGCCTGATCCCAGCAGGGAAAACTGAGTGTCATCAGCAAACTTCCAGGAAATAGGACAGATTAGAGTATAAGAAAGCGTGGGTTTGTGCCAGTTTCTATTACAGAAGAGACCTGTCTGGTGCCAGGGATACCAATAAGCGCTTGCCTTGGTATCAGCTGTTTGCCGCCTAAGCAGTGGGGGGCTTGATAGCAGAGTGCTTGGGGCGGGGACTCACATTCAAACACAGTTTATTGTCCTGCCTGATTGCAGGTGGGGGTGTGCGAAGGCGCCAAACTTGCTACGATGAACAAACGCAAAAAAGCCCGCTTGCTTGCGGGCTCTTAGTTTTTTCCAGTTCCCGGTTTTGTCACCACTTAAGGAGATATGCAAAACGTGAGAAGCGGTAAATTTTGGGGTGACCGATGGGGCTCGAACCCACGACAACCGGAATCACAATCCGGGACTCTACCAACTGAGCTACGGTCACCACTGTTACTGCTGTTTTTGCTTCCAGACCACTTTTAGGTGTGCTGTGAAGTAAAAAATGTATTCTAGCATGGCTTTTCAAAATAATGCAATAGCTCTGCAAGAATGTCTCGACCCTGAGTTTGACCCCGGTCTTGCCGGTTTCAACACCACTCAGGTTTAATGATTTCCCCTCGTAATAGCAAGGAAGCGCGAAATGTCTCAATTATTCGTCGTTCATCCCGAAAACCCCCAACCCCGCGCATTGGCTCAAGCGGCCGAACTATTGGCCCAAGGAGGGCTTTTAGCCATTCCTACCGATTCCAGTTATGCCGTTGTGGCACGACTGGATGATAAGTCTGCGGCTGACAGCCTGCGTCGTTTGCGTGGCTTGGATGACCGTCATCATCTGACCTTGCTGTGTCGCGATCTGGCTGAGATCAGCCATTTTGCCAAAGTGGACAACCCGCAGTATCGCTTGTTGAAAATGGCGACTCCTGGCCCGTGGACTTTTATTCTGGAAGCCACCAAAGAGGTGCCACGCCGAGTCTCCCACCCTTCGCGTAAAACCATTGGTATTCGGGTTCCTAATCAGAAAGTGGCCCTGGCCCTGATGGAACAAGTGGGCAGCCCCCTTATTTCCACCACCCTGATTCCCGAAGGCGAAGATGAGCCTTTGAATGATGCCCAGGAAATTCTGGAGCGTTACGCGCATCAGCTGGCCGCAGTCGTTGACGGTGGTCCTTGCCCCTTGCAAGCGACAACCGTGATTGATCTGACCGGCCCTACACCTGAAGTGCAGCGTCTTGGCTCGGGCGATCCGGCCACCTTGGGTCTTTCCTGATCCCTTTCGCTTGCACAAAACTCGCGTCCAGGTGCGTATCCGTGTTTCAATTCTGAACCTTGGGGCAGCACTCGCTGTCCCAATCAGACGGGCTGATTGCAGGTGGTTTATCACTTCTGATTGTTCATAGATAAGCCCCCAGCCCGGACCAAGGATCACCATGGACTCTTTTATACAGACCTTGACGGTCTATGCCTTGCCAGTCATTTTCGGTATTACCCTGCACGAAGCCGCTCACGGCTACGTGGCGCGCATGTTTGGCGATCCCACGGCCATGTTGGCCGGACGCATCAGCTTAAATCCGCTGCGTCACATCGACCCGATCGGGACCATCGTTGTGCCAGCGGTCTTGCTGTTGTCCAGCGCCATGATGGGCATGGGCGGTATTTTGTTTGGTTGGGCCAAACCGGTGCCAGTGGATTGGAGCCGCTTGCGCAACCCCAAGCGCGATATGTTGTGGGTCGCATTGGCTGGCCCGGCCTCCAATATGCTGATGGCCATCGTGTGGGTGTTATATGCTCATTTGATGGTCAAGCTGGGGCAGGGCGATAGCCGCTTCTGGATGGGAATGGCTGTTGCCGGCGTTCAGGTCAATCTGGTCTTGATGGCCTTAAATCTGCTGCCTTTGCCGCCTCTGGACGGTGGACGCATCGTATTTAGTCTATTGCCTAATCGTTTGGCCTATCATTATTCCCGTATCGAGCCTTACGGCATGATCATTTTGATCCTGCTGATGTTTACTGGCGTACTTTGGACCCTGATGCGTCCTTTGATTGCGCTGGGCGAAGGCGTGTTGAAATGGTTCTTATGATTTAACGGCTTATCCGTTAAACTTGTGAGTCATATTTTTTTTGGGCTGTTGGGCCTTAAACCCGGAGATTCATCTCATCATGGCAAGTTCGGACTCTGCTATTTCCAATTTTCAGGGCAGCATGGTTGCCCTTGTTACACCCATGGATCCCAATGGGGGTCTGGATTTTGCCGCTTACCGAAAGCTGATCGACTGGCACATCCAGGAAGGAACCCGTGTGCTGGTGGTCGTTGGAACCTCGGGCGAATCGCCTACGGTCTCGGTTGATGAGCACGCCGAACTGATCAAGGTAGCCGTTGAACACGCTGCCGGTCGTGTTCCCGTGATGGCCGGTGTGGGTGGAAACTCCACGCTGGAAGCGATTGAACTGTCCCGTCACGCTCAGGAAGTGGGCGCCAATGCCGGTCTGTCGGTCGTGCCTTACTACAACCGTCCTACCCAGGAAGGGATGTATCAGCATTTCCGCGCCATTGCTGAAGCGGTTGATCTGCCTCAGTTCCTCTACAATGTGCCCGGCCGCACGGTTGCCGATCTGCAAAACGAAACCGTGCTGCGTCTGGCACAAATCCCCAACATCATTGGTATCAAGGATGCAACGGGGGATTTGGCTCGCGGTGGCTTGCTGTTGCGCGATGTTCCAGAGGACTTCATTGTGGTCAGCGGTGATGACCCAACCGCGGCTTCCTACATTTTGCTGGGCGCCAAAGGTAATATCTCCGTGACCGCCAACGTGGCCCCACGTTTGATGAGCCAGTTGTGCCAAGCAGCCTTGGACATGGATGTACCTACCGTACGCCGTCTGAATGCCCATTTGGCCGGTTTGAATAAAAACCTGTTTATTGAAGCTAACCCCATTCCCGTGAAATGGGCCGTTGCAGAATTGGGCCTTACTCAGCTGGGATATCGTTTACCATTGACGCCGTTAAATGCACAGCATCACGAATTGCTGCGTCAATCTTTGAAACTTGCGGATCTTCTTCCATGATTGCTAAGTCAGTTAATAAAAGCCTGATCGGGCTGTCCCTGGGTATGGTGCTGCTGTCGGGTTGTTCGACAGTGGACCAGATAATGGGGGGAGGCGAGTCGGTTGATTACAAGAGCACGGTGTCTGGTGATCCTTTGAGCATTCCTCCGGATCTGACCCAGGCCAACCGCGATGCGCATTACCGCGCTCCGGAAGGTGCTACGTCCTACTCGATCTACGCACAAGGTCAAAACGCTCAGCAGGCCAAGGGCGGAGCAAGCGAGATCTTGCCTCAGTCCGATGCCATTAAAGTGATGCGTGACGGCGATCTGCGCTGGTTGGTGGTAGACCGCCCCGTAGAAGACCTGTTCCCCCGCATTATTGAGTTCTGGGGTGATCATGGTTTCACCATTCAATCCCAGGATACGCGTGCTGGCCTGATCCAGACCGACTGGGCAGAGAACCGTGCCAAGATTCCTGAAAGCTGGATTCGCAGCGCCTTGGGTTCCATCATTGATCAAGTCTTTGACAGTGGCGAACGTGATCGCTTCCGCACTCGCTTTGAGCGCGTAGGCAACAAGACGGAAATCTATGTGTCCCACCAGCACATGGAAGAGACCCCTACGGCTGACGGCTCTGCCTTCAAATGGGTGTTTGCCAAGGAAGATCCAGGCCTGAACGCAGCCATGCTGGCTCGCATGATGGTGTTCCTGGGTACCGATATTGAAACTGCCCGCAACGAAGTGGCGAATGCCTCCAAGGACCCAGGCAGCGTTCAGGTTCAGACTGCGGACAAGTCGGACCAGGCCGAACTGGTGCTGAACGAGCCCTTTGACCGCGCATGGCGTCGTGTTGGCGTGGCTATCGACTCGGCAGGCTTCTCGGTTGAAGACCGTGACCGTTCCGCTGGCGAGTTCTTCATCCGCTATCTGGATTCGGATACCGGTGAGAAGATCGAACAGCAAAACATCATTGGCCGCATCTTCGGTAGCCGCAACACCGCCGAAGCCACACCGTTCCGCATCAAGCTTAGCGCTCAAGGTGCTGGCACACGTGTGACGGTACTGGATCAGCAGGGTCAGGAACAGACGTCGGGAACAGCCAAGCGCATCATCAATGTGCTGTCTACCAATCTGAGCTCCGGCAACTGATTGTTTTAAGCTGGCTTTGCGGCCGGCTTGGAAAAAGCCCTGGTTTTTACCAGGGCTTTTTTTCGTCTATGCAGGCTTGGCAGGCAGGGTGCTCAGCCTTAGGCACCTGGCTTGGCTCAAGGCTTAGAGCCCCTTGGGGACTTTCTTGTGCTGCTTAGATGATGGCTTTGGAACGGGTAGATTCGTGTTGGTCCGCCACTAACTTTTTATCCCATATAAATCTTTACTGCACAGGGCTGGACTTTCTTCAAAACTGTAAAGATAATAGGAACTATTATCATTTGATGCTTTTAGGGAGTGGCCCATGCTGAAATCGTTTTACCGTTCCGGTTTACGTTTTTGCCTGCGTATAGTGCGTGGCAGTCAGGCCTCTGCTCACGCTCCTGTAGAACCGGGTGCCCGCGCCCTGGCCATGATCGAAGCGTTGCCACGCCGTCGCCGTGAAGCGTTTGTGCTGCATCGTTTTGAGGGGCTGACCTACAAAGAAATTGCCATGCACATGGGCACCAGCCCGCGAGTCGTGGAGCAGTATGTACGCATGGCGATGCTGGCGTGCCGTCAAAACCCTGCCTCTGCAAACCGGAAGGATGGGGCTGTGCCGCGTCCGGCTGGCTCGTATGTCTAAGGACGAGCAGATGCAGCATATTGATGAACAGGCCTTGAACTGGCTGCTAAAGCACCACGACCCCAAGCACCGGAACGATGCCCGTAGCCAGTCTGCCTTCAGAGCCTGGCTTTCGATTGATCCTGAACATCAGGCTGCCTTTTTGCGCTGGAAGCTGGAGTGGGAGGCGATGGACGGGATTAGCGCTGAACAGGTGGAAAATCTGCGCTCACGTTCATCACGGTCTCAAGGGACGGAAGAACAAAACACCTGGCGTCAGCGCTGGGCGAATTTCTGCGTGGATGCCTGGTCTGCCAATCCCGCCTTACGCTTTGCCTTGAGCGGTGCTGTCTGTCTGCTCTTAGGTGTCGCCTTGCTAGGGGGCGTAGGCAGCTACTTTCTCTAAAAAACCTGTGGTGCGTATATTGTTCACAGGCTCCAAGGTGAACGCAGATACTGAGCCGCTTGTTCAATACGTTCATCAAGGCAGGCTGAGTCCAGCGAGGGAATCACACCCAGACAAGCGCCGGGTAAGTAATCGTGCAGAGTTTGCAGGTTCTCCTGAAGATGCGTCATGTGCGGGTCAACACAATTGGCCACCCAGCCCAGCAAAGGCAAACCACTGGCACGTATGGCGTGAGCCGTTAGCAAAGCATGGTTCAGTGCGCCCAAGCGCAGTCCTATGACCAGCACAACAGGAAGCTGCAAAGCCTGCGCCAAATCCACACCGCTTAGCCCTTGGCCCAAGGGCAACATAAAGCCACCCACGCCTTCAAGGACCATATAGTCGGTCTGCCCATGCAGTTGAGCAATCTTGTGTTTGATCAGAGTTGGGTCCAGTTGAAGGCCCGCTTGTGCTGCCAAAATATGTGGTGCTGCGGGCTCTTGAAACAGATAGGGCGTTAATGCCTCGGTAGAAATCTGAACGCTGGAGTGACGTGCTAATGCGTCCACGTCTTCGTTATGCAAGCGACCATCCTTTTCTTGCGCACCAGAGGCAATGGGTTTCACACCCAAGCAGCGTGCCCCTTGCTGGCGGAGCTGGTGCAGCAGGGCCGCGCTGACCAGGGTCTTGCCGATCTCCGTATCGGTGCCTGTCACAAAACAGGCCTTCATGCGTATTCCTTCATCAGTGCGTCCAGGCCAGCCAGCAAATGCTGGGCTTCAGCCTCATTCCACAGATAGCCGGGCATGAGGTAAATCGTATTGCCAATTGGCCGCAGCATCAGCCCGTATTGCAAGGCGGAGCGATAAAAGCGCCGTGCAAAACCTTGATGATCGTAGCGGGCGGGCCCCACATCCAGCTCAAAAGCCCAGATCGTTCCGCAACGCCGCAGATGCTGCATCTTTTGATGGCGCCGTGCCAGCGATTGCAAGCCGGCTTCCAGTTGCCTGCCCAATGTGTTTTGCAGCTCGTATATGGGGTACTGACGAAACAGCTCCAGAGTGGCCAGGGCGGCGCGACAAGCCAGCGGGTTACCCGTGTAGGAGTGGGAGTGCAGAAAACCTCGCCGCAAATCAGTATCGTAAAAGCCTTGGTAGAGCTGCGTGCTGGATAGCACCACGGACAAAGGCAAGGCACCGCCGCTAATGCCTTTGGACAGACACAGCAGGTCGGGCCAGATGCCGGCCTGTTCGCAGGCAAAGAAGGTGCCGGTACGCCCACAGCCGACTGCAATCTCATCCAGAATCAAATGCACTTGATAGCGGTCGCACAAGCTTCGTACGCCCCGCAAATAGTCCGTGGAATGCATCCTCATGCCAGCCGCGCATTGCACCAAAGGTTCCAGAATGACGGCTGCAATATCAGAATGACTATCCAGAATGTGTTCCAGAGACAGCAAGGCGTTTGCTGTGACGTGCGGGTAATCTTCCGGGCCAGTTGCCTGACGCAGATCCGGGCTGGTTGCAGTGTAGTGAGCACTGAGCTGGGCGCCGTAGTGTTCACGGAATAAAGCGACATCAGTGACTGCCAGGGCACCCAGGGTTTCACCGTGATAGCCCTGTTCAATGCCGACAAAACGCTGCTTGTGCTCCTGCCCTTGATTGCGCCAGTAATGCAGGCTGAGCTTGAGCGCGATTTCTACGGCGGAAGCACCATCACTGGCATAAAAAGCGTGGCCGAGTTGATGCTCTGTCAGTGCCGACAGCTGTTCAGACAGTTGCACCACGGGTTCATGAGTGAGTCCGCACAGCATGATGTGATCGAGCTGCTGCACCTGATCGGTGATGGCGGCCACTAGATGAGGATGGCTATGACCAAATAAATTCACCCACCATGAGCTGATGGCGTCCAGATAGCGGTTCCCCTCCTGGTCGTAGAGCCAGGCCCCTTGGGCGCGTTGGATTGCCAGCAGCGGCACTCCTTGCTGGTGGTGCTGCATTTGAGTACAGGGATGCCAGACAGCCTGCAGGCTGCGCTGGGCCAGGGGAGACAGAGAGCTAGGATTCATGGCAAATCACCGTAAAGAGTAGGCGGCTTCATGCAGGGCCTGGAGCAGTTTTTCAATGTCTTGCTGCTTGTGGGCGGCGGATAAAGAGATGCGGAGTCGGGCTTGATGGCGGGGTACGGTGGGCGGGCGGATGGCTGGTGCCCATATCCCGGCTTGAAGCAAGTGTTCGGAGAGCTGCATCGCCGCTTGGACTTCCCCTATCAACAGGTTTTGAATGGGGGTGTCCGAAGTAGCCAGATGCCAGGGCAGGGTCTTGCCCCGGGTCTGAAATGTGCGGATATGCTCACGTAGCACAGCGCGTTGTGTCTGAGCCTGTTTGATCAGCCCCAGACAAGCGTGTAAAGAGGCGCAGTGAGCGGGGGACAAACCTGTGCTGTACACATAGCTGCGTGCCGATTGGGTCAACCAGTCAGCTAAAGATAGCGAGCACGCAATAAAGGCTCCGCCTTGTCCTGCAGCCTTGCCAAAGGTCCCCAGGTAAATCAGGCGCTGGCGTTGCTGTGCGCTGAGCGAGAAATGCTCCGTCGCACCACCACCGTTTTCTCCTAATACTCCGATGCCGTGGGCGTCATCCAGATACAGCAGGGCGTCATGGCGTTCACACAGTTCAATCAGCTCTTGTACAGGGGCGATGGTGCCGTCCATGCTGAACAGGCTGTCTGAGATCACCAGTTTCAGGCCGCTGCGGGGGCGGCCTAGCAAGTCGTCCAAGCGTGCCATGTCCCGGTGAGGATAAACGCGCAGCCGTGCGCCGGACAGGCGGCTGCCATCGATCAGACTGGCATGGTTGAGCCGATCGCAAAAGATCGTGTCACCAGGGCCCACCAAGGCAGGAATGATGCCCAGGCTGGCTTGATAGCCGCTAACAAACAGGCGGCTGGCCTGAAAGCCCGTCCAGGCTGCCAGATCGTCTTCCAGCGCCTGCGCTAGAGGGTGGTGACCACAGATCAGGGGCGAGGCGGTTGCTCCTGCTGTGTCTTGAGGAGGGAGCTTGCTTAAGAGCGGATGCCGGCTAAGGCCCAGATAGTCATTGCCCGCGAAGTTCAACAGCAGTTGCCCATTGCTCTCGATGTGGGCATTGGCCAAGGGGCGGCTTAGGGAGCGTTGACGCCACAGATTCTTGTCTTTCAGGGCGCGAACTTGCTCTTCGATATGAGCTAAAAAAACACTCATGATGGCATTTCCCGCCATTGCACTGGCAGGCTTTTCCAGCCCCGATAGGCGGGTAAGGTCAGGCGCTCGCCTTTCCCTAGTTGAAGTCGTGACAGCAGCGGTAAGAATGTCTGCAGGCTTAGTTTGGCTTCCAGATGCACCAGGCCTGTCCCCAAGCAATGATGGATTCCGTAGCCCAGAGACAATTCGGCATGAAGCGGGCGGTTGAAATCCACTTCATCCGGCTGGGGGAAAACGTCCGGGTCTCGGTTGGCGGCGCCCAATAACAAAAGCAGCAATTGTCCTTTGCGCAGAGCTTGACCGTGCCAGTGCTGATTACGCATCACACGCCGGGCGGTGTATTGGATGGGGCTGTCATGGCGCAGCATCTCTTTGATTGCAGCAGGAATCCGAGCAGGGTTCTGCTCCAGCTCCTGCCGCTTGTCCTCGTGGCTGAGCAAGGTCTGAAACAGGGTGCTGAGCAGATGCCGGGAGGTTTCATAGCCTGCAAACAGCAACATACAGGACTGGGCCAGACGTTCGCGCCGACCTTGCAGGGATAAGTGCGGGTCTTGTAAAAGCCTCCACGCCAAGCCGTCTACTTGCAGATTGGATGGAGTTCCCAAAAAATCAGCCATCTGCAACAGGGCGTCCTGGGTGTCCATTAATAAGACAGTGTCCGGGGTGGGAGACCCGATAAAACGAGCCAGTTGCTCCGACCAGGTTTGAAAGAGTGGCAAGGGCAATTGCCCCACGCCCAGCAGATCCATCATGACCCACGCTGGAAGAGGGCGGCATACCTGCTCCACTAGATCGGCCTGACCTTGTTGAAGCTTTTGCTCCAAAGTCAGGAAGGTTTGCGCTACCCGTTTTTCAATCGTGCCGTGTAAAGACTCCAAGGCTCTTGGGGTGAAGGCGGCATTCAGGACGCGCCGTACGCGGGTGTGTCGGGGGCGGTCCATAAAGACCAGTGTTCTGGCCATCAAACCCTTAAATGCTTGCAAGCGCGGCGAGGGTTCTGCGCCCACTTGAGATACCCAGCCACCGACTCGTCGCACACTTAAATCTGGATTGCGCAGCGCCTCTTGCACGTCTTGATGCCGATGAACCAGCCATGCTCCCCCACAAAAATCCGCATCCCAAGCTAAAGGCGGCCCTTGCCGAAGAAGGGCATAAGCCGCATAGGGGGAAGCCAAATCGAAATCACCAAACATGACGCTGTTTTCCTGAAGATCAAAGCCAGCGCAGGCTAGCACTTGAGGTTCAAAGAGGCAGTCAGGAGATTGTGTCTATTAATTCTTTCCAGGTATTTTGGTGTATTTACGGGCGCATAGATCCCTTTTGGCAGTAGTAGATGTTTTTTGTGTGTCTATTTTTTACAATAAACTTGTCTGGATTCAGGTGGTTTTCACAGCAGTGGATAGCTGCATTCTGCGTATCGTGCTGACCATCCTGATGGAAAGGAGGGAGCCTTTCACTAATGCAAAGCGTTGGATATCCGCGTATCACTGCGCCTGTCAGACAGGCATAAAAAAGCCCGGCGCAAGGCCGGGCAGCTTCCAGGTAGGGCTTACCAGCAGCTAGTAAGGATCTTGGGACCTGGAAGAAAAATCAGCGAGCATCAGAGGTGGTGGCCAGCCTTGCATCAGCTTGTTCTTTGGCCTGACGCGTGGGCAGCTTCCCATTCAAAATAAAGTAGGCCAGCAAACCGATCACCAGGCCCCAGAAGGCTCCGCCAATACCGAAAAGCGTGATGTTCGCCGCCGAGGCCAGGAAGGTAATCAAAGCGGCTTCGCGGGATTTGGGTTCTGCCATGGCTCCGGCCAAACTACCCCCAATGGTTCCCAATAGCGCCAGGCCCGCCAGGGTGGTGATGAAGGTGGCGGGGAAGGCCATAAAGACGGCAGCCAGTGTCAGCCCAAAAATACCAATCAGAATATAGAACACGCCAGCGGCAATACCGGCAACCCAGCGTTTGGAGGGATCTTGGTGTGCTTCGGGGCCGGTGCAGATTGCAGCGGTAATGGCGGCCACATTCATGGCATGCGATCCGAAGGGGGCCATGATGAGCGAACCCAGGCCCGTTACCCACACAATTGGGTTGGCGCTGGTGCGAAAGCCGTCATTGCGCAAAACCAGCATGCCTGGCATGTATTGGCCCGTCAGGGTGATCAAAAACAGCGGCAGGGCAACGCTGAGCAAGGCATTAAGCGAGAAAACGGGCATGGTGAAGACAGGGGCGGCCAGTTCCAGCTTTAGACCGCTGAGGTCCACACGATGCTCCACCAGTAAAAACGCCAGGCCCAGAACCAGAATTCCGACCACCGCATAACGGGCAGAAAACCGCTTGATGATCAGGTAGGCCAGAATCAGCAAACCTGCCAGTTTTGGGTCTAGCGTCATGCTGCCAAAGGCGCCAATGCCAAATTGCAGCAAAATCCCGGCCAACAGACCGGCGGCAATACCGTTAGGAATCAGGCGGATCAGGCGTTCGAAGTACGAGGACAGGCCCAGAATCACAAAGGCCGCTGCTGAAATCAAATAGGCACCTATGGCTTCTTCGTAGGGGGTGCTGGCTAAAGCGGTGACCAAAAAGGCGGCTGCTGGGGTAGACCAGGCGGTAATAATGGGTTCGCGAGAAACCCAGCTTAAAAGCAGGCCCGTCACGCCGACACCAATTGAAATTGACCAGACCCAGGAGGCCGTCAGCTCGGGGCTGAGTCCGGCCACTTTAGCGGCTTGAAAAACCAGGATGAACGTGCCGCCATAATTGACGATGACCGAGATCAGGCCAGCCACGATAGGCGGGATCAGATCGCTGAATAAATTGGAGGAGGGCGATTGGGAAGTAGACATGGTGCTCTGCGCTTTCCAAAAAGGAAGATGACAAACGAGCACTATTTATAGCCATTAAATGGACTAGTATGACCTGACGCTTTAGGGTGTTTGAGCAGACCACTTTTAAAGTGGCTAGTCGGCTGAGTAATTGATGGGGAAGTTTAAGGCAGGGTTTGACGGTGGCCGGGATTCAGTTTTTTGATAGCTGTAAAGCTACTGGCTGTGGGCCTTGGGAGCTTTTGGCGATGAATGTTTCGCCAACTTAGCTAAAGATTGAGTGCTATAGAACGCAGCCCAATAATTTAGGCTTCTGCCATTTCTTATTTCAGCCAGCCGCATTCAGTAAATTGCTTCTTTACTGGTGTTGAATTAACCACAAGATAGCTGTTCTGATGCTGCGCTGCTGTACCTGCCAAGGCAGATAATACTGCAAGAACAAAAGCTTTCTGTACTCTTTTTTTGTTGTCAGAAATACCAAGGGCGAGACTGTTGCTAACCGGTCTCGCCCTTGTCAGGCTAAGTGGTGATGTTGGTTTTAACTTTCGTAGAACTGCAACCAGCCATCATCCATCCAGGCGTTGAGCATGTCGCGCTCATCGTCGTCCAGCTCGGCAAAGGTGTCACCCGGAATTTGCAACTCGCGCTGATCGGCCAACAGCTTCAGTGCGGGGCTGGCCGGGCAGGAGGCAACTTCACCATTGATGTACAGCTCTTCGCCGCGATACATCATGCGTGAACAGCGGTCCAAGGCCAGACGGCCAGCGGGCAGCTCGGAATCGTGCAAATCAAGCGGTTCGTCAGCGATATCGAACCAGGTATTGCTGGGTAGCTCGGTGAGCCAGACGCCTAAAAAACGAGCTGCCAAGGAGTCGTCAAAACGGATGGCGTTCAGGGCATCCAAAGACTTTTGAATCAGGTTTTCAGGCAAAGCGGCGGGGGTCGCACTGGCGCCGGCGTCTGGATCGGTATAGCGCGTTTGCATCGCTTCTGGCATAGGCATGGGTGGGTCTGCATACAGCCCGAAACCCTCCCCACTGGCAGCGGCCAACTGGTCTGAGGCGGCGTCCATCAAGCCTCGTGCCAGGGTAGCCTGCGTAGGCGAACGAAAGCCGATCGAGATCGTCATGCAGTCGCCAATGGCAATGCCGTCATGCGCCACATGCGGGGGCAGATACAGCATATCGCCCGGCTCCAGTGTGAATTCTTCCTCGGCCTGGAAATTGCGCAGAATCTTCAAGGGCAGATCGGGCACCAGGCTTAAATCTTTTTGCTGACTGATGCGCCAGTGGCGCTTGCCGTGGGCTTGCAGCAAGAACACATCGTAGCTGTCGAAATGTGGGCCTACGCCGCCGCCATCGGAAGCAATGCTGATCATGGCATCGTCCAGACGCGCATCGCCGATAAAACGGAATTGGCGCATCAGGGCAGCCGTGTTGTCATCGTGCAGATCAACGCTTTGCGCCAAGGCCGTCCAGTTGGGCTGCGAGGCAGGCGGCAGCTCGTCAAAAGGGCCGGTTTCCATTTCCCAGTCTTCGCCATCATGGACGATCAAGCGCGACTCGACTTCCTCGCGCGTTACCAGCTCGCGGATATTGTCTATGCTCAGCGAATGCTTAAAGCCAGGGATGGCAGCGCGTATCAACAAAGGTTTGCGTTGCCAGTAGGTTTGCATGAACTCATGCGCACTGATGCCACCCAAAAGGGTTAATGGCTGGTCGATATTCATGGACTGCCCGAACAAGAATTAAATTAGCCCGTAGCTTAACTGATCCGGCCCGTCCAGGCTTACGCTAAGCCAGCCAGGAAGGTGCATCCAGAGCAAAGAAACCGGAAAAAATATTCAGACACTTGCTGTTTGGCTTGTGAAAGTGTGCCGACAGGGACTATGGTTTGCGTTCATCAGCCGCTCTTGCTGGCTCATGGATTCTTCTATGCGGGAGAATGCTTCCCAAGGCCATTCCGTGCCGGGTAACAACTAGGCATCCGGACGCGTGGAATGGCAGAAAACCAAACCGGAGCACCTATAAAAAAAGGGAGCTTTTTGAGCTCCCTTTGTGCTGTTTAACCCGCTGCTTTCATCTCTTTTTTCCAGCGGTACAACAGATCCAGCGCGTCACGTGCGCTGAGATCATCGACATCCAGTTGCTTGAATTGATCCAGCAGCTCCAGCGCCTGTTCCGTGGTGGGGTCTGGCTCTGCGACCGTAGCTTCGGGGGCGCTACCTGCATTGAACAAATCCAGCTGGGCGCTAGGGTCGTTCTGTGCTTCCAGACGGCTGAGCTCACGGCTGGCTTGGCGGATAACGGCAGACGGAATTCCGGCGCGTTGTGCTACCTGAATCCCGTAGCTGCGGCTGGCGGGGCCTTCTTGGACTTCGTGCAGGAACACAATGCCCGAAGCAGATTCGGCGGCTGCCAAGTGCACGTTGGCGGCGGCAGGCAGCTCGTTGGGCAAGCGCGTGATCTCAAAGTAGTGCGTGGCAAACAAGGTGAGTGCCTGATTATGGCTGAGCAGACGATGCGCAATAGACCAGGCCAGTGCTAAACCATCATAGGTGGAAGTGCCGCGGCCAATCTCATCCATCAGCACCAGGCTGTAGGGAGTAGCGCCTGCCAGAATGGCAGCGGCTTCGGTCATTTCCATCATGAAGGTAGAGCGCCCACCTGCCAGATCATCCGCTGCTCCGATACGCGTAAAGATACGGTCGATCTGTCCGATGCGTGCGCGGCTGGCCGGTACAAAGCTGCCAATGCGTGCCAGCAGGGCAATCAAGGCCACTTGCCGCATATAGGTGGACTTACCGCCCATGTTCGGGCCAGTAATCAAGAGCATGCGGCGCTGGGCGTGCATTTCACAATGGTTGGGGGTAAAGCGTTCGATGCTGTGTTCCACCACCGGGTGGCGGCCCGCTTCAATCCAGATACCCGCTTGTTCCGTCAGCTCGGGGGCGATCCAGTTATTGTCCAAGGCATGCAAGGCCAGGGACGATAGAGTGTCCAGCTCTGCCAAGGCGCTGGAGCACAGCGCCAAGGGGCCAGCGTAGCTTTGCAACTTGTCCAGCAATTCTTCAAACAGGAATTTCTCGCGGTTCAGGCTGCGATCCTTGGCGGACAGCACTTTGTCTTCCCACTCTTTTAGTTCTGGGGTTATGAAGCGCTCGGCATTTTTCAGGGTTTGGCGACGGCGATAATCATCCGGGACCTTATCGGCCTGACCACGGCTGACTTCAATAAAGAAGCCGTGAACGCGGTTGTACTCCACGCGCAGGGTAGGAATGCCTGTGCGTTCGCGCTCTCGGGCCTCGATTTTTACCAGTACATCGCCGCTGTCGCTGGCCAGGCTGCGTAGCTCGTCCAGATCAGCGTCGTAGCCGTCTGCAATCACTCCGCCATCACGCACCAGCAGCGCTGGCTCGGAGGCAATTGCGGTGTGCAGTAGCGCTGCCAGCTCCGGGTCTAGGGCTAGATTCAGTAAATGCGCATGTAGCTGTTCTGATTGGCCAAAGTGCTGCTCCAGGTCGTGGCGCAGCTCCGGCAGGGTAGCCAGCGCATCGCGCAGGCTGGCCAATTCACGTGGGCGCACACTACGCAGCGAAATGCGGGTGGCGATACGTTCCAAATCGGGGAAACGGCGCAGCGCCTGCCGCAGCAAGCCCAAAGGATCGCCCGCATTCAGGCTGGCTGCTTGTTGAGTCTGGAAAAAGAGTGACACTACATCTTGGCGCTGCTGAACGGCTTGGTTCAAACGCAGCGGGTGATGCAGCCAGCGGCGCAGCAAACGGCTGCCCATAGGGGTCTGACAATGATCCAGAGTGGAGAACAGCGTGGGGCTGGTTTCACCGCTAATGGTTTCAGTAATTTCCAGATTCTTGCGCGTGACTGCATCCAGAACCAGAAAGTCCGAGCTGTGCTGCACGCGGATGGCGGCAATGTGCACCAGTGACTGGGATTGAGTGCTGCCTACATAGCGCAGCAAGGCGCCAGCCGCTGCCGTGGCCGCAGGCAGATCGTCCAGCCCGAAGCTGGCCAGAGAATCCAGATCAAAATGGTCCAGCAAGGTTTCGCGCGCCCCATCTTGCGCAAAGTGCCAGTCCGGCAAAGTGTGACAACTGGCTTGCGGCAATTCAGGGCTGGGGCGCAGGGATTCGGGGTAGACCAGTTCCACTGGGCCGATGCGGTTGAGCTCGGTATCCAGCATGTCAGGTTCGCACTGGCTCACCAGGAATTCGCCACTGGCCAGGTTCATCCAGGCCAGGCCAATCATTTCCTGACGTTGCACCTTGATCAAGGTGCAGGCGGCAATCAGCCTGTCGGCCTTGGGGGGCAGGAGAGCGTCATCGGTCAGTGTGCCGGGGGTGACCACACGCATGATCTTGCGTTCAACCGGGCCCTTGCTGGTGGCAGGGTCTCCCACCTGTTCGCAAATGGCTACGGACTCGCCCAAGGCGACCAGACGTGCCAGATAACCTTCCATGGCATGAAAGGGCACACCTGCCATGGGGATGGGCTCGCCATTGGAAGAACCGCGCTTGGTCAGTGTCAGGTTCAGCAGGCGGGCACCGCGTTCGGCATCGGCGTAGAACATCTCGTAGAAGTCTCCCATCCGATAGAACAGCAGATGCGAGCCAGCTTCAGCTTTGAGCTGAAGGTATTGGCGCATCATGGGCGTGTGGGCGGACAGATCGGCAGCAGAGGTCATAGCGCAGTAAAAGTCAGGAATTCAACAACAATGCCGCCCAAGAGGCGGCCGAGTGGATATTGTAGCGAGCGCAGTCAAGTGGAGGGTAGGCAAGTGCGCCTATTTAGCCCGCGTAGATATGCGGATATTGCTTGTTTGCGCATTGCCTCATCATTATCTTGCTCATTGCTATCAAACAGTAATAGAATTCATTCTCATTTATTGTTTAAGATAATCACTTCCGTTTCCAGCAGTCAGTGACCGGCCCGTCTGAGTCCTTTGCATGGTGGGTGGTGCTGAGTTTCATGACTTGATGGACGCACGGCATTATTCCGAATTGGTCAATTTCTTCGCTCGCTTCCTGAATGACCGGGATGCGGCGCGCGATGTGGTCCAAGAAAGTTATGCGCGTGTGTTTGCCACGGTGTCGCCTGCGCGTCCGGCCCGCAATTTGCGGGCTTTGTTGTTTCGTACGGGCAAAAATATTGTGATTGACGGGGCTCGGCGCGATCAGGCCGAAAAGGCCATGCTCGATACGCTGGCCATGACCATGGTCTCCGAAGCCCCTTGTACGGAGTATCTGGTTCAAGTGCGCCAGCAGTTGCAGGCTTTGCTGAGCCGTTTGGGGGTGATGCCGCGCAAGCGACGCGAGGTATTTGTGTTGGTGCGCATCTATGGCTTCAGTCACCAGGAGGCGGCGCTTCACCTGGGGCTGTCTGTGGCGGCTATTGAAAAACACGTGGTGCGGGCGGTGATGGATTGCCTGGACTTGGCTAACGCTCACTGAGTCTGATTCATGTCTGCACCGGATAGAGCCGCGCGCGAGCGCCTGGAGCAAGCGCTTTTGATGCTGGCCCGTCAGCACGGCGGGGACCCGGCAAGCGCGCATGCGGCAAAAGAGCAGTTCTTGCAATGGCGCAGACGCAGTGCAGACCATGAGGCCGCGGCACAGCTGGCTTTGCGGGCTTGGGAAGGAACACAGGCCCAAAGCTTGCAAGAGTTGGTGCCCATGCCCGATCACTATGGCAGTGCTCGACAGTCGCGTCGGCGGGTCCTGGCCATGCTGGGCATGGTGGGTGTCGGTGCCGCAGGTGGTTTTGGGGCCCGCTGGTATTGGCAACAGCCTTTGCAATTGCTGGCTCTGCAAACCGGCCATGGCGAGCAGCGTGAATACAGTTTGCAAGATGGTTCCAAGTTGTCCTTGGCACCCTATACCCGACTGGAGGTGCGCATGATGCGCTCGGAGCGTCGGGTGCAGTTAAGTGAAGGCATGATTTATGCCGCAGTAAGCAAAGACCCTGCTCGGCCCTTTCTAGTAGAGACACCACAAGGGCAGATTCGGGTGGTAGGGACCGAGTTTTCCGTCAGGGTGACGGCGCAGGCCTTGCGCGTAGCGGTGGCACATGGGCAAGTGGCATTTTTCACTCATCATGGGCACGAGCATGTCATGGACCTGAAGGCTGGGCAGGCATTGCGTCTGGATGGGAATGCCCCCGCTGCTCGTGTCGATGTAGACCCGGAGCAGGTAGGTGCCTGGCGTTTGGGCTGGCTGGTGTTTGATGAGACGCCTCTATTTAAGGTAGCCGCGCATTGGAATGACTATCTGTCTCCGCCCCTGAATCTGGCCGATGAGCCAGGTCTGCGCGAGATGCGGGTAACAGGCAGCTTCCGTTTGCGCGATCCGGGGGCTTTTCTGGATAGCTTGCCGGGAATCTTGCCCGTGCAGGTTCAACGTGATGGAAAAGGGGCCTGGCTAGTGTCCTTGAAAAAATAATTGTCCGGTAAATAGGCTCTCGTTCGTCTACACATGGAAAGCCTATACAAGGACCTCTTGCCATGAAATCCCTTTTGCGCCGTTCTGGTGACTCTACTCGTTCTGTTTATGTGGCCGCTCGCCTGACTGTGTTGGGAGCGAGCTGTCTGCTTGCTTTGAGTACCGTGGGCACTCCTGCCTGGTCTCAGACACAGGCTCAGGGGGCTGCTGCCATCATGTTAAGCAATCGCACGATTGCCGTGCCAGCTCAGCCATTGAGTATCACCATCAATACCTTGGCGCGTCAGTGGAACGTGGCAATTTTATTGGATGCCGCCCTGGCTGCAGGGCGCACAGCTCCTGCTTTGCAAGGTGAGGTGTCCCTGGACCAAGCATTGGAACAAGCCCTGACCGGTACAGGCTTGCTGGCATCGGTGAGTGGATCGGCGGTCATTATCAGTGCCCAACCCTTGCCACCGACCAGCAGCAATATCGAGCAGGCCCAGGCATTGGCTCCCATCCGGGTTCAAGGCAGTGGGCTGGGTGCCGGGGTGACGGAAGGCTCCGAGTCCTATACGGCGGACTCCAACAGCACGGCGACCCGCTTGAATTTGTCCTTGCGGGAAACGCCGCAGTCGGTCAGCGTGATGACACGTCAGCGCATGGACGATCAGGGGCTGACCCAATTGTCAGATGTGGCCAACCAGACCCCAGGGCTGGTGTATGTGGCTGGGGGGAATTCCGGTTCAGACAGCAGCATGATTTATGCACGCGGCTTTGTGGTGGAGAACTACATGGTCGATGGCATGGGCCAGACCTTTAGTGGCTACCGGAGCCTGTTCCAAAGCAACGATATGGTCTTGTACGATCGGGTGGAGGTACTGCGCGGTGCCAGTGGCCTGATGAACGGCGTGGGTGAACCGGGTGCAACCATCAATATGATGCGCAAGCGCCCAACACGAGATTTTCAGATACGGGGCAAGTTGGAAGGGGGCTCCTGGGATCACTACCGGGGCGAGGCGGATCTGTCTACGCCCTTGGACGAGTCCGGCAGCATGCGGCTGCGCACGGTTGCCGCCTGGCAGGACAGCAATTCCTTCATTGATCGCCTTAACGAAAAAAAGAAAATCTTCTACGGTATTTTTGAAGCAGACTTGTCGCCCTCAACCTTATTAAGTCTGGGATACACCTTTCAGGAACATAAGAGCACTAACCACGCTGGCCGTGGCTTGCCCATTTTTTATTCCGATGGCGGAATGATCGACTGGGACCGCTCGACGTCCTCGGCAGCCAGTTGGGCTTATTCTCAACGCCGCAGCCAAAGTCTGTTTGCGTCCCTGGAACATCACCTTGAAAACGACTGGACCTTGAAAGGTGTGCTGGATCGCTCAGAGACTTATTACGACGAAGTCTTGGGCTATGCGTCCCGGGGCTTCCCGGATCGTCAGACAGGTGCCGGGGCGTCCGTGTGGGCGGGCCGTTGGGGTGGCAAGCCAGTTCAGACCAGTCTGGATGTCAGCGCCAGCGGCCCCTTTAGCTTATTGGGCCGACAGCATGATGCGGTGGTGGGATTTACCAGTTCGCGCACGCGGGACGAGGCACCCAGCTACAACCTGTGGTGGCACAACAATTGGACGGGCGATATCGACAATATCTTCAATTGGGATGGTCGGCAGCCTGGCGAACCCAATAACCCGACCATCGGCCAAACGCGTTCTGTAGAAAAAGTGAATAGTGCCTATGCCACGGTGCGTTTCAAACCTGTTGATGATCTTTCCGTGTTGGTGGGGGGGCGCCTGACCAGTTGGTCCCTGTATAAAAACTCGCTTAACTATGCCAGTGGCAAACGCACTGAAACCGTGCGCACGGCAAACGACCAGTTCACGCCGTACTTTGGTCTGGTCTATGACCTGTCCGAGCACTGGTCCGTGTACGGCAGCTATACCAATATCTTCAAGCCCCAGGACAATCGTGACATTGATGGCAATTACCTGGACCCGCGTACGGGCAACAGCATGGAAGTCGGGTTCAAAGGCAGCTATCTGGATGAGCAGCTGAACCTGGGTCTGGCCTTGTTTCGCACCCGCCAGGAAAACTTTGCGGTCGTGATCCCTGGCGCGTTTGCGCCTAATGGTGATGCCGCTTACGAGGCCGTGTCCGGTGCTCTGACTCGGGGCATAGAGCTGGAAGCGGCAGGCCAGATCACGCCGCAGTGGCAAGCATCGGCCAGTTTTACCCGTGTGATTGCGCAGGACCGTGACGGCAAACCTTTGCTGACGACGGTGCCTGACAACACCTTTAAGCTCTACACCTCTTACCGCTTTCCTTCTATTGGGCAGGGTTTGACGGTGGGGGGCGGTGTGCGCTGGCAAAGCAGGTTTTATAACGCCGCTTCTGGCCCCTCCGGCAAGCAACGTCTGGATTTACCCAGTGTTGCCGTCTTTGATTTGATGGCTCGCTACCCCTTGAACAAGCAGGTCACAGCCTACGTCAATGTCAGTAATTTATTCGACAAGCATTACCTAACTACCACCAATACCGCTGTTTACGGCCAGCCACGGATGATTCGGGCGGGCGTTGATTTGCGGTTTTAACGGGATTATTTATGAAGTCCAAAGCAGTAAAGCGCCGCTGGGCGTTGGCCGTTCTGGCGGTGTTGGTGCTCGGCGCGCTGGCAGCGCAGGCCGGGCGTTCGTCGGAGCAGTTTGAAACCGTGGCTGTGGAGCAAAGCGATATTCGTGCGACGGTAGCCGCCGTGGGCACCTTGAAACCTAGCCGCTATGTGGATGTGGGGGCACAGGTGTCGGGACAGATTACGGCCTTGCCTGCTGCGCCCGGCGATCAGGTGGAACAGGGCCAGTTGCTGGTGGAGATTGACCCCAGCGTGCAGCAGGCAACAGTCGATGCGGGCCGGGCTTCCTTGGCAGCGTATCGCGCTCAACTGGCCGAGCAGCAGGCGCAGCTTTTGTTGGCGCGGCAGCAGTTGACACGGCAGCGCCAGTTGGAACGTCAGCAGGCTAGCCGCCAGGAAGATATACAGATTGCCCAGGCCAGCCTGGCCACTGCTCAAGCGCGGGTAGCGCATGTGCAGGCGCAGATGGAGCAGACTCAGGCCACTTTGAAGGCGGATGAGGCTCGACTGGGCTACACACGCATTTATGCTCCCATGAGCGGCACTGTTATTGGTGTGCAAGCGCGTAAAGGGCAGACCTTGAACGCCACCTATCAAACGCCGAATATTTTGCGCATTGCTGATTTGAGCACCATGACAGTCTGGACCAGTGTGTCCGAGGCCGATATCCGGCGCATCAAACCCGGCATGGCAGTGACCTTCACGACCCTGGGAGAGCAGGGCGAAACCCAGGCTCGCCAGTGGCAGGCCAAGGTGCGCCAGATCATGCCCGCGCCCGAAGGCAGTATTCAAGACGAGAGCACGACAGCCACTCCCGCCGCCACGCAGGCCATTATGTATACGGTTCTGTTCGATGTGGACAATGAAGATGGCGAGTTGATGCCGCAAATGACGGCTCAGGTCCTGTTTGAGATTGATCGTGCCGATCAGGCCTTGCTGGTGCCCTTGGTTGCCTTGCGTGCTGATCCGCAGCGCGGTCCCGATGCTTACACCGTGCCAGTGTTGGAACAGGGCAAGTTGCGGGAAAAACCGGTCAGTCTGGGTGTGCGTAATCGCCATCAAGTGCAGGTGCTGGATGGCATCGCCAAGGGTGAACAAGTCGTGCTGGCAGTGCTTACTCCTGAACGTGGCTGGCGGTGGTTGCAATGGTAGGATCGGCGCCTCCTTTGATTGAGCTGCGCGATATCAATCGTATCTACGGTGGTCCACCCAGCACTAAACCGGCTGTACAGGTTTTGTTCGATGTCAGTTTGAGCATCGAGCCGGGCGAGTTTGTGGCCATTGTGGGGGCCTCCGGTTCGGGCAAATCTACGCTGATGAATCTCTTGGGCTGCCTGGATAAGCCCAGCAGTGGAACCTATTTGTTCCAAGGCCGGGATGTTGCGCAGTTGAACCCCGATGAACTGGCGCAGTTGCGTCGCGAGACTTTCGGTTTTGTGTTTCAGGGCTATCACCTGATCCCCACCGAAAGCGCCAGCGAAAACGTGCAGATGCCGGCGATTTACGCCGGAATGGATGAAGACGCTCGTGCCGAGCGGGCAGCTCAATTGCTGAGTAGCCTGGGTCTGGCCGACAAGCTGGATAACCGGCCCAATCAGTTGTCGGGCGGCCAGCAGCAGCGGGTGTCGATTGCGCGTGCGCTAATGAATGGCGGCCGAGTGATCCTGGCGGACGAACCCACCGGGGCGCTGGATTCGCGCAGCGGTGCAGAGGTCATGGCCTTGCTGCGCAAGCTCTCGGATTCCGGGCACACCATTATTCTGATTACGCACGACCATGAGGTTGCTGCCATGGCGGATCGGATTATTGAAATCCGTGATGGCTGCATTCTTTCCGACAGTCGCCCCAACGGGGCCCCGGAGAGTAAAGCCAAGCAGCCCTTGCCTGAATCAGAACACCGCCGCTCGCCCTGGTTTTCGGAAATCAAGGATGCAGCGCGTAGTGCCTTGCGCAGCATGTTTATCAATCGGCATCGCACCGCCTTGACCTTGCTGGGCGTGATTATCGGGGTGGCCTCGGTCATCGTGATGCTGGCTGTGGGGGAGGGGGCTCGTCAACGGGTGATGGATCAGATGGGGACCATGGGTACCACCATCATTTATTTAAGCAGCTCCTCGCCGCCCAATGGAGTTGCCAAGGGCCAGTTGACGCAAGAGGATCTGGAGGCGATCAGCGAGCTGCCCTTGATACGACGGGTGATGCCGGTGATTGGAGACCCCATCACAGTGCGGCGCGGCAGTGTGGATCGGCAGGTTTATGTGTTTGCCGCCAATGACAGCATGCCCGACATTCACCGCTGGAACTTGGCTCAAGGGCGCTATTACACCGATGCTGAAGACCGGGATTTGGCTCCTTTGGTGGTGCTTGGCTATCGTGCGGCCAAGCATTTCTTTCCCGATATGGACGTGCCCTTGGGGCAGCAGCTGCTGATTGGCAATTCGCCTTTTGAAGTAATTGGGGTGATGCAAGAGCGCGGTGCGGATTCAGGCGCTCAAGACTATGACGATATGGTTTTTGTGCCCTACCACGCGGCCCGGGCACGGGTGTATCAGGCGCAGACCCAGCCAGACTATGTGGTGATTGATGCGCAAGATAGCTCTACGGTCCTGGAGGCCGAGCAGGATATGCGTCAGTTGCTGACACAGCGCCACGGGGGGCGAGAGGACTTTTCCATCGGAAATGCCGCTGCCCGTTTGCAGGCTGAAGCATCGACCCGTCAGGCCATGAGCATGATGCTGGGCCTGATTGCAGCTGTGTCTCTGGTAGTGGGAGGGATCGGTGTCATGAACGTCATGCTGATGACAGTGCGCGAACGCACCCGGGAAATTGGCATACGTATGGCGACGGGCGCACGTCAAAGCGACATCATGAGGCAGTTTCTGACCGAGGCCGTTTTGTTGACGATTACCGGTGGATGTCTGGGTGTGCTGGCAGGGGCCATCGTGGGGATAGGTTTGATTTTTGGTGGGGTAGATGTGGTGTTTTCCTTGCGGGCAGCCTTGGGCGCCTTTGGCTGCGCCGTGGTGACGGGCATGGTTTTTGGCTATATGCCAGCACGTACGGCGGCCGCTTTGGACCCCGTTCAAGCCTTGGCAGGAGAGTAAACATGGTTCCATATCGTTGGGTACTGGGGACCCTGACTACTGTTTTGCTGCAGGCGTGCACGTCGCTGTCTACAGATTTGGATAAGGCAGCGCCTGCTTTGCCGCAAAATTATCAGCAAGCTACAAGCACGGCTGCGGCGCCAGGCGTACAGGTAGAGCCGCAGTGGTGGCGCGCTTATAACAGCCCAGGCTTGAATGCCTTGATGCAGGAAGCCCTGGGGGATGTGGCGGTGCTGCGTCAGGCCCAGGCTCGTGTGTTGCAGGCTCAGGCCCAGGCTCGAATTGCGGGAGCCAGCCTGTTGCCGGAACTGCAAGGCAATCTGTCTGCACAGCGGGATGCGCCGTTCTCATCCAGTCATGGAGATTCACGCTCTCAGTTTGTGGCAGGCGTGTTCATGAGCTATGAGCTGGATCTATGGGGGCGCAATAGCGCACAGGCCAACAGTGCCTTGTTCCAGGCTCAGGCGGCTGGCTATGAACTGGATGTGCTGCGCGTCAGTGTGCAGGCCCAGGTCGTGCATTTAAGTCTGCAAGCGTTAGGTGACAAACAGCGGGTAGCCATTGCCCGGCAAAACTTGGCGGTGGCGCAACGCTTGCTCAGTTTGTTGGAAGCCCGTTTGCAAGCGGGGGCGGCTTCGCCGTTGGAGTTGGCCCAGCAGCGTCAGCTATTGGCCTCTCAGCAGCGCAAATTATTTGTGTTGGAAGAGCAGGCCATACGAACGCGGGTCGAGCTGTCGACCTTGTTAGGCCGTACCGAAATTCTGCCAGAACCGCTGGAGGATATTGCCAACTTGCAGGTGCCGGAACTGCAGGCAGGTTTGCCCTCGCAATTGTTGGCCCAGCGTCCGGATATTGCGCGCATTGAATCCCAATTGGCCGCTGCTCATGCTGATGTGCATGTTGCACGGGCAGCGCTCTATCCTAGCCTGACTTTAAGCGCCCGAGCCGGGGCGTCGGGGGATCATTGGCAGGACAGTTTGCGTCATCCCGTCTATAGCCTGATCAGCGGTTTAGTCGCACCTATTTTCAATGCAGGCCGTCTGGCTGCGGGCAAAGACTTGAGTGATGCCCGTTTGCAAGAATGGCTGGCGCAATATCGTCAGACCATCGTGCAGGCCTATATGGACGTAGAGGGTGTGCTGGCTCAGTTGCAGAGCCTGGACGCGCAGGCGCAGATCATGGAGCTGGAATGGGAGCAGGCCAAGTTGGCCTTTCAACTGGCTGAAGCACGATACCGCTCCGGGTCGGAGACGCTATTGTCTTTATTGGATGCGCAGCGCACCTTGTACGCTGCTCAAGATGTACGCGTGAGCCTGATGCAGTCGCGGCTGCAGTCTCGCGCAGCGCTGTTCAGAGCGCTGGGCGGGGGCTGGCAAGCCCGTTCAGGCAGCGTAGCTGATGACGGGGCGCTGACACAGGCTGGGGTCTAGCAGGCTGGCAGCCGCCTCGTCCAGCAGGATCTGGACGTTGGCGTGCTGCTTTAGTGCGGTGAACGGCAAGTCGGGCGTAATGCCGCCGTCTTGGTAGTTCAGCATGGTGCGAGCCTTGTGCTCGCCCGTGACAACCAGCGCAATCTCGCGGGCGCTCAGAATGTCGGCAATCCCCATGGTGATGGCCGATGCGGGGACTTCATCCATCGCGTCAAAAAAGCGGCTGTTATCCAGACGTGTGCGCTCGGACAGGGCAACCACATGGGTCAGGCTGTCAAACGGTGTGCCAGGCTCATTAAAGCCAATGTGGCCATTGGTTCCTACGCCCAATAATTGCAAGGCCACGCCGCCGCTGGCAGCGATTGCCGCTGAATACGCTTTGCAGTGTTGTTCCAGCTCCGTGGTCAGGCCATTGGGCAGGTGCAGGCGTGCGGGGTCAAAAGGCAATTGGCTGAACAGGTGCTGCTGCATGTAGTAGGCATAGCTTTGTTCATGCTGGGCGGAAAGACCTACATATTCGTCCAGGTTAAAGCTGTTGATCCCGGACACATCCAGGCCGCTGGCGCGTACGTCTTGAACGAAACGGGCATACACGGGTTCCATAGTTCCCCCCGTTGCCAAACCCAGAGTTGCATTAGGTTCTTGACGAATAATGTTCTGAAGGTGGGCACTAAGGTGCGCAGCAATGGCTGCAGAATCGGGGAACACTAAAAACATAATCTTATTGTTTATATAGGCCGTGATGAATTGAAAAAAAACTTCGCCGCAAGCACGGCGAAGTTTGATCTGCTGAAATTCTAATGGCACAAAGGCGTACCGTCAGTTTTTTTTTGCAAGCAAGTGACACGTATTAACTATCTTGCTTGCCGGTTTCCCCAAGAAAACCACCGCTTTGACGGGCCCACAAGCGGGCATACAAACCACCTTGCTCCAGCAGTTGCTGGTGGCTGCCTTGCTCGATAATCTGGCCTTGGTCCAGCACAATCAAGCGATCCAGCGCAGCAATGGTGGACAGACGGTGGGCAATGGCGATCACGGTTTTGCCGTGCATCAAGGTATTCAGACTTTCCTGAATGGCTGCTTCCACTTCAGAATCCAGGGCGCTGGTGGCCTCATCCAGTAACAGGATGGGGGCATCTTTGAGCATGACACGTGCAATGGCGACACGCTGGCGCTGGCCTCCCGACAACTTCACTCCACGCTCGCCCACATGGGCTTCCAGGCCCTGGCGGCCTTGGCGGTCGTGCAGTTGCGGGATGAATTCGGTGGCAGCTGCGCGGTCAACGGCCATATGCAAAAGCTCGTCATCAGCCTCGGGGCGGCCATACAGAATGTTGTCGCGCATGGAGCGGTGCAGCAAGGACGTATCCTGCGTCACCATGCCAATGGCGGCACGCAAGCTGTCTTGTGTGACATGGGCGATGTCCTGGCCGTCGATGCGGATGGTGCCGCTATCCACATCGTGAAAGCGCAGCAACAAATTGACCAGGGTGGATTTGCCCGCGCCCGAGCGTCCGATCAAGCCGACCCGCTCACCGGGTTGAATCACCAGATTGAGCTTGTCGATGACCTGACGGCTTTTATCGCGATAGGCAAAGCTCACGTCCTGAAATTCAATGCGGCCTTGAGTAATTTGCAAAGGCTTGGCGTCCGGAGCATCGACCACAGTAGGCTCTTGCGTCAGGGTATTGATGCCGTCCTGAATCGTGCCGACGTTCTCAAACAGATTGGTCAGTTCCCACATCAGCCAGTGCGAGTGCCCGGACAGGCGCAGCGCCATGGCAATAACGGCTGCCACCACACCGGCGGAGGACTGGTCGATAGACCACAGGTACAGCGCCAGCCCGGCAGAGCTGATCAGCAAGAGCGTCGCCAGCACGTGGTTGGTGACTTCAAACAGGCTGATCAGGCGCATCTGAGCGTGGCCTGTTTCCTGAAACCGGCGCATGGCATTTTTTGCATGGTCGGCTTCACGACGGGTATGGGCAAACAGTTTGACCGTGTTGATATTGGTATAGGCGTCGGTAATGCGGCCCGTCATCAAGGCGCGTGCATCGGCCTGATCAGCCCCTACTTTACCCAGGCGTGGCACGAAGTAAACGCAGGCCAGGGCATAGCCCAGCAGCCAGAACAGGAAGGGCAAAATCAGCAGCAGATCAAAGCTGCCTGCCAAAATCAGGATACCGATCAGGTAGGCGCTCATGCCCACGACCACTTCTACGGCCATGAACAGGGTCTCGCGCACTGCCAGCGCGGTTTGCATGATTTTGGTGGTGATGCGACCGGCAAATTCGTCCGCGTAAAAGGACATGCTCTGGTTCAGCATCAACTTATGGAACAGCCAGCGCAGGCGCATGGGAAAGTTGATGGCCAACACCTGGTGCATGACCAGCGTATGCAGGCAAATCAACAGCACGCTGCCCAGTAGGATGGCAGCAATTGTTAGCAGGGTGCCACCGTGATGGCCCCAGAACTGGGCCGGCTCAATAGAAGGCAGCCAGTCCACAATAAAGCTGAGCAGAGCAAACAGCATCGCCTCGTAAGCCGACAGGCCGATGGAGGTGACGGTCATCAAGGCAATCCAGCCCCGCGAATTTTTGGTGCAGGACCAGATAAAGGGGAAAAATCCCTTGGGGGGCGTATCTACGTGTTGTTCGGGATAGGGGTCGAGACGACGTTCAAAGAATGACAGCACCAAATGGGCTCCAGCGTACGGGCCTGAGGATGATAGGGCCGTGTGACAGAAAAAAAACCGCTTGTTGGGTAGAGAGCGGCAATTTTTTGATGGTAACGCAGTCGTTTAAACAGGCTATAGAAAACCTGATAAATACACAGTCTTTGTCTCGTAGAAGCGTCAAATACTGGGGGCTGATCCAGGATCAGCCCCCATTCGGATTTTGATAAGGGGTTTGATGGCGGATTTAGTAAGCCACCACCTGTCCGTCTTTACGCGGGTCCGAACCGCCTACGTAGTGCTCGCCCTGACGCAAGATCAGCTGCGCGCCGCCAAAAGCAAACACGCCGCTGCCCGGTTCCACCACGATGTCATGGCCACGTTCACGCAAAGCCTGAACCATGGCCGGGTCGAAGGTGGGTTCCACCGCCACGCCACGGCCACCGGTGACGCGCCAGCGTGGGGCATCTGCTGCGGCTTGTGGGTTTTGACCATAGAGCAAGACGCGCAAAGCCATTTGCACATGACCTTGGGATTGGAAAGGGCCACCCATGACGCCAAAGGACATTTGTGGGGTGCCATCAGCATTCATGGCAAAGGCGGGAATGATGGTGTGCGAGGGGCGCTTGCCGCCTGCCACTTCATTCACATGGCCAGGACGCAGATTGAAACCGTGGCCCCGGTTTTGCAGACTGATGCCGGTGCCGGGGACAACCACGCCCGAACCAAAGCCCATGTAGTTGGACTGAATCAAGGACACCATCATGCCGTTGGCGTCTGCTGCAGTCACGTAGACCGTGCCGGACGGACCGGGCAGGCCGTGCTTCGGGTCACCGGCCTTGTCCATTTGAATCAGGGCCGCGCGTTCACGCAGGTATGCCGGGTCCAGCAAGTGCTCGGGCTGATGGATCATGTGTTCCAGGTCAGCGTGGTGCTCGTACAGGTCGGCAAAGGCCAGTTTCATGGCCTCAATGCTCAGGTGAATCGTATCGATATGATCCAGCGGCTGCTGTCCGATACCGGCTTGTTCCATGATGCCCAGGGCAATCAGGGCAGCCAGGCCCTGGCCATTGGGCGGAATTTCGTGAATGACGGATTGCGCAAAGGGATGGCTGATGGTGCCGCACCAGTTGGCACGATGTTCGGCCAGATCCTGTTCGTCCATGGCACCACCATGCAGGCGCGAGAAGTCGGCAATGCGGCGGGCCAGTTCGCCGGTGTAGAAGTCCTGCCCTTGGGTAGCGGCAATGCGCTCCAGGGTATTGGCTTGATCCAGGTTCTGATACCACTGGCCCGCAACGGGAGCTTTGCCATCACGTAAAAAGGCTTCAGCAAAACCGGGCTGATCGCCCAGGCGTTGACGGCCCAGTTCCCACAATCGAGCAATGACCGGCGACACTGGAAAACCATCGCGTGCGTAGTGAATCGCGGGGGCAGCCACTTGTTCCAGGCTTAGACGGCCCAGCTTGCTGGACAGCTCAGCCCAGGCCGACACGGCACCGGGCACAGAGACACTTTCCCACCCTTTGTCAGGGATGGCCTCGTGGCCTTTGAAGCGGTCCGGGGACCAGCCGCGGGGAGAGCGCCCGGAGGCGTTCAGGCCATGCAGTTCTTTGCCGTCCCAGACAATGGCAAAGGCGTCACTGCCAATGCCGCAGCCGGTGGGTTCGACGACGGTCAAAGCGATAGCGGCTGCCAGGGCCGCATCAACCGCATTGCCGCCCGATTGCAGCATTCGCAGGCCCGCCTGGGCCGCCAAGGGGTGGGAGGTACTGACCATGTTGCGGCCCAGTACGGCAGAGCGAGCGGATGGGTAGGGGTTGGCCCAGTCCATCGCGGTAGCAGTGGTGTTGTTCATTGGATCTGAATTCCAGTCAGTTTGATCAGGCCTTGCCAGCGTGCGCTGTCCTCGCGTACCAGTGTAATGAACTCTTCACGGCTGGTACTACGGGGTTGATCCACGCCCAATGTTTGCAGGCGGGCACGTACTTTAGGATCTTGAATGCTGCGTGCAAAAGCGTCGAAGGCTTTGTCACGAATATCGTCGGGCAGGCCAGCAGGGGCATACAGGCCAAACCAGGTTATGGACTCATAGCCGGGCAGACCGGATTCCTGAAAGGTAGGCAGATCAGGAGCCAGGGGCGAGCGTTGTTGGCCGGTGACTCCCAGGGCGCGCAACTGGCCGCTGTTCACGTAGGGCATGCCGGTGGGGATGGCGTCCAGCAAGACATGAATGGAACCGCCCAACATATCGTTGATGGCCTGTCCTGTGCCGCGGTACGGCACATGAGACATCACGATGTCTGCCTGATTCAGAAAAGCTTCGGTGCCCAGGTGCACGATCGTGCCGTTGCCACTGCTGGCGTAGTTCAGTTCGTCCGGATGAGCGCGGGCGTATTCGATCAGCTCCGGCAAGGTTTGTGCGGGAACCGAGGGATTGACCAGCAAGACACTGGCGGCATCACCCAGGTGGGCGATGGGCGTGAAGTCTTTCTCTGCATCGTAGGGCAGAGACTTGTACAGATGCGGCGCAATGGCGTGGGTGCTGCTGGTGCTGAACAAGAAGGTGTAGCCGTCCGCCTTGGCGCGGGCCACTTCGGCCGAACCGATGGTGCCGCCAGCGCCGGTGCGGTTATCCACAATGATGGTGGTATTCAGCTCTTTGGACGCGGATTCGGCAATCAGGCGGCTGATGACATCAGTGGCGCCGCCGGTTGGAAAGGGAACGATCAGGCGGATCGGACGCTCGGGCCAATCGGTGGCCTGGGCGGCCAGGCTGCTGGTGGCCAGTACGGCACCCAGCAACGTTTGGGCAAGACGACGCCAGGGGCGCTGTGTCGAAGTGGGCTGCTCTGTGCTCAGGGCGGGACGGGTCATGGCTATCTCCTCAATTCAGAGATGATAGGAAAGGCGGTCATGCCGAACCAGCAACAAATAAGCAGGGAGTCCTTGCTATTTTGGCAAGGCTGGCGGGTCTATTTCCAGCTGGGGCAAAAGCTCGTCCAGAAAGCGACGCACGATAGAAGGAAGACGACGGCCAGCCAAGGCTTGTACTTCGATTTGCCGGTTCAGCAGGCCTCGCTCATGGATATAGCTGGCTTGCAACAAACCCTGTTCAATCAGATGGCGGGCAGACAGCAGGGCCGACACGGTTGCACCTGCTCCGGTCAGGGCAAACTGATGCAAGGACTGCATGTGATTGCTGCTGAACACCGGGTCCAGACTCAGGTTCTGCGCGCTGCAGGCCACATCCATCATTTGTCGCACAGTGGTGTCCGGCCCAGGCAGGGCCAGCGGGTAGGCCAGCAGACTTTTCAGGCTGATGCGTTCCGTGCGGGTTGCGGGATGTCCAGGAACCGTCAGCGCCATGACGGGGGCATCGCGCCGGAATAAGGTCTTGATGTCTTTTTCCGCTGTCTGGGTGAACTTGATGCCGATATCGATTTGGCCGCTCAGTAGCAGCATGGTGATTTTGTGCGGTGGCAGTACATCCAGTTGAAAGCGGATGCCTTGGTGTTTTTGCCTGAATTGCGCAATGCACTGAGGCAGCAATTGTGCGGCCAAACCTTCCGAAGAAGCAATGCGGATCAAGCCGGTTTGCAAGCCTTGCAGGGCAGCAATGTCATGCAAGGTGCGTTCGGCATCCAGGGCGCTGCGGCGCGCATGAGCCAGCAACAATTCACCGGCTGCGGTCAGGCTCATGCCACGGGCATGGCGCTCGAACAAGGCCATGCCCAGGTTTTCTTCCAGGCCGCTGATCTGGCGGCTGATGGCCGAAGTGGCCACATGCAGATTGCTGGCCGCCTGGGAGATGGAACCACAACGCGCTACCTCCTGGAAGTAGCGCAGTGCGGTCTCTTGAAGGTGTCTGGGGTTCATACCAGACTGCCGCGCAGCTCGGCGGCAATCTCGTAGGAGCGCAGGCGCTTCTTGTGATCAAAGATGTTGGCGTTCAGCATCAGCTCGTTGGCGCCCGTCAGCTGGATGAAGTTCTTCATCTGGCTAAGTACCTGTTCGGGATTGCCCACTGCCGTGCAGCTGAGCAAGGAATCGAGCAGGTGCTGAGCGGACGGACTGCTTTGTTCGTAGTAGTCCCGCACAGGAGGAGGCAACTGGCCGGGGCGGCCACTGCGCAGGTTCACAAACGACTGCTGCCAGGAGGAGGCCAGCAGCTTGGCTTCGTCTTCGGTGTCGGCTGCAAACATGTTGTAGCCCAGCATGACGTATGGTTTTTTCAGGTGCACGGAAGGCTGGAATTGACGGCGGTACACCTCAATGGCATCCATCAGTTGAGCGGGTGCAAAGTGCGAGGCAAAGGCATAGGGCAGGCCCAACGCGGCCGCCAATTGGGCCCCAAACAGGCTGGAGCCCAGAATCCAGACGGGCACATTCAAACCACGGCCTGGTACGGCCATGATGCGGTTGCGGGGCTCATCGGACATATAGTCCATCAGCTCCAGCACATCACGCGGAAACTGATCCGGGTCGCTGTTCAGATTACGGCGCAGGGCACGGGCCGTTTCAGGGTCGGAACCCGGAGCACGTCCCAGACCCAGATCTATGCGGCCGGGGTAGAGCGAGGCCAGGGTGCCAAATTGTTCGGCAATCACCAGCGGGGAATGGTTAGGCAACATGATGCCGCCCGCGCCGACGCGAATGCGGCTGGTTTGACCGGCAATGTGACCGATCAGCACGGCCGTGGCGGCGCTGGCAATACCGGGCATGCCGTGGTGTTCGGCCAGCCAGTAGCGGTGATACCCCCACTGTTCGGCGTGGCGGGCGATGTCCGCGGAGCATTGAAAGGATTGCGCAGGGGTAGAGCCCTGAACAATAGGGGACAGGTCTAGAACGGAGAGTGGGTAGCTAGGCTTCATGGCATTTAGGTTCGGAGTGGACTCAGGATATAGTCAAGGCATCGTTAGGCAGCGTCAAGTAAACCCATAACACAGGCAAGGATGTTCAGATGAAAGAGACCAGTCGTCGCACCGTCAATCATTACCAGGACCATGCGCAGGCTTATCGGGAGGGCACCTGGGATCACGATGTCAGCCAGAATCGCCAAGCCTTGCTGGCAGCTATCGGTGCTAGTGGCCCTGTGGATATTCTGGACTTGGGCTGCGGACCAGGGCGGGATCTGGAGGCTTTCAAGGCCCTGGGGCATCGGCCTGTCGGCTTGGATGGCTGTGCGGCCTTTGTGGAAATGGCTCGTCAGCAAACCGGTTTAAGCGTGCTGCATCAGGACTTTCTGGATTTGAGCTTACCGCATGCTGCTTTTGATGGTGTGTTTGCCAATGCCGTGCTGTTCCATATTCCCAGTGCGGAACTGCCAGCAGTGCTAGTGGCTTTGCGCCAGAGTATGCGGCCAGGCGGCGTTCTTTTCGCTTCCAATCCGCGCGGGCAGGGGCAAGAAGGGTGGAACGGGCAGCGCTACGGTTGTTACTACAGTTGGGATCAGTGGTCGCAGTGCTTGCAGCAGGCCGGTTATGAGTACATTGATCACTTTTACCGGCCCACCGACAAGCCCCCTCAGGAGCAACATTGGCTGGCTTCGCTATGGCGTGTACCCTTCCAAAAATGATCAAAATGGTGAATCCCTGACCTGCCTACTTAGGGGTTTGTTTTATAACGATATTTATTGTTAATACAGGGGTTTTCCCTATTTTTATGCACATCTTTTGTGGATAAGCCGGTTTCAGGCCCCTTGGCGCCCATACAGAGAAAAAAAAGGTAAAGAATTGTCGATTCTCTGACCAGCAATTATAAGTGCTTGATTAGATTGATCTAAGTGTAGTGATTCACGGTTTATCCTGTGACTTGTCCACATTTTTCGGGGATAAGAGCGGCTGCTTTTATGCTTTTGGCTGTTTTATGTCCTCGGTTTTTAAGTAATTGATACTAAAGCCTGTTTTCTTGATTTGCCCAGTTTTTCCTATGAGCTATCCACAGTTTTCGGGGATAAGATGGGGCGCGTGCCCAGCTTGGGTTGTAGCCAGTCTCAAGGCTATGATTCGGTCTAGCAATGGTTACCCTTAGCGGCCAGTCCCTTCGGTTCTTTGCCATCTTATTGAGGAGATTGAAACGTGGAAAAGTTGCAAGCATGGATCACTGAGTTTCCCGCCTTGGGCGCGGTGGCTCTGAATGTGGTGATTGCCCTGTTGATTCTTATTTTTGGCTGGTGGCTGTCAGCCATTGCCGGCCGGGCAATCAAGCGCATGGCCAGCCGGTCCAGTCGCATTGATCCCACCATTGTGCCTATGGCCCAGACGGTAACGGTCTGGACGATCCGCATCTTTGTGCTGATTGCTGTGCTGGCCCGGTTTGGCGTACAGACAGCCAGCATTATTGCGGTACTGGGTGCTGCTGGTTTGGCCGTCGGTTTGGCCTTGCAGAACACGCTGCAAAATATTGCGGCGGGCATCATGTTGCTGATGCTGCGTCCCCTGCGTGCGGGCGAGTTCGTGTCCATCGTGGGCAAGGGGGATGGCACGGTTCAAGAGGTCGGCCTGTTTCTGACCCGTTTTGAACAGGTGGACGGAATTCAATTTACCTTGCCCAATAGCTTGATTTGGGGCAATCCCATCATCAACTACAGTCGCAATACAACGCGCCGTCTGGATTTTGGTGTGGGTGTTAGGTATGGCGATGATTTGGATCTGGCCCTGAGCCTGCTGCAAAAACTCTTGGACGAGCACGACAAAGTCTTGAAGGACCCTGCTCCTCAAGTCATGGTGATGGAATACAAGGACAGTGTAATCACCGTTAACTTGCGTGCCTGGATCAATTCTGCAGACTTCTGGGATGCTCGCTTTGATTTGTTCCGCCGTGCCGTGCAGGTGCTTAATCAGGCTGGTTTGCAGACCCCTATCCCGGTGCGCGAAATTCTGCAGTCCGGTGGCGAGCAAAAAGCCGCTTGATGATTTGATTCAAGAGCAGGTTGCACACCTGTTTCAGACCTTGGCTTAGGTATTCAGGCCAAGCTGTCTTTCGATCGGATCGTAATGCCCCAAGCCTGATTGACAATGGCTTGGGGCATTTTTTTCGGGTTAGCCTGCATTGGACTTAGCCAAGCCTTCACCCATACTGTAGCCTGTGCTGCTTAGCTGTTTTTCTGCCTGCCCTCACGATGTTTCTGATCGACGAAAAAATCACGGTACGACGCCTGGAAGTGTTGCTGGCTTTTTTGGAAGCCGGCACGATTGCGCGTGCCGCCGAGCATTTGGGCACCAGTGCGGTCAGCGTGCACCGGGCCTTAAAAAGTCTGGAAGAAGGTTTGCGTTGCCCCCTGTTCTTGCAAGAGGGGCGCAATCTGGTGCCGCAGGAGTCGGCCCGCGAGCTGGCGGAAGCTGCCAAAGAAACCATTCGCACCTTGCAGCACGGCATTGATGCGGCACGCGAAGCGGGTGGGTATTCTTCGGATCAGGTGCGCATCGGCTCCATGTATTCATTGACGATCCGTCTGGTGCCGCGGCTGCTGGTGGAGTTGAAAGTACACAAGCCTTTGCTGCAGATTGATCTGGTGCTGGATTCCAACGAAAAGCTGCTGCAAAAGCTGCGCGGTGGCCACATTGATGCCGCCTTGATCGAGTTGCCTCCGGCGCAACCAGACTTGGAAGTGCTCCCCATTTTTGATGACGAGCTTTTATTTGCGGCCCCCATGGCTTGGCAAGGCTCGGAGTCTTCCGTAGTGGATTTGGCGCTTTGTTCCAAAGAGCGCTTTGTCTCCCTGACGGATGACTTTGCAACCGGGCGAGACATGCAGCGTATGTTGGCCAAAGCAGGATTTGAGGCCGATATTGTGATGCGCACTGGCGACATTTTCTCGCTGATGAGTTTGGTCAGTGGCGGGGTGGGGTGCTCTTTATTACCTGCCCGCGCCAAAGAGGTTTTCGCAGACAAAATTCAATGGCTCAGCCTGGAGCCAGAGTACCGGCATTCGCAGCGGATTGGCCTGGTTTGCATGAAGTCGCGTGAACGCAGCCCTAATGTGCTGAGCCTGCTGCGAGCTTGCCGGATCGTGCGTACGCAACTGGAAAAAGAAGCGAAAAAAACGGCTTGAGGCCGAGGGTTCGCAACTGACTCAAGTCCCGCATAGCCGTCTCTAAAAACCGCCTACTGCGTCCAGCGCGACAGCCAGCGTTGCAAACCGTCCAGCGTTTGGAACTCATCCACACTACGCGCTGCAATATCGGGATAACGCTGGTTCCACATAGTGGCCAGGCTGCGTCCGGGCCCAATTTCAAGCACCACCGCAGGCTGGCGTTCTTCAATCTGTTCCATGCAGGCATCCCATTGCACGGTTTGCATAAGTTGTGCGGATAGGGCGTGGGCGGCGCTGGCTGCATCATGGACCCAAACCCCGGCATTGGTGGGCCAGGGCAGAGCAGGCGCTAAGAGCTGACTTTGCTGTAAATGCTGTTGAAACGCTTGGGCTGCGGCGCTCATCCAGTGGCTGTGAGACGCGATATTAACGGCCAATGGTGTGCAGCGTGCTCCTTGTTCCTGAGCGAATTCGGCCAGTAATGCCAGCTTGTCACGAGGCCCGGCGCACACGGCGCTATCGGGTCCGTTACGGATGGCCAAAGCGGTGCCTTGAGCTTGACACCATTGTTCTATGGTTCGAATGGCAACCCCGCTGATCGCCAGCATGCTGCTGTCTTGCCCCGCTCCTGCTTTATCCATGACTGCGGCACGCAGACCAGCCAGTTTGACGGTATCGCTGGCCGACACAACGCCTGCCACGGATGCGGCCGCCAGTTCACCAATGCTGTAGCCCGCAACGGCGACTAGGGGCTGGGCGGCGGGGCGCAGCGCCGGTATCTGCTCTTGCAATTCTTGCCAGGCGGCCAGAGCGCAGGCCGTCAAGACAAGCTGCGCGTGGGCATTGGTGCTGGCCCAGCTGGCATCACGCAGGGCGGCACGCCAATCAGCAACTGCTAGCTGCTCTTGCATCTGTAGTAGCAATGGATGTGTGGGGTTCAGCCAGGGCAACATATCGGCGTATTGCGTGCCTTGCCCGGAAAACAGCAGGGCGATTTTCATAGTCGGGTTCCAGTAGGTCGGCGCTGGCTGGCCGGTCCCGGCGCGTGGGCCTGTAAACGGTCCAGCCAGCAGCAGGCGGATAAGGTGTCGGCCGCTCCACCCGGTGACAGGCGGCGTTCCATGAAGGCCAGGTGCATAGCCTGTGCTCGCTCCAGCGCATCGGCCGTGAAGGCACTGCCTGCTTGCAGGTATTGCTGGGCGCAGCGGCGTGCGTAATGCAGCCCCTCCAGTCCGCCACGATGGGCCAGATTGCTATCGTCAAGGACCGCCATGACAGAGAAGAAGGTATGCAAGCCGACGGCTTGCAGCTGCTGTTCTGACACTGGTGTGCTGTGCGGAGACAAGGTGTTGACAGCGACTTTCCAGGCGGGCCAGGCCGTTTCAAACAAGGTGGGAAATCCTTGGGCAGCTTCCTGATTGGCGCCTTGCAAGCCATAGCGGCGTACCGCCCGTCCACCCGGCAGTGCGGACGAAGCCTGCAGGCTGCGCTCATGCAAAGCCGCCCCCCACAGTGTTTGAAGTTGGTCCCGAATCGTGGCGGGAGTCAGGGTTCGAAAAGGTAGGCATGCGCCTGCGGCAGCGCACAGCAGGCCCAGCATGAAAATGGCGCCGCGATGGGTGTTGACGCCGCCCGTGGCTTTTTGCATGCAAGCCTCTGCTGCTATTCCGCAAGTTTGCAGCTGGCTGAAGGGGACGCGCTGTTGCCCCAGTTTTGCCATATCGGTGAAGTAATGGCGCAGGGCAAACAGACTGCGATAAAAGGTGCTGGCATCCATATCGTTGTGGCTGCCGCTGTCTATCAGGGACACTAGCCCCGGTTTGGGGGCCAGAATCAACTCGTCGTACAAGGCCAGCACGGCGGCACGGCCTATAGCCGCGCAGCTCCAGGAACGAGATGGGTCTAGGGCTTCTTGCGCATTCGCTAAAGAGCGCAATGCCTTGTGTTCAATCACATCAAGCAACATGAGAAGGCTCCCCCAGAGAGGCGTGTTCGGGCCAGTCCGAATGCGCCTGCATGCTCACGCCCTGCGTGCGTTTGACCATAACTTTGGCAGCGTCACCACTGCGCCATTGCTGCCATTCACGCCAGGCAATGGCGGCATCGTCAGCGAACACAAGCTCACCATCCAAACGAGGCAGGCCGCATAACTGGCCGGCTTGTGCCAGTAGGCTGACAACGTGACCCGCTTGTGTGCCGCACTGTACGGGCAGAATCAAATCCAGATCCGAGCCTGCACGTACATAGCTTTGGGCGGTCATCAACTCCCAGCCATAACTGCCGTAGACCAGAGCGTTGCAGCCCAAGGACTGGAGTTGTTGGCATACAGTTAGCCAGTCTTGTGCCAAAGCCGTAGGCAGTAAGGTTTGGGCTTCGTGTGCGGCAGGAAATGCGTCCACCCTGGAAACCTGAGATTGAGGAACGATCAGTGTCAGACGTTGCCGCCCCCAATCGCTGGGCAAGGGAATCCCCACTTGCAGCTGCCCGCTGCGCAGCTCACCAGGCTGGCGGCTGACGACCAGCGGCCAGTTCCGCGCCTGCCAAGAGCGCAGGCACTGATAGGCATGGCTGGCCGGTTCCAGACCCGCCAGAACTTCCTCCCACGCGCTGTCACTGAGCGTAATCAGGTCATGGCGGTAAACGGGCAGCGCTTGTGTCATTGGGGGGCCTGCAAGACCTGTTCAATGATCTGGGCGGCCAAGCGCCGTCCGCCGCGTTCAGCGCCGTCGCTGGCACGTCGATCCTGATCATTGGGCTGGGCCAAGGCGGCACGTAGGCAAGCGCGCAATTGATCGGGGGAACGGTTGTCCCAGACCGATTGAATGCCGCCCATGGCGACATAGTTATCTACGCCCGGTGCAAACACCGGGTTGGACTGGGCCAGTTCTTCCAGCATGGCTTCGGGCAGCTTGGTCACGCGAGCCATGGCGGGAATGCGCATGACGCGAATCTCCGCTTCAGGTACGGCGTAGCAGGCATCGGCAATTAAACCGGAAGTAATGAAGCCGCCGGACAGGGCTTGGTCGTACACCAAACCAATCACTTGATGACCTTGGCGTCGTGCCAGGTCCAGACACATGCCCAGATGGGCCATGGCGCGATTGATGCCCAGCAGCTCATCACGGCGACGCAATTGCTGGCCCTGGGTATCGACCAACAGCAACAGACTGCGGCCCGGATGGTGCTTGATCGTGTCCAGTACGGCCTGGGCTTGGGTCAGCGCCAGGTCCACCCCAATAGGCGCATGATCAGTGGTGCCGATAACGCTCAAGGTTTGGCCCTCGAACTCGGCGCTGCCTTGCAAAAACAGGTCCTGCTCAACAATGTTGTGCTGCTTGTCGAACAAAGATTCCACCAGTGTTTCCCATTTCATGCCTGCACCTCCTGACGGCGCAGTGCTTTGACTGCCTCCGCATCCATCTGACTGACTTGATCGGTTTGTTCTAGTCCCAGTGCTTGCCACAAAGTCTGGGCCTGATTGTCGTTTTGATTCCATTGCTCTACAGGCAGTAGAGAGGCACGTTTGCTCAGCAGCTGATGCTCCTGTTCCAGCTCTTCCAAGGTGACAGGGCCACGGGCGGGCTGCTGCAGACCGAGCAGAGCCGCGCGACGAAAGGCAGCAACCGTGTCAGGAACCAAGTCGTCGCAGTCTGCTGTCAGCCAACGGTGTTTGCCACCACTGGTTTGCCAGACCAAGGCACGGTCCTGGGAGTCGTATTCCTCTACGCCATGTGATGCCTCTATGACCTCTGGGCCGGACATGGCCAGTCGGCCCACATCGCTCATGATCAAGTGATTGGTGCAACGGACCACAATGCCCATGCCGCCAAAGCAACCGTTTTGTCCGCCAATCAGGCCAATGACGGGGACACCCGCATTGCGGGTATCCAGCAGGGCGCGCATTACTTCGGAAACGGCAATCAGCCCAGCATTGGCTTCATGCAATCGGACCCCGCCTGATTCCAGCAGCAGGATGACGCCTGCAGGACGCTCGATCATGGCTCGGCGTAATAGGCCAACCAGCTTGGCACCATGCACTTCCCCGACCCCACCACCCATGAACTCTCCTTCCTGGGCGCCCACATACACGGCGTGGCCCTCCAGCAAAGCATGGCCGATGACCACGCCGTCATCAAAGGCAGAAGGCACACCCAACTGCGCCAGATGCGGACTGCTCAAGCGCTGCGCGGGGGGCAACCATTCATGAAAGCTTTTTGCGTCAAACAGAGCCTGGACACGCTGGCGGGCGGAACATTCCAGATAGCTGCTCATGACTGAGCCCCCTGGGCTTGGCTGCGGGCCAGCGCTTCACTGGCTGCTTGATCCAGACGCAGGCTGACGACTGCCGGTGTGGCGCCCATATCGTTGATATCAAAGTGGATGCCTGCCAAGGGATGGCGCTGGTGAAAGTCCCGCACTACTGCATCCCAGATGGTGGAAAATCCGCGTGCCGAGGTGTGAATGTGAATAGTGCATTCGCGGCTGTCTGTGGGCTCGGCCAGCACTTCCAGATTGCCGGAGCCGACTACGCCAACCAGCACAGGCTGAAATTGGCCGATGGGCTCTTGCCCTTTGAAGGTGTAGGCCAGGGTTTCCAGGCCGTGAGGAACAGTGGTCATCGTGATCTCCTAATTCAAAACGTCTTGAGGGCCATTACCAGTTACGAAAGCGGGCCGGCGGTTGATACAGCCCGCCGGAGGCTTGAACCAGGTCCCGCATGCTGCGTGCGGCCAATAGATTGCGTGTGGCCTGGCGTGGGTCTATGCCCAGGTCCTGGGGGCGGCGGATGATGCCACGGTCGCGCAGGTTTTCCACCATGCGGGCATCACGGCCCAGACCCACTTGGGTGTAGCCCGCCACGCCACGTATGGCTTGTTCGCGTTCTTCGTCAGTGCGGCAGAGCAAGAGATTGGCAATGCCTTCTTCGGTCAGGATGTGGGTGACATCGTCCCCATAGACCATGATGGGCGGCAAATCCATGCCGGTTTGTTCTTGCAGTGTCCAGGCATCCAGCGTCTCTACAAAAGCCGGGGTCATGTGCTCGCGGAAGGTTTCTACAATCTGCACTACCAGCTTCTGACCGCGTGGTGTGCCAGCGGCACCTTGGCGTCCTGCACGAGCTTGCTGACCCGCTTTCAACCAGGCCGGGCTGGCATGGCGACGGCCACGGGCGTCGGCCCCCATATTCGGCGCGCCTCCAAAACCAGCAATACGGCCCAAGGTGGCCGTGGAGCTATTGCCATGCAGGTCAATCTGCAAGGTGGAGCCAATGAACAAGTCGCAGGCGTAGTGACCAGCAGCCTGACAGAAGGCGCGGTTGCTGCGCATGCTGCCGTCGGGTCCGGTAAAGAACACATCGGAGCGAGCGCGCAAATAGTTTTCCATGCCCAGCTCGGAACCAAAGGAGTGCACCGACTGCACCCATCCAGCTTCAATGGCCGGGATCAGCGCAGGGTGGGGATTCAAGGCCCAGTGCTGGCAAATCTTGCCCTTCAAACCCAAGGATTCGCCGTAGGTGGGCAAAAGCAGTTCAATGGCTGCAGTATCAAAACCAATGCCGTGATTCAGGCGTTGCACGCCATATTCGGCATAGATTCCCTTGATGGCCATCATGGCCATCAAGACCTGAATTTCGCTGATCTGGGCGGGGTCGCGGGTAAACAGGGGCTCGATAAAGTGCGGGCGTGGGGCGGGTATGACGAAGTTCACCCAGTCCGCAGGAATGTCCACACGCGGCAAACGCGTGGTCTTGCTATCGACCAGCTCGTTGACCTGAGCAATGACAATGCCGCCGGAAAAGGCCGTGGCTTCTACGATTGCCGGGGTGTCCTCGGTATTGGGGCCGGTATACAGATTGCCGTGCTCATCCGCGGCCTGGGCAGCGATCAGCGCAACATTCGGGGTCAGGTCCACAAAGTAGCGGGCAAACAGTTCCAGATAGGTATGAATGGCACCGATGTTCAAGCGTCCTGCCGACGCCAGTCTGGCCAGACGCGCACCTTGCGGGCCAGAAAAGCTGAAGTCCAGGCGGTTGGCAATGCCTTTTTCAAATACATCCAGATGCTGGGGCAAGGCCAGCACGGATTGCACCATGTGCAGGTCATGAATCTGCGCGGGATTGACGGCCACCAGTGCATCAGCCAGAAAATCGGCCTGCTTTTGGTTATTGCCTTCCAGACAAACTCTGTCCCCCACTTGTAAAACGGCCTCCAGCAAAGTGCTTGCTTTATCCGTGCTGCATACCTTGCCATTCAAAGAGTCTCCCAGTGCGCGGCTGGCACGTTGCAGTCTTTGCTGGCGGGCTTGATTCTTAAGATTCCAGTTGCTGTCCGTCATTGGGTTTCCCTGTTCTACCTCTGTCGATGTGATCCATTAAATAAACTGCCTGATGCCTCAGGATCGGAGTTCAGGCAGTGCGATGTTCAATGTGCCCAGACTCTGGGCGATGCGGCTGGCCGCTTCTAAAAGCAACTCATCCTGTCCGGGGCGAGCAGCCACTTGCAGTCCTATTGGTAGCCCCTGCTTACCAAAGCCAATGGGCAAGTTGATGCAGGGAATGCCCAGCGCTGTCCAGGCGCGGCACAGTAGCGGATCGCCCGTGGTGTCGCGCGTTGGCGCTTCGCCCAAAGCGGCAGCGCTCACAATCAGGTCGGCATCCCCAAAGATCAGATCGGGCTGGCGCTTGACCTGATTAAGCAGGCCTTGCGCCTGAATCAATTCGGCAGGATTGGTCTGCGCGCACTTATCCAGATAGGCCTGCAAAACGGGTGAGAGCTGGTCCGCATGGTTCTGGCGCTCTTGACCCAAGTGCACCAGTACCTCAGCGCCCATTACCACTTGCTGGGCCTGGGTCAGCTCACCAAATAGACGGTCTTTGTCGCTGGTATGAGTCGTAAACTGCTCGCTGTCGGCCTGCAGGCGCGCCACCACGTTTTCCAGGCGATCACGTAGATCGGCGCTAATGTCTGACCACCACGGGGTATGTAGAAAGCTCAGTCGCAATGGCAGCGACAGTGATGCTTGCGGCACTGTGGGCGTCGTGCGCAAGGCATGGAATACCCGTTGGATGTCATGCAGGCTTTGGCCCAGAATGCCCAAGGTATCTAAGGATGGGCTGATGGTTTTCAGTCCGCTGATAGGCAAGGCCCCAAAGCTGGGCTTGAAACCGTAAATACCGCAAAAAGTTGCCGGGCGCACCACGGAGCCTGCTGTTTGCGTGCCCAAGGCCACGGGCACCACATTGGCTGCAACGGCGGCTGCCGAGCCCGAGGACGATCCCCCCGGTGTGTGGTCCAAATTCCAGGGGTTGCGGGTTTTGGGCGGGCTGAACAGAGCAAATTCCGTGGTGACGGTTTTGCCAAACGGTACGGCTCCCGCCGCACGCAATGCTTGCACAATCGCGGCGTCTTGCTGGGGACGGTTGTCCTGATAAATGGGCGAGCCATAGGTAGCCGGGGCATCAGCCGTGTTGATCAAGTCCTTGATGCCCACGATCAGCCCCTTCAAGGGGCCGTCGCTTTGACCTTCATCTTGCTCTTTGGCCACTCGGCGCACTTGAGCCTTGTCCAGATGGGCGAAGGCGTGGATCAAATCCTCGGTTTGCTCATAGCGGGCAAGAGCGGCCTCCACAGCCTCTTGGCAAGATGTCGTGTTTCGGGGGGCGAAATCAGTCACAGACATGGCAAGTCCTTAGATCGTGAAGGGTGCAATAAGAATAGCAATGGTCAGAACCGCAGTGCCAATCAGAAAAGCTACGACGGTAAAGCCCATGACTTGCCGTACGTTGAGCCGGGCAATGGCCAGTACGGGCAGCAGCCAGAAGGGCTGGATCATATTGGCCACGGCTTCACCAAATGCCACGGCCATGGACATCAGGCCCAAATAGGCTTGGCCGCCTTGGCCGATTGCCAGTGCCGATTGCACCGCGATAGGGCCTTGCACGCCCCAGTGTCCGCCGCCTGATGGTACGAACAGGGAAATGATGATGGAGGCGATAAAGGTCAAAAAGGGCAGGGTGTATTCATTGGCGCCAGTCACCAATGCAGAGGACAGGATCTCTTCCAGTGCCCGCCCGCCGTCCATGGGGATATAGGCCAGCAAACCCATGATGCCGCCGTACAGCGGATATTGCAGGATCAGCGGGCCCGCAGTTTTGGCCGACTCCACAAAGGCTTTGATAAAGCGGATAGGGGTCCAGTGCAGCAGCGCACCCGTCACAGTAAACAGCATGATCATGGATGAGATGTTCAATGCAAATCCGCTGCGCACGAAGTAGTACATACCCGCGGCAAAGAACAGCACATTCAAAATCCACAGGTTTTCCAGTTTTTCAGCCGGGGTGCGGGGTTTGTCTTTGGGCAGGTCCTTTTCAATGTCGGCAAAGACGGCGGGGTCGGGTGGCAGGGCGTAGTCTGGCTCCATACGCCAGATGGTCAGAAACAGCAAAATGATCAGCGCAACTACCGGCACCCAGCTATACGGTTGAAAGATGGTCAGGCTGAAAGGGACCGTCATGCCAGTTAGTTGATGGATGACGTTGATGGGGCTGCTGGGGTCCGTGTTGGCAAGCGCAATAGAGCTGGACAGGCCCTGCGTCCAGAGCAGATAGCCCATATAGCCCGAGGCAATCAGATAGCCAAAGTGCACATTGGGCAAACGGCGCGCCACTTGACGTGCGACCAGAGCACCGGCCACCAGGCCCAGGCCCCAGTTCAAGAGGCAGAAAATTGACCCCACGGCAAAACACAGCAGAGCGCCTTCAACTTGAGTACGGGCACGAGAGGCCAGCCAGATAATGGCGCGTTTTAACGGAGGTGCTTCAGCCAGGGTGTAGCCCGTGACCAGAATCAGCACCATCTGCAAAGCAAAGGTAAAAATGCTCTTGGGGCCCCACACCCCGCGATACCAGGCATCCACCATTCCTCCTGGGGTGGCGCCATCGACAAACAGGGCAATCAGTCCTACAACCAGCAAACTGAGAATGACCGCAAACAGATAAGGGTCAGGCATCAGTTTTTCTACATAACGCACGCAGATATTGGTAAAGCGAGTCAGCAAGTTTGGCCTGGGTTTGGCCGTGATGGTAGCGGTATTGTTCATGATGAACTTATCCTTTTTTTTGTCTCCCCGGCCTGGCTAGTGGACCGGCGTATGGAAGTTGGATGCTTGATACACAGTCCCGCTAGCGCGTCCTTCTCGGTGGTGACTGTCGCCTGTATCTCGCCTTCCTTTTTTTGGCGTGCCTGTTAGCAGGCTTATCGTTGTGTGCACAAGATAGCGACAGGCTCGGTGGCAGATCAATAAAGCAACTGTGCAATTCTTTACGCAGAGTGAAACGATGGCGCGTTAACCCTAGGATAAAAAAGGGGGGCAAGCGTCTGTACAAGCGGCTTTGGATATAAAGCGGCCTGCTTTTTGGAGAGTGGGGATATTTAGCTAAAACGAATTTATTAGTCGGCGTATCGTTTAGGGCGATAGAAAGCCTGGCATGGTCTCAATGCATCGACGGGAGGCTTGCTTGAGTAGAAGCAGGGGACGATTTGCGGTCAGGCCCGCCATTGAGAGGCGGCGGGCACATCAATACAAGCTGGTGGCTAGTGCAGAGGCAGGGGAGGCGAAAGGGCGGAGGGCCACTTTGCTAAACAGAAGGCACCAGAGCATTTGCTGGTGCTGAGGATTGGGGTGTACGTAGGGTAGCCAAAGTGGGACGCGGACGCGTTGCGTCCACGACCGTTCAGAACTTGTCTGCGACCGAATCCAGTGCGTCGCGCAGCAGACCGGCAATTTCTTTTTGACGGGGAGCTGGCATGCGTTCGGTAATGGCGGTGACGCTCATAGCCAGGATAGGGCGTCCTTTGTGGTCACACAGTGCACATCCAACCCCTAGTGCTCCACGTACCGCGTAGTTGCCAACTACGGAGTAACCGCGAATACGGGTATTGGTGACCAGTTGGCGCATCTCGCGTTGAGTCATGCCGCCGTACTGATCCAGTTGGTTGGCATTGCGCTCGATGATCTGCTCTATGGCTTCATCGCCCAGAGTGGCTAGATAGGCCATGCCGCCCGAGCCTACGCCCAAGGGTTGGCGCTTGCCTACATAGGTAGCCAGAATCTGTACGGGGTAGGGGCCAATCTCGCGCCACAGGCTGATGGAGTCATCCCCATCGCGTCCCACCAGAAAGACGGCATCGCCGGTCAGTTGAGCGAGCTCCTGCATGATGGGCTGCATGATGGTGACACGCGGGTCCAGTCCAAATAGGCCCTGGTCCTGGCGGGTTGCGCTATAGCGCCGGCTATGGCTGCTGTTTTGCACCAGACCGTGATCGATCAAGGCAGCCAACAGGCGGTAGATGGTGGGGCGCTGCAATTGGGTTGCACGCGACAGGTCGGTCACGCTCAGTCCTTTGCCTTGATGGTTCTGCAAAGTTTTGAGTACCAACAGGCCGCGCTGCAAGGTACGCGGCCCAGCCTGATCCTGTGGTTCTACGGTCTCGGGAGTGTTCATGCTTGAAGACAGCGATCGCTTACCTAAAAGTAACTCAGTAAGAATATACGCCAGCCGCCAAAGTGTCCACAGGGCGATCGTTCATCAGGCCAGATTGCCCGCTGGGTAAGGCGGGCGGCGAGGTCAGGCCGGACAACGTCCGGTTTTAGTGACGCTCCGGTCCAGCCGAGTCGTCTTTACGCTGTTCTGGAATGGGATGGCCTGCCGTTTTTGCCGTCTTGATCATGGCGGTACACAGGCCACGCAGCATATCGACTTCATCCAGACTTAGCTGGGCACGCCCCAGCAAGTGCTGCATGCGCGGCACCAGTTTCTTGGGGTGCTTGGGGTCCAGGAACTTCACGCTTTCAATCGCTTGTTCCCAATGTTGCAGCAGAGCCTGCACTTTAGCGTGCGGAGCCAGCTCCTTTCCCGGGTCAGCCTTGCCGTCGGTGTCGGGCAGCAGGCTGGCACCGCTTTCAGCCAGCAAGGCATAACGCAGTTCCCAAGCCGCCAGTTGCAGGGCCTGGGCTACGTTCAAAGAGCTGTATTCCGGGTTGGCCGGGATGTGGCACAGATACTGACACAGGCTGATATGTTCATTAGCCAGACCGACACGCTCAGTTCCCAATACAATGGCGACCGTTCCTGTGTGTTGGCGCAGGTGCTCGCGGCTCAGTTCTGCCGTTTGGCGAATATCTGCCGCAGGCGGGCCCAGATAGCGGGGGCGGGCGGTCAGCGCAAAGGCTAAAGTGACCGGTTCCAGTGCGTGCGCCAGGGTAGGAACAATCGTTGCGCGCTCTAAAACGTCCACTGCGCCGCTGGCCAGCGAGATCGCTTGAGGGTTTTGTGCAACGTCCGGGTCCAGCGGGTCAACCAGGCATAAGTCGCCAAAGCCCATGGTTTTGATCGCTCGCGCTGCTGCGCCCACGTTTCCAGGATGGCTGGGTTGCACCATAATGAAGCGAACCCGGTGAAAATTATCATCAAATGCCGATGCTTGCGTCTGAGTCATTTAAAATAGCTACTTTGAAGCTACGCTTCCTGTGTCTGCCCACGCGATTTTTCCCTGCATCAGGGCTCGCCAGGCAGGCTCAATTATTGTTAAAAAAACGGAATTTCCATGCACCCGATGCTCAATACCGCCATCAAGGCGGCTCGCCGTGCCGGCACCATTATCTCTCGCGCCAGTCTAGACCTCCAGCACCTGTCGGTCGCGCGTAAAGGCCCTAAAGATTATGTCACGGAAGTGGATCGCGCAGCAGAGGAAGCCATCATTGAAATTTTGAGCGAAGCCTACCCTGATCATGGCTTCATTGGCGAGGAAACAGGCGAGCGTCCACCGCTGGAGCCCGCAGGTGAAGGCACGCCCGAATACCAGTGGGTGATTGATCCGCTCGATGGCACCACCAACTTTATCCACGGTTTTCCTTGCTACGCCATCTCGATTGCATTGGTGCACCGTGGTCAAACTGCGCACGCCGTTATCTATGACACCACACGCAACGAGCTGTTCACTGCCAGTCGTGGAGGCGGTGCCTTCCTGAACGATCGTCGTATCCGTGTTTCGGGCCAGACTCGTTACCACGATGCCCTGATCGGCGCTCATGTGCCCAACTCGGGTGCCGGTGTCAAAACCACCTCTCCTTTTACCGATATGTTGTCCGAGTGCGCCGCTGTGCGTCGCGTGGGTGCAACGGTTCTGGATCTGGCTTACGTCGCTACGGGTCGTCTGGACGGCTTTTGCGCCGTTGGCCTGAAACCTTGGGACTTGGCCGCAGGCACTTTGCTGGTGACTGAAGCCGGTGGTCTGGTGGGCGACTTTGAAGGCGAACAAACCTGGAAAGAAACTGGCAACGTGATTGCCGCCAGCCCGAAGATCTTTATTCAGATGCTGGCGCACCTGCAGGATTAAGAACGTAGACCCCGGCCTGACCGGGGTGTTCTTTTAATGACAGCGCCAAGGAGTTGAGATGGAGTGGTTGATGGACCCGACTGCCTGGGTCGGGTTGCTCACACTGGTGGTTCTGGAAATTGTGCTGGGCATCGATAATCTGGTGTTCATTGCAATTTTGGTCGACAAGTTGCCTCCGGCGCAGCGCGACCGGGCGCGTGTATTAGGTTTGTCGCTGGCCCTGCTGATGCGGCTTGGCCTGTTGACGGTCATGTCCTATCTGGTACAACTGACCGATCCTTTTATCTCTGTCTTTGGCTTGGATTTCTCTGGCCGCGATCTGATCATGATCGTGGGCGGCTTCTTTTTGCTGTTCAAAGGCACGCTGGAGCTGCACGAGCGTATTGATAACCGCAGTGTCCATGCCTCGGGCTCGCGCATGTATGCCAGTTTCTGGGTCATCGTGGCGCAGATCGTCGTGCTGGATGCGGTGTTCTCTATCGACGCCGTGATCACTGCCGTCGGGATGGTGGAGCATTTGCCCATCATGATGGCTGCTGTAGTGATTGCCATTGGCATCATGCTGGTGGCCTCCAAACCTTTGACGGCCTACATCAACAGCCGGCCCACCGTGGTGATTCTGTGCCTGAGCTTTCTGCTGATGATTGGTCTGTCCCTGCTGGTGGAGGGCTTTGGGGTGCATGTTCCCAAGGGCTACCTGTACGCGGCGATTTCTTTCTCAATCCTGATCGAGATGTTCAATCAACTGGCGCGCCGCAAGTTGCGCCAGTTGCAAGCCGGGCGTCCCATGCGTGAACGCACTGCCGAGGCCGTGCTGCGCATGCTGGGCAAGAGCCCATCCTCGGGAGAAGCATCCATCGGTCCGGATCTGCCCGGCGGCAGTGGTGCCCAGATGGTCTTTGGTCAGGAAGAGCGCAATATGGTCAGCGGTGTGTTGACCTTGTCAGAGCGCACCGTGCATTCGGTCATGACGCCGCGCAATGCGATTACCTGGGTAAATATTCAGGACTCCCCCGAAGTCTTGCGCGACAAAATGACACAAGAGCCCCATAGCATGGTGCCTGTTTGTCGCGGCTCGCTGGATGAGGTCATTGGCATTGGTCGAAGCAAAGAGTTACTGGCAGATTTGCTGATTCATGGTCATATCCGTCTGGATCAGTTGCGTCAGCCGGTCTTTGTATATGAGTCCATCGGTATCTTGAACCTGATGGAAACCATTAAACAAAGCCGTGGCCAGCTGGTTTTGGTGACGGACGAATTTGGCACGATTGAAGGGCTGGTGACGCCGCTGGATATTTTCGAGGCGATTGCCGGTGACTTCCCCAGCGAAGACGAGAGCCCCGATATTGTTCAGGAGTCCCAGGACCATTGGGTGCTGGATGGCTCTACGGACTTGCATCATCTGGAACAGATGTTGGGGGTGGACGGTCTGGTGGACGAAGAGGAAGAATATGCCACTTTGGCGGGCTATCTTCTGACCCGTTTCGGGCAGCTACCCAAGGTGGGTGATGTCTGCGAGCTTGAACAAAATGATGCAATGTATCGCTTCAAGGTGGAACAGCTGGATGGGCGTCGCATTTCCCAGGTCAGCCTGGAACGTCTGCCTTACGATGACGAGCAAATCGATCCGTTCCTGGCGTCTTAATTTTTATTGGCTTTGATTCACACAACATGACTGAGCAAACTGTCTATCTTTTGAAAGCCCTGTTTTTGGGGATCATTGAAGGCATTACGGAATTTATTCCTGTCTCCAGCACGGCACACTTGCTGATTCTGGGTTCCTGGATTGATTTTTCTTCCGGTGATGCGAAGGTGTTCGAGGTAGTGATTCAGTTCGGGTCTATTTTGGCCGTAGTCTGGATCTTCCGCGCCCGCTTGATTCAGTTGATCGTCGGCACCTTGCGGGGTGATCGAACCGAGATGATGTTCACCCGCAATCTGTTGATCGCCTTTTTGCCCGCGGCGGTCATTGGTGCTTTGACGATTCAGTATGTGAAGGCCTTGTTCCATCATCAGATTGTGTTTGTGTTCACCCTGGTGCTGGGTGGTCTGCTGATGTTGTGGGTAGAGCGCAAGCCGCAGTACGCAAAGAATCTGTCCGAGGCAGATCAAGGTGAAACGGCAACGTCGCAAAAAGCGACCGCGTTTGCGTTGGAGGAGATCACCTGGAAGCAGGCTCTGGTGGTGGGCTTTGCTCAGTGCGTTGCGATGGTGCCGGGTACTTCCCGTTCGGGAGCCACAATTATTGGTGGCATGCTGGCCGGAATTCAGCGCAAGACGGCGACGGAGTTCTCTTTCTTTTTGGCCATGCCCACCATGTTGGCCGCAACGGTTTATGACCTGTACCGCAATGGTGCGTCCTTGAGTCCAGATCAGGGCACGGCAATTATTGTTGGTTTTGTGGCCGCTTTCTTCAGCGCGTTGTTCTTGGTGAAGGCTGTACTGCGTTTTGTGTCTAGCCGTACTTACCGGCCTTTCGCCTGGTATCGGATTGGCCTGGGGGCGGTCTTATTAGTGTGGTTGATGACTCGCTAGTTTAGTCATCTAAAGGTTTCAGAATCCCCGCTTGCACTTGTTGCCAGCGGGGATTTTTCTTGCCCTACGATTTTAGGGCTGTTGGCTGTTGGCTGTTGGCTGTTGGCTGTTGGCTGTTGGCTGTTGGCTGTTGGCTGTTAGTGGTTTGTTCTTTGTGTGTTTCAGTTCTCTGAGCTGATTTTTATCTTCTTTCTTTCTGCCTTTCCCCCGGCCTCTCTTTTTCTATTTCTTCCCTACCCCTATCTATACTTCTTCGCCTATCTTTGCCTTTGCCTTTGCCTTTGCCTTTGCCTCTGTCTTGGTCGTTACGTCTACCTCTATCCTTAGTGCTTGCCGCTCATCGCTTTGTTTGTCCGACAGCTTCTTGCTTTTGCTAGCGAGAGCAGGGTCAGACGTTTGGAGGATTCAGTGTCCCAGAGGACATCTCAGGGCAGCACTGGGCTTCAGCAAAGACGCCTCTCGGTCCGGCTGCTCCCGTATCTGGGCTGACTACTTGCCGGCGCTGCGCACCGGTGCCCTTGTCAGTGTCTTGATACGGGCGTGCTCTGAACTCGCCCGGTGATTTGTCCCCCGGACAAACCACAAGCGCCGGGCTCACACAGCAGAGCACTTGCATCCCGTATCAAGACACTGTCCGCGGCAAGCAGTCTGAACCGCCCCGCTACGGGAGCAGCCGGACCGAGAGGCTCAAATCATCGATTAGGCCAGCGCTATCTCCGTTCTGTTATCCGCTGCTTGTGTCTGAAATCTTGGAAAATTGCCCTTAGCTTAGGTGCTTGATTCGTTGTTTGTCTGAGGGGCTGAGTTGTAGGCAAGAGTGACGGTCTCTTTAGCGTTTTTGAGGGCCCCAAGCCGCTCGACTAGGCGAGTCAGGGGTTCAGCCGCAGGCTCTTGAGGCATACAGGATACAAGCTCTGTGCTGTTTGAGCCGGACGCTTGCACTTGGTCCGGGGGACCAAGTGCCCGGCGAGTTCACAGAGCGCCTGGATGCCTCAAGAGACCAGGGGACCCGTGCACAGCACGGGCTGGAGACCCGCCAAGTCGAGCGGCTTGGGGCCCTCAAAAATGCTTGTGTGGCAATAGCCGATACCTGCCTGCAGAACGACTAAAAAACCCAGTTGTTCCACAAGCACTAAACTCAGCCGCCCACCGCCCACCGCCCACCGCCCACCGGAAATCACCTACGCTTATGCCCACACCCACACCCACACCCACACCCACACCCACACCCACACCCACACCCGCAGGCTCAGTCACAGCCGAAACTAAAGTCTCACCCAAGCCCAAGCCCAAGCCAACCTTGAACCCAAAACCAACCCAACCCAGCCCAACCCCGAACCCAAACCCAACTCAACCCCGAACCACACCTTCCACCCGCTGTCTGCAGCCGAACAGCCAACCTTCACTTACCAACCAGTAGCCGATAAAAACCTGGCAGCCGCCAACCCAGCAACTGAATGCGGCAGAGAAAAAATAGAGTTTTTGGAGAAGTTAGCTACGTAATGAAAGTAGCTTTTGGAACTGTTTGAACCTGAGCAGCCACGAGGCTACTAGGCCGAGCAAGATGCACACAAGGATCAGGCAGGCATGAAAGAGAACTATAGAGCCTAGCCGTAAAGCTAAACCGTAAAACCAAACAGCCTTTAAGCGTTCACCGCAGCAAGCGTCTGGCACTGATCCGCCATTCCCCACTGATGCAGACATAAGTCCGAACCCTGAATACTGATATAGCCCCCGCGACGGATGCCACCCGGTTCTGCATCCCAGTCCGGCAGTACCCAACGGCGTACCGGTTCAAAGCCGGGAATGTCATGCACAGCAGGACGATGCGTATGACCGTGCACCATCGCCGCCACAGGGTGCGCCTCACAAGCCGCAACAATAGCCGCAGGCTGCACATCCATAATGTCTGTGGACTTGTACTGCTTGCCGCGCTGACTACCCGCACGGGCAGAATCGGCAATGCGTTGGCGCAGACTTAAAGGGCAGGCCAGATATAACTTCTGAAGCCAGGGCTTGCGCACCCAATAACGAAAACGCTGATAGGCCAGATCATCCAGACAGTACTCATCGCCATGAGACATCAAAATCAAACCGGCGCTGGTATCCAGAACAGTTTGGTCGGGCAAGAGTGTGGCATGGACATGGCGAGCATAAGTTTGCCCCAGCAAAAAATCCCGATTGCCACGCATCAAATACAAAGTGTGGCTTGATGCAAATGCTCGTAGAGCATCGCTGACTTGAACAAGCCAGGGAGCAGGGCGGGCAATTTGATCGTCGCCAATCCAGGCATTGAAAATATCACCGCCCAGAATCAAGACTTGAGCTTGACGCTGGGCGGAGTGCAGAAACTGCAAGAAATCCTGGACGGTGTCTGGATTGTCCGGACCCAAATGCAGGTCCGCCGCAATCCAGACGTTGCCCGAAAGCGTGAGCTTATTCGACAAGCGTGGCTTTTTCCAGAACGACATCTTCAACAGGAACGTCTTGGTGGAAGCCCTTGTTGCCGGTGCGCACGGTACGGATCTTGTCGACCACATCCATGCCTTCGATCACACGGCCAAATACGGCGTAACCCCAACCATTGGCGGTAGGAGCGGTGAAGTTCAGGAAGTCGTTGTCAGCCACGTTGATGAAGAACTGAGCGGTAGCCGAATGTGGATCGGAGGTACGAGCCATGGCCAGCGTGTACTTTTCGTTCTTCAAACCGTTGTCGGCTTCGTTTTTGACCGGAGCATTCGTGGCCTTTTGCTTCATGTCGGCCTCAAAACCGCCGCCCTGGATCATGAAGTTGTTGATCACACGGTGAAACACAGTGCCGTCATAAAAACCGCTGGACACGTAGTCCACGAAGTTGGCAACCGTGTTGGGGGCTTTTTCAGCGTTCAGTTCAATCAGGATGGTGCCCTGATTGGTCTGCAGTTGGACGCGTGGAGAGGTGCTCATAGAAGTGCCTTCAGAAGAAGTGGAAGAATCTGCTGCCATGGCTGGACTGCTCATCATAGGCATAGCCATACAGGCAGCAATAACCAGGGTGCGCAAGCTGCGAGCCTGACCACACCATTGAAATGTGCTTGCAAACATAAGAAAGGAACAATCCCGTCAAAGTAAAATCTTATTGTTGCAGAATTTGGCCGGTTTGTTGCGCACGCTGGGCTGCTTTGGAAATGCCGCTGGAGGCCGCCTGACGATACGTGTCATTGGCCAGCATCAGTTGTACTTCGCCCATATTGGCGCGGGCCAGTGCGTAGGAAGGATCAGCGGTAAGCGCCATTTTCAGGGCTTCCAATGCCATGTCCAGCTTGTCCTGCGCAATGTATTCAGCCGCCAGATTATTCCAGGGCTCGGGAAGCTCTGGATAATAGGTGGTCATATCCTGGTAGAGGCGAATGGCAGCATTGTGGTCACCACTGGCCGACAGGGCGCGCGCCTTCAAAAACAGCAATTGCACGTTCGCGCCGGGCTCACCCTTGTCTTTGCGCTGTTCCAGTTGCTTGTCGATAGCCTGCAAGGCATCGGCGTGACGGCCTTGGGCAATCAAGGTGCTGATACGCTGGCTGACTTCAGCAGCGCTTAGCGGCAAAGAAGTGTCGACACTGGGAGCCAGAACATCGAGCGCACGGGCCAATCCCTTCCAGCCGCGCTCAGGTTCAGGGGCGATATCCAGCAAAGGATCGTTCACCCGCGCACCGGCGGGGGGCAATTCGGGCAGGGATTGGGCGCTCACGTTGAAACCCAAGGCCAGCATCAGGGCCAGGGTGTAAGGAGCGAGAAACCGATTCCGTCTAGGTGTACTGAACACAGAGGGGGCGCCTATAAAATCTGGCTTGAAGACCAGGAAGGTTGGTAGATTGCTGCCTTTAACGAGGTCTGCTTGCTATACTTATTGACCATCATTCTAACCTTGCCTCTTGCCGGGCGGGAAATACGGAAACACAAGCCTGGGGCAATCGTTCTGGCGCAAAGTTCCGATTTTATGACGATTACAGGCCATGTTGCGCATTTATAACTCGTTATCACGCTCTAAAGAGGTGTTTTCTCCGGTCGAACCGGGCCACGTACGTATGTACGTCTGTGGCATGACGGTGTACGACTTCTGTCACCTGGGGCACGCCCGTATGCTGGTCAGCTTTGACATTGTGCAGCGCTGGTTGCGAGCGAGTGGGTATCGCGTGTCCTACGTGCGCAATATTACGGACATTGATGACAAGATCATCCGTCGCGCGGTCGAGCGCGGCCAGCTAATGTCTGAAGTTACGGACTTCTATATTGATGCCATGCATGCCGACGAAAAGGCATTGGGTGTGCAAAGCCCGGATTCGGAGCCCCGTGCCACTCAGCACGTCCCCGATATGCTGGGCATTATTGCCAAGCTGGAAGAAAACGGTCTGGCCTATCAGTCCGACGATGGGGATGTGAATTACGCGGTGCGTCAATTCCCTGGTTACGGCAAATTGTCGGGTCGTTCCCTGGACGACTTGCGTGCCGGTGAACGGGTGGCCTTGAACTCCGCCAAGCGCGATCCCCTGGATTTTGTGCTGTGGAAATCGGCCAAGGATGAAGAGCCTGCTGAATCCAAGTGGGAATCCTCTTATGGCCTGGGTCGCCCAGGTTGGCACATTGAATGTTCTGCCATGAGCAAAGCCCTGTTGGGTTTGCCGCTGGACATTCATGGCGGCGGCCCGGACTTGAAGTTCCCTCACCACGAAAACGAAATTGCGCAAACCGAAGGCGCTTTCGGTGGCCAACTGGCCAATGTCTGGATGCACTGCGGTCCGCTGATGGTGGACTCGGAAAAAATGTCCAAGTCTTTGGGTAACTTCCGTCGCATTCGCGATACGGTGGCTCCCGAAGGGCTGGCCGACGAAGAAAGCAGCTACGATGCCAACCCGCGCGAAGCGGAAATGCTGCGCTTTTTCATTGTGCGCAACCATTACCGCAGCATGCAGAACTACGCGCCAGATAATCTGCGTGATGCTCAACAAGCCTTGGATCGTCTGTACCAAACCCTGCAACATGTTCCCGCTGCTGACGTCCAGATCGACTGGACTCAAGGTCCGGCGCTGGCATTTGCTCAGGCAATGGATGATGACTTCAACACAGCTGGGGCCGTGGCTGTCTTGTTTGAACTAGCCGGTCAGGCTAACCGCGATAAAGATGCCCAGATCTCTGGTTTGATGCGCGCCTTGGGCGGTGTGATGGGTCTGTTGCAAGTTGACCCCGCCGTCTACTGGCGTGCCAGCACCCGCTTTGGGCAGGCAGCCAATGTGGCCGGTGCTCAATCCTTAAGCGATACCCAGATTGACGAGCTGATGGCTGAACGCAGCCAAGCCAAACAAAACCGTGACTTTGCGCGCGCCGACGCCATCCGTGAGCAGCTTAAAGAGCAGGGCGTTGAGCTTGAAGATCGGCCAGGTGGAGCGACGCAATGGCGCAGGGCCTAAGCGGCGTCCAGTCCGGCCCGCAGGTTCGCTTGGTGGGCAAGCCAGATTACTGGGACGACGCGTGCGCCCAGTTGATGAAGCGCGATCGTATCTTGCGCAAATTGATCCCCCAGCACGGCGATTACTGGCTGCAGCATCAGGCGCCAGCCTTCACCACCTTGGTGCGCTCTATTGTGGGTCAGCAACTGGCCTCACGTACCGCTGACCAGCTCTGGCGAAAATTGCTGGAGGGTTGCGGGCAAGCCCTGTCCCCCGAACTGATTATTGAGCTGGGTTACGATGCCTTGCACGGCTTGGGGCTGCCCAAGCGCAAGGCCGAATATATAGTAGATTTGGCGACGCACTTTGATGCTCGTAAAATCGACCCCCAGGCATGGCAATCCCTGTCTGATGAGGCCGTCATTGCAGACCTGTGCGCCATTCGTGGCGTGGGTCGCTGGACGGCAGATATGTTTCTGATTTTCAACTTGCACAGACCTGATGTTCTCCCTTTGGATGATGCGGGCCTGCTCAAGGCAATCTCACAGCACTATTTCAGCGGCGAACCGGTATCCCGGTTCGAAGCGCGTGAAGTTGCTCAGGCTTGGGCACCGTGGTGCACGGTGGCTACCTGGCATCTGTGGCGCAGTCTGAACACAGTTGCGGTACGATATTAAATTAGGCCTAAACCTTAAGAACCGACATGCGAAATACATTCCTGGAATTTGAGCAGCCTTTGGCCGAGCTCGAAGGCAAAATCGAAGAGCTCCGCTACGTGCAATCTGATTCCGCTGTGGATATTTCAGAGGAACTCAGCCGCCTTCAGCAAAAAAGCCAGACCTTGGCCAAGAACATCTATGCCAAGCTCACTCCCTGGCAAACGGCCCTGGTTGCTCGTCATCCACAACGTCCCTACACCATGGACTATGTGAATCAGATCTTCTCTGATTTCCATGAACTGCACGGCGACCGCATGTATGCGGATGACTTGGCCATTGTGGGTGGCCTGGCTCGTTTCAATGGCACGCCTTGCATGGTCATTGGCCATCAAAAAGGCCGCGATACCAAAGAGCGCGCACGCCGTAACTTCGGCATGCCTCGCCCAGAAGGCTATCGCAAAGCTTTGCGACTGATGCGTCTGGCCGAAAAATTCGGTATCCCTGTTTTCACCTTCGTGGACACGCCCGGTGCCTACCCAGGCATTGGCGCAGAAGAGCGCGGTCAATCCGAAGCCATTGGCCACAACTTGTTTGCGATGGCCAAGCTGCGAGTGCCCATCATTGCCACCATTATTGGTGAAGGTGGTTCGGGCGGTGCCTTGGCAATTGCCGTGGGTGACGTGGTGTCCATGTTGCAATACTCCACCTACGCCGTGATCTCGCCTGAAGGTTGTGCCTCTATTTTGTGGCGCAGCGCAGACAAGGCCCCGGTTGCCGCAGAGGCGCTGGCCATTACTGCTCCCCGCCTGAAAGATTTGGGTCTGGTAGACCGCGTGATTAACGAGCCTATTGGTGGCGCGCATCGCGACCCCACCATGATGGCGCGCCAGTTGGGCCGTGCTTTGGCTGACGCCTTGCGTCAAGTCTCTGGCCTGACAACTGAGCAATTGCTGGCGCAGCGTATGGAACGTCTCTTGGCCTACGGCCGCTATCAGGAAGTTCGTGCCTGATCCTCTGCCTTCCAGTCAGCTGGGGGGCTTTAGCCCCTCACCCCTGCTGCTGGAGGCGCTTAACCATCACCTACGTTTTAAAAGCGGCGATAGTGTCGCTGTTGCCTTAAGTGGTGGTGCGGACTCGGCAATGCTGGCGGTACATGCCCATCTCTGGGCCAGCCGCCGCAAGCTCACACTTCATTTTCTTCATATTCATCATGGCTTGCAGGCCATGGCCGAGCAGTGGCAATGGCATGTGCATGATTTGGCGGCTCGTTTGCAGCGTCCCTGTCATAGCCTGCGAGTTCAGGTCCAGTCCCGCCGCCTGAGTGCAGACGGTATGGAGTCCGCGGCCCGGGATGCTCGTTATCAAGGCTTGGCTGAACTGGCTCAGTTTCTGGGGCTGCAGCATGTGCTCCTGGCGCATCACCAAGACGATCAGGCCGAAACAGTGTTAATGCGTTTGCTGCGCGGCACGGGGACAACCGGCCTGGGCGCGATGGCCCCGCGCATGCAACGCGATCAGCTCACTTATTGGCGTCCCTGGCTGGAACAACCCAGGACGCGCATTCTGCAAGCCAGTCATGATTTTGCTGCGGCCACGGGCTGGCAAGCGGTGCAAGATCCCACCAATATCAATCCTGAATACACCCGTGGTGCGCTGCGTGACCTGCTCACGCCTGTGCTGGATGCGCGCTGGCCAGGCTGGCAGAGCCGACTTCAACGTCAGGCCCAGTTAAGCCGGGAAACACAGGAGGTCCTGGACAGTGTGGCCAGCCAAGATTGGCAAAGTCTGGAGCCCGATGCATGTGGGCGCAGTTTCAGTTTGCAGGCCTGGCGTGGCCTGGAGGCGGCCCGGCAAAGTCTGGTGATCCGGTATTGGTTGCAAGAGCAAGGCGCGGGTTTGCCTACACAGGCTCGTCTTGCCGAGCTTTTGCGACAGTTGCGTGGCTTGCATGCGCAAGGCCACGACAGAAATTTGATGTGGAAACATGGACAGCACTTGATCCGCTGTGTGCGTGGTCGGGTGCTGATCGAAGCCCTGGGGGACACTCCCTCTCAAGATGACTTGGGGGCTAATCAAGCAAGTGAGTAGTTTCGGGTGGCCTGTGGCAGGAGTGTGGGCTATGGTGTTGAGTCGACAAAGTACGTGTTTTTTTGCGTTGGCATGCGGTGGAGCCTACGCTTGGGGCGCAGAAAGTCGTTAGAATAGTTGGGTTTTGTGTCTATCCCAGACCTTAGCCCTTTGATGCAGAGTAAAAGATGTCCCTGATCGTACATAAATATGGCGGCACGTCGATGGGCTCGATCGAGCGCATCCAGAATGTGGCGCGTCGGGTTGCCAAATGGCATGCCGCCGGGCACCAAGTGGTTGTGGTTCCTTCGGCTATGTCCGGCGAAACCAACCGTTTGCTAGGCCTGGCAAAAGAACTGAGTATTCAGCCTGATCCACGAGAGCTGGATATGCTGGCAGCCACTGGCGAACAAGCCAGCAGCGCTTTGCTGGCAATGGCCCTGGCCGCTGAAGGCGTTCCCGCCCGCAGCTACGCTGGCTGGCAAGTTCCCGTGCAAACCGACAATGCCTACACGCGTGCACGCATTCGTTCTATTGATGACACCCGTATTCGCCAGGATCTGGACGCAGGCCGTGTGGTCGTTGTGACCGGTTTCCAGGGCGTGGATGAAGAAGGCAATATCACGACCTTGGGTCGTGGTGGCTCGGACACCTCGGCGGTGGCTGTGGCCGCGGCCATGAAGGCCAGCGAATGCCTGATCTTCACTGATGTGGACGGTGTATATACCACCGACCCCCGCGTGGTGCCTGAAGCGCGTCGCATGAAAGTGCTGTCCTTTGAAGAAATGCTGGAAATGGCCTCCTTGGGCTCCAAAGTTCTTCAAATCCGGTCCGTAGAATTTGCAGGCAAGTACAAGGTTCCTGTCCGTGTCTTGTCCTCTATGACCGACCCCCTGATTCCGCTCGAAGAAGAAATGTCTTCGGGCACGCTGATTACTTTCGAGGAAGACCAAAAAATGGAAGCTGCCGTTGTTTCGGGCATTGCCTTCAGCCGTGATGAAGCTAAATTCACCCTGCGTGCCGTGCCTGACACCCCCGGTGTGGCTTATTCCATTCTGGGCCCCATTGCTGCCGCCAATATCGAAGTCGATATGATCTTGCAGAACCTGTCGGTTCAGGGCACGACAGACTTCTCCTTTACCGTCAGCCGCAATGACGCGCTGCGCACCAAGGAATTGTTGACCAATCAGGTTGGCCCGGCCGTTGGTGCTGGCGAAATCGTGTTCGACGAAGCCGTATGTAAAGTGTCCATCGTCGGTATTGGCATGCGTAACCACGCTGGTATTGCCAGCTCCATGTTCCGCGCCTTGTCCGAAGAGGGCATCAATATCCAGATGATCAGCACCAGCGAGATCAAGACCTCGGTCATCATTGCGGACAAGTACATGGAATTGGCTGTACGTGCTCTGCACAAGACCTTCGAACTGGATCAGGAAAAATAATCTCTTTTGCTATTTGCATTGGTTTTTTAAAAATGCTATAGTAGCTTCTTTCCTAGAGCTGGAGACGTGGCCGAGAGGTTGAAGGTACTCCCCTGCTAAGGGAGCATACGGCTTATACCCGTATCGAGGGTTCGAATCCCTCCGTCTCCGCCAGCTAGAAATAATTAAGCCCTTGTTCTTCAAGGGCTTTTTTATTGCCTATTAATATCGTGGCTAACTATTTGATCGTCCAGTCTGCTGTGTTTAAAGAGCATGGCAGCGAAAAAGGGCATCAAAACTGCGGTTGAGTCTTTGCAAGTAGCAGAACGAAAAAAATAATTGTTACTTTTCTGACGGCCTTCGCTCTAATCCTGGCGGGTAGCAGCAGGTCACTCATGCTGAGCAGTTTAAGCAGTCAACATTATTTTTAGTGCAAGGCTTTTCGAGACAAAACAGTTGAGGATTGAAAAGGCTGTGTTGTTTTTGGCACAGCCAAAGAAAACCAGCGAACCTCGTGCTTACAATCGAAGAATGTCTTTTGCGTCGTTCAAGACGATGGTCTTGTTTTTTAGGGCGAGCGATGATTAAACGAGTCCTCTGTATTTGTGGCATTGCCTTAATGGGCTTGCCTTTTTTGGCGTCCTCCACAGAGCTGGCATTAGATGAGCAGGTGGTGACTCGTTACGTGCAAAGCCTGCGCGATATCTTGCCTGTCCTGCAAACGGTAGAGCGCAGTGAGCCGGTCTGGGACGGCAGCATGCCGGACGGTCTGCCACCCGTGCTGGACGTGACTCAGGTGCAGCGCGGTTCGGACCTGTATCGCCGCTTAAATAGTCTTTCGCAAAAGCACGGCTTTGCGGGACTGGATCAGTGGAACGTGCTTGGCCAACAGATCTGGCTTACCCGACTCTATATACAAGAGCGTGAAGAGCTGGATTCGGTGTACGAGCAACTGGATCTGCTGGAAGAAGCCTTGCGTGATAATGCCCGCCAATATTCCACTGCCGAACTTGAGCAGTTAATGCGTACCTTCCAGGAAAGTAAAACGCATATCCTGCGTTTGATTGCCACGCGTAGCGATGTCCCCCCCGTTCTGCCTCATCTCAGCGAGCTGGATACCGTCATGGCGACTCTGGAATAAGCACGCTGGTGGGCGGCTGCATAATCAATCGGCGCCAATAAGGCGCCTTTTTAATGTTTATTACCCGCCATACTGCTGATTTGTCATATTTTGACGCTTCTTTTCTGAGCATGACAGAAGGAATCGGGGATAATTGCCCTCTGATTGAAATCTAGTGGGAAGACTGAAGCGTCATGCGTATCATCTTGATTTTGTTGGGGGCTGCAGTATTGGCCTACTTGATTGCCAAAGGCATACGGCAACTGATGGTTGAGCGTCGTCAATTGAAAGACAAAACGCAGCAGCCACGTAAAGGAAGCCGTGATGAGCATTGATAAAAATACACTTACAAAATTGGCCGCTGGAACTAAACGAGAAGGCGGTCCTAACTACACCAAGGGACTGTCGTTTCTAGGTGCTGCTGTTGTTATTTTCCTGATCCTGATTGTGGCCTCCATGGGCTCTTTCTTGCAGGTCGATCAGGGCGAGCGTGGCGTGGTGCTGCGCAATGGTAAATTGGTACGCGTTGCCGAACCTGGTCTGGACTTCAAGGTTCCGTTCTTTGATACCGTACGCAAGATCTCGGTGCGCGATCATACGGTTCGCATGCAGTTGGAAGCCTATAGTTTTGACCAGCAGTCCGCCTCCATGGTGGCCTCGGTAACCTACCGTGTACCTGAAACTGACGTGGCTCAGTTGTACTCGGAATACGGTTCCTTGGAAGCGCTGGAAGCTCGTTTGCTGGAGCGCAAAGCGCTGGACGTGATCAAGAACGTTTTTGGTAAGTACACCGCCGCCCAGTCGATCCAGAATCGTGAAAAGCTGGGTGCTGATATCAACGAAGCAATGCGTGTGACGTTGGAAGCCTCGCCCCTGCAAATGATGGGTGTGCAGGTAGAGGAAGTGTCTTTCTCCAAAGCGTACGAGCAATCGATTGAAAACCGCATGTTGGCTCAGGTGCAAATTGAAACCACCCGCCAGCAGAAAGAAACAGCTTCTATCCAGGCTGAAATTCAGGTGGTTCAGGCTGAAGCCGAAGCCCGCGCTCAGCGTGAGCGCTATATGGCTGAAGCAGACGGGATTTTGCTGCGTGGTGAAGCCGAAGCCAAAGCCATTCAAGCCAAGGCACAAGCCCTGGCCCAGAATACCAATCTGGTTAATTTGAATGCAGTGGAAAAATGGGATGGCAAGCTGCCAGAAAGCTTGGTTCCCGGTTCCGCTATGCCATTTATCGGCTTGCGTTAAGCACCTTGCTTTACCTGGCCTGAATGGGTTTTTTTCGGTAGCGTTATGGGACACCTGGCGCTACCGTTATTTTTCCAAGGAGTAATACGGATGAATGAGGATATGACCCCTGTTCCACAAGGCGAGGGTACCAAGCAATTGGTCGATCTGCGCAATCTCACTCTAATCATTTACGGCCTTTACATCCTGTCCATGTTTGGCGGTATTACCGCCTTGGTGGCCATCATCATCAACTACATCAAGCGTGATGAAGTCAGAGGCACCTATCTGGAATCGCACTTTGACTGGCAAATCCGCACCTTCTGGTGGGGTCTTGCCGGAGTGGCGCTGTCCTTTGTCCTGATGGCGATTCTGGTTGGTTTTGTGACGATCGCGATTGTGGGTGTGTGGATTCTGTATCGCTTGATCAAAGGCCTGTTGGCCGTCAACGATGGCAAGCCCATTGCCTGATCAGACTGATATCGTTATTGCCTGAGCAAAGGCCCGCATGCTGCTGCGGGCCTCTTTAGGCGGCATGCCAAAGTGCTGCTTGAAGCTTCGGCTAAAGTGGGCTGAACTGCTAAAGCCCCAGTGATACGCAATTTCCGTAATTGTTTTGCTGGAGCAGGCCAAGCGGCGCAAATCTTGCTCCGCCCCTTTAAGTCGCATAGACCAGATCCAATTGCTCAGTGAATCGGGCTCTTGTTCCCACGCCCGATGCAAGGTGCTGGCTGTCATGCCCAAGCTTTGCGCTATCTTGCCAATACTTAGTTCGTGATCACGCAGATTGGCCATCACGTAGGCTTTGATCCTGTCGCATCGCACCGTCCCGGCATCATTTTTCAAGCTCAGGCTGCCCAGGTTTTCGGCCAGCGTCGCCACCAAAATACCGACCAGACCGTCAGCAAGCGACCCATCTACGACGGGCCCGCTAAGCGCAGGGCTTTGCATAAGCTCGGTCACCATATGGGACAGCAAACGAGCCGTTCCCGATTGAGCGGTGGCAATCTTGCTGGCAGTCATGTCCTCGGCGTTGTGCAGCCGCTTGCGCAATAAAGAGCCGGGTAAAGACAGTACGTATTGCTCAAAGTGCTGATCGAACAGCAACTGGTAGGGGCGGGTGGAATCATATAAAGCCAGATCCCCCGGTTTTAGATGAGCGGTTTTGTCATCCTGAACCAGTCGTCCCGATCCGGCGACCTGAATGCTGAGCAGAAAAATATCTTCGGAGGCTTTGGAGATTTGCTGCGGGGTACGCAAAACAGTCTGCGAGGTTGAACTGATACGGGACAGATTGACCGCCGCCAGTTCACGGCGTGTGATGGCTCCAAAAAAGGGCGTCGCCGGGCTGGTCGGTACGGTGCATTCCAGCGAGACATAGGCTTGGTTGACGGCCTCCATCCAATAGGGCGCGCGCCTGATAGCGGGAATTGCCGAAGTTGACCATCGCTCCATTGATACGCTCTCCGTCTTTGATCCATGTGCTGATGGCAGGGAGCTGCAATCAGCTGATCTGGATAAGTATCAGGCAGGATCAATGGCGGTGGTCAGACCGGAAGGAGCGACAGTTGGCGATAATTTCCGACCACGACAACAGGGCCTTAGCGCTGCATGCTATGCACAGAGCATAAGGCCCCTGATTGAGCAGGGTTCAGAGGCCTTGTCGCCCTGGCTGCTTAGGACAGTTCTGGCAGTACGAGCTTGTCAGTATCCTGAACTCGTTCGGCTCCAGGCTGGTGCTCTGAAGCCGCTCCTTTATGGTCCAGACTCTCCTGCCCAGGTTTACTACCAGAGCGCACTATCGTCATGGGTTCTCGATGGCCCAAGTCCAGGATCATGCGTGTGGCGTCGGGTTTGGAATAGTGGCCAGACGGGTCGTTGATTGCCTTGGCATAGGCAATTTCTTCCATATTCAGATCCGCGATGACCAGACCTTCTGCGTCATGGGGCAGGTAAGGGGCTAGGGTGCGTCCGTCTGGTCCAAAAATCATGGAACTGCCGCCGCCCACTTTAAGTAAGGACGCATTGTGTTCGCCCACTTCCAGCATATCCAGCGTCTCTTGAGTGACGACGCTGCTGGCCGCGATGGTAAAGCACTGCCCCTCAACCGAGTAGATTTGCGAAGCGGCCATATTCACTTTGGCGCTCAAGGCATGGGCCTGCTCTGAGTAAAGCGAAAAAGAGGGCCAGGCGGCGATGTGTATGGCTTCCTGTTGGGAATACAGGGCGTATTTGCTCAGTGGGGATAGATGCTCCCAGCAGCACAAAGCACCGACTCGACCCAATGGCGTATCCGTCACAATCAGGTCACGGCCATGACCTTCACCAAAGACAGTGCGCTCTACATGGGTCGGTTTTAGTTTGCGGCGTGACCACAGCATTTCGCCCTGGTCGCTGATCAAGCATTGGCCCAGATACAGACTGCCGCCGCTGCGTTCGCTATAGCCCAGGGCAATGAAAATCCCCAGCTTGCGTGCGGCCTCAGCAATAAGGTGGTATTCCTTGCTACCCAGTTCCAGCGAGTTCGCAAAGTATCGTGCACTGTATTTCATGGACCAGGCGGGCGCTCCCAGCCACACATGAAAGGGGTAGCCGGGCAGCCAGGTTTCACCGAACACGATCAGGTCGCAACCTTCATCGCGAGCTTGCCGCGCCAGGGCAATCGTTTTTTCGACTCCGCTGGCCAGGTCATAGTTGGGGGAAGCAGCTTGTACAGCCGCCGCCCTGACGATTTTTCGAGTCTCCATATATCCTCCGTGTCGCGGTGACCGCGATCCTGATCGCTAATCCGTGCCCGTCAGCGGGGACGGTTCTGTGAGTTTGCGTCAGTGTAGGAGGGGGAGCAGGCGGTGAATTGACTGGCAGGTGCAGAATGCTTGACTGGGAGACGCAAGCAACAGGCCTTAAGCAATCGATGCGGGCCTGTGCTTGGTGTTATAGCAGCGACCTTGGGCTTAAGGCACAGCGAAACTGTATTGCACCGTTATGCCCAGACCAACCACCCACAAAATCAGCGGAATAGGGCGCATCAGCAAGGAGGGGATGGCACGCAGGATAAAACTGATCATGCGTGAAAACAGCCATAACAATGGCGGTGAACGATCCTTTTCCTTCATGTAAATCATGCCTTGTGCCAGTAAGGAGGACTGGGACAGGTAGGCGGCGTAAAACACCATGCCCAAGAAAAAAGCCAGCCAGTAGTACAACATGCTCATAGGATGCAAAAAGAAAGGGGACGGCGCATTATATCGGTCTGTAGCAGCTATGATCGTATTTTTGGCCGGACCGCAGGTCGGCCGGGTGCAGGCTTTGGACGAGGCAGGTATGCAAAATATCTATTCTATTGATGGCTTGGTGCCCGTGGTTCACCCCACGGCCTATGTTCATCCTACTGCGGTACTGATTGGCGACGTCATTATTGGCGAGGGCGTGTATATCGGCCCCCTGGCCAGTTTGCGCGGGGACTTTGGCCGCATCATCATGAAGGCTGGCTCCAATATCCAGGATACCTGCGTCATCCACGGTACGCCTTATCAAGACACCATCGTGCATGAAGATGGGCACGTGGGCCACGGTGCGGTATTGCATGGCTGTGTGATTGGCCGCAATGTGCTGGTGGGCATGAATGCCGTGGTGATGGATGCCGCCGATATCGGGGCCGACAGCATTATTGGTGCCATGGCGTTTGTGAAAAAAGGCATGCAAGTGCCGCCACGCAGCCTGCTTGCCGGTTCACCCGCTACTGTCGTTAAAGAGCTGGACCAGAAGGCCATTGATGGCAAGTTCTTTGGGACTCGCATGTACCAGCGTCTGGCGCAGCGTTCGCTGGCAACGATGCAGCGCGTGGAACCTTTGACAGAGGTCGAAGCTGATCGCCCCCGTTTGCGTGAAGACCAGATTTACCCAGTCGATTAATTACAGACGCTCAGACGCTCAGATAGGCAGCGGCATTTTTGCGCCTTGCCAGGTTAAGCACCCAGCCCATTATTTGGCGTTGAGTTATCGCGACAAGGCCCTTTTTCAAGGGCCTTCCTGCTTTGACTTCAAGTCTGTGCCTTTGCGTCCCTGGTTGTGGCTGATGGGGCTTTCATGAGCCCCAATTTTTTTATTCCACTTTTTTAAATTCCTGGAATATCTGTCCAGGGCCGCCAGCATGAGGGTGTGCAGCTTTGTAGCTGCTTGACGAGGAAAAGGTCGTGGAAAATTCGCCTGCTTTGTAAACGGGGGCTTTAGAGGAGCTCAGCCTGTACTCGCCCTGGATCAGCTCAAGTCTTACATGGGTATCCGTTATTTCTTGAACCCGCCATCTAGTGTCGCGCACGCTACTGACGGGGCCGGGTACGAACATATTCCGGGTGGAGTCGTAGTGTTGATAGGGCACCACGATGTCCCCCACCGCAAAGGTGGGTGCGACTTTTTGCCTTGCCGCTTCTCTCTGCTGTTTCAGCTCGTGGCTTTCGGGACACTGAGCCAGGCTGGCTTGCAGGGATCCTGCCGAGTCCGTGACGGGCGGGAATAAGGAAATATATTTGTGGCCACCGGCAACAGGGACAATGCCCACAATGCCTGCGCCACTACTGGCCTCTATGACGGCCAGATTGCCTGTCTGATCCAGAAAAGCCGTGATGCTACCCCTGGTGCAACCCACACCCGGACTATCCTGGCTGGCGCATCGAGACGATCCCTTGATTTCCACCGAGCCATTGCTGCTGAGCTGGTAATCCTGTCCGCGGATGTACTGACGGGAACCCACTAGACGCAGGTTTTTGTCCAGATATTCGGTGGCGATTTCGTCCTTGGACACGACCTTGATCCGGACCAGCTCCACGTCTTTTGCCGTCCAGAATCCAAACAGATGCGACAGTACATATTTCCCACGGAAGACGCTATCTTGGGTGGCGTAGCTGGCATGTTGGCAGAAGTAGGTGCTGGGCTTATCGAGTAAACCCGCTACCGCTGTGGTCCGGGAAATTTTGGGATCAGAGTACGTAGAGCATCCCGTCATCACTAGAGCGGCAAGAAGAAAGATAATTTTTTTGCTCATGGTTCTTCAGTTAGCCAGGGGAAGACGTCAGCCGCTTTAGGCCTGACTGATTGGGTGAGTGAATGGTGGGGAGCCTGGGGGTTCCATGATAATCCTCTTTCCGAAATGCGAACAAAAGCAGGCCCACCATGTAAAAAACCCCTTGGCATCTGGCATAGGTCCAGACATCAAGGGGTTGGGTACAGCGCTAACTGTGATTCAGCTTACTTGCCTGCTGCGCTCAAGGCCTGTTTCCAGGCGGCGATCACGGTTTCGTATTCAGCGGCAGCTTTCAAGGGATCGATATTGGCCACTTTGATCTGATCCAGGTTGGGCAACTTGGTCAGCTCGGCCACATTGATGTCGCTGCGAGTTGGGCGGCGGAAGTTTTCCACCAATTCAGCCTCTTGCACTTCCTTGGACAGCAATACATCCACCAGCTTGCGAGCTGCTTCTTGGCCGTTCTTGGGGTTCTTGATCACTGCCACGCCTTCAGGGGCAATGAATGTGCCGTCTTCAGGGTAGATCAGTTCAATCCCTTTCTGGCCGCCCGCCACGTAAGCGTAGGCCGCGTATTCCATGGTCACACCCAGCGGGTATTCACCGTTAGCCACGCTTTTGTAGACTTGGCCCGAGCTCTTGGACACGATCACGTTGGCCGCCAGTTTTTTCAGGCCGTCATCGCCGTACAGCTGGTAAATGCCATAGACTTGGTCATAAGCACTGCCCGAAGATGCTGGGTCGCCAATGATGACCTTGCCTTTCCACTGAGGGTCGAACAGATCGGACCAGGTCTTAGGAGCGGCCAGGCCTTTCAGCTGGCGCTCGTTGGCCATGATGACCATGACGTGAGCATTGGAGCTGGTCCACAGGCTGTCTTTGCCATGGAAGGCTTCGGGAATGGCTTTGTTCTCGGGCGATTCGTAGGCTTCAAAGTTCTGCTGGAACGCGGCCATGGTGCCGTAGGCAGCACCCCAGACAACGTCTCCCAGCGGGTTCTGGGCTTCGGCTTCGATACGCTTCATCAAGGCGCCCGCGCCCGAGGTCACCTGTTGAATAGACAGATCAGGGGCTGTCTTGCGGGCGATCTCCAACGCGGTGTCAATGGTTTGTACATTATTGGGGGTGTACATCACGGCATTGGCAGCCTGAGCGGCACTGGACAGAGACAGGGCGCCGACACTGAGAGAGAGTGCCAGACCAGTTTTCAGAAAACGTGTAGTCAGCATAGTGAGCCTTTTTAGATTAGCGGCTGGAAAACAGATCCAGCTTGAGAAAACGGATAGCCAGATAAATCGGCACCAGAATTACGACCATCAAAATAACCCCGTAAGCCGAGGCACGGGCCAAAAAGCCGGCGTCGATCTGACGGAACATCTGGATGGGCATTGTCTCCATACCACCGTAGTACAGCACGATAGTGGCGGAAATCTCGGCCAGCGAAGTCACCCACATCAAGATGGCAGCACCCAAAATGGCAGGCTTCATCAAGGGCAGGACGACCTTGAAGAAACTTTGGAAGGGAGTCACGCCCAGATTGATGGAGGCCTCTTCGATAGAGTCAGGGATGTTGTAGAGCGAGGCTGAGGCCGATCGAATGGAGAAGGGCACTTTGCGCACAAAGTAAGCCCCGGCCATGATCACCCAGGTGCCTGTCAGCACCAGCATGCCGCTGTTGTACGTTTGAATCAGGGCAATACCCAGCACTGTGCCGGAAATGGCCAGGGGCAGCATCACCATATAGTCCAGAGCCGTCACAACGAACAGGCGCTTTTTCACGATCAGGTAACTACATACCGTGGCAAAGCAGGTGCCGGCAATGGTGGCAACACTGGCCAGCATCAAGGAGTTCAGGATGGGCTCAGGCGCGTAACGCAGAGCACGTTCCATATTGTCCAGGGTGAAAGTGCCATATTGCATGACCGGGCCGCTGGCCTTGGTGAACGCACCAATCAGCACAATAAAGGCTGGGATCAGCGAGAAAGTCACGAACAGGACGGCACCTACCGTCAGCAAAATTCCGGTCAGGCCCTGAGCCCGTATGGGACGTGGAGCACGGCCTTGCTGCATCTGGAAAGTCTTGCGTTCCAGCACCCGCTTTTGGATGAACAGCACGGCACCCACCAGAATTACCGACACCACCGCCAGCACACCTTGCATGGTGGGGTTGCCGCTCATCTCGGACAGGAAGGTGGTGTAGGTCAGCGAGGACAAGACATCCACCTGACCGCCCAGAATCATGGGAATGGAGAAGTTGTCTACGGCCAGGGTGAACACAATCATGGCGTTCACCAGCAAGGCGGGCATCAAGACCGGGAAAGTGACTGTCAGCGCGCGCTTGAAGTTGCTGGCACCCAGGTTGACAGCGGCTTCTTCCAGCGTGCCATCAATGGCTTTGAGTGCTGCCAGCATGCCGATATACACATAGGTGTAGTCGTTCAGAATCAGCACGTAGGACATGCCAAACCAGCCGTAAAAGCTGGGCAGGTCAATACCGATGCCTTCCAGAGCCAGACGTACCACGCCGTTATTGCCCAGCAGCATCAGCCAGGCCTGCGAGACGATGATGTCCGGCAGCACGATGGTGGTCAGCGGCAGGATGGCCACAATGGCCTTGCCGGGAAAGTCGTAGCGGGCCACCACATAGGCCAGCGGGGCACCCAGCAGCAGCGTGCCAATGGTGGAAATCATCCCCAGCTTGATGGTGTTGAAAAAAGCTTCAACATAGCGGGGATCACTGAAAAATGTCTCAAAGCCGTGCAGGCTGGGAAGGCCCGTTACCGGGTCAATAATGCTTTGATAGAACAGGGATGCCAGCGGCCAGACGACCCAAAATACCAGCACCGCCAAACAGATCAAAGCGGGCAGGAACCAGGGGGAACGAAGGGCCTGAGGTCTTGCAAGGATACTCATGAGTCTCAGGCCTCGACCAGACGGCTTTCAGGGCTGAAGCTCAGGCTGACCGAACTGCCGGCCGCCAGATGAGGGTCCAGGGCGGCAGCCACATCCGCGATGATTTGTTTGCCATCGCTCAGTTTCAGGCTGTAGGCCGTTTTGGTTCCCAGATACTGGCGCGCCACGACGTGGGCAGGGATGCCACCTGCTTGGGTCTGGGCATGCAAAGTAATGTTTTCAGGGCGAACGGCCAGCAAGACCTGACCGCTTGGGGGCGGGTTGTTCACCATGATGTGGCCGCCTGCGATGCTGACCGTCGTATGGTCGGCTTCAACGTGTACGCCCAGGGTGTCAATCAGGTTGGCTGCGCCAATAAAGTCGGCGGCATAAGCGGTGCGTGGTGTGGAGTACATGGCCTCGGGGGTATCGAGCTGGTCGATACGGCCTTGGCGCAGCAAGGCAATTCGATCCGACATGGACAGGGCTTCTTCCTGGTCATGGGTCACGAAAATGGCCGTGATATTTGATTCTTGCTGCAGTTCGCGAATCACTTGGCGCATTTGAATACGCAGCTTGGCATCCAGGTTGGACAAGGGCTCGTCCATCAGCAGAACACGCGGCTCAATCACCAGGGCGCGAGCCAGTGCCACGCGCTGACGCTGACCGCCGGACAGTTCCGCCGGGTAACGCTCGGCCATCCCGCCCAGTTCAACCCGTTCCAGGATGTAGCTGACTTTTTTCTTGATTTCGCTGCTGCTGACTTTGCGCACTCGCAAGCCATAGGCCACATTGTCAAACACAGTCTTGTCGGGAAACAGGGCGTAGTCCTGGAACACCATGCCGGTCTCGCGCTTGTGGGCGGGCAGGTAGGTGATGTCTTCTTTGTCCAGAAACAGGCGGCCTTCATCGGGGATGATGAAGCCGGCAATCATGCGCAGCAAGGTTGTCTTGCCGCAGCCGCTGGGCCCTAATAAAGTAAAGAACTCGCCATGCCGAATTTGCAGGCTGAGCTCATTGATGATGGTATTGCTGCCGTAGCGTTTAACTACGTGATCGATGTGGATTTCTGCCATGGGGATAGATCAGCCTGGGACTGAATAGTGCAGGTAAACCGCGCATCAAAAGGGGCGGTTGCCTAGGCTTTAAAAGAAGCGTCTTAGCGGCCGTCAGCGACGAAAAAGCCACTGTGGCGTAAGCACGAACACAGATTACAAATTAATGACAAGTTTTATAGGAAGTTGCTATCTTAGCAGCAGGCCAATGCTTGTAGTTTTAATTATCAGGCGTCTAAGCCTCATGTAAAGGCATGGCTGCTCGGTGTTGCGCGATGAAGGCAGGAAGAAAAATCTTGCTGACTAGCATCATATTGCGATAATCGAGTGGTAGTAATGTGTCTTGATTTTTCGTCTAAAGCGGTCTAGTGCGATACAGGTTTTCTTGTGTCAAATAAAGGCCCTTATAGCGAGATCCAAAAAGAATGACAGTTTCTTGCTAGGCGCGAGGGTGGGAGAGGGACATAAAAGGGTAGCTTTCTATCCTGTTTAATCAGGCGTCAGACACGCCTGTGCTTGCGCATCCGAATTTGTAGATGGTGTTCTGGTTTTGTGCGGGTGGCACAAACCAGGCTGGAGTGGTTGTTGGGTTAGATCCGATAGGTGCCGCTAGCGATTACATCTTTAAAGGGCTGGCGCCCTGGTTCGTTGATAGACCCACCCATCCGGGTAATGCACGTCGTCAGAAATCATAGAAGTTAGTTAATTAACTGGAGATTGAGATGCGACTGGGTGTATTCACCCCCCGGAGTACCGGGGAAAAGAGGGTAGCGGCCACGCCCGATACCGTCAGGGCCTATGTGAAGGCGGGCCATGGCGTAGTGATCGAGGCGGGAGCCGGGCAGGGGATTGCCTGCCCGGATGCAGATTACGAAGCCGCCGGGGCAACGATAGGTGATCCTTATCAAGCCACGGTGCTGCTGGTGGTCGGTGCAGCCGATGTAGATCCGGCACGTTTACGTGCCGAGCACGTGATCGTCGGTTTGCTGGACCCCTACGAGAGCGAGGGGCTGGACAGGTTGGCACCCAGCGGCTGCCAGGCCTTTGCCCTGGAGCTGATTCCGCGTACCACGCGGGCGCAAAGCATGGACGTTCTGTCCTCACAAGCCAATATCGCTGGCTACGCGGCCGTCTTGAAAGCCGCCACTTTATATCCCCGATTCTTTCCCATGATGATGACCGCGGCGGGTACCGTCAAAGCGGCGCGTGTCGTGGTGCTGGGCGCAGGGGTAGCGGGTTTGCAGGCCATCGCCACTGCCCGTCGTCTGGGAGCCGTGGTTGAGGCCTCTGATGTGCGTCCTGCTGCACGCGAGCAGATCGAGTCCTTGGGCGGCAAATTCATTGACGTGCCTTATGAGACGGACGAAGAGCGCGAAGCGGCTCAAGGCGTGGGCGGTTACGCCCGGCCTATGCCTGCTTCCTGGCTGCAACGACAAGCTGCTGTAGTGGCGGCGCGTTGTGCGCAGGCCGATGTCATCATCACGACCGCTTTGATTCCGGGGCGGCCTGCTCCGCGTCTGATTGCGGAAGAGGTGGTGCGCTCCATGCGGCCCGGTTCGGTGATTGTGGACTTGGCCGCAGCGCGAGGCGGTAACTGCGCCTTGACCGAAGCGGACCAGATTGTGGAAAAGCATGGCGTCACTTTAGTGGGCGAGACTAATTTCCCCGCTCGTGTGGCAGCCGACGCCTCTGCTTTGTATGCACGCAATATTCAACAGTTCCTGGGCTTGATGCTCAAGGAGCAGTCTGATGAGCTGCATATTCCAGAGGACGACGACATTGTGAATGCCAGCCGTGTTGTACAGGATGGCAAACGACTCTTTCCACAGCAGGGAGCCTGATCTCATGGATATTATTTCTCCCCTGGTCATTAACCTGATCATCTTTGTGCTGGCCATCTACGTGGGGTATCACGTGGTTTGGACGGTGACGCCTGCTTTGCACACTCCGTTGATGGCGGTGACCAATGCGATCTCGGCCATCATTATTGTGGGCGGGATGCTGGCGGCAGCCCTGACTGAAAGCCCTTGGGCGCAGGCGATGGGCATTGTGGCCACCGCGCTGGCCTCCGTTAACGTGTTTGGTGGTTTTCTGGTGACCCGCCGCATGTTGGAAATGTTTAAAAAGAAGGGCGCTAAAAATACGCCCAAGGAAGGGCAGTCATGATTTCCATGAATACCGTTACCTTGTGCTATTTACTGGCCTCGGTGTGTTTTATTCAGGCTTTAAAGGGCTTGTCTCATCCGGCCAGTTCGCGGCGCGGCAATTTGTTCGGCATGGTGGGCATGGCCTTGGCCATTGCGACAACTGCTGTGCTGATCTACAGCTTGGCGCCGGAAGGTAAAGAGCTGTCCGGTTTGCTGCGCGTGCTGATTGGTCTGGTGATTGGCGGCATTTTGGGCACCCTGATGGCCCGCCGTGTCGAAATGACCAAGATGCCGGAGCTGGTCGCTTTCATGCACAGCATGATCGGCCTGGCGGCAGTGGCCATTGCTATTGCAGTGGTGCTGGAGCCGGTGGCTTTTGGCATTGGCTCTGCCGAGTTCGCCCTGCCTATGGGCAACCGGGTGGAACTGGCCCTGGGGGCACTAGTCGGTGCGATTACCTTCTCCGGATCGGTGATTGCATTTGGCAAGCTGTCGGGCAAGTACAAGTTCCGCTTGTTCCAGGGCGCGCCAGTGACTTTTAAAGGTCAGCACATGCTGAACCTCTTGCTGGGTCTGCTGGCCCTTGCCTGCGGTGTGGTCTTTGTGATGACCCAGGCATGGTGGGCCTTTGGTGTGCTGCTGGCCTTGTCCTTCCTCTTGGGCGTGATGCTGATTATCCCGATTGGCGGAGCCGATATGCCTGTTGTGGTGTCCATGCTGAATAGTTATTCGGGCTGGGCAGCGGCCGGTATTGGTTTCTCCCTGAACAACTCCATGCTGATCATCGCCGGTTCGCTGGTGGGTTCCTCGGGGGCGATTCTGTCCTACATCATGTGCAAGGCCATGAACCGCGCCTTCTTTAACGTGATTCTGGGCGGCTTTGGTGCCAATCCGGAAGCGTCGGCAGGCGGGGCTGATCAGGGCAATCGCTCGGTGAAGTCCGGCAGTGCTGAAGATGCCGCTTTCATGATGAGCAATGCGGAGTCCGTTGTGATTGTGCCCGGCTATGGCCTGGCCGTGGCGCGCGCTCAACATGCTCTGAAAGAGTTGTCCGACAAGCTGACCAGCCAGGGCGTGACGGTACGCTATGCCATTCACCCGGTGGCGGGCCGTATGCCAGGGCACATGAACGTGCTGTTGGCGGAGGCTGAAATGCCTTACGAGCAGGTCTTTGAGATGGACGATATCAATAGCGAGTTTGCTCAGACCGATGTGGTGCTGGTTCTGGGGGCTAACGACGTGGTTAACCCGGCCGCTAAAAACGATCCGGCTTCGCCCATTGCGGGCATGCCGATTCTGGAAGCCTACAAGGCCAGAACTGTCATCGTGAACAAGCGCTCGATGGCGGCTGGTTACGCCGGTCTGGATAATGAGCTGTTCTATATGGACAAGACCATGATGGTCTTTGGCGATGCCAAAAAGACGATCGAAGATATGGTCAAAGCCCTGTAAGTTTTAGGGGCTGGAAGTGAAAAAGCGCTCTGCTTCCGTAGGGATCAGAGCGCTTTTCTATGGGGTAGTGAATTTAGAACTTTGGTCCCGAACGCAGTTGCTCGCACATCTTGCCGCGCTGTTCCGGGCTGGCTTTATCCAGGTCTTGGCGACCGCGCTCAAGGCCTTGCTCAAAAGCCTTGTCAAAATCTTCGTCACTCAAACCCATGCTCTGGATGGATACCTTTTGCTGCCTCTTCATCTCTTGCAACTGGGCTTCGCTATGGTCTCCGCACACTTGTGCTGCCGCGTGCATGGCACCGCCCATTTGCGCCAGCTGGCTGGCCGGGCTGCTTTCCTGGGCGTAGCTGCTGGTGCTGGCAAGAAGGAGGGCTGCCAAAGGCAAAAGAAGAGTCGTGCGCTTAAACATAGTCGATCCTGTGGGTTAAGTAAGAAATCCACTCAATTCGGGCTGGCCGATGTACGGCTGGCATGGGCAGCGAGCGTGCTGCTTGGCCGTTTGGCGGAAGTCGCTACTTTACACCGCCTGATTCAGTCTGCCTGCGCTCGCAAGCCCAGGAAAGTGCAAGCATTGTTGTAGGTCACGCAGGAAGGGATTTGTACTGGAGAAAAGCAGGAAGGCGGAGAAGGTGACAGGCAAAGAAAAAGCCCTGATGACGATGTCATCAGGGCTGATCTTTTCAGAGTCTCATCCAGTGGGTGTTACCCCAAGAGTTCTAACTCTGGTCGTTGGTTCCGGTGAAGAAAACAACGTGAATATGGCGCGGCTGGCAAGATTCGAACTCACGACCCCTTGGTTCGTAGCCAAGTACTCTATCCAACTGAGCTACAGCCGCTAAAGAAGTGAAACTATAGCAGACTATTTATGGCAATGACAAGCCTAAAATCGATTTTTCTTAAAATAAATAGAAAATACCTTTGAAAATGCAGGAAAGAGTGGCTGCAAGGGGCTGGCAGGTCTGAAAAGCGCCTGATTACCCTGGCAATCTGTAATGTTTTTAACGCAGGCTGTTTAGGGGCAAATAGATACGTACGCAGAACCGCTCTTGTTGATGTCCAAACTCCAGTCGCCCACCGTGGGCACGTAGCACCTCATCACAAATACTCAGGCCCAAGCCGTAGCCTCCGGTGGAGCGATTGCGAGAGGTTTCCAGGCGGTAGTAGGGCCGCAGGACTTTGGCCTGTTCCTCTTTTGGGATGCCAGGGCCCTCATCGGCGACAGTAATGATGTAGGCATCTGCACTTTGCTCCGCAGAAATATGAACGTGATGCCCGTAGCGCAGGCCATTGGAAATCAAATTTTCCACGCAGCGGCGAAACCGTTGGATCTGAATGTGCAAAATCGCGGGTTCCAAGCTATCCAGCGTGATGTTTTCTCCTACATCCTGACGATTGATGCTGACCGCTGTCAGGAGCGCGGCCACATCCACTTCTACAAACGCTTCGTCGGAGGTCTGAAAACTCATCAGCTCCAAGGTGGAATTGACCAGCTCTTTAAGTTCTTCAACGTCCCGGCTCAGGCTCAAACGCAGTGATTCATCCTGTACGTTCTGCACGCGCAGCTTCAGGCGTGTAATAGGGGTGCGCAAGTCATGGGAGACAGCAGAAAAAAAGTAGGAGCGTTCTTCAATATGCTTTTGCGCACGTTCCACCATGCTGTTGAAGGCCCGGCCCAAGCGCCGGAACTCTTTAGAGCCGCCGAGCTGGATTTTTTCCTGGTTCCTGTTCACATCCATTTCCAGCACGCTTTTCTCCAGTTTCTTGAGTGGCCTGAAAATGAAGTTCAGACACAGAGTCAGCGCGATGACGACCAGCACCAGCCGGAAAAAATAGATGCGTAAAAAGTAGTCGTAGGTGAATTGCAGATTTCCGATAGAGCTCCAGCCCTGGTTTTCCACCACGTGCAGCCGCCAGTGCTGTCCATTGGATAGCGTGAAAACGGCGGAAAAAGACACATCGACCAGGTTCAGCTCGCGGGAAAAGGCATTCAAGAAGGGGAAGCCGCCCACTTTTTCGGCGGGGCGGGCTTTATTGACCGCCAGCAGGTGAAAGTTTTCGTGAGCTCCGGTGCGCTCCTGGATAACCTTCTCAAAAAACGAACCCAAGTCCTCGCCCATATTGGACTGGTAGTCCAGGGGGAAGTCTTGGCTGACCAGAGAGGCGCTGATGCCAGACAGGAGGGAGGGGTCCATCTCCTGGCCGTGTGCCAGTTGGGATTCGGCATACAGGTACCAGTCAGAAAAACGGACTGCTGCGATACGTGCCGGGGTTTCGATCAGGACTTGCCGGCGCATTTGCGACCACATAGTGCCCGTCAGGACCTGGGCGACCAGCAGGCCGATGACCACCACCCAGGTGATTTTGCTGCGCAAACGCTCTGGGTAAAAAAACCAGAAGATACGGCGCAGTGTACTTAGCCACTTGGCCTTGTCTAAAGCCTGCATGGCCTTATTCGGTGTAAAGGGCTTGAGGGTCTATGTACAGGATGTAGCCCTCGTTACGAACCGTGCGTACCAGCTCGGGCTTGGAGCGATCCTTTTCTATGTAGTGACGGATGCGGCTGATGCACACATCAATGGCCCGATCTTCGTATGTCAGGTTGCGGCTAAAGGCGCGTCGCAGCAATAGCGCGCGCGACAGCACTTTATTGGGCGCCTCCAATAAGGCCATCAGGACATGGAAGTCTGAATTTGGCAGGGAAACGGTGACGCCTTGCGGGGAATAGAGCTGGCGTGCATTCAAGTCCAGTTGCCAGCCTAAGAAATGATAGCGGCTGGGTGGGGCATCGACGGCTGGAGTTTCCTGATGCGGTTGCGCCACACTGTGACGCCGAATCACCGCTTTGCAACGTGCCAGCAATTCCCGCGACTCAAAGGGTTTGACCACGTAATCATCTGCCCCCAGTTCCAGGCCGGCGACCTTATCGGCCAGCTCATTGCGGGCGGTCACCATGATGATGGCAGGGGGATTCTCAATGCTTCGCAGTCGCTTGCACAGCTCCAGGCCATCCTCGCCCGGCAGCATCAGGTCAAGCAGCACCAGGGAAATGGGATAGTGCTTGAGCAGTTCAAAGGCTTGTTGGCCGCCTTGTGCAATATGCGTTTGGAAGCCGCCAACGCTCAGTTCCTGAGCGATCAGTTCGGCAAGTTCAACATCATCTTCAACAATGAGTACACGGCGTGGGGGGCTTGCTAATTCAGTCATTACATACCATTACGTAGCGTTTGCGCGGGAACATATGGCGAAACATCGCCTGAAACCATACACGCTAATCTTACGGCAAACAAGAATTGTTCTCATTCCTAGCAAGGAGTAATGTTTTGCCGTTCCCTTTATCTCGCCCTTCACTCAAGCCACTTGCAGCCTTGATTCTTCTGGCTCTGAACGGGCAAGCCGCCTGGGCGCAAGAGGCGCCCGCTTTGCTTAAACCCATTACAGTTAAAGGTCATGAGCAGGCCGAGCCCCAAGACAGCTATCAAAAAATCTATAGCAAAAGCGCTACTGGGCTGCGCATGGAAGAAAAAGATACGCCGCAGGCTATCACCAACATCACACGCCAGCAAATGGAGGATGAAAACATCCAGACTCTGGATGATGCTCTGACTTCGGTATCGGGCATTAGTGCTAATGAGGTAGATATAGGCTCGCGGACCACGTATCGGGCCAGGGGGTTCAACATCAATAACTACAAGATTGATGGTCTGGAATTCAATGGGGAGTCGGGCTTTTCCGGGATTGGCGGCGCCATCAATATGGATCTGTACGAAGATGTCAGCGTGCTGCGCGGCGCTAATGGCTTGCTGGGAGGAACAGGAGATCCCTCCGCCAGTATTTCCTTGTCCCGTAAAAAGGCTTATCGGGAGTTCGGTGTTCAGGGCAAGGTAGAGCTGGGCAGCTGGCGCAAGCGGCGGCTTATGGGGGATATCAATACGCCCTTGACGGAAGGCGGGGATTTGCGGGCGCGTCTGGTCATCAGCGGGGACGACAGCCATACCTTCCGCGACAAGGAAAACCCGAAAACCTTTGGTTTGCTGGCCACCATGACGTATGACTTCTCGCCTGATACCAGCGTGACGGCAGGCTATGAATACGATTACAAAAAGCACAAAGGGACATCCTGGGGTACGAACGTGCCCATCTGGTTCTCGGACGGCAGTCGTGCTGATTTTGACCGCAGCTTTCACCCGGTCAGTGACTGGAGCTACACCCAGCGCAAGAATCACACTTGGTTTGCCAACCTGGAGCAAAATTTGGGTGGGGGCTGGCATGCGGATGCCAATTACAGCTACAGCGACCTGGAAAGCATCAACAGCTTTGGGGTGCTGAAAGCCAATAGTGCAGGCTCAAGATGGGGCTTTTTTGATAAAGAAACCGGGCTGGCATATTTGAACAGCCTGCACTCTGAAAGTGAGGGCACACAGCATGCGTTTTCGGTGAATGTCACCGGACCGTTCCAATTGCTGGGACGTGAGCATGAATTAATTCTGGGCTTTAACGGCCAGCGTTCCGAAGAAACCTCTTATCAGTTCAGTGGTGCCTTGGGGAACTGCAATATTGATGGCCATGTCCCTGCGCGTGGATGTCAGTATCGTCTGGATCTGCCCACCAACTGGCAAACCTGGAGCGGCAATGAGTACGGCGCACCGCAGACGTTCCGCACGGATGCGCGAGGTGTCACCCGGACCACCAATTATGGTCCTTATATTGCGACCCGCCTGGAGCTGGCTGACAAGTTGAAAGTGATCCTGGGTTCGCGCTACAGCTATTACAAGACCTATGCGTATGACTACGACAAGGACAATGTCAAAAGTGCTCGCCGCTCTGAGCTGGACAAGAAAGTATGGACACCTTATGTGGGCCTGACCTATGAGCTCACGCCCAACCATACGCTCTATACCAGCTATACCGACGTGTTCAAACCGCAAAACCAGCGCGATGTGTCGGGCAATATCATCAAACCGATTCGGGGCGCCAGCTACGAGGCCGGGATCAAGAGCAGTTGGTTGGATGATCGCCTGTCCAGCACGGTAGCGGTGTTTCATGCCAAGCAAAGCAACGTAGCCAAAGCGGATGATGATCGCACTGTGTTGGATACGGGCGATCAAGCGTATGTGGCCAATTCAACCGGGATTAAATCGACCGGGGTGGACCTTCAACTTGCTGGCGCGTTGACCAATCGCTGGAATGTCTACGCTGGCTACACCTATATGAATGTGGTGGATTCCAGCCCGAATAGCAGCCCGCGTCAGGACCCGCGTCACAGCTTTCGCGTCAGTACGACATATCGCCCCGATATCTTGGGGGACAAACTGACTTTGGGTAGCAGCATCAGCTATGACAGCTCCACCACGTCTACGCCTATGCCCGGTCGCCCCCTGGCTGGTGGTGGTTTTGATAACAGCCCCATCCGCCAGTCCGGTTATATGCTGGCCCATGTGATGGCACGCTACGACGTGAACAAGAACTTGAGCGTAACGGCCCGCGTGAACAACCTGTTTGATAAGGAATACTATCGGCAGTTCGGTTTCTATAACGGGCTGATCTACGGTGAGCCACGTAACGTCATGGTGAATGTACAGGCACGGTTCTAAATAAGTGCTGAGCCTTTAGAAAAACGGCGCTATGTGTTGGCGCCGTTTTTATTGCCCTGATTCAGCTGGCTTGTATATCTGCCCAAGGGGGCATCTACGGCACTAGGTCTGAGATTAGGGGCTGGCTTGCGTCTGCCTGGCGGCTATCTGTCAGGAGAGGAGAATTTGCCTAGGATGCCAGTCAGGAGCGGTAGAACACAAAAAAGCCACAATGAAAAATCATTGTGGCTTTGTTTGCCAAGACCTAAGTCTTGAAGAAAGCTCTGCGTACAGAACGATCTGGAATATGGCGCGGCTGGCAGGATTCGAACCCACGACCCCTTGGTTCGTAGCCAAGTACTCTATCCAACTGAGCTACAGCCGCTAAAGAAGTAGAAATATAGCACGGGTATTTTTACTTGTCACTCAAATATGCAAGTTTTTTGCCTGAATCTTTGTTTTTTAGGATTTCAGGAAGCCCAAACAGGTAAAACTGGCCTGAAAACAGGGCTTGTGGGGGACTGTTTCGGTGAGTCGTGAGGTTTTTTCTTTCATGTTTTGCAGCGAGGGCGGGGTGGCAGAGGCTGGAAAGTCGAACAGGTACGTCAGATGACTTGCCCCACCGGGAACAAAGTCGCATTATTACGCCATTGTTTTGGAGCCCAATGTAATGGATCTGTCGAAAATTACCTGCACTGAAGATTTCCGCTTGGCAGCTAAGCGCCGCGTGCCCAAGATGTTTTATGACTATGCCGACTCCGGCTCCTGGACGCAGGGCACCTACCACGCCAACGAGCAGGATTTTCACAAGCTGAAATTCAAACAGCGCGTTGCGGTGGATATTGATCACCGCTCCTTGAAAACCACTTTGCTGGGTCAGGAAGTGGCCATGCCTTTGGCTATCTCGCCTACTGGTTTGACCGGCATGCAGCACGCGGATGGTGAAATGCTGGCGGCTCTGGCAGCCCGTGACTTCGGCATTCCCTTTACCTTGTCCACCATGAGCGTGTGCTCGCTAGAGGATGTAGCCCAAGCTACTCGTGCGCCATTTTGGTTTCAGCTCTATGTGATGCGCGATCGTAGCTTTATCGAAAACTTGATTGCGCGTGCCAAAGCGGCGAATTGCTCCGCGCTGGTGCTGACGTTGGATTTGCAGGTCTTGGGTCAACGTCATAAAGACATCAAAAATGGTCTGACAACGCCTCCGCGCCTGACCATCCCGAATATGCTGAATCTGGCCACCAAGCCTTACTGGTGCCGCAATATGCTGCGCACGCATCGTCGCAGTTTTGGCAATATTGTGGGCCATGCCAAAGGGGTGTCGGACCTGCGTTCTTTGTCCACCTGGACGGCCGAGCAGTTTGACCCGACATTGAACTGGAAAGATATTGAGTGGATCAAAAATGCCTGGGGCGGCAAGCTGATTGTCAAAGGCATTATGGATGCCGACGATGCGCGCTACGCCGTTGATAGCGGTGCGGATGCCCTGATTGTGTCCAACCACGGTGGTCGTCAGCTGGATGGCGCGCCATCTTCCATTTCTTGCTTGCCCGCGATCAGCAAGGCGGTGGGTGACCGCATTGAAGTGATGGTCGACGGCGGTATCCGCAGCGGTCAGGATGTATTGCGTGCGCGAGCCTTGGGCGCGCAAGGTGCCATGATTGGCCGCGCTTTCTTGTACGCGCTGGGAACAGCAGGGCAGGCGGGTGTGGCTCGTTTGCTGAAATTAATGGCCAATGAACTGGATGTGTCCATGGCTTTTTGCGGTCGTACCGATATCAATCAGGTAGACCGCTCTATTTTGTTGAACGCCGATATTTTTGATCGCCCTGGTTATTGAAGACCGGTGTGCAAGGGCCCTGGCTGGACGGGTAAGTGACCGCGTCCATGGGGCCCATTCAAATCCAGAACCGGGCCTGCCGGCACAATACCGCTGGGGTTCAGGTGGCGGTGGCTGCAGTAGTAGTGAGTCTTGATGTGCTCAAGATTCACCGTCCCGGCCACGCCCGGCATTTGGTACAGCTCCAGCATGTAGTTCCACAGATTGGGGTAGTCAATCAAGCGGCGCAGATTGCATTTGAAATGGCCTACATACACCGGATCAAAGCGAATCAAGGTCGTAAACAGACGCCAGTCGGCTTCTGTCAGCCTTGTCCCCGTCAGGTAGCGCTGCCGGGACAAGCGTGCCTCCAGCCCATCCAGACTTTCAAACAAGGCATGAACGGCCTGCTCATACGCTGACTGGGAACCGGCAAACCCTGCTTTATAGACACCATTATTGACGCTGTCATACACATGCTCGTTGATCTGGTCGATTTGTGCCAACAAGTCGGCAGGCGCCATATCCAGCGTGGTCGCCCCCAAGGTATCAAAGGCCGTATTGAAGATGCGCATGATCTCGGCCGATTCGTTATTGATAATCGTGCCGCGTTGCTTGTCCCACAAAACAGGAACGGTAATCCGGCCCGTGAAGGCAGGATCGGCCTTGGCATAAAGTTGATGCAGGAACTGGGCATCCATGATCGGGTCAGCTACCACGCCGTCGGCTGGCTCAAAGGTCCAGCCTTGATCGCCCATGATCGGGTTCACGACTGACACCGATATCAACTTTTGCAGCCCTTTGAGTTCCCGCATGATCAAGGTGCGATGCGCCCACGGGCAGGCCAAGGAAACATAAAGGTGATAGCGATTGGCCTGAGCAGGCTGTGCTGCCTGGCCTTGCGGACCGGGGCCGCCATCGGCGGTGATCCAGTCCCGAAAGGAGGACTGGGCACGTTGAAACGTATCGGACGCTGTACTGCTGACAGGCTCTTTGCTATGCCATTGTCCATCTATCATCATGCCCATGTATCTGTACTCCTTTAGCGGCGTTTAGCCTTTTAGCTTGATTGCGATCTCGGCGATGTGACGGCCTTGGTAGCGGGCCCCTTCCAGCTCGTTTTCGCTGGGCTGACGCGAACCATCACCTGCGGCAATGGTAGAGGCGCCATAAGGGCTGCCGCCAGTCACTTCATTGACCAGCGTCTGGCCGGCAAAGCTGTAGGGCAAGCCCACAACAATCATGCCAAAGTGCATCAGATTATGAATGATGGACAGCAGCGTCAGCTCCTGCCCGCCATGTTGGGTGGCGGTAGAGGTAAACGCACCTCCTACCTTGCCGTTGAGTGCGCCGCGCGCCCACAGGCCACCGGCTTGATCCAGGAAACTGGCCATTTGCGAGCTGATGCGCCCAAACCGGGTGCCTGTGCCCACAATAATGGCGTCGTAATTTTCCAGGTCTGCAATGGTGGCGACAGGGGCCGCCTGATCCATCTTGAAGTTCGCTTTCTGGGCCACCGCTTCCGGGACCAACTCGGGGACACGTTTGATGTCTACCGTAGCGCCAGCGCCTTTCGCGCCTTCAGCCACCGCTTGAGCCATTTTTTCAATGTGCCCATAGGCGGAATAATAGAGAACCAGGACTTTTGCCATTTGAACTTCTCCAGAAATGCGATCAACAAGGAATCGGACGGGGCAGTCGCCCCAGGACCTTGCCTGGGGCGGGCCTGCTATGACGATCATAGTCGGGCCAAGCCTGCTGTGACAAACTGCCTGGGGATTTGTTTTGTGTCAGATTCTGTCTTGCTGTGCTGGCTGGATCAGCCCGGCAGCAGGGCGTAGGTGGTGGTGGCGTGGGCTGCCAGACGGCCTTGCTCGTCGTGCAGCTTGATGTCACCAAACACCATGCTTTTGCCGCGCTTTAATACTTGGGCATGTACTAGTACATCGCCTTGGCTGACCGGGCGCACAAAGCTGGTATTGAGCGAAACCGTGGTCATGGGGCGAAACTCGCCCAGGCTCTGGCTGACGGCCAGCACCATGGCCGTATCGGCGGCCGCCATATAGACCTGCCCGCACACGACGCCGGCCACATGGGTCAGCTGATCGGAAAAAGGCAGGCGCAAGACGACGCCGTCTTGCTCGATACGTTCCACGCGCAGCTTCAGGGATTGGACCCAGGGCGCAAAAAGCGTGTCGAGCAAGTGTTGAGATTGTTCTTGAGTCATTGTTTTATCAGCCGCAGTACACCGAGGTAATCCGGTTCTGTTCATCCACACGGATGTTCAGGCGGCTAGGGTCGTAGTCGGTGGTGTACATGCGATCTGGAGCCAGAACGCGGGCTTGCGCAGCGCCTGCCTGCTTCACCAGACGCTCTACCTGGCGCTGGTCTGCCGTCTGTCCGGCCGGTTTCAAAGAGTCCGCATTGCACAGGCCGCCCGTGGAATCGCTGAATGAAGAAGTCGAGCCCGTTTGAGCGCTATTACCTGTGGCGGTGCACGCGGCCAGCAAAACGGCGGGAAGTACGCTAAGTAGTACAGAAAGTCGCATGGGGGTTGTCCTTAAAAACAGCTGGAAAGCATTCAGCTTGAAGGATCAATAATACCTGTTCTAAGCAGGTCGTTTAAGGCCTTTGGCCGCACCTTTTGTAGCTGCTTTACTGCCTTTTGCCGACACCTCCGAGTGCTGGTCGATGGCATAGCGCAAAGGGGCCTTGGCCCAGCTGCCGGCATAGTCCACGCCAATGCGCGGGCCGATCTGGATTTGCTCCAGGGGTAGGGCGGGCGCATCCAGCACATGTAGAGAGTGGCCGCAGGCATCCAGCCCGTTGTATCCCTTGTCGATCTCAAGCCCCCGGCACAGGCGCCCCGGCCCTGATAGCGAAGGCCCATCCAGCGGAGATAGCCACTGAGCCGCTCGCAGCAACACGGCCGTACCGTCGCCCTCCACCCCGCTGACAATATTCATGCAGTGGTGCAGACCGTAGATCAGATAGATGTAGGCGTAGCCTGCCGGACCAAACATCAAGCGAGTGCGTTCGGTGATGCCGCGGCGGCTGTGAGCGGCCTGATCCTGCGGACCCAGATAGGCTTCTGTTTCAACAATAGTGGCGCAGCGCTGGCCACGTTCGTCATTCAAGACCAAGGTTTTGCCTAACAACTCCAGGGCCACGTAGCGCGGATCGCGGGCAAAGAATGCCCTGGGCAGAACAAGAGCGGGCTCAGTCATGCGCGGGCACGTTGTCCAGCGCCTGTAGCCAGGCTTGTTGGTACTGCTCGGGCAGGAAGGAAGAACGCAGGCTGTTGGCGGCCAATATGCGCAAGTGCGAGGCCGTGAGGTCCAGCGCTTGGGCGGTCTGCATATAGTTATCCAGCAGGTAGCCGCCAAAATAGGCTGGGTCGTCCGAGTTGATGCACACGTTCAGGCCACGATCCAGCAAGTTTTTCAGGTTGTGATCATCTAGGCTGTCAAAGACCTTGAGCTTGATATTGGACAGGGGACAGACCGTCAGCGGAATGGAATGGTCGATCAGGTACTGCATCAAGGCTGGGTCGTCTTCGCTGCGTACCCCGTGGTCTATGCGCTCCACTTTCAGAAGTTGCAACGCGTCGCGCACATAGCTGGCGGGGCCTTCTTCGCCTGCATGGGCCACCAAGCGGAAACCCAGTTCCCGGCAGCGGGCATACACAGCCTGAAATTTTTCTGGTGGATTGCCCAGTTCAGACGAATCCAGGCCAATCGCAATCCACAGATCCGCATAGCGTTCCCGCAAGGGCAGGGCGGCATCCAGCGTAGCAAAAGCCTCGGCTTCGCTAAGGTGGCGCAGAAAACTCATGATCAGATAGCTGCTGATTCCCAGCTCCGCTTTGGCTTGGCGGGCAGCACCGGCGATGCCCGCAAAAACGGTTTCTATGCTGACACCACGCGCCGTATGGGTCTGGGGGTCGAACATGATTTCGGTATGGACAATGCCATCGGCCTTGGCGCGCAGAAAATAGGCCCAGGTCATGTCAAAGAAATCCTGCTCGGTAATCAGTACTCCGGCCCCGGCGTAGTACAGGTCCAGAAAGGATTGCAGGTTGTCGAACTGATAGGCCGCGTGCAGGCTGGCCTGATCTGGGTAGGGCAGGGTGATTTGATTGCGCTGAGCCAGCTTGAAGATCAGCTCCGGCTCCAACGTGCCTTCTATATGCACATGCAGTTCGGCCTTGGGCAGTTGGCGAGTAAATTCGCGTAAAGACAAAGCGGAATCAGACACGGGGCGCTCCTGTTAGGCAGAATATGCGCCCCATTATACGGAGGCCTGTGCCTTGGGTCAGGCGTCCTTGCCACGCAAGGCTGCAATCGCCAACAACAGCCAGGCCACAATCATGGCGACGCCGCCAATAGGGGTGATCGCACCCAGCCATTTCACCCCGCTCAGGACCAGAATATACAAGCTGCCGCTAAAGATCAGCACGCCGATCAGCATCAGAATGGCGCTGCGCGATTGCCAGGCAGGATGCAGTTGAGTGCTCAGTGCCGCAATCAACAGCAAACCCAAGCCATGCAGCAGTTGATAAAGCACGGCGGTGTGCCAGACAGCCAGGGCGGAGGCATCGACCATTGCGCGCAGCGCGTGGGCACCAAAGGCACCCAGGCCAACGCCCAGGGCAAGAATCAGTGCGCCTAGGCACAGGATGGAACGTGATTTCATGTCTTTCCTTGCAGGTCGCTGCGGTAGCAGCGCGGAGATGGGCCAGTGCTATTATCAAACAAAAAAATCCGCTTTGTCTGCAAGGAGACAGCATGGAAGAAACTGGCCCGGTCGCCCCTGATGCTCAAGATGTTGTGGTGGCCGCGTATCGCTATCGTTCTGGTCAGGCTGCCCAGTCACTGGATATCCACCACCTGCCCGAACACGACCCTGTGCGGGACGGCTTCATCTGGATTGGTCTGAAAGACCCCAATGAAGCCACGCTGCGCGAGGTCGGCACCCAGTTGGGCCTGCCCGACAATGCGGTCGAAGAGCTGATTGCGCCGCACCGACGCCCCAAGCTGATGGAATTTAGCAATTGCCTGATTGTGGTGGCGGTAACCTTGGGTTTGAAAGACCTGCGCCCCATTTTTGGCACCACACAGATTCTGATTGCCCACGGTTTGTTATTGACCGTGCGTCGTGGTTCCAACAGCAGTTATTTACAGTTGCGCGCTCGTCTGGAAAGCACACCGGCCTTGCTGGATCGCGGCAGCGACTTCGTCGCTTCCGAATTGCTGGATTTGATTGTGGATCAGTATCAGGCTTGTCTGGAACAAACGGAAAAAGCCGTTGAAGCCATCGAGCAGCAGTTTCTGATTCGTGGCTTTAAGGAAAACGATGTGCGGCGCATCTACCGTTTGCGCCGTGATCTGCTGCGTGTCTACAACGTGATCTCGCCCTTGGCAGAGCTTACCCGTCGCCTGTCGCGTATTGAGCTTGCTTACGTGGACGCGGAAAGCCGGGCTTATTTCGGGGAAGTGTCAGACCGGATTGCCCGCACCTCCGAGTTCGTGAATAGCTTGCGGCAAGCGCTGGCCTTTGCCTTTGAGGGGGGGCTGATGATAGGGCAGATGCAGCAGACCGATACCACTCGCAAGCTGGCTGCCTGGGCCGCTATTTTGGCAGTGCCCACGGCAGTGGCAGGTATTTACGGCATGAACTTCAAATACATGCCTGAACTGGAATGGACGCTGGGTTACCCCTTGGCCGTGGGCCTGATGGGTAGCGTTTGCGGATTTTTGTACTGGAAGTTCAAAAAGGCCAAATGGCTCTAGCCTGACACGGGTAGCCAGCAGGCCGGTATCAAGGAGGCAAAATGGGTCTGGAGCAGCAGTTACAGAATCAGGTGCCGGATTTGATCGATGATGATCTGTTTGGCGACGATTCGGCTTTACAGCTTTGGCAGAGCAAGCTGGCCTCTGCAGCCGCTAAGGCGAGTCTGGCTGATTACGGCCGGCAATTGGGCTCGGCTTATTGGCGCGAACAGGGGGCTTTAGCTAATCGTCAGCCGCCGCAATGGCGTGGGTGGTCTGCCCAAGGGCAGCGCGTTGACCAAGTGGACTTTCATCCTTCCTGGCATCACTTGATGCAATTAGGCATGGAGCAAGGCTTGCATGTCTGGCCTTCGCAGGCCCAGCCGGGCCAGCATCTGGAACGGGCAATGGGCTTTTATATGCACGGTCAGATTGAAGCGGGAACCCTATGCCCCTTGACCATGACCCGTGCGGCCACTCCTTTGCTGCAAACCGAGAAGTTTCAAGACTGGGCGCAGCGGCTGGAGCAAAAACAATACGACCCTTCCAGCCAGATCATCAGCGAAAAACGCAGCCTGTTGTTGGGCATGGGTATGACGGAAATGCAAGGGGGCTCCGATCTGCGTGGTAGCACCACAGAAGCACGAACGGATGGCGATACCTCCCGTCTCTACGGCCATAAATGGTTTTTTTCGGTTCCCCAGGCGGACGGGCATTTAGTGCTGGCACGCGAACACGAACAGTTTTCCTGTTTTTTGATGCCACGCTATACCGAATACGGTCTGAATCGTCGCTATATACGCAGGCTCAAGGACAAGCTGGGTAACCGTTCCAATGCCAGTGCCGAAATTGATTTTGAAGCGGCACAGGCCTGGCGCGTAGGTCAGCCTGGTCGTGGCATTGCCCTGTTGGCGGGCATGGCCGCTCGTACTCGAATCGACTGCGTATTGGGCAGCGCTGCTTTGATGCGGCAGGCTTTGGTGCAGTCTTTGCACTACTGTCGTCACCGACACTGCTTTGGCAAGCTGCTGATTGATCAGCCTTTGATGCAGGCTGTGCTGCTGGATATGGCGCTGGAAAGCGAAGCAGCCACGCATCTGGCTTTGTTCCTGGTGGACTTGCAGGAGCGTGGTGATGATGCTCAAGCGCAGGCTGTCTTGCGTGTTCTGGCTCCCGCCGCCAAGTTCTGGGTGTGCCGCCGCGCGATTGCGCTCTGTGCCGAAGCCATGGAAACCTGGGGTGGCAATGGCTATATAGAAGATGGCCCTATGCCGCGCCTGCTGCGCGAAGCTCCGGTCAACTCCATTTGGGAAGGCTCGGGCAATGTAATGTGCCTGGATGTGCAACGAGCTTTGGGTCAGGAAGGGGTATTCGATGCTTTGCAAGCGGACTTACGGGCGCGCTGTGAAGGTGATGCGCCACTGAGCCGTGCCGCGCAGGATTTACTGGATACCGTGTCTGTCGCCGGGGGGCGTGTCTGGACACAAAAACTGGCCGTGCTGTATCAGGCCTGCTTGATGCGCCAATTGGCTCCGGATGCTGTGGCGGACTTGTTTATGACTCAGCGTGTGCAGAAGGAGCCGGCGGCCGTCTTTGGGCTGGAAGGCGTGGAGCAAGCAGACTTGCATTTGCAGCGAGCCTGGCCGCGTCAGTAGTTGTGTTGAGCCAGGGCTGGCTACTAGGGACATTGCTCTGGACAGGCGTTGCGCAGTATCTATAATTTGTTAGCCTCGTTTTCGCCATCCGTCTGGAGTGTTGTTCGCATCATGACTGTGTTTCCCCTGTCCGGCCTTTCCTCTTTGACGCGGCGCGCTGCCGTTTGTGCAGGCTTTACTGCTTTTCTGGCCGCTTGGGCCTTGCCCGTTCAAGCGCAGAACTTTGAGCTGACAGGTCGCGTGGTCCGGGTAGCCGACGGCGACACCCTGACTATCCTGTCCAGCAATAGAAAGCAGGAACGGGTTCGTCTGGCCAGCATTGATGCCCCGGAAACCACCAAGGATAGACAGCGTCCCGGTCAGCCCTTTGCGGTGGCATCGCGGCAGTTCTTGTCCGATCTGGTGGCTGGCAAGCAGATGACACTGTCCTGCTACGAGCGGGATCGTCATGGGCGTGCGGTATGTGATGTGCCTTTGGATGATGGCGAAACCGCCAATCAGAAATTGGTTCAGGCAGGCATGGCCATGGCTAACCGTGAAAAGCGGGGGCGCTTTTTACGCGACCCCCGTATCGATCAACTGGAGCGTGAAGCTCGAGAGGCCCGTGTCGGTATCTGGTCCGAGCCTGATCCCGTGCCGCCTTGGCAGTGGCGTTACCACTGCTGGCAGAAAGGGAAATGTTGATCGCCTTGCGGCGGATCGGGCTGGTTCTGATATGTACCGCATTGGCCGCTTGCTCCAAGCCCGTTAACAGCCCTTATCACGAGCAAAGCGCGGCGGAAAACACGCTCTACAGCGCGTTTACGACTCGTTCGCCCAATCATCTGGACCCGGCTTTGTCGTATTCCGGTGACGAGACACCGTTTACCTATTCGATTTATGAGCCTTTGTATGGCTACCACTACCTGGACCGGCCCTACCGCTTGATTCCCAAAGTGGCGACGGAGCTGGTTGAGCCCGTGTATCTGGATGAGCAAGGTAATCGCTTGCCCGCGGATGTGGCGGGCGATCAGGTAGCAATCAGCCGTTACGACATTCCCATCAAGAAAGGCATTACCTTTCAGCCGCATCCTGCTTTTGCCTTGGACGAGCAGGGCGACTATCGCTACTTCCCCATGCGGGCGCCGGATCTGCACGATGCGTTCAGCATCGGCGACTTTGCCCATACTGGCACGCGGGAACTGACGGCGCAGGACTACGTTTACGCGTTCAAGCGTCTGGCCAGTCCCCGGCTTGCCTCCCCCGTCTTGGGTGTGATGGCCGAGCATATCCGTGGATTCAAAGCCTTTAGCGAAGAGCTGGCTCAGGCCGACAAGCAAGAGCCCCGCCCCCAATGGCTGGATCTGCGCTCCTATAGCTTGCCGGGTGTACGGGCTTTGGATAAGCACACGCTGCGTATTGAGGTGAATGGCAAATATCCGCAGTTTAAATACTGGCTGGCGATGACGTTTACAGCGCCCATGCCTTGGGAGGCCGAGCGTTTCTACAGCCAGCCGCGCATGGCTCAACATAATTTGACGCTGGATAGCTGGCCAGTGGGCACCGGGCCCTTCATGTTGACCGAATCCTTGGTCAACCGACGCCATGTGCTGAGCCGCAATCCCAACTATCGGGGCGAGCTTTACCCCTGCGTTGGAGAGCCTGGCGATCAGGAGGCAGGCCTGCTGGAAGATTGCGGCGAACCCATGCCTTTCCTGGACAAGGTGGTGTTCTCGCTGGAGAAAGAGGGCGTGCCCTTGATGGGCAAGTTTCTGCAAGGCTATTACGACATCCCGCAAATCGAACGCGGGGAATATGGCGTAGCCATGACGGTGGCAGCACAGGACTCGGTAGACAAAGCTAATCTGTATGAGGAACGTGGCTTGCAATTGCGTACCGCCCCTGAAGCGCAGTTGTTTTACATGGGCTTTAACTGGCATGACCCGGTCGTGGGCAAAGGCGAGACGCCAGAGCAGGCAGAACAAAACCGCAAGCTGCGTTTGGCGATCAGCATTGTGTTTGACTGGGAACAGTACGTCTCCATCTTCATGAACGACCAAGGGCAGGCGGGGCATGGCCCCTTACCGCCCGGCGTGCCGGGTTACCAGGCCTTGCCCCAGGGGGCTAATCCCTATGTCTATACCAAAGACAATGGCGTGGTGAAACGGCGCAGTCTGGATGAAGCCCGAGACTTGCTACGGCAGGCTGGCTACCCCGAGGGGCGCGACAGCCGCACCGGTAAACCCTTGATTCTGTATTACGACTCCATGATGGGCATGGGCTCTGATGCCACCGTGGACTGGATGCGGCGGCAACTGGCGCAGGTGGGCTTGCAACTGGAAGTGCGTGCCTCGGACTACAACCGCTTTCAGGACAAGATGAAACGCGGCGTGGCCCAGATGTTTATCTGGGGCTGGGTGGCGGACTATCCCGACGCAGAAAACTTCTTCACCCTGCTGTACGGCCCGCAAGCCAAGAAAGACTTTGGTGGGGAAAATGCCGCTAATTATCAAAGCGCAGAATTTGATCGCCTGTACGAGCAAATGCGCTTTTTGAACGATGGCCCCGACAAAGAAGCTGTCGTCCAGAAAATGGTCCGTTTGGTGCAGCATGATGCACCCTGGATGTTTGGCTATGTCCCCAATGCCGGTGGCGCCTACCAAAGCTGGGTGCGCAATGCCAAACCTTCGATGATGGTGCGCGACAGCATCCAGTATTACCGTATTGAGCCCCAGCAGCGGGTAGAGCGAACAGATCGTTGGAATCGGCCGGTCTGGTGGCCAGCCATTCCCGTGGCTCTGGTCTTGCTTGCTTTGTTGTGGCTCGTGCGCAGGCAAGCGCAGGCGCGTCGCCGCCGTGTTGCGCTGCACAAGGAGAAAGACTGATGTTTTCCTATATGCTGCGGCGCATTCTGTATGGCGTGCTGATTCTGATCGGGGTCAATGTGCTGACCTTCGTCCTGTTTTTTGCCGTCAATACACCGGACGATATGGCGCGTCTGTCCATCGGTGGTCAGCGTGTCAGCCAAACTGCCATTGAAAATTGGAAGGCCGAGCGTGGTTATAACAAGCCCTTGTTTTATAACTCCGAGGCACAAGGCTCTCAGGCTCTGACCAATACTATTTTCTACGAGCGTTCAGTTCCTTTATTGCGCCTGGATTTTGGCTTGTCGGACCAGGGGCAGGATATTTCCTATCAGATCAAGCAGCGCATGGGGCCTAGTCTGGCCCTGGCTTTGCCCACCTTCTTTTTGGGTCTGTGGGTTTGCATCAGTTTTGCTTTATTGATGGTGTTCTTCCGTAATACCCGGCTGGATTTTTCGGCGGTGGTCTTGTGTGTGGTGCTGATGTCGATTTCAGGCCTGTTCTACATCATTGCCGGACAGTGGCTGTTTGCGCGTGTGCTGCGCTGGGTGCCGTTCTCGGGCTGGGTGGAAGGCATGGATAACTGGCGCTTTTTGATTTTGCCAGTGCTGGTGGGGATTTTGTCGCGCGTTGGGGCCGAGTCACGGTTTTACCGCAGCCTGTTTTTGGAAGAGGCCAGTCGCGATTATGTGCGTACGGCTCGCTCTAAAGGCCTGACCGAATCCAGCGTGCTGTTTCGACATGTGCTGCCTAATGCCCTGTTGCCCATCTTGACGGGGACTGTGTCTGCTTTGCCCTTGCTGTTTATGGGCAGTCTGATTTCCGAGTCTTTTTTTGGTATTCCGGGTTTGGGCAGCTTCACTATTGATGCCATCAACGCCCAGGATTTTTCCATTGTGCGCGCTATGGTGTTTCTGGGATCGCTCTTGTATATCGTCGGTTTGATTCTGGCGGATATTTCCTACACCCTGGTTGATCCTCGCATTCGTTTCAGTTGAGCCTGCCATGCCACAGTTCGTCTTTCTCTGGACCGATACCTTTGTGCTGGCACTGTTTCTGGCAATGGCGGTGTACGCCTGGCGTGTCGTTAAACGACCAGCCTTGCGCTCGGCCTGGGCCAGCGTGGCGCGTACTCCCTCGGCCATGTGTGCCGCCGTATTTCTGCTCTTTTTCCTGCTGATTGGCCTGCTCGACTCGATTCACTATCGCCCGCTCTTGCCAGCGGCTCCGGGGCAGGAAGCCAGCGCGCCTAGTTACGCGCCGGTGGCCCGCTCCGTGCTGGACGATGTGCTGAAAAAAGCGGGTTTGTCGGAAGTGGAAAAAACCTATTCTGCGCCCTTGGCTCGCTTTCAGCTGACCAAGGAAAGCATGCTGGTCGATGGCCAGCCTGTGCGTGACTTTCCACGTCTGGTGAATGCCGGGGTGGGCATAGAAACGCCGCAGGAGCATCAACACGACATCTTGCAATTAGCCCTGAAAGGGCTGGGCTGGGGCATAGTCGCCAGCCTGCTTTTGGCTTTGCTGCTGACACTGTGGGGGCGCAAACAGAGCCTGGAACCCGGTTGGGGCGCGGCTTGGCGGTATTGGTGGCAGGGGCAGGGCTTGGTGAACTGGCGGCTTGTCTGGCTAAGCGCATCTTTGCTGTTGCTGGTGATGTGCCTGGTATTAAGCCTGAGCGCAAATTATTACGTCCTGGGGACAGATAGGACCGGCAACAATATCATCTGGCAAGCCTTGAAAAGCATACGGACGGCCTTGGTCATTGGCACTTTGACGACCTTTGCCATGCTGCCACCGGCCATCATCCTGGGCTTGGCCGCGGGATACTTTCGGGGCTGGGTGGATGATGTCATTCAATACATTTACACCACCTTGACCTCTATCCCTGGCGTCTTGCTGATTGCCGCCTGCGTGCTGCTGATGCAGGTTTATATCGACACTCACCCTGACAGCTTTGATACCGTTGCCGCCCGCGCGGATTTGCGCCTGTTCATGCTGTGCCTGATTTTGGGGCTAACAGGCTGGGCCGGTCTGTGCCGTTTGCTGCGTGCCGAAGTGCTGAAGCTGCGCGAGCTGGATTATGTACAAGCAGCGCAGGCTTTTGGCGTCAGCCATTTACGCATCATGTTCCGCCACCTCTTGCCCAATGTGATGCACATCGTGCTGATCACCCTGATTCTGGAGTTTTCGGGCTTGGTGTTGTACGAGGCGGTGCTCTCTTACCTGGGCATAGGCGTGGACCCCAGCATGCCGTCCTTTGGCCGCATGATTGACGCTGCCCGCAGCGAACTGTCCCGCGATCCTATTATCTGGTGGGGCTTGGCCGGAGCATTTGTCATGATGCTGGGTTTGGTGCTGTCTGCGAACATCTTTGCCGATGCGGTGCAAACCGCCTTTGATCCTCGCACCCGCCGCTTCAAGCTTGTGCGAGTGCCTCGAGCTGGGGGAGCCAAGGTATGAGTCAGCCTGATAACACGGTGATGAGCAAACCTGCCGCGACCCCGGCCGCCTTGAACATTGAAAACCTGGAATTGCGCGTGCAGTCCGATGCAGGCGTGCAAAGTGTGGTGCGCAATCTGTCTTTGGCGGTGCAGCGCGGTGAAACCTTTGCCTTGGTAGGGGAGTCCGGTTGCGGCAAAAGCATGACGGCCATGGCGATTTTGCGGCTCCTGCCCGAAGCAGCCTGGATGCAGTCCGGCAGCATCGAGCTGGACGGTTTGAACCTGCCCCTTTTGCCCGAACAGCATATGCAGGATGTGCGCGGCAAACGCATCAGCGTTATTTTTCAGGAGCCCTCCACCAGCTTGAACCCGGTCATGTCCATTGGCAGGCAGATCAGCGAGGTGATCCGGCGTCATGATGTGGTGCCTGCCGGGCAGGAACGGGCCACTGCTATCCAATGGCTGGAGCGCGTGGGTATTCCTGCGGCTGCGCAACGCTACGACGATTTCCCCTTCCAGTTTTCCGGTGGCCAAAAGCAACGCATCATGATCGCGATTGCATTGGCTGCTGAACCTGATTTGCTGGTGGCTGATGAGCCCACCACCGCATTGGACGTCACCGTTCAGGCACAGATTTTGCAGCTGCTGGCCGATATCCAAAAAGAGATGGGCCTGGCCATTTTGCTGATCACGCATGATTTGCTGTTGGTGCGGCAGTACGCGGATTACGTGGCCTTGATGCGGCACGGGCAAATTGTGGAGGCTGGGCTAGCCAGTCAGTTCTTCCTACGCCCCAGCCATCCTTATGCCAAAGAGCTGCTGGATGCTATCCCCACTTTTGAAAAACGGGGACGCCCATTGTCGCGTGCAACTGCGCCTGTCGCCGCTGTTGCTGGGCGCAGCAAACCCAAAGAACTGGTATTGGATATTCAGGACTTATCTGTTGCCTACCGGCAAGCGGGGTCTTGGTGGCGACGTCTGCCAGCCATTCCGGTCGTCAAGGATTTGAGTCTGCAATTGCACAAAGGCGAGACCGTGGCGTTGGTGGGTGAGTCGGGCTGCGGTAAAAGCACGGTAGCCCGGACCCTGATGCGTTTGCTGGATCATCAGGCGCAGATCAGCGGGAAGGTGCACATGCAGGGGCAAGATGTATTGGCGGTGAAGGGGAAAGCCCTGCGGCAACTGCGCTCGCGCCTGCAGATTATTTTTCAAGATCCGTATGGTTCTCTGGACCCGCGCATGATGGTGGGGGATATTTTGCTGGAGGGGCTGACTGCATTGCGTCCTGAGTTGGATGCTCGAACTCGCCGCCGCCGCATCGCAAGCTTGGTGGAGCAGGTGGGTTTGCCTAAAAATTCCCTGGACCGCTACGCGCATGAGTTTTCTGGCGGACAACGCCAGCGTATTGCGATTGCCCGGGCCTTGGCGGTAGAGCCGGCAGTCCTGATTTGTGATGAGCCCACTTCCGCGCTGGACGTTTCTGTTCAAGCGCAGATACTGGACTTGATGCGGGAGCTACAGGCGGAGTTGGGGCTGGCTTATCTGTTCATCACCCACAACTTTGGTGTGGTGGAGTATCTGGCAGACCGCATTGCCATCATGGCCAAGGGCCGGATTGTGGAGCAGGGTAGTGCCAAGCAGGTCTTGTTCAATCCCCAAGAGGAATTGACGCAACGCTTGCTGGCAGCCGTCCCCCGTTAAAACTGCGGGCCCGCTTCCTGCTTACCCTGCAGCGGCAGTCCGCCCAGCACTTCTATGCCACAATATGCCGGTCTGTCGGCCCATTGATAAGCACATTATGAGTTTGAAAGTTTTTGATCTTGAATGCGAACACGGCCATGTGTTCGAGGGTTGGTTTAGCTCACGCGATAGTTACGATGAGCAGCTTAGTCGTGGGCTGTTGTGCTGCCCCGTCTGTGACAGCCACCAGATCAAACGCAAACTGTCTGCCCCCCGCATTAACATCGGCGCCCAGGAAACAGTCAGCGCCCCGCTTAGTGCGCCTGCTCCGGCCTCCGCCTCGGCCGCTATGCCTAGCGAGGCACAAATACGGGCTATTCAAGGTCAGCTCATGCAGGAGCTGCGTTCAGTAATCCGTAAATCCGACAATGTGGGCACCCAGTTTGCCCAGGAAGCCCGCCGCATGCACGAAGGCGATATAGAGCCCCGTGCCATTCGGGGGCAGGCGACGGTGCAGGAATATCAGGAACTGGCCGAAGACGGCATTATTGCCATGCCGATTCCCGACTTTCTGGATGACGACCGCCTGCAGTAAGGGCTTGCGCCATTTCATTAATACGGCGGTGCAAGGTGCTGCGATGCAGCCCTAAAGCGCGTGCCGCTTGTGAAATATTTCCCTGATGATCATCCAAGGCCTGTTGCACGGCTGCGTATTCCTGTTCCTTTAAGGTTTGTGCTTTGGGAGTAGCAGGCACAGCGATGTGGCTGCGCATTGAGTGATTCACGATATCCGGCGCGGGGAGCGAGGCCACTGTGGAGTTATGTTCAGGGCTTAGACATGGCAGGGCAGGTAGATCTTCCGCTCGCCACAGACGTCCTGGAGCGTCTTGCACAATGATTTGCAAAAGTACTGAGCGCAACTGGCGGTAATTGCCAGGCCAGTCATAGTCTTGCAGCCGTTGCAGGGCTTCCGGGTGCAGTTGGGGCGCAGCCTGGCCTTGGGCGAGTACGGCCAGCTCACTGGCAATATAGTCCCCCAGGTCCGTGCGTTCCCGCAGACTGGGCACCTTGCAGATGTAGTCCTGCAGGCGGAAATACAGATCTGCCCGGAAACGTCCGTCGCGTACCAGGGTTTCCAGTGGCTGATGGCTGGCGCTGATCAACTGAAAATCCAGCCTGTGCGTGCGTTCCGAGCCTAGGGCCTGGACTTCGCGCTCCTGCAGCACACGCAGCAAACGGCTTTGCAGGCCCACGGGCATATCGCCAATTTCATCCAAAAACAGCACACCGCCGTGAGCTTGTCGCAGCTTGCCCGCGTAGCCTTGGCGACGAGCGCCGGTAAAGGCACCCGCTTCATAACCAAATAGCTCGGCCTCAATCAGCGTTTCCGGCAAAGCGGCGCAGTTGATGGCCACAAAAGGGCCAGACTGTATTTTGTGGCGACGATGCAGTTCACGGGCCATACGCTCCTTGCCCGAGCCGCTAGGGCCGCTCAGCAAGATGGACAAGCCCATTTGCATGGCACGTACAGCAGGCTCCAATGCTTTTTCTTGTTGGGGGGAAAGCTGCGGCGTATCGGAAATATCGCTTGGAACTTGAACCGGGCGCGCAGGTGCTGGTGTTTTAGTGGCTGTGCTCAGGTGCAGCGTCACTGGGCGATTCGTGCTTTTGACTTGCTCCAGAACGGAGTTCAGATCCTGGCCGGGCAGCTCTTGCCAGTCTTGTTTCAGCATGCGGGCGGCCAACTCGTCAACGGCCACAATCATGTCGTCTTCAATGAGCAAGCGACCGCTAAAGGCGCTGTTCAGCAAAGCGGGATCGGTATGCAGGTGCAGTAGACGGCGCGCTGGTGTGCATAAAGATTCCAGCATCTGGCGGCTGATCTGGCGAGCATATAACTGCGCCAAATCCAGGGCGTAATGATGTTCCAGCTCGGAAGGCCCGGAAATATCCAAGACGCCGATGATCTGCCCATAAGGGTCAAAAATTGGCGCGGCGTGGCAGCTCAAAATCCGGTTGTCTGGCAGAAAGTGTTGACTGCCATGAATTCGTATGGGCTTGGCGCAGACCAGCGCCGTGCCGATGGCGTTAGTTCCCCTGTGGTTCTCCGCCCAGCTGACGCCGGTGCGCAAAGCCACCTGTTCAGCCCGCTGCAGAAAATTGGGGTCCCCCGCCTGTTGCAGCACGGTGCCTTGGGCGTCGCACAATAAGACCAGACTACGGTGGGGATGCACTAAGGCCGCCAGATCCTGCACGGCGGCTGAAGAGTGGTGCAACAGGTGATGCTGCTGTTCCAGTAACTGTCGCAAGGCCCCCTGGCTCATGTCGCGCGGTTCAGCACTTAACTCCGACTCCATCGTCTGGCAGCGCTCCCAGGACTGACGCCACATGGTTTCATTGGTCTGCGGGCAAAACGAGTGTAGAGAAGTCATCAGTGTGCTCCGGGAGGGGTGTCGCAATCTGCGACAGGGCTCGCTTTTTGCGACAGTTGCTGTCGCAGCCTGCGACTGGAGGTCACCTCATTATGGAGGGGGGCAGGCCCAGGAGCGAGTCGGGACAATCGCTAATTAGTTTGGCACGCTATTTGCTTTACTTAAAACAAGATGAAGGACAAAAAAGCCTTTTTCTGCGGTGCACCTTAGGTGACATCAAATTAAATCAATAAGGAGACATCATGAATCTATCCGATCTCAAATCCATGGGCCTGGATCTGGAATTCCCGTTCAAATCCCGTTACGACAACTACATCGGTGGCCGCTGGGTTCCGCCCGTTGAAGGCGAGTATTTTGATAATGTCTCGCCCGTGACCGGGCAGGTGTTTTGCCAGGTGGCTCGTTCAGGTGCCGCAGATATCGACTTGGCCTTGGATGCTGCGCACAAAGTGCGCAAGCAGTGGGCCAATACCTCGCCTGCCGAGCGCTCAGCTGTTTTGCTGCGCATTGCCGACCGCATCGAGCAAAACCTGGAACGTTTGGCCGTGGCCGAGACCATCGACAACGGCAAGCCCATCCGTGAAACCCGCGCCGCCGACTTACCTTTGGCCGTGGACCACTTCCGTTACTTCGCCGGGTGCCTGCGTGCTCAGGAAGGTAGTCTCTCGGATATCGATGGCACCACCGTCGCCTACCATTTCCATGAGCCTATTGGTGTGGTCGGCCAGATCATCCCCTGGAACTTCCCGCTGTTGATGGCGGCCTGGAAACTGGCGCCAGCCTTGGCTGCCGGTTGCCCCATCGTCCTGAAGCCCGCCGAGCAAACTCCTGCATCTATCCTGCTGCTGATGGAAATCATCGGTGACTTGCTGCCCGCAGGCGTTCTGAACGTTGTCACCGGCTACGGTAAGGAAGCTGGCCACGCGCTGGCTAACTCGCCCCGTATCGCCAAAATCGCCTTTACCGGCTCCACCCCCGTTGGCCGTGAAATCCTGCACGCAGCGGCTGACCGCCTGATCCCAGCAACGGTAGAGCTGGGTGGCAAGAGCCCCAACATCTTCTTTGAAGACGTGATGCAGGCTGACGATGCTTTCCTGGACAAGGCTCTGGAAGGCTTGAGCATGTTCGCCCTGAACCAAGGCGAGATCTGCACATGCCCGTCGCGCATTTTGATTCAAGAGTCCATCTACGAACGCTTTATCGAGCGTGCGGTAGAGCGCGTTAAACGTATTCAAGCGGGCAATCCGCTGGACGCTGGCACCATGGTCGGTGCGCAAGTCTCCGAGAAACAGATGGAGCGCATTCTGGGTTATATCGACCTGGGCCGCGAAGAGGGCGCACAACGCCTGATTGGCGGGGAGCGTAATCGTCTGGGCAAGGGTCTGGATGATGGCTTCTACATCAGCCCCACCATGCTGCTGGGCAAGAACAGCATGCGCACCTTCCAGGAAGAAATCTTCGGACCGGTGGCCGCTGTGACCACCTTCAAGGACGAAGAAGAAGCCATCGCCATCGCCAACGACACCGAATTTGGTTTGGGTGCTGGCGTCTGGAGCCGCGACGGCTCGCGTGCCTACCGCGTAGGCCGTGGCGTTGAAGCAGGCCGCGTCTGGACCAACTGCTATCACCTGTATCCTGCCCACGCTGCTTTCGGTGGCTACAAGCAATCCGGCATTGGCCGCGAAACCCACAAGATGGCCCTCAATAACTACCAGCAAACCAAGTGCCTGCTGGTCAGCTACAGCCCGAACGCCCTGGGCTTCTTCTGATCTATTGATCTGTTCGTAGTGTTGTAAGACCTCCCCCCATTCAAGATGGGGGGATACCTTCCTTGCGCGCTCTCAATACGTACACCCCCGAGGTCGCAAGGAGCTTCTTCGATCGTCAATTAGGAGTACGCACAATGACTGTCTCTGAATTTTTCATGACCCCCCACAATGTACTGGGCCCTGGCGCACTGGATCAGGCCATGCCGATTGTTGGGAGAATGGGCTTCAAAAAAGCCTTGATCATTACGGACGCAGATCTGGCCAAGTTGGGTATGGCCAAACTTGTGGCAGACAAGCTGATTGCACAGGGCGTCGACACCGCAATTTTTGATCAGGTACAGCCCAACCCCACGGTGGGTAACGTCAATGCAGGCCTGGACGCTCTGCGTGCTCACAATGCGGATCTGGTGGTGTCCCTGGGCGGCGGCTCTTCACATGACTGTGCCAAAGGCGTAGCCCTGGTTGCCAGCAATGGCGGCAAGATCGCCGACTACGAAGGCGTGGATAAGTCCGCCAAACCGCAACTGCCACTGCTGGCTATCAACACCACCGCAGGCACAGCGTCAGAGATGACACGCTTTACCATCATCACCGATGAAACCCGCCATGTAAAAATGGCCATCATCGACCGTCACATCACACCCTTCCTGTCCGTGAACGACTCCGAGCTGATGGAAGGCATGCCTGCATCGCTAACCGCGGCTACCGGCATGGATGCATTGACCCACGCTGTCGAAGCCTACGTTTCTACAATCGCCACCCCCATCACCGACGCCTGTGCGGTCAAAGTGGTAGAGCTGATCGCGAAATACCTGCCCATCGCGGTGCGTGAGCCACATAACAAGAAAGCACGAGAACAAATGGCCTATGCGCAGTTCCTGGGCGGGATGGCATTCAATAACGCATCACTGGGTTATGTACACGCCATGGCTCACCAGTTAGGCGGTTTCTACGACCTGCCGCACGGAGTCTGTAATGCACTGCTGCTGCCGCATGTGCAGGCTTTCAATATGCAGGTGGCGGGGGGACGCCTGAATGAAATCGGCAAGCTGCTATCGGATAACAATGCAGATCTGAAAGGCCTGGATGTCATCGAGGCGATTAAAAAGCTGGCGGATATTGTGGGGATTCCGAAGTCGCTGGAAGAGTTGGGTGTGAAGCGGGAGGATTTCCCGGTGCTGGCAGATAACGCGCTCAAGGATGTGTGCGGTGCGACTAATCCGATTCAGACGGATAAGAAGACGATTATGGGGATTTTTGAGGAGGCGTTTGGGGTGAGGTAGGTTGCGTAGCGGGTACGGAAGAGCAAGACGAGCTCTTCCTTTTTTGTATTAGTGAGATTTAGGTTGCATGGTATTGCTATGAACAGGCTTTTTAATGACTGCTATATCTATAGTTTTTGAATTAGCCTTGTTGGGGATGTTGTTTTTGGATGTCAAATGTTCTCCTTCTTACTTCGGTGTTGTTTTTTAGTAGAATCATTTCTATGGTTATTATTTTATTGTTTCCGCAAAACAAATTTTCTAAAACTGGTCGGAATTTTTCGTGACTAAACTGTTGCGTTTCGAAATTTAAATCTGCTAAGGTTGCGCATATTAAGTCTGGTATTCTCAGCATTCCGTCATATAGTAATTTTCCTTCTTTTTCTGGGTCAAAAAAAATCGGATTATTTTTTGAGTCAATATTTTTTCCTACGCACAAGATATGGTACAAGAGGTGGGTTAGTGTATATATGGTCGGTGTTTTTAATTGAGATGATTTGTAGCTTAGTAAAGCGTCTCTATCTGAAAACCATCCAATTATTTCGAATTCTATTTTTTTTCTTGCTTTATAGATTAGGTGTGGAAGAATTGAGGAGATTATATATATATCTCTCATTATTTTGATATTTATTTTGTTGTTTTTTAGTTCTCTTCTTATTGTTGTCATATCTTGTTTTATTGATTTGTATTTTTCTTTTCCTTTTTCTTCATTTTTAATCCAGTGCTCAATCATTTTTAGTATTCCATCAAATGATCTAAGCAGTGCTTCTTTTTCATTCTGATTTTCAGCTATTTTTCTGTTTTTGTTTAGAATTATTGCAACGTTTATGATTGGCGATTTTTTTATTATTTCTATGAATTTTTGATTTACTGATTTTGTATCTTTTGTGTCTTTTTTTGATGTTTTTTCTATTTCTTTTTCTAATGCTAAGAATGAAGGGGTATAAGGGCAGAAGGAGAATGTTAGCACATCAGAGTTTTTGTTTTTATCATTTATTATGTAGTCACTGTATATCATCCATTTTTTGAAATTTTTGTTTTCTGAGAAAAAATCGTCGAAAATAACTTGTGATTTTTTTTCAAATGTTTCTAGAAATAATTCTAGGAATGGAAATATTCCAAATCCCATTTCTTGGTTTATTTTTTTTGGAGTTGTTTGTTTTTTTTCGATATTCATTTTTTAATTAAAAGTTATCTCATAGTCGGAATGGCACAAGAATGCCCGCCATCCACCGGCAGACAAACCCCCGTAATAAACCCCGCCGCATCCGAAGCCAGAAACACCGCGGCATTCGCAATATCCCACGGTGTCCCCGTTCTCTTCATCGGCACCGCATTGGCCCGCTGCTTCTTGATATGTTCAATCGAATCATATTGAGCCGCAATCTGCTGATAAACCAGCGGTGTATCAATCACCCCCGGCAAAATGGCATTTGCCCGTATTCCTTTATCAGCAAACTCCAATGCCGTAGCAACGGTAGCCTGATTCAGCGCCGCCTTAGACGCGTAATAAGCGAAGTAAGAGTAGCCACTCCAACGGATTGAAGCCAGGGAAGATATATTAGTAATCACTCCCGAGCCTTGTTTCAGAAAATGCGGTAATACAGCGCGGGTGGTTCGCAGAATGGATCCGACGTTAATATCCATGGTCTTTTGGAATAGGGCATCGTCTATATCTAGTGGGCCACCAGCGGGTGCAATTCCCACGTTGTTATGCAGGACGTCGATTTTTCCGAAATGCTCTAGTGCTAAAGCTACTGTCTTTTCCACCGTCTCGGTATTACAAACATCCGCCTCCAAAGCCAGCGCCTCTCCACCTTCCCCAATAATATGATCTGCGCTGCGTTTCGCCGCCGCCAGATCCTTATCCACACAAACCAACTGTGCCCCGGCCCTGGCATACGCCACCGCCGCCGCTTTCCCGTTATTCCAATCCTCTAAAGGCGCGCCCGCCCCAAAAACCAATACTGTCTTGCCTTGCAGGCTTTGTGTGAAAACGGCGGAGTCGTGTTGCTGTGTCATAGCCATATCTCTTACAGAAAACCAATCGAAATCCAGGGGAAGGCGACTACAAAGACCAGTCCAATCAGCAGGGCCAGCATGTAGCCCCAGATCGGTCGTATGCCTTCATCCGGGTTGACGCGGGCGATGGCGCAGGCTGTGTAGTAACCGACGCCGAAAGGTGGTGCGAACAGGCCCAGGCCCATGGAAAGGATCACGATCATGGCGTAGTGCACGTCATGCACTTCCATGACTCGGGCTATGGGAAAGAGCAGGGGGCCAAAGAGCACGATGGCGGGGATGCCTTCGAGCAGACTGCCCAGGATGATGAATGCGATGACCGACACCACCAGGAAGCCTGTTCTGCCGCCGGGCAGGGTTTGCATGAACTGGGCCAATTCGCGCGAGAAGCCTGATTGCGTCAATGCCCAGGCCATGCCAGAAGCGGCTCCGATAATGATCAGGATGGCACCGGACAGAACGGCGGTATCCACCAGCATGGGGTAGAGCTTGCGCCAGTCGAATTGGCGGTAGATGACCAGGCCCGCGATCATGGCGTAGACAATGCCGATGGTGGAAACTTCGGTGGCTGTGGCCACGCCTTTGACCACGGCGGCGCGGATAACAAAAGGTAGGGCCAGGGCGGGCAGGGCGATCAGGAACAGTTTCAGGGCTTCTTTGGCGGGGACGCGCACGACATTGGACAGGTCCTCGTGGCGGTTGCGCCAGCCCACTACTACACACAAGCCGATACCCAGTACCAGTGCAGGTAACATGCCGCCGGTAAACAGAGCGGCGATGGAAACGCTGGCTACCGAGCCAATCGTGATCAGCACAATAGATGGCGGGATGGTTTCTGTTTGTGCGCCTGTCGCTGAAAGCAGGGCGACCAGTTCGCCTTCCTTAGCGCCGCGCTTGGTCATTTCTGGGAACAGGGCCGGGGCAATGGCGGCCATATCCGCCGCCTTGGAGCCGGAGATGCCGGACACTAGATACATCGCGCCAATCAGCACATAAGACAGGCCGCCTTTTACATGACCAAGCAAGCTGGCCAGAAACTGCACCATGGCGCGTGCCATGCCCGTCATTTCCAGCAGCAGGCCCAGGAAAATAAAGGTGGGGATAGCCAGCAGCATCAGGTGCGACATGCCCTCGTCCATGCGACCGACCAAGGTCATGACGGGAACGCGGGTGGTCAGGGCCAGATAGCCCAGTGTGGCCAGAGCAAAGGTAAAGGCAATAGGTACGCTTGTCAGTACGCTGACGCCCACAATCAGCACAAAGAAGATCACCAGATTCAGGTAGCCAAGCCCTTGCAGGTAGGGCTTGATCAGCCATACCAGCAGGGTCAGGGCCAGCACGCTCAGCACCGCCAGTATGGCTTTGGGCTGGCGTATGACTTCAGCCATCTTGCCCAGACCAAAGATCAGCGCCAGGCCAAAGCCCACCGGCAAGGCCGAGGCACGCCAGGCGTTGGAAATTTCCAGGGCAGAGGTGGTGATGAAGGCCTCTTCCATCGCAAAATCAATCGCCGGATACAGGATCAGGGCGAAGAACAGCGTGGTAGCGGTGATGGCAAAGGCGGTAAAGAAGGGTTCCCATTCGCTGCCCAGGCGCGAGACCACGGCAGTCATGCGCATATGGGAAAAGCGATAAGTCGCCAGGGCGGCCCCAAAGGTGGTCAGCCACAGGAAAAGAATGCCGCCTAGCTCGTCGGACCAGGTCAGTGGGGAGTGAAACACATAGCGCGACACCACGCCCGAGAGCAAAAGAACAATGACTAAGGCCAGCAGAGTCGCACTGATAAAGGCCGTCGCTTTAAACAAGCAAGTTTCAAATTTTTGCCACATTGGTGGCTGTTCCTGTATCTGCAGGTTCTGACTGTCATTTGTCATTGTGCTGTGCCTCTAACTTATAAACTTCCGACCACCGATTCCAATTGCTCCCAGCCTGCTGCTGGGAATTTCTTCTTCCATTCGGCATAGAAACCGGTATCAGTCAGACGCTGCTTGAAGGCGGCGGTATCGGCCTGAACAAACTGCATGCCTTTGCCTTCCAGATCGCTTTGCAATTGCTCGGACAGGCTGAACAGGTCGGCGCGTTCCTGGACGGCGCTCTGGTTCAGGTTCTTGCGCACGATTTCCTGAATATCTTCGGGCAGACTGTCGAAGTTGCGGCGGTTCGCCAGCAGCCAGAAACCGTCCCACATATGGTTGGTCATGGCGCAGTACTGCTGCACTTCGTACAGCTTCAGGGTGGAAATCACGGCCAGTGGGTTTTCCTGGGCATCGACAATCTTGGTCTGCAAGGAGGAGTACAGCTCGTTGGCGTTGATGGTGGCCGGTGCGGCACCCAGAGAGCTGAACAGCGAGGTCCACATGGAGGAGGGGGGGACGCGAATCTTCATACCGCTGATATCAGCCGGCGTGGCAGCGGCGCGGCCCGAGCTGGTGATCTGGCGGTAGCCGTTGTCCCAGATTTGCTCAAAGGCAAACAGCGAGCGGGTTTTAGCGATTTCAGCGCGGATGAATTCGCCCAGGCCGCCATCCATGGCTTTCCAGACTTGGTCGTAGTCTTTGAACGCAAAGCCCAGCCCGCTGATGGCGCTGGAGGGAACCAGGGTAGAGAGCACCACACCGGACAGGCAAAGGAAATCAATCGCGCCTGAACGGATCTGGCTCATCACATCGGTCTGCGAGCCCAATTGGTCCGAGGGGAAAATGCGCAGGTCAAAGCGCCCGTTTGTTTGTTCCCGAATACGGTCTGCGGCTTCAACCAGGCGGATATGCAGGGGGTGATGGGTAGGCACGCTATGGGCAATGCGATACTCGAACTCGGCTGCTTGGGCGGATTTGGAAAAGCTCAATGCCCAAGGCAGGGCGCTACTGGCAGCGACTGTTTTCAGAAATGCGCGACGCTTCATTTTTTAATCTCCCGTTGGGTCCATTTAATGGACCTATAGATTTATGTAAGCTGACCTTCCGCATTACAAGACAGGCCTGAAATTAGGACAACCTAGTATTTTTACCTACGATATTTACGTAAATATTTAATATACTGCCCAAAATGCTTCGCTAAAGGGCAGTTCACGTATTCCAATCTGAATCACTAAATGGTCCAATATACGGACCCATATTATCAAGAGTGTGAAAAATGGATTCCAAAGAGAGCCCAGAGTCGATTTCTTCCAGTCAAACCCTGGATAGGGCCGTACAGGTCATGCAGGTGGTCGTTGGCCTGCGTAATCAGGGCATAGGCTTGAGTGATGTCGTGAAAAAGGTCGAGCTGACCAAGCCCACCACCCGTCGCCTGTTACTGGCTTTGATGGGGAATGGCTTGATCGAGCAGGACCCGGTATCGCGCAAGTATTTCCCAGGCCCGGAGATTTATTCCCTGGGGCTGATGGCAGCGCATCGTTTTGGTATTCAGCGCATTGCTGAACGCAGCTTGGCGCGCATTGCCAAGGTTTCGGGCGACAGTGCCTTGCTAAGTGTGCGGCGTGACTATGAAACCGTGTGTCTGGCACGCGAGGAAGGGCATCACCCCTTGCGCTCGCATGTGTTGCAACCGGGGGATCGTCACCCTTTGGGCTGCGGGGCCAGTGGGATTGCATTTCTGGCTGCCATGAGCGATGAGCAGATTGGCGAGGCCTTGGAGGCGAATGCAGAGCGTCTGCGCCATTACCCGCAACTGAGCACCGATATTTTGTGGGGCTTGGTGGCCGAGACTCGCGAGCAAGGCTATGCCTTTAATCGCGGTTTTATTTTTGAAGGTTCCTGGGGGGTGGCGGTGTGTGTGTCTCATCCCACCAGTGGCATGCCCGCTTCTCTGGCGATTGCCAGCGTAGAGAGCCGTTTGCGCAATAAGCGACATGAAGAGTTGGTGGCGCTGTTGATGGAAGAGAAAGCCGTCATCGAGTCCATGGAGATTGGGGAACAAGTTACAGGCCCTTGAGGTGCCGTTTTGGCTTTTCAGGGGTGAGTGATTCATTGATCAAATTTTTACGTTCAAGGAAAACTATGTCTGGACACGCATGTATTGTGGGATGGGCACATACCCCGTTTGGAAAGCTGGATAACATCGACATTGAAGAATTGATTCAAGCCGTGGTCAGGGATTCGATTGCACACGCAGGCATACAAGCCAGCGATATCGATTTTGCGGCTGTGGGTGTCTATAACAATGGTTTGAATCCTCAAGGCTTCGAGGCCGGGTTGCTGTCCCTGCATCAGCCGGATCTACGTTTCACGCCTGCCGTGCACGTGGAAAATGCCTGCGCCACGGGTAGTGCCGCTATTCATAGCGTGATGGATGCGATTGAAAGTGGCCGTGCTCGCATTGGTATTGCTGTCGGGGCAGAAAAAATGACAGGCGTGCCACCTATCCGCATCCCTGAAATTCTCAGCTCCGGTTGCTATCGCAAGGAAGAGGACAATCCGCTGGGGTTTGCGGGAATCTTTGGCCAGATCACCCAAGCGTACTTTGATCGCTATGGTGATCACAGCCATTCCCTGGCGCAGATTGCCGCCAAGAACCATATCAATGCCTTGGCCAATCCTTACGCCCATGTGCGCCGTGATTTGGGGCTGGAGTTCTGCGATCAGGTTTCGGAAAAGAATCCTTTGGTTGCTGACCCGCTGCGTCGTACCGATTGCTCCATGGTGTCCGATGGTGCTGCCGCCCTGATTCTGGCGGACGAAGAAACCGCCCGCGCCTTGCGCCGCGCGATTCGTTTCCGTTCCCGTGTGCAGGTGAATGATTTCATGCCTTTGTCGCGCCGCGACCCGATTGCGTTTGAAGGGGCGCATCGTGCCTGGCAGCAGGCCTTGTCCAAAGCGGGTGTGGGTATTCTGGATCTGGATCTGGTGGAAACTCACGACTGCTTTACCACCGCTGAAATGCTGGAGTATGAAGCCATGGGCCTGGCTCCGCGTGGCGAGGGCTGGAAAGTGATTCTGGAAGGTCGCACCCGTAAAGATGGGCAATTGCCTGTGAACGTGTCTGGCGGTTTGAAGGCGCGCGGCCACCCTCTGGGTGCAACCGGTGTTTCCATGCACGTCATGGCTGCCATGCAACTGGCCCAGGAGGCCGGTGACATGCAATTGCCGCAGGCTGAGCTGGCAGGCATCTTCAATATGGGTGGTGCGGCTGTGGCTAACTATGTCTCGATTCTGGAACGCTTGAAATGATGACAAACGCAGTGGTACAGCCCATGTCGAATCGGGCCATGAATTTGTCGCATCTGCTGACCCAGAATGCTCGCCGCTTGCCGGATCAGCCTGCTTTGATCTGGGGTGAGGAAAGCTGGAACTGGAAGGAGCTGGATGCTCAGGTATCAGCCCTGGCAGCGGGCCTGAAAGCCCGTGGTGTGCAGGCTGGCAGTGCAATTTTGGTGCACTCCAAAAACAGCAATGAGATGTTCCTCTCCATGTTCGCCGCCCTCCGTCTGGGGGCGATCTGGGTGCCGACCAACTTCCGCGTCAAACCGGAAGAGTTGCTGCATATGGTGGAAGTCTCCGGCAGCACGGTGTTTCTGTGTCAGACAGATTTTCCTGAACATGCGGAAACCGTCACCAAGCACTTTCCGGAAATGGATTTGCTGTGGTTACGCGGCACGCCAGAGCCCAAGGATTCACGTCCGCTGGTACGGGGTTTGTTGGAGCAGCACAGCGGTGTTCACACTCCCAATCAGGATGTGTTTTCCAACAGCCCGTGCTGGCTGTTGTTTACATCGGGGACGACGGGTAAACCCAAGGCAGCCGTGTTGACGCATGGGCAGATGGCGTTTGTGCTGACCAATCACTTGGCCGATCTATTGCCAGGTACGCGCAGTGAAGATGGCGGTCTGGTCCTGGCTCCCTTGTCGCACGGGGCTGGCGTGCATCAGTTGAATCTGGTGCTGCGCGGTGCAAAAACCGTGCTCTTGCCGGGTGACAGTTTCAGCACCGAGCAAGCCTTTGCCTTGATCGAAAAGTACAAGCTCAGCACCTTGTTCACAGTACCGACGATTTTGAAATTGCTGGCCGAATGCCCGCATATTGATCAGCACGATCACTCCAGCCTGCGCCATGTGATTTATGCCGGTGCACCCATGTATGAGGCGGACTTGCGCCTGGCGCTACAAAAGTTTGGCCCGGTGTTGGTGCAGTATTACGGCCTGGGTGAAGTCACCGGAAATATCACCGTGCTGCCGCCTTTTGATCATCAGGGTGCCGATGGCAGCATCAGTCATCCTGCCAGTTGTGGCTATGAACGCGCCGGTATGCAAGTGTCCATTCAGGACGAGCAAGGCCGGGAAGTGGAATACGGTGAAACTGGCGAGGTCTGCGTGATTGGCCCAGCCGTGTTCGCGGGCTACTACAACAATCCCAAAGCCAATGCCGAGTCCTTCCGCAATGGCTGGTTCCGCACGGGCGATATTGGCCATATGGATGAACGTGGCTATGTGTACCTGACGGGGCGCGCCTCGGACATGTACATCTCCGGTGGCTCCAATATTTACCCGCGCGAGATCGAGGAATACATCCTGCTGCACGGCGCGATTACTGAAGTGGCCGTGGTGGGGGTGCCAGATCGTCAGTGGGGTGAAGTCGGAGTGGCGGTTTGCGTCTTGAAAGAAGGTGCAGTCTTGACAGAGGCCGAGCTGCGGACCTGGCTCACAGACCGTATTGCCCGCTACAAGATGCCTAAGTACTTCCAGTTCTGGGACTCCCTGCCCAAGTCCGGTTACGGCAAGGTGCCCAAACGCATGGTGAAAGATGAGCTGATGAAATGTCTGCCTCAGTTGGCGCAGGAGGCACCATGCTAAGAGAGGTCAAGCATCCTGGGACGCAGCGGGCTCAGCCTTATATGTTGGCCCCTTGCCAGACGGAAAGTCATAGCCAGACCTTGCGGGCCGGGCATTCCTTGCTGGATGCCTTCCGCCTGGCGGGAGAAGTACACAATTTATATAGCGCCGTCGGGCGTTTCAAGGGTGGGCAGTTTGCTGATCTGCATTATGTGATGCCGGCGCTGTCGTCCTCACCCGATCATTCGGTGTATTACAGCCAGCATTACACCCATCCTGGCCCGGTTCAGATTGAGCAGGCCAGTGTGACCTTGGGGCGTAATCGCGAGGGCGAACTGTGGCTGCATTGCCATGCTGCCTGGCGTGATGCTCAAGGGCAATTGCAGGCTGGGCATATCCTGCCGGATCAAACCATTCTGGGTGGCTCGCCCGAGCTGGATATGACGTATGTGCGTGGCGCAGCCTTTGAGACTCTGCCTTGCCCGGAAACGAATTTCAGTTTGTTTACGCCTGTGGCCAGGCCCGAGCTGTTGTCAGCCCAAGCTCAGTCTGAAAGCCCGAAAAGCTGGATTGTGACTTTGGCTCCGAATCAGAATATCTCGGCTGTTTTGCGAGACATTTGTCAGGAGCTGGGCCTGACGCGTGCCCTCATTCGTGGCGGTGTCGGGAGTCTGGTGGGGGCGATTCTGGAGCCAGAAATCGTTGTTGAACCCTTCGTAACCGAAGTTCTGATCGAGGAAGGCCGTATTGATCTGAGCCTGCCCGCCGAGCAGCAGGTGCAGTTGGATGTGATCATTGTTGATTACCAGGATGGCGTGCATCGTGGTCGTTTGAAGCCAGAGGTGAACTCGGTATTGGTCACCTTTGAAATGGTTCTGGAGGCAGCCTGATGCAACATTCCTGGATGGTAGTGACGGGGGCGGCGTCGGGCATTGGGCTGGCGACGGTTGAACTGTTGCTGGAGCAAGGCGCATATGTTCTGGCTCTGGATAATAACGCCGAAAAACTGGCGGCCTTGACGGAGCAGTTCAAGCACTATGGTGATCATCTGGCCGTCGAGCTGCTGGATATTACCGACGAAGCACGCATTGGTCCTTTGCTGCAAAGCTATCACGCCCAACGTCCTGTAGGCGGTCTGGTGAATTCCGCCGGGTTTGGGCGGGACGTTACTTTTTTGAATACGGATTCGGCTTTGTTGCGCGCCACTTTCGAGGTGAACGTGCTGGCGGCTTTCAGTATCAGTCGGGAAGCAGCTTTACTGATGCGAGAGCACAAGCAGGGTGCGATTGTGCATATTTCCTCGGTATCCGGTCTGGTAGGCAACCGGGGGCGTGCCGCCTATGGCATCACCAAAGCGGGTTTGATCAATCTGACACAGGTAATGGCCAATGAACTGGCCCAGGAAGGCATACGGGTGAACTGTGTGTGTCCCGGTCCTATCATGACGCCATTGGCCATGCAGGTGCATACGGAACAGGAGCAGGAAACCTGGAAGTCTGCCGTGCCCATGCATCGCTACGGCACGCCGCGTGAAGTGGCGCAGGCAATCTGCTTTTTGCTGGATAGCGAAAAAACAGCGTATATGACCGGGCAGATAATCAGTGTAGACGGTGGGTTTGTGAACACCGGCTTGCTAGCCTGAGGGCTGCGGTGTGAAGTGAGCAGGCAGAAAAAAGGGGCTGTGAAAACAGCCCCTTTTTTTGCGCGTACCGCACTGGGCGGCACTGCGTCTTTCTTACATCACGCGGCTGCGGTATTCGCCAGTGCGGGTGTCGATTTCGATCTTGTCGCCGATGTTGCAGAACAAAGGCACGCTGATTTCGGTGCCAGTGTTGATCTTGGCAGGCTTCAGCACTTTACCGGAGGTATCGCCTTTCACAGCGGGTTCGGTGTAGGTGATTTCGCGCACGATGATGGTGGGCAATTCAACCGAGATGGCACGACCTTCGTAGAAAACGGCCTCAACGGACATGTTTTCTTCCAGGTAGTCCAGGGCGTCGCCCATGCTTTCGGCTTCGATTTCGTACTGGTTGTACTCTTCGTCCATGAAAACGTACATGGGGTCAGCAAAGTAGGAGTAAGTACATTCGCGCTTCTCAAGCTGGACAACTTCAAATTTTTCGTCAGCTTTGTGCACGGCTTCGCTGTTCGAGCCGGTCAGCAGGTTCTTGAACTTCAGTTTGACAACGGCGGAGTTGCGACCGGATTTGTTGTATTCCGTTTTCTGAACGACCAGAGGGTCGCCATTGACCATCGCGACGTTACCAACGCGCAGTTCTTGTGCGGTTTTCATTAAAAAAACTCCGAATGGGACAGGCTCCGCCAAACGTAGTGTCAGGGAGCTTTTAAGAGGTAATCCGCTATTTTAGCGTTTTCGGGCGACTTGGGTGTAAAAACTCAGCAAACTGCTGGCCAAATCGGCTTGTGCAGCCAGTTTTATGCTGTATGAACGTGCTTCTTGTTGCCATTGACGCAACACCTGGGGCTCCAGGCAACGCGTCAGCGCGTGAGCGGCACCGGCTTGATCGGCGCTGCTCCAGGCGATGTGCAGATCCTGTACGGCTTGTGGCAATTGGGCGGTATCCAGCCAGGCGCGCAGCTTGTCCAGATGGGCTTGTTCTTCTTGTACATAGGGCTGCCACAGCATGGGCTGGCCGGCCCAAATAGCCCGTACTAAAGAGTCTTCGCCACGCACGATGTTCAGTGCGCTGCGCCAAAGCAAGGCATCAAAGTCCGCCTGATTCACCGAAGGAATGCGCTGGACCCGCAAACGGCTGGCGTTCAGGTCCGGGATTCGCTGTGCAACTGATTCGGGCACCAGCAGCAAGGTGTCTTGCTCCTGCTGCGAAAGGACCTCGGGCAGAGCCTGCACCGGGGCATCGGGATAGCAGAACAGGAACATCTGCTGCATCTCACCGGCGATCAGGGCTTCACTATCTTGCTCAGACACACCCAGACGGCTCAGCATGCGCTGGTAGGCGGCGTTGTCCTGCTGAAAGGCATCACGGCGCGCCAGTAGATCGGTCTCGCGCAGCAAGCCGCCAGTTTGCGGGGCAAAGCCAGGGAAAAAGAAATACTTGTTGATGCCACCCTCTTGCGGGGAAGGCAGGCCGTGGCAGCCTTGAACCCAGGGTTCGGCGCTCAGATAGTCCAGGTTGATCCAGACATGATCGGCAGCGTTAATGTGCTGGGTCATCGCTGCTGGTGGTTCGCAGGCAAAAGCCTCGATCACGAAGGAGTGTGGCGCGGGGTAGTCTTGGCGCTCCGGGTGCCAGTGTTCGATATTGACGCCCTGCAAATGCTGGCTGCGCAGCTCTGGCCGTACATCGGCTTGGATGCGGGCAAAGCTGTCCAAGTCGTCAACCCACAGGCGAAGTTCAGCGACCTGCGGATTGGCGGCCAACTGACGGGCTAGCCGCCAGCACACGCCTATATCCCCTAAATTGTCGATGACTCGGCAAAACAGGTCGATGGATATAGGCTGGGAAACAATGGAAGTGCTCAATTTAATGCAGCTGTACGGGGTCCAGGTCGATTTCGTCCGGCAGTTCCGGGTGCTGCATCTCGCCGTTGATATCAGGAAAGAAGGGCGCGCTGCAGTCGTCGCAGGTTTCTGTAGAGTGCAGACCGGGCAGGCGCTGAATCTGGATCAGGCCCAAGGTGCTCAGCAGGGCGGCAATGACATCAGGAATATCGACGTGGTCCTCGTTATGGAAAGAGGACTCTGCTTCTTCCTGGCTCAGCACGGGCCAGATGCAGCCATAGATCACGGTAGGCGATGAAAGGGTGCTAAAGCCTACGCGGTATTCTTCAACCTGATCGTCACCGCAAGCCACGATAACTGCTCGCAGCTGATCGGGCGACAGCTTCACGGCGGTCTGCAGCCAGGTGATGCCGGCCTTCAGGGCCAAGGGGCGGATTTCTCGGTCCGACTCGCGGTTATTGATGTAGTAGGCGTTCGGTGCCAGAAACTGCAATTGGCACCCGGTAAACAGCGGCGTCACAATGGCGGAGTAACGCTCCACCCATTGCTCTATGCAGCGCAAGTGTTCGGTCTGCTGGGCATCGCCACTTTGTTGCCAGCGAAACAGGGGCTGGCCTACGGGGGCCATGACCACGCCAATCAGAAAACGGGCATCGGCCAGCAGGCTGCTGGCTTCTTCTGGCTTATTGATGGCAACCGCTTCCTGACTGCGGCCCAGGGCCAGGGCGGTCAGACTGCGGGTCCATTCATAAGTTTGCTGATAGGTCTGGGGCATCTCGTCGTAATTGACCAGATTGGGCAGTAGCGCGCACATCGTACCTTCAGCCAGAACGTGGGAGCGCAGTGCTGCTTCCAGTTCTTTTAGCTGCTGCGGCTTCAGTTCCCCTTGTGGCAGTTGGTAGCGTGTCCAGGCTGTTAATGGTGCAGAGAACAGCAAGGCATCGTAGAGCATGCCATTGTGTTCAATCTGCTGGCATTCAGCCTGGGACTCGGCCAGTTCCATCAGGATTTCATAGTGCTGGTGCTGTTGCTGGCTACCCAGCAATTCCAGCGTTTGTTCGACCGCGCTATTGCGTCGCCCGCTATAGAGCTTTTCCAGCAATTGCCCGGCCAGGTTTTGCCAGTACCGATCTTCGATCTGCGAGCCAGAACGTACCAGCGCGTCGGTGAAATTAATCAGACGCTGGATTTCTTTGGGTTGTTGGGCGAGCAGTTTGGAATTGAGTTGCGACATGGACGTACAAAACCGGTATAGGGACAGGCTAGTTTACCCTTTGGCACGACTGGGGTGTGCGAATGAGGGAAGCTCCCTAGGAGCGAGGGGGTAGAACGCTCGCAGGAATAAAATACAGACTGCCTAAGAGTCATCATGAAACGGAAAAACCGCCGCATTCGGGGATGCGGCGGCTTCTGCTGCGATCCGATGCAATCGGGCCGCGATCAGTACAACACGCTGGGCAGCCAAAGGCCGATACCAGGGAACAGGTACAGGATGATGATGGCCAGGATCTGGATGCCCATGAAGGGCATCATCCCCAGGAAGATCTGGTTCAGCGTGACATGGGGTGGTGATACTCCCTTCAGGTAAAAAGCCGACATGGCGACCGGTGGGGACAGGAATGCCGTTTGCAGATTCAGGGCGACCAGCAGACCAAAAAATAGCGGATCGATCTGGTAGTGGGCGAGCAGGGGCAGAAAAATCGGCATAAAAATAATGATGATTTCCGTCCACTCCAATGGCCAACCCAGCAGGAAGATGACGACCTGCGCCAGAATCATGAACTGGATAGGCGTCAAATCCATGGACAGCACCCAGCTGTTGATCAGTTCCTGACCGCCCAGCAAGGCGAAGGCGGCCGAGAAAATACTGGAACCGACAAACAGCCAGCAGACCATGGCACTGGTTTTGGCACTGAGATACACCGATTCGCGCACCATAGCGAAATTCAATCGGCGATACGCGAAGGCCAGCAGGATACCGCCCAAAGCCCCCAGGGCCGCTGCCTCCGTAGGGGTGCACAGGCCGATGACGATACTGCCCAGCACGGCCAGGATCAGGATGGTTAGCGGAAAGAAAGAGCTGAGCAGCATCTTGAAGATTTCCAGCCGTGCGAAATTCAGCATCGCGTAATAGCACAGCAATGCCAGACTGCCGACAAGCAAGAAAATCCAGAACGTCATGGGCGCTGCTTGTCGCTCTGCCGTAGTGGCTTCTTCGGTGGTCCCTGCTTCAGCGGCGGGGGCCTCTGCGCCCAATTCGCTTGCACCCAGCGCAGTGATGGGTTCACTACCTTCAGGTTCGGACAAGCCCCCAGAACCCGGAGGTTCTGCCAGTCCGCCGCCACTGTAGTCGCTGCCAAAATCGTTGAAACCTCCTCCCATTTCTTGAAGTTCATATTGCTCCACTGCTTTGGGGGCGGTAACTGATTGGTAGCTAAAACCCATGATGGTGAAGAAGATCACAGCGGGCAGCAGGGCGATCGCCAGGTTCTTGAGCAGCAGCCTCATGGGCACGTCGATGTTGCGTGGTCCCTTCATGGCGCTGATCAGGCCGGGTACGGCACGGTCCGTGAAAGTCTCCTTGATGGATTGTGCGAAGGCCGGCAGCGGCACGATTCGGTCTTCCGGGGGCAGCGGTGGCGCGACGCTGGGCTTGAGCTTGGCCAGGATGATCACGTACAGCACGTACATCACGGCCAGCATCAGGCCGGGCAGAAAGGCGCCTGCATACAGCTTCACGACCGAGACGCCTGCGACGGCACCGTACAGGATCAGCAGTACGGAGGGGGGCAGCAAAATACCCAGGCAACCCCCAGCAGTGATGGAACCGGCAGTCAGCTGCACGCTGTAGCCAGCCCGCAGCATGGCTGGCATTGCCAGCAGACCCATCAGCGTCACTACCGCGCCCACGATGCCTGTGGCCGTAGCGAAGATAGCGCAGGTGGCAATTGTGGCCACCGCCAGCGAACCTGGGATCCGCGCCATGGCCAGGTGCATGCCCTTGAACAGGTTCTGGATGAGGTTAGCGCGTTCGACCAGGTAGCCCATGAAGATGAACAGGGGCACCGCAATCAGTACATCGTTGGTCATAACCGCGTAGGTGCGCAGGACCATCAAGTCCAGGGTTTGCTGGATAGCTTGCTGGGTGCCCATGTCACGATAGGCAAGCCACGTGAAAATCACTCCCATCCCCATTAGCGTAAAGGCCGTAGGAAAGCCCAGCATGATGGTGACAACAATGAGGGCCAGCATGAGCATCCCCAAGTGGCCATTAGTCATGTCGGCGGGGGACGGCATGAAGATGGCGATGCTCAAGACGATGCCGATCAGTATGGTCAGTCCGAACCAGATTTCTTTTCTCATGTTGGGCTCCCTTTCTTTTCGTGGCCCTTGACAAAGACATCCAGCTTTTTAATGTCCTCGCTCTTGACGTCCACCATGTCCATGAGCTTGTCTACATCGACCTCTTCAACATCCTTGTCTCGTGAAGGCCATTTCCCTTCGCGCAGGCAGCGTACGCAGTACACCATCTCCACAAAGCCTTGTAGCAGCAGGCAAAAGCCTGCCAACGGGATGATGGCCTTAAAGGGGTAAATGGGAGGCCCGTTGGCCGTGATATTGGAGTGCTCCGTGATGGACCAGGACTCGGCGGCGAAGTAGTAGCCGGCCCAAAACATGGCGACCACACCGGGAATGAAGAACAGAATGTACAGAATCAAGTCCAGAGCCGCTTGCAGGCGGGGTGGGAAAAAGCCGTACAGCACGTCTCCTCGGACATGGCCGTTCTTGGAGAGCGTGTAGGCGCCCGCCATCATGAACAGGCCGCCGTACAGCATGTTCATCATGTCGAAGGCCCAGGCGTGTGGGTTGGACAGCACGTATCGCGAGAACACCTCGAACGAAACGAACAGGGTCAATGCCAGGACTAGCCAGCCGAACAACTGGCCTATCCACGTATTGAACCGGTCGATGAAGACCAGAATTTTCTGCATGGTAGGTTCACCTTGCTAGCGCGGAAAGGGTGTGGTGCGTGTCGGCTGCGGCGTGGGGCGCGGCCGGCCTGGAGGGCGTCGGGCACGTCATCCGCATCCGGGTGGATGGGATGACGCGGTGCGAGGGCTGCTGGAAGATCAGCTCTTGGCTTGGGGGGCTTTGCGACCGAAGTAGTGGTTGTAGGCCATGCGGCGATTATTGTTGGTGTCCATATCCCACGCCATGGCGCGTGCGGCGAACGCTCGTTGCGATGCGTCGATTTCCTTGAATAAGGGGTTGGTCTCGGCTTTCTTGGCGACGATCTGGTCCCACACGACCAGTTGTTGTTGCAGGATGGTGTCGGGCGTTTTATAGAACTTGACCCCGTCTTCCTTTTGCAGACGCTGGTAATCCTTTGAGTAGCGGTCAACCGCCTTCCAGGACATGTCGGCCGATGAGGCCTCCACAGCGTTGTCGACGATGGCCTTCAGTTGTGCCGGCAGCGCGTTGTACTTGTCCTTGTTGAACATGATCTCGAAGGTTTCCGAGGCCTGGTGAAAGCTTTGCAGCATGCAGACCTTGGAGACGTCCGGAAAGCCCAGGGCACGGTCGGATGCGGCGTTGTTGAACTCGGCTCCATCGAGCAGGCCGCGGTCCAGCGCTGGGACGATTTCACCGCCTGGCAAGGCATTGACGGCGGCACCCATTTCGGTGAACAGGTCGATGGCCAAGCCGTTAGTGCGGAACTTCAGGCCCTTTAGATCTTCGGTTTTGGTGATGGGTTTTTTGAACCAGCCGAAGGGTTGAGTGGGCATCGGGCCGGACAGAAACGAGACAACATTGCCACCGATGGCATCGTACAGCTTGGCCAGCAGCTCCTTGCCGCCGCCGTACTTGTGCCAGGCAAGCACCATATTGGCGTCCATGCCGAAGGCCGGACCAGACGAAAATAAAGCCAGGGCGTTTTGTTTGCCGTAGTTGTAGCCCAGTACGCCGTGTCCGCCGTCAAGGGTTCCCTTGGAGACGGCGTCAAGCAGGCCAAAGGCCGGCACGACGGCCCCTGCGGGCAAGACTTCGATTTTTAAGTCTCCACCGGTCATGTCGTTGACCTTCTTGGCGAAATCAAGGGCGAATTCGTGGAAGATGTCGACGGTGGGCCAAGTGCTTTGGAAGCGAAAGTTAATGGGACCCTGCGCGCGAGCGATGGCAGGAAAGCCCATCGTTGCTGCAGCCGCGGTGCCGGCTGCAGCACCGCTCAGGAACTTGCGCCGGGATGCGCCGGTTTGTTCTTGGGGCGCGGTGCTTTTTTTGATCCTGTTTTTCATGGGTGTGTCTCCGAAGTGGCTGTTAGCGTTCGATAGCAAATCGAAGCAATCTGGTGTTGCTTTCAGCTTTCTTTCAGTTTGCTTTCAGCTTTATAGGCGATTCAAACGCCAGCCGTACATAAGGAATAACCACAGGGGTAGCAGGGGTATACCCGCGGCTAGCTAGCGGCAGGTGGGTAGGCATATCTACGGCGGCGTCTAAGACAGAACGGGCTGATACGCAGCCGGGAGCAGCACTTCAAACGGGCAATAAAAAACGCCCTCGCCGCATGAAGCGGCGAGGGCGTTTTATGCAAGCGCTAGGGCTTACAGACCTACGGAGTCAGCAATTTCCTTGAACTCTTCGATTTGGTCGAAGTTCATGTAGCGGTAGATGTCTTCGCTATTGGCTTGCAGTACGCCCATGTCGGCCAGGTACTCTTCGCGGGTCGGGATACGGCCCAGACGCGAGCAGATGGCAGCCAGTTCAGCCGAACCCAGGAACACATTGGTGTTCTTGCCCAGACGGTTGGGGAAGTTACGGGTGCTGGTGGACATAACGGTAGCGCCTTCGCGAACCTGTGCCTGGTTACCCATGCACAGCGAGCAACCGGGCATTTCCATACGAGCGCCAGCTACGCCCAGAACGCCGTAGTGGCCTTCTTCGGTCAGCTGTTGCTGGTCCATCTTGGTCGGCGGAGCGACCCACAGACGGGTTGGAATGTCGCGCTTGCCTTCCAGCAGCTTGGAAGCTGCACGGAAGTGGCCGATGTTGGTCATGCAGCTGCCGATAAACACTTCGTCGATCACCGTGCCGGATACTTCGGACATGGTTTTGACATCATCAGGATCGTTCGGGCAAGCCACGATAGGCTCGTGAATTTCAGCCAGATCAATGTCAATGACAGCGGCGTATTCTGCGTCTGCATCGGGTTCGAGCAGTTCAGGGTTGGCCAGCCAGGCTTCCATGGCCTTGATGCGGCGTGTGATGGTGCGCTCGTCTTCGTAACCATTGGCGATCATCCACTTGAGCAGCGTGATGTTGCTGTTCAGGTATTCGATGATGGGCTCTTGGTTCAGACGCACGGTACATGCGGCGGCAGAGCGTTCGGCGGAAGCGTCAGACAGCTCGAAAGCTTGTTCGATCTTCAGGTTAGGCAGGCCTTCGATTTCCAGGATACGACCGGAGAAGATGTTCTTCTTGCCGGCTTTCTCAACGGTCAGCAAGCCTTGCTTGATGGCGTACAGAGGAATGGCGTTCACCAGGTCACGCAGGGTGACGCCAGGCTGCATTTCGCCCTTGAAGCGTACCAGCACGGATTCTGGCATATCCAGAGGCATCACACCGGTAGCAGCGGCAAAGGCCACCAGACCGGAACCAGCGGGGAAGCTGATGCCGATAGGGAAACGGGTGTGGGAGTCACCACCGGTACCCACGGTATCGGGGAGCAACATGCGGTTCAGCCAGGAGTGGATGATACCGTCGCCAGGACGCAGGGACACGCCACCGCGGGTGCTGATGAAAGCAGGCAGTTCGTGGTGAGTTTTGACGTCAACTGGTTTTGGATAGGCTGCGGTGTGGCAGAAGGACTGCATCACCAGATCGGACGAGAAGCCCAGGCAAGCCAGGTCTTTCAGTTCGTCACGAGTCATTGGGCCAGTGGTGTCCTGGCTGCCAACGGTGGTCATGCGTGGTTCGCAGTACGTACCAGGACGCACGCCTAGGCCTTCAGGCAGACCGCAAGCACGGCCAACCATCTTCTGCGCCAGGGAGAAGCCTTTACCGGAATCAACAGGGCTTTGTGGCAGACGGAACAGATCGGTTGGGGGCAGACCCAGTGCTTCGCGAGCACGGGTGGTCAGGCCACGGCCAATGATCAAAGGAATACGGCCACCGGCACGAACTTCGTCAAACAGAACGTCGGACTTGACCTGGAATTCGGAGATCAGTTCGCCATTTTTGAAGGCTTTGCCTTCGTAGGGACGCAGTTCAACCACATCGCCCATGCCCATTTCGGACACATCCAGTTCGATAGGCAGTGCGCCCGCATCTTCCATGGTGTTGTAGAAGATAGGAGCAATCTTGCTGCCCAGGCAAACGCCACCAAAGCGTTTGTTAGGAACGAAAGGAATGTCTTCGCCTGTAAACCACAACACGGAGTTGGTGGCCGATTTACGCGAAGAACCGGTACCGACCACGTCGCCCACGTAGGCAACCAGGTGGCCCTTTTCTTTCAGGGATTCGATAAAGCTGACAGGGCCTTTCTTGCCGGGCTCTTCAGGTTCGATACCTGGGCGCGGGTTTTTCAGCATGGCCAAAGCGTGCAGCGGAATGTCCGGTCGGCTCCAGGCGTCAGGGGCGGGCGACAGGTCGTCGGTGTTGGTCTCGCCAGTGACTTTGAAGACGGTAACGGTCAGGCTTTCAGGGACTTCAGGGCGGCTGGTGAACCACTCGCCGTCAGCCCAGCTTTGCATCACTTCTTTAGCAAAGGCATTGCCCTTTTCGGCTTTTTCCTGAACGTCGTGGAAAGAGTCAAACATCAACAGGGTGTTTTTCAGGCCGTTGGCGGCGATCTGGCCCAGTTCGGGCGAGTCCAGCAGCTCGATCAGCGGGCTGATGTTGTAGCCACCCAGCATGGTTCCCAGCAGCTCAGTGGCGCGCTCGCGGCTGATCAAAGCACAGGATTCTGTGCCCAGCGCGATAGCGGCCAGGTAGGAGGCTTTGACCTTGGCGGCGTCGTCCACACCGGCGGGGACGCGGTGGGTCAGCAAGTCGACCAGGACGGCTTCTTCACCAGCAGGTGGGTTTTTGATGAGCTCGATCAGCTCGGCGGTCTGCTGAGCCGACAAAGGCAGCGGGGGAATGCCCAGAGCGGCGCGCTCGGCAACATGTTCGCGGTAAGAGTCCAGCATAGTGCAGGGGCCTATCGGTAAATGGTTGATATGAAAATGCAATAAATCGCTTACTGCCCCAATTGTAATTTGAAGCGGGCAGCGAAGCAATGGTCTTATATCTTATATAAGACTTACATTAAGCTGAATGAAAGCGGGATCACGCCAGCAAGTCGTTGTATTCAGGGTGGCGGCGGAAGTAGACCACCGCGTAGCTGCAAACAGGGCGAACTTTCCACTGTTGGTTTTTTGCCGTTTCCAGCGCAAAGCGGGTCAGTTGGCCAGCAATGCCACGGCCTTCCAGTTCAGGCGGGACACGGGTGTGGGTGATGCTCATGACAGCATCGTCCAGCTCGTATTCGATGACACTGCGCAGGTTCTCGACGTCGCAATAAAACAAGTGCGCTTGAGGGTCGTGGTGGATAGCAGTAGTGATGGCGATCTCCTTCAGGTTGGGGTCCCGTGCAGGGCAATCAAAATCCAAACAGCAAGCATGCAAATCATGCCCAGAAAGCAGCCGCCCCACAGCCCCATCAAGGGCCATTTGATGCCCATGGGCACATCTTCAGGCTGTACGTGCTTGAGCAGGCGGTTGGCATTGCCAAACAAGGAGCTTTGTCGTTTGGGGAAGTTCAGGCGCAAAAAGTAATCCAGCAGCACACCGGCCTTCAGGGAAAGGGTGAGCTTTTCCCAGGGGTACTGATCCAGATAAGGGTGGCGCAACACTTGATTGCTGCGGCGCAGGTTGAAAAGCAGGAGATAGGCGCCCGAGGCCAGACTGGTCAGGGCACAGGCAATCATCAAGGTTCCTGTCAAAGGCAGGGCATAGCGTACGAAATCAGAGAGCATTAAAGTCACCAGCAAGACGGCCCCGCCTGCACATTTGCAGCGGGGCCGTGAGTCAAATCACAGGCGCATAATAGCCTAGGATCTGTGACTTATGGGCGCTGATCCAGTGGCACAAAGCTCTGGTTTTCAGGGCCAACATAGTTGGCGGTAGGACGAATGATTTTGTTGTCCACACGCTGCTCGATGATGTGAGCGGCCCAGCCTGCGGTACGTGCAATCACGAACAGCGGTGTGAACATGGCCGTGGGCACGCCCATGGTGTGGTAGGACACGGCCGAGAACCAGTCCAGGTTGGGGAACATTTTTTTCACTTCCCACATCACGCTTTCCAGACGCTCGGCAATTTCAAACATGCGCGTGTTGCCATCAGCCTGTGCCAATTCCTTGGCAACCGATTTGATGACTTCATTGCGTGGGTCGGAAATGGTGTAGACCGGGTGACCGAAGCCAATAATGACTTCTTTGTTTTCCACACGCTTGCGGATGTCTTCTTCGGCCTGGTCGGGGTTCTCGTAGCGCTTCTGGATTTCAAAAGCCACTTCGTTGGCACCGCCGTGCTTGGGACCGCGCAGGGCGCCAATGGCACCGGAAATGGCGGAGTAGAAGTCCGAGCCCGTACCGGCGATAACGCGGCTGGTAAAGGTGGAGGCGTTGAATTCGTGCTCGGCATATAGGTTCAGCGACACGTGCATGGCTTGTTCCCACTCGGCTGATGGCTTTTCGCCATGCAGCAGGTGCAGGAAGTGGGCGCCGATGCTGTCGTCGTCGGTCTGTACATCAATCATTTCGCCGTTGTGGCTGTAGTGATACCAGTACAGCAGTGCCGAACCCAGGCAAGCCAGCAAACGGTCTGCGATGTCGCGGGCGTCAGGCAGGTTGTGGTCGTCTTTCTCTGGCAAGACGCAACCCAGAACTGAAACGGCAGTGCGCATCACGTCCATGGGGTGGCTGTGTGCAGGCAGGGTTTCCAGCGCGCTTTGCAGGGCCAGAGGCAGGCCGCGCAGACGCTTGAGCTTTTGTTTGTAGGCGCGCAGTTCATCGCGGTTGGGCAGCTTGCCGTGAATCAGCAAGTAAGCCACTTCCTCAAACTCGCAAGCCTGTGCCAAGTCCAAAATATCGTAGCCGCGGTAGTGCAGGTCATTACCGCTACGACCCACTGTGCACAGGGCGGTATTACCCGCCACAACGCCCGACAGGGCCACCGATTTTTTGGGCTTGAAGCCAGTGCTAGGGGTGTTCTCAGTACTGCTCATAAAGGTCTCCTGGTTGCAGGGCAGTCAGCAGGGCCGACTGCCTGGATAAATTATGCCCGCCACACGCTGGTTAAGAGCGGGGCGGGAGCCAGTAAGGGCTCAGGACTTCTTGTTTTTCTGGAACAGCTTGTCGAGGCTTTGCTCGTAAGCATGGTAGCCGATACGATCGTACAGTTCTTCACGAGTCTGCATCAAATCGATCACGTTTTTCTGATGTCCGTCGCGACGGATCGCCTGGTAGACAGTTTCAGCTGCTTTGTTCATGGCGCGGAAGGCGGACAGCGGGTAGAGCACCATGGCAACATTTGCCGACGCCAGCTCCTCAACCGTGAACAGCGGGGTCTGACCGAATTCCGTGATGTTGGCCAGCACGGGCACGTTCAAGGTTTCGGTAAAGCGGCGGTAGGTGTCCAGATCGTAGCAAGCTTCAGCAAAAATACCGTCTGCACCGGCTTCCACGCAAGCCTGAGCGCGCTCCAGGGCAGCGTCAACCCCTTCAACAGCGATGGCATCAGTACGCGCCATGATGAAAAATTCTGGGTCGGTACGGGCGTCTACAGCTGCCTTCACGCGGTCAGCCATCTCGCCAGTGCTGACAATTTCCTTGCCGGGGCGGTGGCCACAACGCTTGGCACCTACTTGGTCTTCAATGTGGCAAGCAGCTGCGCCAAACTTGATCAGGCTTTTGACGGTGCGGGCAATATTGAAGGCCGAAGCGCCAAAGCCGGTGTCAATGTCCACCATCAAAGGCAGATCGCATACATCGGTGATGCGACGAATGTCGGTCAGGACGTCGTCCAGGGTGTTGATGCCCAGATCAGGCAGGCCCAGGGAGCCCGCAGCTACACCGCCGCCCGACAAGTAAATAGCGCGAAAGTTGGCGCGCTGCGCCAGCAAAGCGTGGTTGGCGTTGATAGCACCAATGATTTGCAAAGGCTGCTCTTCACGCAGGGCTTGGCGGAAACGGGCACCTGCCGATGTCAGTTGGTTTTGGCTCATTCTGGGCTCCAGATCACAAAAATCAAAAAGGGCCGCCAGCGTGTTCTGGCGACGGGTTGGTTCTACTAAAGCAAAAGCTGTGCCAAGTTCCCGTACTCATGCCTGAAGTGGACTAAAGCCAAGTGGGCTAGCGATTCCTTGCAGGGTTCAGCTGGGTTCATTCACCGCTTCAGTAGGGTGTTTCTTCGTTTTGTGTTTCAATATTGAAACGTATATTGAGACAGTGTCGCATTTTTGAGTCGTAGGTGAAACGCTATGCCTTATCTTTCCTCCTCTCCGGCCCGCTTGCGTCTGGTGGCCTTCGGTCTGCATGGTCTGCGCTCTTTGCTGGAAGAGTTGGTGCCGCAGTTCCGCGCCCAGGCGGAAATCCTGATCGTGGACAAAGCCTATGGCGAAGCGGTTCAAGCGGTGGAGGTGCTGCGCCAGACAGGTGAAATCGATGTGCTGGTCTCAGCCGGTTCCAATGGCAGCTATTTACGCGAACACCTGGATTTACCGGTTGTGCTGGTGCATCCCGGTGGCTTTGACATTATGGGCAGCTTGGCTGCTGCTCAGCCCGAGCGCAAAGCAGTCGTCACTTATGGCGAGATGCCGTTAGAGCTCATGGAGTTTGTACAGCGCTTTGATCTGCCCGTTGAATTGCGCAGTTACCGTAGCGAGGATGATGCACGCAGCTGTGTTCAGGATTTGAAAGAGCTGGGGGTGGAGTGGGTGCTGGCTCCCGGTTTGGTGGTGGATCTGGCGCGTGAAAATCAGATGCAAGCTGTGCTGCTGTACTCGCAAGGGGCGGTGCGTCAGGCACTGGAGTCCGCGATTGAATTAGCCCGAGTCGCCCGCGCAGAAGCCGCCCGCCGAGACCGCCTGAATACGATTCTGGCGCAATTGCGTGACGGGGTTGTGTCAGTGGATCGAGACGAGCGCATTGAAACGGTGAACCCGGCCATGGAAGCCTGGCTTGGGAAACCCGCTCAGGCAGTGATTGGCCGCCGCTTGGGCTCCTTGTATCCCGAGCTGGATTTGGCGGGGACTTTACGCAGTCTGGAAGTGCAACTGGATACCGTGCAGCAAGTGGGTGGCCGCACCGCGATTGTGACCCGCATGCCAATCCTGGAGCAGGGGCGCTTGAGCGGTGCCGTCTTGCTCTGCCAGGACCCGGCTGCAATTCAGCGACTAGACCGAAGTCTGCGTTCGCGCAGCCAACAGGCCGCCTCGCGTCATGCTCGCTATGAGTTGTCTGATCTGGTGGGGCAAAGTTCACCCATGCGCAAATTGCGTGCTCAAGCACAGGCATGTGCACAAAGCACAGCCACCACCTTGATTATTGGCGAGAGCGGTACGGGTAAGGAATTGCTGGCTCAAGGGATACACAGTGCCAGCGCCAGACGCGCGCAACCTTTTGTAGCCGTGAACTGCGCGGCGTTCCCCGATAGCCTGCTGGAAAGCGAGCTGTTTGGGTATGTTGAAGGCGCGTTTACGGGGTCCAGTCGGGGCGGCAAAGTCGGGCTTGTAGAAGCGGCTCACACCGGCACCTTGTTTCTGGACGAGATCGGGGAGATGCCCTTGCCACTGCAAACCCGTTTGCTGCGGGTGCTGCAAGAAAAAGAAGTCCTGCGTATCGGGGCGATCGAGCCAACGCCAGTCGATGTGCGCGTGATTGCGGCCACTCACCGCGATCTGGCCGCGCAAGTGAAAGAAGGAGTGTTCCGTCAGGACCTGTTTTATCGCCTGAATATTCTGGTGCTGCGCTTGCCGCCTTTGCGTCTGCGTACCCAGGATTTGCCGGAACTGGTGGAGCATCTCTTGGCAAAAGTGGCTCAGCGTCTGGGCGGGGCTGTAACACTCCACCCGGATTGGCTGACCGAGCTGCTGGAGTTGGGCCGTCACTACCCATGGCCCGGCAATATCCGCGAGTTGGAAAACCTGATCGAACGCTTGATGGTTTTGGGCACAGTGCAAGGTGATCAAGCTGTGGTGCTAGAAGATATTGCGCCGGAGCTGAGGGCCTTGGTGACAGAGCCTCCCATGCCAGCTTTGCGCGACCAGCAAGAGCGCAGCGAGCAGGAGCATCTGGCCAAGGTGCTGGAAGATTGTGGGGGCAACCGCGCCTTGGCGGCACAACAGTTGGGCATCAGTCGCAGTACCCTGTGGCGCAAGCTGCGTAAAGGCTGATGGGTTTTACGTGCTTAAGGATAGGGGCAAGGCCTGTCTGTGTCTGTGTCTGTGCTATTTACAGGCTGCTTTCAGTCTCGATTGACTCGGTTTAACGCCATTAACAAGAAGCTGATCAGCACAGAAGCGAGCAGGTTGTAGCTCAAGCCCATCACAAAGGCAGAGCCATAGTGTTCAGCCTGCGTAAGGGAAGCGCTGCCCGCGCTTCGTCCGGCATTAAACAAGAAGCCGACTACGGCAACCCCCAGAGCGGCACCAATTTGCTGAATACTGGAAATCACACCCGACGCCATGCCTGCTTGAGTCTCGTCTATAAAGCCCAGAATCAGATTCAGCAAGGGCGTCATGATCAGGCCTTGGCTGACCCCCAAAAAGATCAAGGCAGGAATCAGGTGGATGGCTTCCAACTGTGCGCCCGCCCAAGCAACTTGAGCGATCAAAAAAGCAAAGGAGAAGGCGTAGCATAAAGCGCCGATAGTAATGGCGCGGTTGCCATAGCAGGCGATTAGGCGCGGTGCGCTTAAGGAGGCAAGGACAAAGCCCACGCTGGCCGGTGCGAAAATACTGCCTGCATGGAAAGGACTTAAGCCCAGACCACTTTGCAGCAAAAGAGCAAAGCATAGAAAGAAAGAGCTGGCGGTGGAATACACCAGCAAGACTAGCGTGGCGCCTAAGGCAAAGCGGGGCTGTGTCAGCAGCTTCATATCCACCAAGGGCAGCAGCCCTGAACGTCGACGCCTTTCCTGATGCTGATAAAAAACCCATAGCAGAATACCCGCAGCGGCTACAGCCAGCACGCTGGAAAGAGGCCAGCCGTGTTCTGAGCTTTGGATCAGGGGGATGAGTAACAGGCTCAAGGCCAGGCTGATCAAAACCACCCCGCTGGGGTCTAGGCCCTGGCCTTCAGGGGCGCGGGTCTCGGGAATATGGCGCGCCGCCACAATCGCCAGCAGGCCGATAGGGATATTGATCAAAAAGATGCTGCGCCAGCCCAGACCAAACAAGTCTGCGTGAACCAGCCATCCCCCCAAAACTTGTCCGGCAATCGCGGCTAGGCCGAGCGTCATGCCCAGTAGGCCGAAAGCGCGGCGGCGGTCATCACCGTCAAAGTTGATCCGAATGGATGCGTAAACCTGGGGAAAGAGCAGTGCTGCGGCCAAGCCTTGCAATGCCCTGGCGATGATCAGTAAAAATGCGGTGGGTGCCAGACCGCAAAGTGCGGAGGCTAGCGTAAAGCCCGCCATGCCGATGATAAAGAGCCTGCGTCTACCAAATAAATCGCCCAGCCGCCCTCCTGTAATGAGCAGGACGCCAAATGCAAGTTCGTAGCCTGCCACAATGAAGCCGATCTGGCTAAAGCTGGCTCCCAATTGGCTCTGGATATTGGGGATAGCAACATTGACGACGAACAGGTCAAAAATGGTGACGAAGCCAGCCAGGAGCAGCACGGAAAGGCCCAGCCAAGGTGGGCTTTTCGTGGTGGCCGAAAAGGTGGTGGGGGAATAAGACGTGGAATTCATGATGCCTGCTTGTGGTGAAAACCCCTGTATTCTTGAACTCTTTTTAAGCCATTACAATTTAACTGTTTATGCTATTACTAAAAGCAATGGGATTTTGAGCCATGAGAACCTTGGAAAGAACACGTCCAGACTTGGCTGCCTTCTTGCGCGCTTGCCGTGAGCGGCTTTTACCTGAAGATCTAGGCTTGCCGAGTGGCGGGCGGCGTCGCACTCCGGGATTGCGACGTGAAGAAGTGGCCGCCTTAGCGGGGGTGGGATTGACCTGGTACACCTGGTTGGAGCAAGGGCGCGATATTGGGGTGTCGGCCAACTTTCTGGATAATCTGGCGCGTGTTTTGAAACTGGATGCGGCCGAGCGCCGTCATTTATTTTTATTGGCTCATGAGCGTTTGCCGGCAGAGCCAGGCATAAGCTGGTGTGTATTGCCGCCCTTGGTTCGACGCTTGATGCATGACTTGCCTCATCCGGCCTTTGTCTTGAATCTGCGCTGGGATGTGCTGGGCTTTAATGGCTTGGCGGACAATTTGCTGGGTTTGGGGGCGTATCCAGATGGGCAGCGCAACTTGCTATGGCAGATGTTTACGAACCCCGATTTGCATGCGCGATTTGCGCCCTGGGAGCCACAGGCGCTGGAGATGCTGTCCAGTTTTCGTCGAGACTTTGCCCGTGCTGCTGAAGGCACGGATATTCATGAAATGGCCCATGAACTCAAGCGCGTGTCACCTGAGTTCAAGATGTGGTGGGAGCAGCACGATATGAATTTGCCCTGCAGCGGGCGACACACAATTGTGCTGGATGGAGAGTTGCGCGAGTTTGAGCAGACCTCGCTCATCATTGATGAGAGTCGTCATTTGCGGATGGTGGTGTACGCGCAGCCTTTGCAGGAAGAGCAGGGTGGTCGTGCGCCCTAGTGTGATCTGGCAGGTTTATGTCGTCGCCCGTGGGCAGCCGCCAGCGCCTTGTTGATAGTGGTTTGAGATGGTGACTTACAAGCAAGTGGTAGGTATTGGGTATCAACTATTACCTATCGCCCAGCAGCTATAGGCGTCAGCCAAAAAAAATCCCCGCCTATAAAGGCGGGGATCTTGGACACTAGAGGGTTAATTAACCCAGCAGGTCTTTCACACCGTCACGCTCTTCCAGCAGCTCGTTCAAAGTGTGGTCCATGCGCTCACGCGAGAAGGCGTCGATTTCCAGGCCCTCAACACGCTTGTACTCACCGTTTTCGGTGGTAACAGGCACGCCGTAGATGATGCCTTCAGGAATGCCGTAGGAGCCGTCCGAAGGAACACCCATGGTGACCCATTTGCCGTTGGAACCCAGGACCCAGTCACGCACGTGGTCGATGGCAGCGTTAGCAGCCGACGCAGCCGAGGACAAACCACGGGCTTCGATGATGGCGGCGCCACGTTTGCCCACGGTGGGGATGAAGGTTTCGCGGTTCCAGGCCTGGTCGTTGATGATAGCGTCGATCTTCTCGCCGTTTACAGTAGCGAAACGAGTGTCAGGGTACATGGTGGGCGAGTGGTTGCCCCAAACGATCAGGTTCTCGATGTCAGCAACCGCTTTGCCGGACTTGGTGGCCAACTGCGACAGAGCGCGGTTGTGGTCCAGACGCAGCATGGCGGTGAAGTTCTTTGCTGGCAGATCGGGTGCGGACTTCATGGCGATGTAGGCGTTGGTGTTGGCAGGGTTGCCGACAACCAGAACCTTGACGTCACGGCTGGCCACTTTGTTCAGGGCACGGCCTTGTGCAGTGAAGATCTGGGCGTTGAACGCCAACAGGTCTTTACGCTCCATGCCTGGGCCGCGAGGACGGGCACCGACCAGCAGGGCGATATCAACATCTTTGAATGCGGTTTCAGGGTCGCTGTGGGCGGACATGCCTTGCAGCAGCGGGAAGGCGCAGTCGTCCAGTTCCATCATGACGCCCTTCAGGGCCTTTTGGGCTTTCTCGTCGGCGAGTTCCAGCAACTGCAGGATTACAGGCTGGTCTTTGCCCAGCATTTCGCCAGAGGCGATGCGAAACAGCAGGGCGTAACCAATCTGGCCAGCAGCGCCGGTAACGGCGACACGCATTGCGGGTTTGGACATGAGAGTAAGACTCCGTTTTTGGGTTTGAAGACGGTGACGAAAAACACAGTTTAAATCTTTTGCGGGCCGCACTGTTGGCCTGGAAAACGGTTTTTCGCAAGAGGGAAAGCCTCTTTTTTCACTGCGCAGACTAGACCAAAAAGATAGCTGCGTCAAACGTCTTATATCTTATATAAGACATAAGAGCGTTAGACATTCGGGGCCGGTCATGCGAAAATTAGTGCACTGTCTATTTTATGAACAAATGCGCGTCCAAGGCTGTATCTGCCGCGCATTTTTTGTGAGCCCATGTCTGATAACGTGCCGCCGCTACGCACCCAGGAAATCGAAAAATCCGCTCCTAGCGCGGCCTATAGCCCTCTGTACCAACAGATCAAGGCTTTGTTGCTGCAGGGGCTGGATCGTGGCGAGTGGAAACCGGGCGAAGCCATCCCCAGTGAATTGGAATTGGCCGCACGTTTTCAGGTCAGCCAAGGCACCGTTCGTAAAGCCATTGACGAGCTGGCCGCCGACAATCTGCTGATTCGTCGCCAGGGCAAGGGCACCTTTGTTGCTACTCACCACGAAGCTCGTGTGCGTTTTCGCTTTTTGCGCCTGGCTCCTGATGATGGCAAGCCCGTTGTCTCCCAAAGCCGCATTCTGGATGTGCGCCGCATGAAAGCGCCTACGGATGTAGCCGTGCTGCTGGACCTGCGCACCTCCGATATGGTGGTCAATTTGCGCCGGGTGCTGTCTTTTGACCAAGCCCCCACCATTTATGACGACATCTGGCTGCCCGGCTCGGTCTTTAAAGGCCTGACGCTGGAGGCCGTAGAACAGAACAAAGGCCCTATGTACGCCTGGTTCGAGAGCAAATTTGGCATCAGCATGGTGCGCGCCGATGAAAAGATCGGCGCCATCAGTGCTACCGAGGAGGCCGCATCGGTCTTGCAAGTGGCCCTTGGCTCGCCTTTGCTGCACGTGGAACGCGTGTCTTATACCTATGGTGATCGACCGATGGAATTGCGCCGGGGTTTATACCTGACCGAGCGCTTTCATTACCGAAACACGCTCAGCTAGTTCGGCGACATACGGTATTTGATACTGCACCGTAGTGTCAAATAGGTGAAAATACCAAGGTTCAAAATTTTATGACTTTTTTTTATCTACTTCGAGGCCATCATGTCTGATACCGCACCCAAGCAGCGCCCGCAGTATCGCAATATCAGCGTGCCGCAGATATTGAGCTACCGCTTGCCCCTGGCTGCAAAATCGTCGATTTTGCATCGCGTCAGTGGAGCATTGCTGTTTCTTTGCCTGCCGCTCGTCTTATTGCCACTGTTCTCTTTAAGCGTGAGCTCTCCCGAGTCCTTCGAAACCTTGCGCAGCTACGTGGACAATCCAGTCTGTAAGCTGATTTTGCTGGTATTGATCTGGGGCTACTTGCACCACTTCTGTGCCGGTATTCGCTATCTGGCTCTGGACCTGCACCTGGGTAACGACAAAGAGTCGGCCAAGAAGTCGGCGGGTATGGTTTTCGGGGTTAGCCTGGCGCTGACCGTTGTGTTTGGCTTGAAACTGTTTGGGGTGTGGTAATGGCTAATCGTGAGCGCATTGGCGCAAACCGGCTGGTAGTGGGTGCCCACTACGGTACCTTGGACTTTTTGGCCCAGCGGGTTACCGCGGTCATCATGGCCATTTACACGCTGGTCATCATTGGCGGCATCCTGTTTAGCAGTGAACTGAATTTCGAGACCTGGCGTGGCCTGTTCTCGTTCACGGTCGGCTCCCTGCCTTTGGGTCAGCTGCTCGCTACTTTGTTCTTCCTGTCTTTGTCCTGGCACGCCTGGATTGGCGTTCGTGACATTTGGATGGATTACGTTCAGCCCGCCGGTATTCGCTTGTTCCTGCAAGTGTTGACCTTGCTGTGGCTTGTAGCCAGCGTCGTCTTTTTCGCAAAAATTATCTGGAGTCTCTAAACCGTGGCTTCCATCACAAAATCTTTGCCCCGCCGTCAGTTTGACGTAGTGGTGGTCGGTGCCGGTGGCGCCGGTATGCGTTGTTCCCTGCAATTGGCTCAGGCCGGCCTGTCCGTGGCTGTTCTTAGCAAGGTATTCCCAACCCGCTCCCACACCGTGGCTGCTCAAGGTGGCGTTAGTGCCTCTTTGGGTAACATGAGCGAGGATCACTGGTACTGGCACATGTACGACACCGTCAAGGGTTCGGACTGGCTGGGTGACCAGGACGCCATCGAATTCATGTGCCGTGAAGCTCCACACGCTGTGTACGAGCTGGAACACTTTGGTATGCCTTTTGACCGTAACCAGGATGGCACGATTTATCAGCGTCCATTTGGTGGTCACACGGCCAACTTTGGTGAAAAGCCTGTTCAACGTGCCTGTGCCGCTGCTGACCGTACCGGCCACGCCATGTTGCACACGCTGTATCAGCGTAACGTTGCTGCCCGCACCCAGTTCTTCGTGGAATGGATGGCGCTGGATCTGCTGCGTAACGAAGCGGGTGACGTTCTGGGCGTAACCGCTCTGGAAATGGAAACCGGCGAGATCTACGTTCTGGAAGGCAAGCGCGTGGTGCTGGCTACTGGTGGTGCTGGCCGTATCTGGGCTGCTTCCACTAACGCCTTCATCAACACCGGTGACGGTCTGGGTATGGCTGCTCGTGCTGGTCTGCCACTGCAAGACATGGAGTTTTGGCAATTTCACCCCACTGGCGTTGCCGGTGCTGGCGTGCTGATTACCGAAGGCGTGCGCGGCGAAGGCGGTATCTTGTTGAACAAGGACGGCGAGCGCTTCATGGAGCGTTACGCTCCCACCTTGAAAGACTTGGCTCCACGTGACTTCGTGTCCCGTTCCATGGACCAGGAAATTAAGGAAGGTCGCGGTTGTGGCGACGGCAGCTACGTGGTTCTGAAGCTGGATCACCTGGGCGCTGACGTCATCAAAAAACGTTTGCCTTCGATTCGCGAAATCGCGATCAAGTTTGCCAACGTGGACCCGATCAAAGATCCGATCCCTGTGGTTCCCACCATTCACTACCAGATGGGTGGTATCCCCACGAACTACTACGGTCAGGTTGTCACTCAAACGGCAACGGGCGAGAACAAAATCGTCAACGGTCTGTACGCCATCGGCGAATGTGCCGCGACGTCGGTACACGGTGCCAACCGTCTGGGCACGAACTCCTTGCTGGACTTGATCGTTTTCGGCCGCGCTGCGGGCAACCACATTGTGGATTCGCACCCCGAGAAAGACCACTTCCACCAGGAACTGAACGAATCGTCCATCGAATTCTCCCTGGACCGCGTCAACCGTCTGGAAACCCGTACCTCGGGCGAAAAAGCACAGGACGTGGGCAACAAGATTCGTACCGCTATGCAGGCTCACTGCGGCGTGTTCCGTACCCTGGATCTGCTGCACAAGGGTGTCGACCAGATCGAATCCCTGGTTCCCGAAGTCAAAGACATTTACTTCAAAGACAAGTCCAAGGTGTTCAATACCGCGCGTATCGAAGCCCTGGAAGTGGCCAACATGATTGAAGTGGCCCGTGCCACGACCAAGTCGGCCGCCAATCGTACGGAAAGTCGTGGTGCTCACGCCCTGAACGACCATCCAGAGCGTGACGACGACAACTGGCTGCGTCACACCCTGTGGTTCTCGGAAGGCAGCAAACTGGAATACAAGCCCGTCCAGATGAAGCCACTGACGGCCGAAACCATTCCGCCCAAGCCTCGGACTTTCTAAGCAGGATACTGACATGAGCCAAAAACGTAAGGTCAAATTTGAAATCTATCGCTACGATCCTGATAAGGACGAGCGTCCCTACATGCAAAAGATCGAAGTCGAGCTTGAGCCTACTGACAAGATGCTCCTTGACGCGATCCTGCGCATTAAAAACGACATGGACGACAGCATTGCTTTGCGTCGTTCCTGCCGCGAAGGTGTGTGCGGTTCCGATGCCATGAATATCAATGGCAAAAACGGTCTGGCTTGCACCACCAATATGCGCGATCTGAAAGAACCCGTGGTGTTGCGCCCACTGCCAGGTCTGCCGGTTATCCGTGACCTGATCGTGGACATGACCCACTTCTTCGATCAGTACCATTCGGTCAAGCCGTTCCTGATCAACGACGCACCTCCTCCAGAAAAAGAGCGCCTGCAAACTCCAGAGGCCCGCGAGGAATTGGACGGTCTGTACGAGTGCATTCTGTGTGCTTGTTGCTCGACCTCTTGCCCATCGTTCTGGTGGAACCCTGACAAGTTCGTCGGCCCAGCCGGTTTGTTGCAAGCCTATCGCTTTATTGCTGACTCGCGTGACGAAGCAACGGGCGAGCGCCTGGACAATCTGGAAGATCCGTACCGCTTGTTCCGCTGCCACACGATTATGAATTGCACGGATGTCTGTCCAAAAGGCCTGAACCCGTCGCATGCCATCGGCAAGATCAAAGAAATGCTGGTGCGTCGCAGTATCTAAAAAGGTGGGTATGTACCGATGAGAACATTGACGGAATTGGAGCGTGCGCGCCTGCGTTGGCGTGCGCGCCGGGGCTTGCTTGAAAACGACCTGATGATCACCCGTTTTCTGGATCAATACGAAAGCGAGCTGACTGACCAGGACGTGTCGGCCCTGACCCGCTTGTTCGAAATGGACGATACAGTTTTGCTGGATGTCCTTTTGGCTCGCGCAGAGCCAGAAGGGCAGTACGCCACACCGGACATTCAGCGACTAGTAGACATTATGCGAAAGCTATAACCATTGAGGAAAAAAGTGATGGAATTGTCAGATAAAAAAGCCACGCTATCCTTCTCCGACGGTAGCCCTTCGGTTGAGTTCCCTGTACACAAGGGCACCGTAGGTCCGGACGTGATTGATATCCGTAAGCTCTACGGTCAGACAGGTATGTTTACCTATGATCCGGGCTTTATGGCCACGGCGGCTTGCGAATCCGGTATCACCTACATTGACGGCGACAAAGGCCAGTTAATGTACCGTGGCTACCCGATCGACCAGTTGGCACAAAAGTGCGATTTCATGGATGTGTGCTATTTGATCCTGAACGGCGACTTGCCGAACGCAGATCAAAAGCAGGAGTTTGATTCTCTGGTCACGAACCACACCATGGTTCAGGAACAGATGCAGCATTTCCTGCGTGGCTTCCGTCCGGACGCTCACCCCATGGCAATACTGACTGGCCTGGTCGGTGCCTTGTCGGCGTTCTACCATGATTCCACAGACATCACGAATCCTCATCACCGTCATGTGTCGGCTATTCGCTTGATCGCCAAGCTGCCTACTCTGGTTGCGATGGCGTACAAGTATTCTTTGGGACAGCCTTTCATCTATCCCAAGAATGATTTGTCCTACACCGGCAACTTCTTGCGCATGATGTTCGCGACTCCTTGCGAAGACTACAAAGTCAACGAAGTGGTTGAGCGCGCTTTGGATCGTATCTTCATCCTGCATGCAGATCACGAGCAAAACGCCTCCACCTCCACCGTTCGTCTGTGCGGTTCGTCCGGCACCAATCCTTTCGCTGCGATTGCTGCGGGTGTGGCTTGCTTGTGGGGTCCTGCCCACGGTGGTGCCAACGAAGCTTGCTTGAACATGCTGGAAGAGTTGCAAGCCAACGGCGGCATCGACAAGGTTGGTGAGTTCATGGAGAAGGTCAAAGACAAGAACTCGGGCGTGCGTCTGATGGGCTTTGGTCACCGTGTCTACAAGAACTACGACCCACGCGCCAAGCTGATGCAAGAAACCTGCAAGGAAGTTCTGGAAGCCCTGGGCCTGGAGAACGATCCTTTGTTCAAGCTGGCTATGGAAGTCGAGCGCATTGCGCTGGAAGACCCATACTTTGTCGAACGCAAGCTGTACCCCAACGTAGACTTCTACTCGGGTATTGTTCAGCGTGCTATCGGCATCCCAACGTCCTTGTTCACAGCGATCTTCGCTTTGGCTCGTACCGTGGGCTGGATTGCTCAGTGGAACGAAATGCTGTCCGATCCAGATTACAAGATTGGCCGTCCACGTCAGTTGTACGTGGGTCCAGTCCAGCGCGACGTACCTGCTCAGCGTTAATCGCTGCTGCTTTTCCCCTACGGCATCTGCAGTAGGGGAAGGCAAAAGTACGCACTCCTTGATGGGGTGCGTTTTTTTTTGCCTGATGTTTTGATGTTGCGGCTAGCAGTAAGCCCGTCAGCACAGCGCGGGCGATCGGGCAATGAAAAAATAGTGATGAGGTTTCAACATTCAGGCAGCTTCTTGTAGAATTTCCTTTGGAGATGACGTTCCTCCTTTAACCGCCGCTTCATTCTGACGCGGCTAATGACGTCTACAGATACCTGACCAATGTCGGGGCTGTAGGCGTACACGCTCACACGTTCTGTTGTTGGTCAGCCCTGTTTTTTACTGTGCTTACGACCTATGAGCAGACTCAAAACATCCCTTTCGCTGCATCTGCTGGCCTACTACGGCAAATGGTTTGTGCTCGCTTGCCTGATTGCCATGCTGGCAGGCAGCGCTTCTGCTTTTTTCCTTTTTTCTCTTGAACAGGCTAGCTCCTGGCGGATTGAACACACCTGGCTGATCTGGCTACTGCCGCTGGCAGGCTTGGCCGTGGGTTGGGTGTATGAGCGCGTGGGGCAGTCTGTTAATGCAGGCAATAACCTGCTTATCGAGGAAATTCATGATCCCAAGAAAGTGGTGCCGCTGCGTATGGCCCCCTTGGTTCTTGGGGGAACCGTGATCTCCCATTTATTCGGCGCATCGGTAGGCCGAGAGGGCACTGCCGTGCAAATGGGTGCAGCCTTGGCAGATCAGCTAACTCATCTGTTTCGCTTGGACCGGGAAGATCGACGCATTCTGTTGATGGCAGGCATGAGTGCCGGTTTTTCATCTGTCTTTGGCACGCCCTTGGCTGGAGCCGTGTTTAGCATGGAGGTGCTGGTCATTGGTCGTATGCGCTACAACGCCTTGTTCCCTTGCCTGATAGCGGCGATTGTTGCCGATCAGGTGGGTCTGGCCTGGGGCGCACAGCACACCCATTACGTCGTTGAACAAATCGTGCCATTGGGCGGCTGGAGCATGTTGGCTGTGTTGATTGCCGGGGTTCTGTTTGGTTTGGTCGGCATGTTGTTTGCCATACTGACTCACAAGCTGTCCGCCTGGATGAAAAAGATCGTCAAGTACGCACCCATGCGACCTTTCTGGGGTGGGCTGGTGGTAGCGATGGCGGTCTGGGCTTTGGATGCCTATCAGTACATAGGCCTGGGTATTCCGGAAATAGTGCGCTCTTTCCATGAACCTATGCAGCCTTGGGATTTTCTGGGCAAGCTGGGTTTTACTGTCGTGTCTTTGGGCTCTGGCTTTAAAGGAGGGGAGGTCACGCCCTTGTTCTATATCGGTGCGACTTTGGGTAATGCGTTGGCCCCCTTGCTGGATATGCCTTTTTCCATGATGGCAGGCCTGGGTTTTGTGGCGGTCTTTGCCGGTGCGGCTAATGTGCCGATTGCTTGCACGCTGATGGCGATGGAGCTGTTTGGTACAGAGTTGGGACCTTTGGCAGCGATTGCTTGTGTAGCAGCCTATGTGTTCTCGGGGCATGCAGGTATCTATCATGCGCAGCGCGTGGGGCATCGCAAGTTCAAGCGCTGTCGGCCTGTTTGAGCTGAGTCCGTCCGTCAGCTAGTTAGTTAGTCGGTCTGTTGATGAGTGGGAGGCGGGTGACACCTTATATGCATGCTTTAAAAAAGAGCCTCTTTTTTAAGCTGGCTTCCAGCCTCCTCGTTTCGCAAACTACTATATGGCTTGAAATTAAAAGACAAAGGCAAAGCGATGGAAGGCCCCAAGTTCAAAGATCACTTTTCCCAGGTTGCGGCCGACTATGCCAACTACCGCCCCAGCTATCCACAAAAGCTGGCTGATGTATTGGCCGAACTCAGTCCCGCACAAGATAGAGCACTGGATTGCGCCTGCGGAACAGGGCAGCTTTCTGTGCTGCTGGCCAAGCGATTCAAGGAAGTGATCGCCACGGATGGCAGCGCCGATCAGATTGCTCAGGCGCAGCCGCAAAAGGGTGTGAGCTATCGTACCGCCCTGGCTGAAAACAGCGGTTTGGCCGGTGGTAGTGTGGATTTGATCACCGTCGCGCAAGCAGCTCATTGGCTGGACCTGGAGCTTTTCTACGCCGAGGTTCAGCGTATTGCCCGACCGGATGCCGTGCTGGCTTTGATCACCTACGGCGTGCTGCATGTGGAGGGCGAGGTGGATAGCGTGATGCAGCACTTCTACTATGAAACCATTGGTGCTTATTGGCCGCCGGAGCGTCGTCATGTGGAGGACGGTTATCGCAGTTTGGCCTTTCCTTTTCAGGAGCTGAGCTTGCCTCCTTTGGCTATAGAAGTGGATTGGAGTCTGCCGCAGTTATTGGGATACATCAGAACCTGGTCTGCTGTGAAAGCGGCGGAGAAGGCGCTGGGCAATAGCGTCTTGAGCGAGGTGGAAGCAGAACTGCGTCAACAGTGGGGCGATCCCGATCAGCGGCGTCGAATCGCTTGGCCTTTGTCTGTGCGCGCAGGGCGAGTGCAAAAGTAGACTGCTTACGTGTCCAGAGGCATATAGAGTTGTCTAGAAACAAGCCTGTACGCACCTTCTGCACGCCAAGCGTCGTAACCCATCAAACAATCCAAAATAGATCAATTTGATTGGAAATGAAAAATAATTGATTGGATCTGGTGTCTTGGGCGAAAGCCTGCGTTCTTAGAATAGTTATCTGTTGTACGCAGAGCGGTACAACATCAACTATTCAACAAGCACCAGACGAAACTTCACATGCAACTTATCAGTCAAAGCTTCCAAGACGGCCAGGCAATTCCTGGCGAATTTGCTTTTGCAGTGCCAGATGCAAACACGCACGTTGCGCAGTCCTCCAATTGCAATCCGCACCTTGCCTGGAGCGATGTTCCCGCAGGCGCTCAATCCTTTGTCATCGTTTGCCACGACCCAGACGTGCCAAGTCGCGGGGACGATGTGAATCAAGAGGGCCGTCAAGTGCCTGCTGATCTGCCGCGAGTCGACTTTTTTCACTGGCTGCTGCTCGACATTCCCGCCAGTACGACGGAGATCGCACCTGGCTCGCATTCCAGCAGCGTTACGCCGCGTGGCAAGCCCGGCCCTGATACTGAGGGCGGTTTGCGCCACGGCATCAACGACTACACCGCCTGGTTCGCCAGTGACGAGCAAATGAAGGGTGATTACTACGGCTATGACGGTCCATGCCCGCCCTGGAATGACATACTCGTTCATCGCTATATCTTCACGGTCTATGCCTTGGCTACACCTGTACTTGAGGTGGACGGGCCAATCACAGGCGCCAGCGTGCGTGCGGCACTGGCCAACGCTCCGGTGCTGGGACAAGCCAGTCTGACCGGCTTGTATAGTCTCAACTCAGCCGTGCCACTTGGCTGAGCGGTGAGTCAGCTCAAGTGGGGCAGGGCAGAGCCACGGCAAGCTGCTCAAGCAATCGCCAAGGCAACTGCACAATCTGAGCCTTGCCGTCACTGGCTGCTGCCATCTGGCACGCCAGTGCTTCGGCGTGGTTTGTGCGCGTTGGCGCAGCCAGTGTTGACGCAGGTTCAGCACACACCACGCTTTTTGTTCCACGACGCCACCGTACTGCTTGTTGCTGCGGGGCAGCTCGACTTGAATGACCATATCCAGCCGCTCACGATTGACACACCAACGTCGCTGTTGCTCATCGAGCCGGGCACCTGCGTTGACTTGTTGAAAACGCCAGAAGGCCCGGAGAAGCGCTTTCGCTCCATCTTCTTGACGCTTTCGATAGGCTTATTGGAAGCATTTCGGCGAGATCGAGCCGCTCCAACGCCAGCTAACGGCAGCCTAGCGCCTTATCAGCTGACAGCGCTGGACGAGGACCTTGAATCAACGTTCAGTCGGGTACTCGACAGCGTGGATGCCAAGCGTGTGAGCGATGAGCGGCTCCAGTGCCGACTGATGGATTTCCTCTTTGCGCTTGCTGAGCGCGGGCATGTCTTCAAAGGCGTGAAACAGATCGGGACCGCCGGGCGCTTGCGCACCTTGATTGGCGAAGCACCGGGCCAAAGCTGGACAGCGCACGAAGCTGGCCGAGCATTGGCGATGAGCGAGGCTACCTTGCGGCGACGTCTTGCCGGTGAAAGTGTGCGCTTTGAGGAGCTGCTGATCGACACTCGCATGCACCATGCCCTGATGTTGCTCCAGACGACCTCCTGGACCATTCCGCACATTGCACAGGCCTGCGGATACCAGTCCCGTGCCCGTTTCTCCGACAGATTTCGCGCCCGTTTTGGTTATTTGCCATCTGCTGTCCGCTGACGGGTATCGATCTACTCAGCAACCTGCGCGAATCTGCGATATTGCTTTCTTATGGATTGCCCGTCGGGCTGCGTCAGAGCCTGCGACATGAGCACTTCGCGGCTGACGGAGCGATCTTGCTCAAGATGCCGGGCACCAGGTAGCCCGGAGAGAGAGTGCGTGCCTGTGCTGTGTCCAGTGTGAGCTGAACGAACTTGATCTTGACTATTGATACCTCTGATCAGACGACAGCTCTGCTCATTGAAACTGGGTGCTGGAGTCAACAGGGAATAAAAAAAACCGGATGCAGCGTAAAGCCGCATCCGGTTTTTAGTTAGCTAAACAGGATTAGCTGTTTTGCTGGGCTTCTTGCTGAGCATCCACAACAGCCAGGGCTGTCATGTTGATGATGCGACGCACAGTCGCGCTGGTGGTCAGGATGTGGATGGGGCGAGCCGCACCCAGCAGGATGGGGCCCATGGCCACACCGTTGCTGCCTGTCATCTTCAGCATGTTGTACGTGATGTTGCCAGCGTCCAGATTAGGCGTGATCAGCAGGTTAGCCGAACCGCGCAGCGTGCTGTCAGGGAAGGCTTTCAGGCGGATCTTCTCGGACAAGGCGGAGTCAGCATGCATTTCGCCGTCCACTTCCAGGTCTGGAGCACGTTCGGCCAGGATCTGACGAGCCTTGGCCATCTTGCGGGAAGACTCGGTCTGGCGGCTGCCAAAGTTCGAGTGCGACAGCAAGGCCACGCGAGGCACCACACCAAAGCGACGAACTTCCTCGGCTGCCTGGATCGTCATGTCGGCGATCTGTTCAGCGTTGGGGTTTTCGTTGACGTGCGTATCGCAAACAAACAGGGTTTGCGTAGGCAGCATCAACACGTTCATGGCGGCAAAGGTTTGTGCTTCCTGCTTCAAGCCAATTACTTGCTCAACGTATTGCAGTTGGCTGTCGTAGTTGCTGGCCACACCGCAGATCATGCCGTCCGCATCGCCGCGTTGCAGCAGCATTACGCTGATCAGCGAGTTGTGCTTGCGAATCATGGCTTTGGCGATGTCAGGAGTCACGCCTTCACGAGCCTTGAGCTTGTAGTAAGCGGTCCAGGTTTCGGTGAAGCGATCATCGTCCTCTGGGTCAACGATTTGCACGTTTTTACCAGCTTCCAGACGCAGGCCCGCTTTCTTGACGCGCATCTCGATCACGCTGGGGCGACCCACTAGGATAGGCTGAGCCAGCTTCTCGTCCACCACCGTTTGTACTGCGCGCAATACGCGCTCGTCTTCGCCATCGGCGTAGATGATGCGCTTGGGAGCTGCCTTGGCCTGCATGTACAACGGACGCATCAGCGGGCCGGTGTGGTAGGTCATGGCGATCAGTTTCTGACGGTAGGCGTCCATATCTTCGATAGGACGGGCAGCAACACCCGAATCCATCGCAGCTTGGGCTACGGCAGGAGCGATCTGAACGATCAGGCGGGAATCAAACGGCTTGGGAATGATGTACTCAGGACCAAAGCGCAGATCTTCGCCGCCGTAAGCGGTGGCCATGTCGTCGCTTTGCTCGACCTGGGCCAGTTCGGCAATGGCTTTCACGCAAGCCAGCTTCATTTCTTCGTTGATCACGCTGGCGCCAACGTCCAGGGCACCACGGAAAATGAAGGGGAAGCACAGCACGTTGTTGACCTGGTTCGGGTAGTCCGAACGGCCGGTTGCGATGATGCAGTCAGGGCGAGCAGCCTTGGCCACTTCAGGGCGGATTTCAGGTTCTGGATTAGCCAGAGCCAGAATCAGGGGCTTGTCAGCCATGGTCTTGACCATGTCGGCAGACAGCACGCCAGGAGCCGAGCAACCCAGGAACACGTCAGCGTCAACGCAAGCATCAGCCAGCGTACGGGCATCGGTGTCTTGAGCGTAGCGAGCCTTGTTGGGCTCCATGTTTTCGTCGCGGCCTTTCCAGATGATGCCACGCGAGTCAGCTACAAAAATGTTGCTGCTCTTCACACCCAGGGCAACCAGCAAGTCCAGGCAAGCAATGGCAGCAGCGCCAGCGCCCGAGCAAACCAGTTTGATGTCGCCGATGTTTTTGTTAACGACTTTCAGGCCGTTCAGAACAGCGGAAGACGAAATAATCGCGGTGCCGTGCTGGTCGTCGTGAAAGACGGGAATGCTCATGCGTTCGCGCAGCTTCTTCTCAATATAGAAGCACTCGGGAGCTTTGATGTCTTCCAGATTGACGCCGCCCAAGGTGGGCTCCAGCGCTGCAATGATATCGACCAGTTTGTCAGGATCGGTTTCGTTCAGCTCGATATCGAACACGTCGATGCCGGCAAACTTCTTGAACAGGCAACCTTTGCCTTCCATGACAGGCTTGGCGGCCAAAGGACCGATATTGCCCAGACCCAGTACAGCGGTACCGTTAGTGACGACGGCCACCAGATTGGCACGCGAGGTGTATTTTGCTGCGGCTTCTTCACCTTCAGCGTAAATGGCCATGCAAGCAGATGCGACGCCGGGAGAGTAGGCTAGCGAGAGGTCATCTTGATTGGCCAGGGTCTTGGTGGGAACCACCGAGATTTTCCCGGGAGTGGGATACGCGTGATAGTCCAGCGCAAGTTTGGCCAGATCGGCGTTGGCATCCATTTTGGTAAAGCTCCTGATAGGATTTTCTAGTGTAAAAGTGAATCTAATTTATAAGAAATACAGTCACCAGGTAGGTGCTGATTTGTTATAGGCAGCATATGTCATGGCAACGCTTAGTACCCGCCAGAGGATGGTCAAGGGCAAAGTGGGCTCGGTTTGGTGGAAAAAGGGCCCGCGAAGCGCATACGTGCTGCACCCGATTAGCATATCGGAATTTTTCCTTCATGTGGGGCAGCCAAGGGGCGTCAATCATGATTTGGAGTCGTTCTTTTGTAAGAATTCGCCCCTGTGATAGATCGATGTGTTTGTTAATGCCAACGGTCTAGTGCCCCGTCCAAGCATTTTAGATGTCATTAATTGCGCCTTTTGTGTGCGGCGTTATACTAGATCAATACGGCTTGTATAAGGCGTCATACGTTGCCTTCTGCTCCTGCTATCCGCTAACCGGCGAGGTCCGTGTCGCGGAAGGTTTTCCTGCATCTCAACACGAGTGAAACACTCGGCTAGGTGAAGCGTAATAATGTCATCGCAAAAAGAACTGCTCAGTAACTCCTATTTGTTCGGGAGCAATGCTCCTTACGTCGAAGAACTCTACGAGTCCTACCTCGACAATCCAGGCTCCGTCGCCGACCAGTGGCGCGAGTACTTCGATCAGCTGCAGCATCAGCCTGCTACTGACGGCCGCGATAGCACACGCGACCAAGCTCATGCTCCTATTGTTGAGTCGTTCGCCCAACGTGCCAAAGCCAATGCCTTCCTGACCAGCGCCCAAGCACCGGACCTGACAGTTGCCATGAAGCAAGTGTCGATTCAGTCCATGATTGCTGCTTACCGCTCGCTGGGTGCACGCATTGCGGATCTGGATCCCTTGAAGCGTTCCGAACGCCCCAGCATCCCTGAACTGGACCCTGCTTTCTACGGTTTGACCGAAGCAGATCTGGACCAGGTCTACTCCGCCACCAATACCTACTTCACCAAAGCTGACACCATGACGCTGCGCGACATGCTCAAGGCCTTGCGTGATACGTACTCGCGTTCGGTGGGCGCAGAATTCATGTACATCTCCGACCCTGTCGTCAAGCGCTGGATTCAACAGCGCTTGGAGTCGGTGCATGGCACAGGTTCTTTTGACGTTGACCAAAAACGCAACATCTTGCAGCAGTTGACCGAGGCCGAAGGCCTGGAGCGCTTCCTGCACACCAAATACGTTGGTCAAAAGCGTTTCTCCCTGGAAGGTGGCGAGAGCTTCATCGCATGTATGGATGAAGTCGTGAACCACGCTGGCGAGAACGGCGTTCAGGAAATCATCGTGGGCATGGCTCACCGTGGTCGTCTGAACATGCTGGTCAACATCATGGGCAAAATGCCCGCTGACCTGTTTGCCGAATTTGAAGGCCGTCACGCAGAAGGTTTGACCGACGGTGACGTGAAGTACCACAACGGTTTCTCCAGCGACCTGTCCACCCGTGGTGGTCCGGTTCACCTGTCCTTGGCCTTTAACCCATCCCACCTGGAAATTGTGAATCCTGTGGTTGAGGGTTCGGTTCGTGCTCGCCAGGATCGTCGTAGTGACGAAGACGGCAGCCAGGTTCTGCCTGTGCTGGTGCACGGTGACGCGGCATTTGCCGGTCAGGGCGTGGTAATGGAAACACTGAACCTGGCCCAGACTCGTGGCTACGGTACCGGTGGCACACTGCACATCGTCATCAATAACCAGATTGGTTTTACCACCTCTGACCCCCGCGATACACGTTCTACGCTGTATTGCACGGACGTGGTCAAGATGATTGAAGCTCCTGTCTTCCACGTAAACGGTGACGATCCTGAAGCCGTCGTGTTCGTGACTCAGCTGGCTCTGGATTTCCGCCGCGAGTTCAAGCATGACGTCGTGGTTGATATTGTTTGTTTCCGTAAACTGGGCCATAACGAGCAAGACACTCCCTCGATGACCCAGCCGCTGATGTACAAGAAGATTGGTCAGCACAACGGTACACGCAAGCTGTACGCTGAAAAGCTGGTTGCCCAAGGCATTCTGTCCGAGAACGAGCCGGAAGATCTGGTCAAGGCCTACCGTCAGTTGATGGAAGACGGCAAGCGCACGGTTGAACCTGTTCTGACTGACTACAAGAACAAGTACGCCACTGACTGGTCCGCATTCCTGGGCGCCAAATGGACTGACCAGGCTGACACCGCCTTGCCACTGTCCGAATTGACACGCATCGGTGAAAAGCTGACCACCGTTCCTGAGGACTTTACAGTTCACCCGCTGGTTAACCGCATGCTGAACGACCGTCGTGCCATGGCACGTGGCGAAGCTCAGGTTGACTGGGGTATGGGCGAGCACTTGGCCTTCGCCACCTTGGTGAACAACGGCTACGCCATTCGTATCACGGGTCAGGACTCGGGTCGCGGCACGTTTACGCACCGTCATGCTGTATTGCATGATCAAAAGCGTGAACGCTGGAACGACGGCACCTACATTCCTTTGCAGAATGTCTCCGAAAGCCAGGCCGGTTTCACGGTGATTGACTCGGTCTTGTCCGAAGAAGCCGTGCTGGCATTTGAATACGGCTACGCTTCGGCTGAACCTAACATTCTGACTATCTGGGAAGCCCAGTTTGGTGACTTCGCCAACGGCGCCCAGGTTGTGATCGACCAGTTCATTACATCCGGTGAAGCCAAGTGGGGCCGTCATTGCGGTCTGACCTTGATGCTGCCACACGGTTACGAAGGTCAAGGTCCAGAGCACTCCTCGGCCCGTATCGAGCGCTTCTTGCAATTGTGCGCAGACAACAACATTCAGGTTGTCCAGCCCACTAACGGCGCCCAGATCTTCCACGTGCTGCGTCGCCAGATGATTCGTCCTTTCCGCAAGCCCTTGGTCATCATGACACCCAAGTCCTTGCTGCGTAATAAAGACGCTACATCGCCACTGAGCGATCTGGCCGAAGGCCACTTTATGCCTGTGATCGGTGAAGTCGATCAGGCTATTGATGCCGCAGCCGTCAAGCGCGTTCTGGCGTGTTCGGGCAAGGTCTACTACGACCTGGTCAACCACCGCAAAGAGCTGGAGCGCAACGACATTGCCATTATCCGTGTGGAGCAGTTGTATCCGTTTGCCCACAAGGCTTTCCAGGCAGAGCTGGCGAAATACAGCAACGCCAAGGAAGTGATCTGGGTTCAGGACGAACCTCAAAACCAGGGTGCATGGTTCTACGTTCAGCATCACATCTACGAGAACATGACCGAAGGTCAGAAGCTTGGTTACGCCGGTCGTGCCGCGTCCGCTTCGCCCGCTGTTGGTTACCTGGCCAAGCACCAGGAACAACACAAGGCGCTGCTTGAGCAGGCTTTCGGTGTTCGCAAAGGCTTCATGCTGACCAAATAACGCATCCCAAAATTTAAATACGGAAAATATAATCATGGCAATTACCGACGTTCTGGTTCCCCAACTCTCTGAATCCATCTCCGAAGCCACTTTGCTGGAGTGGAAGAAACAACCTGGCGAAATGGTCCAGGCCGATGAAATCCTGATCGAAGTTGAAACCGACAAGGTTGTGCTGGAAGTTCCAGCTCCTGCCTCGGGCATTCTGAGCGAAATCGTCAAGGCTAACGGCAGCACTGTTACCTCCGGCGACGTGTTGGCTCGCATTGACTCCGAAGGCAAAGCCAGCGCAGCCGCTCCTACTGCCGCCGCTGAAGAAGCTGCTCCCGCTGCTGCTGCGCCTGCCGCTGCTGCACCTGCTGCCGGCTCCGCTGCGTCGTCCGTCGCATCGCCTGCTGCTGCCAAGATCCTGGCAGAAAAAGGCGTGGAAGCCAGCTCCGTGGAAGGTTCGGGCCGTGGCGGTCGCATCACCAAGGGTGACGCACTGCAAGCCGCTGCTCCTGCTGCCAGCAAGCCAGCTGCCGCTCCTGTTGCTCCTCCAACACTGTCCCTGGACGGTCGTCCAGAGCAGCGCGTGCCCATGAGCCGTCTGCGCGCTCGTATCGCCGAGCGTTTGCTGCAGTCGCAATCCGAAAACGCCATGTTGACCACGTTCAACGAAGTCAACATGCAAGCGGTTATGGATCTGCGTAAAAAGTACAAAGATCAGTTTGAAAAAGAGCACGGCGTCAAACTGGGCTTTACCTCCTTCTTCGTTAAGGCTGCAGTTGCTGCCCTGAAGAAATTCCCCGTACTGAACGCCTCGGTTGATGGCAAAGACATCATCTACCACGGCTACTTTGACATTGGTGTGGCAGTGGGTAGCCCACGCGGTCTGGTGGTGCCTATTCTGCGCAACGCCGACCAACTGACTATCGCTGAAATCGAACAGCAAATCGCTGACTTCGGTGCCCGTGCTCGTGACGGCAAGCTGACACTGGAAGAGATGACTGGCGGTACCTTCTCGATCTCCAACGGTGGTGTGTTCGGCTCCATGCTGTCCACTCCCATCATCAACCCACCTCAGTCGGCCATCTTGGGCATTCACGCTACCAAGGACCGCGCTGTTGTGGAAAACGGCGAGATCGTAATCCGCCCCATGAACTACCTGGCCATGTCCTACGACCACCGCATCATCGACGGTCGCGAAGCTGTGCTGGGCCTGGTGGCCATGAAAGAAGCGTTGGAAGATCCTCAGCGTTTGCTGCTGAACGTCTAAGCACGCGGTAGTTTCGGTCTAGTATGTTTACGGCCAAGTGCTTGCTTCTAAGCCTTGGCCGGCTTTGTTTAAGGCCCTGGGGGTTGGCGTGTGCCACCTGATTATTTCCCGTCTGATATTCGGATGGTCCAGGGTGCCTTTTCACATTTATGGGATTTTTTATGGCTAAGCAATTTGATGTTGTCGTAATTGGTGCGGGCCCTGGTGGGTACATTGCCGCCATTCGTGCTGCTCAATTGGGTATGAGTGTTGCTTGCGTGGACGCTTGGTCCACCGCTGATGGCAAACCCGCTCCTGGCGGTACTTGCACCAACGTAGGTTGCATTCCTTCCAAAGCGCTGCTGCAGTCTTCCGAGCACTTTGAGCACGCCAACCTGCATCTGGCCGACCATGGCGTGGATGTCAAAGGCGTTTCGCTGAATCTGGACAAGCTGGTTGGCCGCAAAGATGTGGTCGTCAAGCAAAACAACGACGGTATCTTGTACCTGTTCAAAAAGAACAAGGTCACCTTCTTTCACGGCACTGCTACCTTTGGTGCCAAGGTTGACGGCGGTTGGTCGGTGAACGTGGCAGGTGCTGCTGCAGAAGAACTGGTTGCCAAGAACGTCATCATCGCCACCGGTAGCTCGGCACGTGCCTTGCCAGGCGCCGAGTTCGACGAAGAGCAAATTCTGTCCAACGACGGTGCACTGCGTCTGCCCAAGGTTCCCAAGAAACTGGCCGTTATCGGTGCTGGTGTGATTGGTCTGGAACTGGGTAGCGTGTGGCGTCGTCTGGGTGCCGAAGTGACCATCCTGGAAGGTGCTCCCGAGTTCCTGTCCGCCGTGGACCGCGACGTTGCCAAAGAAGCCTTGAAGGCCTTCACCAAGCAAGGTCTGAAGATCAATGTTGGCGTGAAAGTTGGCGAGATCAAAAAGACGGCCAAACAAGTCACCATCAACTACGTGGATGCCGCTGGTGCAGAGCACAAGCTGGAAGCCGACAAGCTGATCGTATCTATCGGCCGTGTGCCTAACACGGCTGGTCTGGGTGCAGAAACCATTGGTCTGAAACTGGACGAGCGTGGTTTCGTAGTCGTGGACGACGATTGCGCAACCAGCCTGCCTGGTATCTGGGCTGTGGGCGACGTGGTTCGTGGTCCTATGCTGGCTCACAAGGCCGAAGAAGAAGGTGTGGCAGTGGCCGAGCGTCTGGCTGGTCAGCAGCCTCACGTCAACTTCGACACCGTGCCTTGGGTTATTTACACCTCGCCCGAGATCGCTTGGGTTGGCAAGACCGAGCAGCAGCTCAAGACCGAAGGCCGCGCTTACCGCGCTGGTAGCTTCCCCTTCCTGGCTAACGGTCGCGCGCGTGCCTTGGGCGATACCACCGGCTTTGTGAAGGTGTTGGCCGATGCCAAGACCGACGAAGTTCTGGGCGTCCACTTTGTGGGTCCTGTGGCTTCCGAGCTGGTTGCTGAAGCCGTTGCCATCATGGAATTCCGTGGCGCGTCCGAAGACATCGCCCGTATTTGCCATGCACACCCCACCTTGTCTGAAGCACTGAAAGAAGCTGCTTTGGCTGTGGACAAACGCGCTCTGAACTTCTGATAGACTTTCAGGGTGTTGTTGGAAAAGGGCGGGCACGGGCTCGCCCTTTTTTTCGTCGTATGTCTGGCTTGTTTCAAGCCTGGCTCTTGATAGGTGATGGCGCGGGATCGTAAGCAGTATTGCGTATCCACACTTTGCGGGATGAATGGCACAGGTTTTGCCCTGGCACCTTTGTCGCAGACCCATACCTGTCATGGACAGCTTATTTTATTTTCAGTGATATGAATGTTCGCGAGTATTACCATCAGGCTTTAGCGGAAAAAGGCTACCGTGCCGACAGTGCGCAGGAGCAAGCCATTGACCGTCTGCAACGCTATTACGATGATTGGCTGCAGTATCGCCAGCAGCGCTCCAGCACCTTGCGTCGCATGTTCTCCCGTCCAGAAGTGCCGCGTGGCGTCTACCTGTGGGGTGGAGTTGGGCGAGGCAAAAGCTTTTTGATGGACGCCTTCTACCTGACGGTACCGCTCAAGCGCAAAACGCGAATTCATTTTCACGAGTTCATGCGGGGCGTGCACAAAGAGCTGGATCTGGTCAAAGGCATGAGCGATCCGCTGGATGAAGTTGCCAAGCGTATCGCCAAGCGTTACCGCTTGATCTGTTTTGACGAGTTTCACGTCTCTGACGTGGCCGATGCCATGATTTTGTACAAGCTGCTATTGGGCTTGTTCGAGCGTGGAACCTCCTTTGTCATGACCTCCAACTACGAGCCCTCCACGCTGTATCCCGATGGCTTGCACCGCGATCGCATTTTGCCTGCCATTGCCTTGATCCAAAAAAACATGGATATCATGAACGTGGACACTGGCGTGGACTACCGCCGCCGCGCCCTGGAGCAAGTCAAAACGTATCTGACACCGTTAGGGCCGGAGACCACCGCAGAGCTGCAGTCCATGTTCTCAGCTTTGTCGGACACAGCACCGCTGGAACCCGTACTGACGGTTGAAAACCGCGAGCTAAAGGCAGTGGCCTTGTCCGGTTCGGCTGTCTGGTTTGATTTCGAGACCTTGTGCGTCAGCGCCCGGTCACAAAACGATTACCTGGAATTGGCTAACCGGTTCCAGACCGTGATTTTGTCTGATGTGCCGCGCATGACGGTGCGTGATGCTTCCGCCGCGCGACGCTTTACCTGGCTGGTCGACGTTTTTTACGATCACAAGGTCAAGCTCATCATGTCCGCCGCGGTGCCCGAAGAAGAATTGTATGTGGATGGCCCGATGGCCAATGAATTCCACCGTACTGTCTCGCGTTTGATGGAAATGCAATCGCGAGAGTACCTGGAGTCAGAACGGCGCCAGGCAGTTATTTTGTAGGGTTCGGGCGCGGCCGATGGCCAATGTGCCTGATCCCTGAACCCTGACACGTAGTTTTATAAGCGTATTTTTTATCATGACGACACGAGTACTGACCGGCGTTACCACGACCGGTATTCCACACTTGGGCAACTATGCTGGGGCGATTCGTCCTGCTATCCGTGCTAGCCAGCAAGCCGATGTCGACGCATTTTTCTTCATGGCTGATTACCACGCCTTGATCAAATGTGACGACCCGGAGCGCGTAGCCATCTCTCGCCGCGCTATCGCGGCGACCTGGATTGCTTGTGGCCTGGATGTGGAAAAAGTAACGTTCTACCGTCAATCCGATATTCCAGAAATTCCGGAACTGTCCTGGATGCTGGGCTGTGTGACCGGCAAGGGCTTGATGAACCGTGCCCACGCGTATAAAGCGTCTGTCGATAAAAACGAAGCGGCTGGCATTGAGCCTGATGATGGCGTCACCATGGGCTTGTTCAGTTACCCCGTGCTGATGGCTGCCGACATCCTGATGTTTAACGCGCACAAAGTACCGGTGGGCCGCGATCAGGTGCAGCATCTGGAAATGGCTCGTGACATCGCCAAGAGCTTCAACCACTTGTATGGCCGTGGCAAAGATTTGTTTGTCTTGCCCGAAGTGCAGGTCGAAGAAGATGTGGCACTGTTGCCTGGCCTGGATGGTCGCAAGATGTCCAAGAGCTACGACAACACCATTCCTTTGTTCGAAGGTGGCGCGAAGGCCTTGAAGTCAGCGATTGCCCGTATCGTGACGGACTCCAAAGGCCCAGGCGAACCTAAAGACCCGGACGGTTCGCATTTGACGGCCTTGTACAAGGCGTTCGCCACTCCCGAGCAAACCCAGGCTTTCCGTCAGCAGTTGATCGAAGGTATGGCTTGGGGTGAGGCCAAAGAGGCGTTGCATCAGGTGCTGGAAACCATGATCGCCCCGATGCGCGAGCGTTATGAAAGCTTGATGGCTCGCCCTCAAGACATTGAAGAACTGTTGCAAGTGGGTGCTCGCAAGGCACGTGCTCATGCAACCCCCTTTATTTACGAACTGAAGGCGGCGGTTGGCCTGCGTGATCCTTTGACCGTGGCGGCCACCAAGTCTGAGTCCAAGGTTCGCAAAGCCCGCTTTGTGAACTTCCGCGATGAGGATGGCACCTTCCGCTTCCGTTTGCAGGACGCAGCAGGCCAAGAGCTGTTCCTGTCCCGCTCTTATGCAGACCCTAAGCAAGCTGGTGTGGCGATCAAAGGCTTGCAGACCGAAGCCTTTGCCGATGTGGTCAAGCAAGACGGCCAGGATCTGCAAATTCATTGTGCCGGCGACGAAGTGGCACGTGTATCGGCAGATCTGCGTGATGCAATCGAAACCGCCCTGGATTCGATGCGCGACTAAATAGTTTGCTCTTGGCCCCGCCTTTTGATTGAAGGCTGGGCCATAGCCAACGCCAAAGCAAGAACCAGAACCAGAACCAGAACCAAAGCAGTAGGGGACGAACGCCTTTGTTCCCCTGCTAGCTAAGTTTCAGTACAGGCAGTAGTTAAAAAAGCCCTGACAAACAGATACTTATCTGTTTGTCAGGGCTTTTTACATCGCTCATGGCTAGCGTATAAAACTGCAGTCCAACAAGCCTAAAAGTGAGTACTCTAAGGGGCATTGGATCACTTCAAGGCCCCGTTTTTGAGTCGAGCCTATCTCTTTAGGTGCTCTGCCGCTGGTCCCAATCCTGACTGGCCCGTTCCAGAGCCACAATATCTTCAGCGCAGATTACTTCACGCAAGGCAGTGAATTTTTCTTCTGGCCACTCGTAGATTTTCAGAGTCAGTAGCCGCGCTATTGTGGCCTCATCAAAACGTGTGCGCACTGGGACAGCAGGGTTACCCGCCACGATCGTGTAGGGAGGCACATGCTTGGTGACGATCGCGCCTGATGCGATCACAGCACCTTCACCAATCACTACGCCTGGCATGATCATCGCCCGCATGCCGATCCAGGCACCGTCATGGATATGGGTGTCGCCCTTACCCACATAGGCATCGCTAATTTTGTCCACAAACGGATAGAGGCTGAACCAGTCCATGCGGTGAGTGTGATTGCCGCCCATCAAGATGACAGCCTCTGCACCAATGCACACATAGTCGCCAATATGCAGCTCGTCCACGTGCCACAACGAGGTCCAGGCTTTACGACTGTACTCATCCCCGTACAGGTAGCGCACCACGCTTTGTTCAAAGGTCCCGGTCCAGGCACCGCTGTAATAGCTGTGGGTCCCACGTACGTGAATATGCGGGTTGGAAACGGTTTCGTGCAGGAGCTCGACCTGCGACCAGTGCTTTTGCAACATGCTTCTCCTTCTGGACCTTGCCGCGCTGGTTCTGGCTTTGCGCCAGTCACGGCAAAGTGGGATGTTTCTGTTTGGGCCAAGCAGCCAGGCAAGTACAGGAGGCTCGCTTTGTTGAGGCTGATGGCGGGACTAGTCTAATGCGCTTTGAAGCGCTTTGCATTCAAGCGGGCCAAAAGCATCAAGCCCCGCATGAATATTCATGCAGGGCTTGATGAAGGGCTTGGGCCAGAAGTAACGGCCTTATTCGGCAAGCTGGGCGGGAATACCTAATTGCTCGCACAGGCTCAGAATTTCATCCAAATGCTCGCGCTTGATGACGATCAGTTGGAATTCTTCGTCATAGCTTTGGGCAAATTCCAGCAAGCAGTAAGCAGGGTGAAACTCCTGCAATTGCTCATTGGCCCATTGGAAAAAGCCATCAACATCCTGAAAAGGCATGTCCTCGTAGGGAAAGGCGGGTAGCTCGCGGTTTTCAAACGCAGCCAGGATCTCTTCCCACAGTTCGTCCACCGTGTCGGCCAACGCCAGGTAGTCGTCCAGTTCGTAGCTGATAGCCAAGATCAAAGCGCCCTCAGGATCGTGCTCCATCAGGTTCTGGGCATGTTTGCCGTAGGTTTCCCCCATAGCAGTCGGGCTGGCGCTGGCGGTCAGCACGGCTTGGCTGATGGTTTGAATATCCTGTTCCTTCTGATCAAATCCGGTCAGCAGATTGAGCAGACGCGTCAGTTGGGAAAGGCGCTCGGTCTCAGTCATGGCTTATCTCCGAAGTTTGCTAAAGGCGGCTGCCATCGCACCGCTAGGTGCCGCTTCAGCTTGCCGGTTAGGGCGGTTGTTTCCGGAGCGGCGCGCAGGAGCGTTATTAGCGCTGCTGGAACCACGAACCGGGGCACTGTCATCGTTCAGGCGCATGGTCAAACCAATACGCTTGCGGGCTACATCCACTTCCTGGACTTTAACCTTGACGGTCTGGCCTACGCGAACCACATCACGCGGATCTTTGACGAAGGTGTCTGACAGGGCCGAAATATGCACCAAGCCGTCCTGATGTACACCCACGTCCACAAAGGCACCAAAGTTGGCCACGTTGGTGACTACGCCTTCCAGAATCATGCCAGGGGTCAAGTCTTTCAGGGAGTCAATGCCTTCCTGGAACTTGGCCGTAGTGAATTCAGGGCGAGGGTCGCGGCCGGGCTTTTCAATTTCGTTAAAAATATCACGCACAGTCGGTAAACCAAAGCGTTCATCGGTAAAGTCGGATGGCGACAGGCCTTTCAGGGCGCCGGATTTACCCATGATGGAGCTGGCCTCGACCTGCAAACGCTCCAGAATACGGGCAGCAACCGGATAGGCTTCGGGGTGAACCGAGGAAGAGTCCAGGGGGTTTGCCGCACCAGGAATGCGCAAAAAGCCAGCCGCCTGTTCAAAAGCTTTTTCGCCAAAGCGGGGAACATCACGCAATTGCTTGCGGCTTTGGAAAGCGCCGTTTTCATCACGCCAGGTCACGATGTTCTTGGCCAGGGTGTTGTTCAAGCCAGACACACGAGCCAGCAAGGGAGCCGAGGCGGTGTTGACGTCCACACCCACCGCGTTCACACAATCCTCAACCACAGCGTCCAGGCTGCGAGCCAATTCGCGCTGATTGACGTCGTGCTGGTATTGGCCCACACCAATAGATTTGGGGTCGATCTTGACCAGTTCGGCCAAGGGGTCTTGCAAGCGACGGGCAATGGAGACCGCGCCACGCAGGCTTACGTCCATATCCGGGAATTCCTGGGCCGCCATTTCGGAGGCCGAGTAGACCGATGCACCCGCCTCAGAGACCACGACACGGGTCAGGGGCAACTGCGGGAATGCCGACTGCAGGTCAGCCACCAGTTTTTCCGTTTCGCGGGAGGCAGTCCCGTTACCAATAGCCACCAGCTCAACCTGATAGCGGGTAGCCAGGCCAGCCAATGTGCGGATCGACCCTTCCCTGTCACGGCGGGGCTCAAATGGATACACCGTTGCCGTGTCCAGAACCTTGCCGGTCGCATCGATCACAGCGGCTTTCACGCCAGTACGAATACCGGGGTCCAGGCCCAGCACGGCTTTATTGCCAGCCGGGGCAGCCAGCAGCAGATCGCGCAGGTTGGCCGCGAATACGCGGGTTGATTCTTGCTCTGCTTGTTCACGCAGGCGACCAATCAGCTCGGACTCAAACGCTGTCAGCAATTTCACCCGCCAGGTCCAGCGGCAGACTTCGGCTAACCAGTGGTCACGTGGGTTGGCGTCGGCGGAGAAGTCGGCACCAATATCGGTCAATTCAGCCACTTTCAGCACACACGGGTGTGGCAGCAACTGGTCTTGCTCGGGGTTCAGGCCCAGACGCAGGTCCAGAGCACCTTGCTGGCGGCCGCGCAGCAGGGCCAGAACGCGGTGCGAAGGCAATTGGCGCAAGCCTTCATTAAAGTCGAACCAGTCGCGGAATTTGTCGCCGTCTTGTTCCTTGCCTTCGGCTACCTTGGAATACAGGTGGGCAGACTTCCACAGGAAGTCACGCATGGACTCCAACAGGTCGGCCTGTTCAGCAAAACGCTCGGCCAGAATGTCGCGGGCTCCGTCCAAAGCGGCTTTTGGGGTGTCGAACTTGGCTTCGGCATTCAAGTAGCCTTCGGCCAGTGCCAGGGGATCTGCGTCCTGCTGCGCCAGAATGGCATCAGCCAGCGGCTCCAGGCCCGCCTCACGTGCAATCTGGGCACGGGTACGGCGCTTGGGCTTGTAAGGCGCGTACAAGTCCTCCAGACGCTGCTTGGTGTCTGCGGCCAAAATGGCCTGCTCAAGCTCGGGCGTCAGCTTTTCTTGCTGCCGGATCGATTCCAGAATGGCATGACGACGCGATTGCATATCGCGCAAATAGATCAGGCGCACTTCCAGATCACGCAGGACATTATCGTCCAGGCCTCCGGTGGCTTCCTTACGGTAACGTGCGATAAAAGGGACCGTGGCCCCGTTGTCCAAGAGCTCAACGGTAGCGTCAGCTTGTTGGATGCGGATATTCAGTTCAGAGGCCAGTAGCGCCAGAATCTGCTGGTGATCCTGTTGCTGGGCGAGGGTTTCCACAGTCATTTCAGTCATGGGTCCATCGTTGTAAAAGGGTCTGCAAGCGCCGCATTTTGCCATAAAGACCGGCAGCGACACAGGATTGGCAGGTATCATCTTGTATGTATTCCACTGTGATTGTAGACAGTTCTGTCAGACGTCACCTATCCCTTAGCGGTTTTGCCCCATGTTGTTGCAGGATTATTCCGATATATTTTCCCCTCAAGGCCCCCTGGCGGAGTCTGTCTCGCACTATCGTCCGCGGCAGGCCCAACTGGAGCTGGCTCAAGCCATTAGCGAAACGGTCGCCGACTCGGGCGTGCTGATCGCCGAGGCCGGTACAGGAACAGGCAAAACCTGGGCCTATCTGGTGCCTGTGTTTATGCAAGGTGGCAAAGCGCTGGTCTCAACCGGTACGCGCACCTTGCAGGACCAGTTGTACCGTCGCGATATTCCTCACCTGCGCAAAGCACTGGCATTGCCGGTGGATGTGGCTCTGCTCAAGGGCAGAAGCAATTACGTCTGTCACTACCATCTGGATCGCCTGGGGCAGGACGACCGAGCCTTGAAATCCCGGGCCGAGATTGCCTATCTGCGCGCTATCCAGCTTTTTACAGAACGCAGCCGCAGTGGTGACAAAGGTGAACTGGCCGAAGTGCCCGAGGACGCCGATATCTGGCACCGGGTAACCTCCACCCGAGACAACTGCTTGGGGCAGGACTGTCCTTTTGTGCGTGACTGCTTTGTGATGAAAGCCCGCCGCCATGCGCAGGATGCGGATGTGGTGGTGGTGAACCATGCTTTGTTCATGGCCGATCTGGCCTTGCGTGAAGAGGGCGTTACTGATTTATTGCCCAACGTGGATTTGGTCGTCTTTGACGAGGCGCATCAATTGCCGGATGTCGCGACGCGCTTTCTGGGCAGCAGTGTGTCCTTGTATCAGCTAACTGACCTGTGCCGGCAGATCGAAGCGGCTGGTTTGGCCCAGGCTCGGGAAACCGTGGACTGGAGCCAGGTCGCCCGCAAGCTGGAACAAGCGGCTCGCGATCTGCATTTGCGTACCGCTGCTTTGGCGGCGCAAGGTGGCCGAGCCACCTTCCAGGCCTTGCCAGAGCCAGAGCGCTTTGATGAAGCCTTGGAGAACTTGCTCGAAACGTTCGATAAGGTCATCAAGATGCTGGCTATGGTGGCGGAGCGCCACCCGGATTTGGCAGCAGCCCATAAAAGTGCTTTGGAGATTCGTGCGCGCTTGTTCCAGTGGAGCCAGCCGGACCGCCAAGGCCGCCACGCCTATTTGCCGGACAGCGAAACAGATGAAGACCAGCCGGACGAATTTGTGCGCTGGGTAGAAAGCGGCCAGCACTATTTGCGTCTGCACAGTGCACCTTTGTCGGTGGCAAAGATCTTCTCGCGGTACAGAGGCAAGGAGCAGGCCTGGGTGCTGACTTCGGCCACTTTGTCCGTACACGGGGATTTCAATCACTTCAAACGGCAATTGGGCCTGTTTGATGCGCGCACTGAATCCTGGGCCTCGCCCTTTGATTACCCCAATCAGGCGCTGTTCTATGTTCCCAGCACCTTACCCCTTCCTAGTCACCCTAATTTCAATCAGGCCTTTGTGGATGCGTTGATGCCGTTGATCAAAGCCGGACAGGGTGGTGTGCTGGTGCTCTGTACGACATTGCGCTCGGTGGAGCGGATTGCGGACATGCTTCGGGATCGATTCGACCAAGAGGATATAGAACGTAATGTGCTGCGCCAGGGTGAGCGGTCCCGGCAAGTCCTGCTGGACGAGTTCCGTGCCCGTGGGAATGCGGTACTGGTCGGGAGCGCCAGCTTCTGGGAAGGCATCGACCTGCCCGGTGACGCTCTGACCTTGGTGGCTATCGATAAACTGCCCTTTGCGCCACCCGATGATCCTGTGCTGGAAGCGCGGATTAAAGAGTGCAAGGATAGGGGCGGTAATGCGTTTATGGAATATCAGTTGCCTGAAGCGGCCATCGCCCTGAAACAAGGGGCAGGGCGCTTGATCCGTACCGAGCGTGATTGGGGTGTGCTGATGGTGGGGGATACTCGCATTGTCGAGAAACCTTATGGCAAATTGCTGTGGCGCGGCTTGCCGCCCTTTGCCCGCACGCGTGATCCCTCTCGCGCCTTGGCGTTTCTGCGTGAGCAGAAGGCCAAGCGGCAAAATGCGGATCTTCCTGATGTAGGCGTGGAAGATGGGGCAGAGCAGGTTTGACGGCCAACGCCCGACACCACGCGAACTTCTGAGTACAATCACGGCTATGGCTACTCTTGCTTACCTCACACTAGCACCGGTTAATTACCGGGGCTCAGCCATGCCTCGCGGACACTTCCACTCCGTTACACCGCCCTAAGCGGGCACCGACGCCGCAAGAGCGATCTCTTCTTGCAAACCCACATTTGTTGACTTGTCCGTGGCCTTTTCTGGCTTCGGACTTGTTCTTGTTTGTCTAGCGTCCCCCGCTTTTTACAGAGCAGGGTTTGTGGGCGCGTCTATCCCTTTTTTGCCAAGGGTGGTGTATCTATGTTTATTGAAAAAATTCGAACGGAGTGGTTCTCTAACGTTCGGGGTGACTTGTTGGCGGGCCTGGTGGTGGCTTTGGCACTCATTCCTGAAGCCATCGCTTTCTCCATCATTGCAGGTGTGGACCCTAAAGTTGGTCTGTACGCATCGTTTTCTATTGCCACGTTGATTGCTTTTGTGGGGGGGCGACCTGGAATGATTTCGGCGGCGACCGGCGCGATGGCCTTAGTGATGGTGACGCTGGTAAAAGAGTATGGGCTGGACTATCTCTTAGCTGCGACTATTCTGGCGGGCATCCTGCAAATGTTGGCCGGGTTTCTGCGTCTGGGCCAGCTCATGCAGTTTGTCTCTCGCTCGGTGATAACCGGCTTCGTTAATGCCTTGGCCATTTTGATTTTTATGGCTCAATTGCCCGAGCTGACCAACGTAAGCTGGCCGGTTTATGCCATGACGGCGGCTGGACTGGTGATTATTTATGGGCTGCCGTATCTCACCAAAGCTATCCCTTCGCCCTTGGTCGCCATTGTGGTCTTGAGTGTCGCCTATATGGTTTTGGGGCTGGATATTCGTACCGTTGGCGATATGGGAGCATTACCCGACAGCTTGCCCAGTTTCCTGATTCCGCAGGTTCCATTGAGCTGGGAGACGCTGACCATCATTCTTCCGTACTCGGCTACGCTTTGTGTAGTCGGGCTGCTTGAGTCTTTGATGACGGCCACGATCGTGGACGATATGACAGATACGAGCAGCAATAAGGACCGAGAATGCGTGGGTCAAGGTATCGCCAACATTACGACTGGCTTTGTAGGAGGCATGGCAGGTTGCGCCATGATTGGTCAGTCCGTTATCAACGTGAAGTCGGGTGGCCGTGGCCGTTTATCCACCTTGACGGCAGGGGTGGTGCTTTTGATTCTGGTCGTCTTTCTGGGAGACTGGGTTGCACAGATCCCCATGGCTGCCTTGGTTGCCGTGATGATTATGGTCTCTATCAGTACCTTTAATTGGGGCTCAATCAAAGACTTGGTGACGCATCCCAAAACATCCAGCGTGGTTATGCTGGCAACTGTTGTTGTCACTGTGGCAACACATGATCTGGCTAAAGGCGTGCTCACGGGCGTGTTATTTTCCGGCGTGTTTTTTGCTCACAAGGTGCGCCGCATCCTTCAAGTCAGCTCCAGTCTTAGTCCGGACGGACAGACGCGTACCTATGTTGTTCTGGGACAGGTGTTTTTTGCATCGTCTGAAATCTTTGCGACTCAGTTCAATTACCAAGAACCTGTGGCGCGCATCTGCATTGATGTCAGTCAAACACGATTTTGGGACTTAAGCTCGGTCGCGGCTTTGGACCGGGTAGTGCTCAAGCTGCGCCGTGGCGGTGCCCATGTCGAGGTATTAGGTCTGGATGACAGCAGCACCACGCTGGTGGAGAAGTTCGCGTATTACCCCAGGAAAGACAGCACGGGCTACGTGAACCTTCATTAATTCAAAAATCCGGAGTCACGTACTCCGGTTTTTTTTGCCACTTCAGTTCCCCAGCAGCGCCTCAGAAAACCATTCAGGTTTAAACCAATTGCCGACCTGAACGCAGGGTAATCCCCATCTCCCACTGCATTGACGCCTCAAATTTGGCTCTTTATTATCACCACATACAGATATGTATGTTCTAAATCCACTTGTGTTTGGTGATCCTAATGACTATTGAAAAGACCTTGCCTCGGGTGATGCGTTTTGCTGATCTGGCGTTCCAGCCCCGACAGGAAAAACCGGAGATGGCGCAGTTGGCGGAGATTGTCGGGGAACAGGATGGCACCCCTCTGAGCGCCGGTTATGCCCGTCTGAGCAATGCCCGGATTGAATGGACCGTGTTGTATGACGAGGTCGTTACGGTGATTGAGGGCAGCGTCAATATCCACACGCCGCAAGGCGTGTTGACAGCGGGGCCTTTGGATTGCATTTGGTTGCCTGCTGGCACGCCCTTGATCTACGAGGCGGAATCCGCCCTGATCCATTACTGCTTGCACCCCAGTAACTGGGCCAGCGCCAGGGCGGCTGCATGACAGTAAAAAGAATCAAACAGCTTCCCGAGAACGATAAGACCAACGGTTGGAGCCGCTTGCTGGCCCCTCGTACTCCCAACGCAGCACTGACTCAAGATGTGCAGGCGGATTGGGTTGTTGTCGGGGGCGGCTTGGCGGGTCTGGCCGCTGCGCGTCGCCTGGCAGAGAACCGCCCTGGGGACAGCATTGTGGTGCTGGAAGCGGACCTGGTTGGGGAGGGTGCCCAGGGTCGGAATTCAGGTTTCGCAATTGATAGTCCTCATAACGTGGGCAGTTCCATGGGGGAGCTGGATGCTGCGCGCTCGCATCTACGTTTGGCACGTACCGCTATCGCTTATCTGAAAACTCAGGTGGAGCGCTACGACATCAAGTGCGATTGGAGCCCGATCGGTAAGTTCCATGCTGCCGTGTCGCAGGAGGGGGTAGAGAAAACCTTGAAGCCGACCCGTCAGGTATTGGAGTCCCTGAAAGAGCCCTATGAGTGGCTGGACGGCAAAGCCTTGCATGACAAGCTGGGTTTTACGCATTTTCGCACCGGCATTTACACCCCCGGCACCGTGCTGCTGAACCCGGCAGGTTTGTCCCGTGGCCTGGCTGACAATATGCCCGCCAATGTCACTGTTTATGAAAAAACACCGGTTTTGTCTTTAGAGCAGGGCGATGGTGTCACGCTGGAAACACCGGGCGGCAAGGTGCGTGCAGGCAAGATGATTTTGGCCGTTAACGTTTTTGCGGAACAGTTTGGTTTTTACAGCGGCAAGTTGATGCCTATGGCCGCTCATGCCAGCTTGACCCGCTGCCTGACTGAAAGTGAACAGCGCGAACTGGGCGGTTTGCCTAGCTGGGGTCTGACTCCTGCCAATGCGTTTGTGGGCATCACCATGCGGCGCACCAATGATCAGCGCATTTTGATTCGTCAGCATATGACTTACGCGCCCAATCTGCTCAGTGATGATGAGAGTCGTCGGCGGGTTCGCATCGAACACAAAACCCTGTTTGACGAGCGCTTCCCAAATCTGAAGAACGTAGAGATGGAACACACTTGGACTGGCTTTATCTGCTTATCCCGTAATGGTGCACCGGGTTTTGGGCAGGTGGCGCCGCATGTGTATTCCGCCGTGTGTCAAAACGGGGTGGGCCTGACCAAAGGCACCATCTCCGGCATGCTGGTGGCCGATTTGGCTTGTGGATTGGACAACCCTTTGATTCAAGAGATGCAGGCCTTGGGAGAACCTGATGCTTTGCCACCGCGTCCATTTCTGGATGTAGGGGTGCGGGCTCGTTTGGGTTGGGAGTTGTGGCGGCACCGGGCAGAAGCTTAGTACAGATTATTGAACAAGAAATTTAAAAAATACCCAGGAGGAGTTATGAAATTGTTGAGCAAGACATTGCTGACGGTGATGTTCAGCCTGAGCGCGGCCACCGTGTCCGCACAAACCATGCGCATTGCGACGGACTCGGGGGCGCAAGGTTCACCCAGTGGCGCGGCCATTGAAAAGTGGGCTTCCTTGATCAAGGAGGGAACCCAAGGGGCGGTGGCACCACGAGTGTTCTATCAAAATCAGCTGGGTGGGCAGGAGGAAGTGTTTGACCAGCACGTCGCCGGGGATGTGCAGTTGATGCTGAACTGGCCCATGACGTCTTACGACAAACGCATTGCGGTGATCTACACCCCCTATATGTTCACCACCTGGGAGCAGGCCTTGGCCGCCTATAAACCCGGCGGCTGGCTCAATGAAACCTTGGGTGGGATTTACAAAGAAAACGGTCTGAAGTTTTTTGGTGCCTGGCCGGAAGGTTTTAACGGGGTGGCGACCAAGGGCAAACATGCTCTGACGGTAGAGGGAGCCAAAAACATCAAAGTGCGTGTGCCTCCTATCTCCATGATGCAGCAGTCCGTGCAAGCCATGGGTTATCAGACGGCGGCCATTGATTGGGGCGAAGTGTTTACGTCTATTCAGACCGGTGTGGTCGATGGGGATGCGGCCAACGTCATCTTCTACGACTACGAGTACTTTCGCGACACGCTGGATTATTACGTGCGCAGCAAGCAGCAGTTCATCACCGGCGTGCTGTCCATGAATCTGGAAGCCTGGGAAGCCTTGTCGCCCGAGCATCAGAACGTCGTGGAGGCATCTGCCCTCACCATCATGGAAGAGCAGTTTGCGAGTGCTCAAGTGGCGGATGATGCCATCGTTGAAAAATGGAAAGCCCTAGGCAAGCAGTACATCGAGCTCGATAAGGATCAGTTGGCAGAGCTGGGTACGCAGGTGCGCGCCAAGGTCTGGCCGGCGATGCGAGCAGAGGTAGGCGAGGGCATCATGGCGCATATCGAGAAAAATGCCTCGGCTCTTCAGTAAACACCTTGGATCAAGGGAGTATGACCATGAGTGAGGACATTCCGATTAGGCGCGGCCCGGCCTTGATCGCCCTGGAATGGCTGGCCATTGCGTCCAGCATTGTGGTGGCGGCGGGCCTGGCCTATGTGGTCGCGGCTCGTTATTACCTGAATTGGCCGGCTACCGGTGTACATACCATCGTGATGGTGGCTGCGATCTGGCTTTATATGACCGGGGCGCTGATTGCCAGCCAGTCGCGTCAGCATCTGGTGGTGGATTATCTGTCGCATCGTTTGCGCACGCCCAGGGCGCGGGACATTCACCGTTTCATCGTTTCGATATTGGTACTGGTGATTGTGGCGGCCTTCGCCTATTGGACCTTGCGCATGTTCATGTGGGGCTCGCGCTTCTCGACCACCATGCCGGAGCTGGGCATCCCAATCTGGGTGCCACAAATGGCAATTGGCTTGAATGCGGCAGGCAGCCTGTTGTATGCGCTGCGCGATTTGTATCAGTCTTTGATGGCCTTGCGCCGTGGAGGCCATTAATTATGCATGCGGGATTCTCTGTTCTCTTGCTCTTGTTCCTCCTGGGCGTCGGTGTGCCGGTGGCCTGGTCTTTTGCCGGTACGCTTTTGATGCTGACGCTGGTGTATGACGTCAATCTGAACACCTTGATGCTGCAAGGCTTTCGTTCCTTGAACTCCCTTGTCTTGCTGGCCTTGCCGCTGTTTATTATGGCGGGCTACTTGATGCAGGCCGGGGGCATTGCTCATCGTCTGGTGGGCTTTGCGGAAATGCTGGTGAAAAATCGCCGGGGCGGTATGGGTGCCAGCATGGTGCTGGCGTCGGGGGTGTTCGGGGCGATTTCAGGCACGGCCTCGGCTGCGGTTGCCTCGATAGGCACGATCCTGGTGGACCCGATGGAGCAGCGTGGCTATCCGCGTCAGTATTCGGCTGCCTTGCTGGGAATTTCCTCTTTGCTGGGCATTTTGATTCCGCCGTCCATCACCATGATTTTGTTCGCCGTGGTGACGCAGCAATCAGTTGTGGCTTGTTTTGCAGCCACCATCGGCCCGGGCATGCTTTTGATGGTCGGTTTGATTCTGTTCAATTATGTGGTGGCAGGACGCTGGTTCAAGGAGCTGCCAGCACCCGAAGTAGATCAGAAAGATCGTCGTTCCTCCCTCAAAACCTTGTTGTATGCGGTCCCGGCCCTCTGTATTCCAGCGTTGATTCTGGGTGGTATTTATGGCGGCGTGTTTACGCCAACGGAAGCTGCTGCGGTTGCCGTGGTGCTGGTGATTGGTATCGGGTGTTTTGTGTACCGCGAACTGACTCTGCGCAAACTGTGTACCAGCTTTGTACGCACGGCTGAAACCACGGGAACGGTCATTCTGATCCTGCTGTTTTCGTTTCTTATTGGGCGGATTTTAGTGGCCCAGGGTGTGCCGCAGGATTTGACGACATTTGTGACGGGTCTGGTGGATAGCCCGATCGGCATTCTCTTGATGGTTAACGTTTTTCTGATTGTCGTGGGCATGATTATTGACGATGTGTCGCTGACGGTGGTGGTGGCCCCCTTGCTCTTGCCTTTGGTGGGAGTAGCGGACGTCAATCCGGTGCAGTTTGCCGCCATCGTGGCTTGTGCGGTCATTGTTGGCTCCAACAGCCCGCCTATGGCCCCTGTGCTGTACATGTCTTGCCGCATCAGCAAAGTCGCTGTGCATCGCTCTTTTGGCCCCGCCATTGCCATGATTGTGTTTGTGGCTATTCCGATTCAATTGATTACCACTTTCGTGCCCGCCGTCTCCTTGGCGTTTCCACGAATGCTGGGCCTGTTATAGAGGAGCGCCGTTATACTTTGGCGACTAAAGCGACTCGACAAGCAGGTGATATGAGCGATAAGGAACTGATTGAAAGCGTGGCCCGTGCGGGAGCTCTGACTGAGCCGAATGTGCATTTGACACGGGCGGACTGGCTGGAGGCAGCCATTCGCCTGTTTATGCGCGAAGGGGTAGAGGCAGTTCGGATTACCCGTCTGGCTCAAGTCATGGCCGTGACACGTGGCAGCTTTTATTGGCACTTCAAAGACCGGGACGATTTGCTGGACGGACTGGTGGGATTTTGGGAGCAAAAGAATATGCGCTCCACCATGCTGGCACTGGAGGATGTGGACAATTTGCAGGATGGCATGTTGTCCCTGTTTTCCACCTGGCTGGATGTATCCCGTTTTGAGCCCGGTCTGGATATGGCCATGCGCGATTGGGCCAGGCGCTCGGAGCGTGTGCGTCAGGCGGTCGTGCGGGCGGATAAAGCCTGTATGGAGGCCCTGGCCAGTTTCTTTCGTCGTATGGGGATTGAAGCGATTGAGGCCCAGGTTCGGGCGCGTACTACCTACTTTTGTCAGATTGGGTATTACTTGATCGGCTTGCAAGAAAATCTGCAGGACCGCATGGTGTATCTGGACGACACCATGAAGATCTTGAGCGGTCAGCCTATTGATCCGGCTAAAGCCAAGGCCTTTGCAGAACGTATGTACAGTTTGCAGCAGAACAACGCCCAGAAAACTGAGTGACTATACGACAGCAAGGTCTATGGGCTTAGAAATATCAATATGAAGCAGGCAAGAAAAAGGCCGAATCCATCATTGGATTCGGCCTTTTTCTTTGTGGCTTGCTTGTCTAGCGCTTACTGCCAGCCTGACCAAACAAGCCCATGTCCCTGCCGGGGCGAATGCCACTAGGCTTAGAACCAGTTAATGGGGTTCCAGTAGTTCACCTTAACGGACAGACCATCCTTGAAGTAATTCGAATCAGGGAAGTTCTGGTCCATCACACGCTTGGTGGTGTCACGCAGATCGGTCTGACCCATCTTGTCGTAGGACAGATACATCAGGTACAGGGCGCGTTCTGCAATAGGCACGCCTTTGAAGTCCGTGATCACGGCTTGGGCACGGTTCACCGCAGCCACATAGGCACCACGCTTGTAGTAGTACTCGGCGACGTGCACTTCGTTCTGGGCAATCGTGCTCACCAACCAGGTCAGGCGCTTGGCGGCATCGGGCGCGTAGCGGCTGTCAGGGTAGCGTTGCAGTAGTTCGTTAAATGCCTCGTAGGATTCGCGCAGACCTTTGGGGTCACGCTCGCTGGGGTCTTGTTTGGTGATGTTCGACAAGGCCGCGCTAGGAGGCGTAAACGAAATCAGCCCCTTCAGGTACAGCATGTAATCTGTACCGGGGTGGCTGGGGTATTGCTTTTGAAAGCGATCAATGGCGGCCAAGGCTTTGGCAGGCTCTTCGTCCTTCCAGTTGATGTAGGCTTGGTCGATCAGCGATTGTTGCGCGAAAGTGCCAAAGGGATAGCGGGACTCGACCGCTTCCAAACGGGCGCGGGCATCTTTCCAGTTGCCAGCCGACATTTCTTCGCGGGCATCTTTATACAAGCGCTCGGCCGTCCAGCCCGAGGTCGGGTCAACTTCTTTTTTGGTCGTGCCGCAGCCAGCAAGCAAAGTGGCAGCCAGCATTAACGCGGCTACGTGGGCCAGCTTGGTACCACGAATGCGTGGCAAGTTCAGGTTCAGGCGAGTCACAAAAGCGTCCTTGGTGTTAGCATTGCTGCTCAATTATATGATTTGTCGCCATGCCTGACACAGATACTGAAAAAGATAGTGTTGTTTCTTCTGACGCACTGCGTTTTATCCTTCCCATTACTGCATCTCCAGACCGACTGGACAAGACTTTAGCGCGTTTATTGCCGCAGCATTCGCGCAGCCGTCTACAGTCCTGGGTCGAGAGCGGGCATGTTCTCGTTAACGGCCAGGCCGTCAAGGTCAAGCATACGGTTTACCCCGGTGACACCGTGCTGGTCTGGGAGCAACAAGCTCCCGAGGACATGGCTTTCGAGCCCGATGACGTGGACTTTGAGATTGTGGCCCAAAGCGACTCCTGGTTGGTCGTCAACAAACCCGTGGGTTTGGTGACACATCCTGGAGCCGGTAACTGGCGCGGCACCTTGCTCAATGGCCTGCTGTTTCGCTTTCCCAATTTGCGACAGGTGCCCCGTGCCGGTGTTGTACACCGGCTGGACAAAGACACCTCTGGCTTGCTGGTAGTGGCCCGCACAGAGGTCGCTCAAACTCACTTTGTCCGACAACTGCAAGAGCGTAGCATGGGACGCCAGTATCTGGCGTTGGTGCATGGCGTCTTGCCTGGGCAGGGCACCGTGGATGCCCCTATCGGACGTGATCTGCGCGTACCGGTTCGAATGAGTGCTGGCCCGGCTGTCGCCCCCAAAAATGCTTTGACGCACTATGAGATGCTGCGTCAGGGGTATCTGGGCGAAGAGGCGGTAACGGAAGTGGCCTGCCGTCTGGAGACAGGCCGCACGCACCAGATTCGTGTGCATTTAAGCTCGATCAAGCATCCGCTGCTGGCCGATACCTTATATGGTGGGCGGACGGTGGCAGGTGCTCAGCGTCAAATGTTGCATGCCCATGTCTTGGAGTTTGATGATCCTGATACGGGCGAGCGTCGCCGTTTTTCGGCAGCCCCTCCGTCTGACTATCAGTCTGTTGTAGAGACTATCGAATGGCACACTCAACGCTGATCCCTTCTGTTAGCGGCCCCGAACAAGCGGGGCTGCTTTATTTTTGTACGACACGTGCGGGCGGCGTTAGCCAGCATGAGCGCAACAGTCTGAATCTGGGTCTGAATACGGGCGATGAGCCGGAGCGGGTGCAGCGTAATCGCCAACGTGTCGCTGATTCCCTGGGGTCAGAACCGATCTGGCTGGCGCAGGTACATGGTACGGATGTGCTGGATGCCGATCAGGACGTTTTGCCGGATGCGCCACGGCAGTTCGATGCCGCAGTGACCACGCGCCAAGACCGTAGCCTGGCGATTTTGACGGCTGATTGCTTGCCCGTGGTGATCTGGGACGATCAAGCTCAGGTGCTGGGCGTGGCACACGCTGGTTGGCGCGGCCTTCAGGCCGGTGTGCTGGAGCGAACCTGGCAGGCCATGTCGGCACGTTGCCCCCAGGCTCAGTCCTGGCAAGCCTGGATAGGGCCTGCCATCAGCCAGGCGCATTTTGAGGTGGGGCAGGAGGTCTTTGATGCCTATGTCTTGCCCAACCCCTCATTGGCTGCCTTTTTTATTCCCGGCCAGCGCCCCGGTAAATGGCAGGCTGATTTACCGGGAATAGCGCGCCATCGATTAGAGCAACTTTGCCCCGGTAAGATGACCGTGCATTTAAGTGGCTTGTGCACATTTAAACAAGATGATGTGTTTTATTCCTACCGACGCTCGCCCTTAACGGGTCGGCAGGCGACCATTGCTCGCTTGGGCGCTGCGTAAGGTTTTTTGCTCCTGCTAAAGACCAATACTGGATCTTTGCTTCTGCCTATTGGCGTATCAGCCTAATTAATTACCCCAATTGACTGGTTTTGTTACGAACGTCATGCTCTAAGCGTATTTGCAATTCGTTTACAGGTGGCAGATGTCGAGTAATAACCGCGCTTTTCAAGGTTTTGGCAAACCGATGGATGCCGCCCGCTGTGCTGAACTTCAGGCTCGTTACATGCAGCAGTGGCAAGACTTGTGGGATCAGGCTCAGCGTGGTGCTCTGCCGCCGCCGCAAGATCGCCGTTTTGCGAATGCTGCCTGGCAAAACAATCCCAACGCTTTGTTCAATGCCCATATCTGGCAGCTCAGCGTTCAGGCCATGAACGAGATGCTGGACCAGATGGATCTGGAGCCAGCTCATCGCGAGCGCTTGGGCTTTTCCATGATGCAGTGGGCCGAGGCCATGTCGCCCAGCAATTATCTGATGTGCAACCCCCAGGCCTTGCAGACCATGATGGAGACCGGCGGCCAGTCTGTGCTGCAGGGTATGTCCAATTTCATGGACGACTGGCAAAAAGGGCGCATGACCCAGACGGACGAGAGCCAGTTTCAGCTTGGCCAGAACGTGGGAACCACGTCTGGCGCCGTGGTGTTTCAGAACGATATTTTTCAGCTGATTCAATACACCCCCACCACCAGCATGGTGCATGCGGTGCCCTTGCTGATTGTCCCCCCTTGCATCAACAAGTTCTACATTCTGGACTTGCAGCCCGAGAACTCTTTTGTACGCCACGCCCTGGATCAGGGGATGACGGTGTATTTGATGTCCTGGCGTAATCCACAACCAGACGACGAGTCCCATATCCAGAATCTGGGTTGGCAGGACTATCTGGAGCAGGGGGTGCTGGAGGCGGTTCGCGTCAGCCAGGAGCTGTCTGAGCAGGAAAAAATTAATACGCTGGGCTTTTGTATTGGTGGCACCTTGCTGGCCAGTGCCTTGGCACTGGCGCGCGACAAAGGCCAGGACCCGGCCGCATCCATGACCTTGCTGACTACGATGCTGGACTTCACGGACGTAGGCATGCTGAACGTCTTTATTGACGAAGCCCAGGTTGCGTTTCGTGAATGGCAACTGGGGCAGGGCGGTTTACTTAATGCGCGTGAACTAGCCAGTACCTTTTCCTTTTTGCGGCCTGCCGAGCTGGTCTGGAACTACGTCAACAGCAATTACTTGCAAGGCAAAAAGCCGCCGGCTTTTGACCTCTTGTACTGGAACTCCGATGGCACACATCTGCCCGGCCCCTTCTTTACCTGGTACTTGCGCAATACCTATTTGGAAAACCGCTTGATCCAGGATGGTGGCGTGCCTGTGGGTGCACATCGTGCGGATCTAAGCCGCCTGGACTTGCCTGTGTATCTGTATGGCTCCAAAGAGGACCATATCGTGCCCTGGCAGTCTGCCTACGCTTCGCTGCGGGCTTTGCCTGCGGCTCAGCATCGCTTTGTATTGGGGGCGTCCGGGCATATTGCTGGCGTGATCAACCCGCCAGCCAAACAGCGCCGTAATTACTGGGTGCTGCAAGACGGTGAGCCGGTCGCCACTTTGGACGCACAGCAGTACATGGAGCGGGCCCAGTCCGTTCCCGGAAGCTGGTGGTCGGACTGGATCGCTTGGTTGACTCCCTTGTCCGGCTCGCGCCGCCGTGCCAAACGCCGTCTGGGTCATCCCCGTTACCCGGTGTTGGAAGAGGCACCGGGCAGCTACGTAAAAGTGCGCGCCAGCTAAGCATTATCAAATTAATCAGGATTGGAAGAACGGGCGATCAGCCTGCTTCCTGAGTCCCGGTGTTGGCTTTTTAAACAAGCCCAGGCCAAGGGCGGGATTCGAGCTTTGTCACCCCTATCAGGAGAGGTCTATGAGCAGCAAAGTAGCTTACGTAACAGGTGGTATGGGAGGGATAGGGACAGTCATTTGTCAGCGTCTGGCCAAGGACGGTTTTACCGTGATTGCCGGTTGCGGGCCTAATCGTGATTTCCAAAAATGGTTAGGCGAGCAGGCTGATCTGGGCTACACGTTTCATGCCTCGGTAGGCAACGTGGCCGACTGGGACTCCACCGTCGAAACCTTTAAAAAGGTGTTTGGTGACTTTGGCCGTGTCGATGTGCTGGTCAATAATGCGGGCATTACGCGTGACGGCACCTTCCGTAAAATGAGCCAGGAAGATTGGCGCAGTGTGATCGATACCAACCTGAACAGCCTGTTTAACGTGACCAAGCAAGTGATTGATGGCATGGTAGAGCGTCAGTTTGGGCGCATCATCAATATCAGTTCGGTGAATGGGCAAAAAGGACAGTTTGGCCAAACCAACTATTCCACGGCCAAAGCCGGTATTCACGGCTTTACCATGGCCTTGGCACAAGAGGTTGCCAATAAGGGGGTGACGGTCAATACTATTTCCCCCGGTTATATTGGTACGGACATGGTGCGTGCGATTCGTCCCGATGTTCTGGAGAAAATTGTGGCAACCATTCCGGTTGGCCGTCTGGGCACACCGGATGAAATCGGCTCCATGGTGGCCTGGCTGGCATCGGGCGATTCGGGCTTTGCTACCGGCGCAGATTTCTCTTTGAACGGCGGTTTGCACATGAGCTAATTCTGGCTCACCGCTGTGCATTTCGTTTGTTTTTGTTTTATTGATTAGGAAGTAAGCACCAGCATGGGATCTCCTCGACTCATCAAGAAATACCCCAACCGTCGTTTGTACGACACGCAGGCCAGCGCTTACATCACCATGGTCGATGTCAAGCAGCTGGTGCTGTCAGCAGAGGACTTCGCGGTCGTCGATGCCAAAAGCGGCGAGGACCTGACGCGCAGTATTCTGTTGCAGATTATTCTTGAGGAAGAAAGCGGGGGGATTCCCATGTTCTCGACCCCGGTGCTGATGCAGATCATCCGCTTTTATGGCCATGCCATGCAGGGGGTGATGGGCTCGTATCTGGAAAAGAATATCCAGGCTTTCATGGAAATTCAGGAACGCATGACCGAGCAGTCCAAAGGCATGTACGGCGGGCAGTTTGGCCCGGAGGCCTGGGCGCAGTTCATGAGTGTACAAGCACCGGTCATGCAAACAGTCATGAACAGCTATATAGATCAAAGCAAAAACCTGTTCGTGCAGATGCAAGACCAGATGCAGGATCAGACTCGGCAAATGTTTTCGGTCTTTCCCTTTGTGCCGCCCGGTAAAGACAAAAAAGACTGATCTTTTTTTTAGCCTGCCAGCGTTTTAAACGGGGTGTGGCTGCTTAGCTCTTCCTGATAGCGGGCCACATGGCCCGCTTCTTCATGCAGGAACTCTTCGATCGCGTGGGCAAAACGCGGATCGGCAATCCAGTGTGCGGAGCAGGTTGACGTGGGCAAAAGCCCGCGTGACAGCTTGTGTTCTCCTTGAGCACCGCCCTCAAAAAAGCGTAGTTGCTGCGCAATGCAGAACTGAATCGCCTGGGTGTAGCAGGTTTCAAAGTGCAGCCCTGGAACGTACTGTGTACAGCCCCAATAGCGCCCGTATAAAGAGTGTCCGTCGCTCAGCGACAGGGCACAAGCGACGTTCCGCCCCTCTTGCCGAGCCAGAATCAAAATCATGGCCTCTGGTCTTTGGCTATGAAGATGAGCAAAAAAGTCCCGATTCAGATACGGGTGCTGACCACGTTCCTGGTAGGTATTGGCATAGCATTGATAGAAATAATCCAGGTCTTCAGACGCAATGGCTTGGCCTTGCTTGTGCTCAAACACGATGCCGTGCTCGTGAATCTTGCGGCTTTCCTGCCGCATTTTCTTGCGTTTTTGCTGGGTCAGGGAAGCCAGAAAATCGTCATACGTCGTGTAGTCCTGGTTCTGCCAGTGAAATTGCACATCGTGGCGAATCATAAAACCAGCCTGCTCCAGCGCCTGCATGTCGTCTGGGTTCGGGAACAGGACATGCACAGAGGACAACTGGTTGCTCTGCGTCAGCTGGATGAGTTGCCGGGCCAATAGAACGCGATCTTCCTGAGTACGAGCCAACAGGCGTGGCCCGCTGACAGGCGTAAAGGGAATGGCACAGAGCAGCTTGGGGTAGTAGTCCAGTCCATTGCGCTGATAGGCCTGGGCCCAGCCTTGGTCAAACACGTACTCTCCCCGAGAGTGGTGCTTCAGGTACAGCGGCACGGCACCACACAGATCCTGTCCGCGATGCATCAACAGGTAATGTGGCGCCCAGCCTGTGCGCTGAGTGGCGCAACCGGTTTCATGCAAGCTTGCCAAAAAAGCATGGCTGAGCAAGAGGTGATGGCCGGATAGTGCGTCCCAGTGTCCCGCGTCGAGCTGGCTCAGTTCTGTGCAAAGTGAAAATCGGATCGGTTCAGTGCTGACCATGGCAATAGGGGCGTCGAAAAAACCATCTTGAAACAGGGGCTGGGTATAGGCCCTGGCGGCTTTGTATACTAGCCAGCGTTTCATGCAAAGGGAAGGCTTATTCGGCATTGTTGCCAAGGCTCGCCCAATATGAGGAATTCATGAAGAAAATTGCTTTGACGCTGGGTGTCATGATGGTGCTGGCGGGTTCCGCTCAAGCAGGGCCTGCCTGCGAGTATTTGCGTAACTATGTCGCTTTGCAGCCGCAGTCTGGTACCGAGCTACAGATGCAGGACGAGGATGGGGTTTGTCGAGTTCAGAACGCTCAATGGTCGACAGGTTCTTCCTTGATGTTGTTGGCCTTTGACGAGTTGGTTTTACGTGATGCGGGTTTAGCAACAACTTCCGAGCAGCAAGAAATTCCTTCGTCTATGGAGTTAGCGGTAAGCGGCATTTATATTTTGACGGGGCAGATGCCGGCGCAAGACTACGTGATGCGTCTGCAAGCTAAGCCGATGGATTTTTCCCTTAAATATCGGTGGGATTCGGCCTCGGCGCAACTGTACCTGGAACAGGCTCGGCTGCGTAGCCAGTCCCTGCGCGAGGTTCGTGTTCAAGCGCAGTTGGGGCTTGAAGCGGCAGCAGGGCGTGCATTGAGCATGGACGATTTTGAACAGGCGCAACTTAAAAGTCTGAGTCTGTACCTGGATAATCAAAGCCTGATTCAGTCCATGATTATGCCCGCAGTGGTACTAAACATGGATAGGTACGAGGACCCGCGCCCTGGCATTGAGAAGGCTCTGTTAGCCGCACGCAGTTCTGTACAGCTTATGCCTGACTCGGTGGCAGACCGGGACAGTCGCGATGCCTTGCTGGCATTTATCGCTCAACTGCCCACACCTGATGGGCGTTTGTCACTGGACATCAAGATGGATCCGCCTTGGTCTGTGGCGCATCTTGAGTCGGGCTTGTCTGTGAAGCAAGTGCGTCAATTGCTGTCTGGCCTGAGCCTGCAAGCCAGGTTCGATACAGGGGAAGTTCCCGCGGCGTATGTCTGGTTGCGCGATTACCTGCGATCTGGCTTGCACTTGCTGAGTTCTCGCAAGGCTGCCGCATTGCAATAGTCGGCGCTAATTCTTATTGGCTTGTTTTGGTCTTGCAGTGCTTTTATGGCGTGCAGCATGAAGAATGCTGCTGCCTTCAAAGATCTGCGGGCTTGGCTCGGGGCACATAGCGTGCCCGAGTCTTGCAAAGAGCCCATCGCGTTGTGAGCCGCATATTAGGCGAGCGCCTAAAAGCTAGACGAAAAAAAACCGCCGCATAAGCGACGGTCTTTTAAATTTGGTTGCGGGGGCAGGATTTGAACCTACGACCTTCGGGTTATGAGCCCGACGAGCTACCATGCTGCTCCACCCCGCGTCAGAAAAGTAACTATAACATGATTTCTGATTATGTACATAGTGTTTCGGGTTTATTTCGCTTTTATTCGCTTTATGGCCGAAATAGGTAGATAAATCGGTCCTTCAATTTTCTTGCGTCTTGCCGGTCGCAATGGTGTAATAAGGCTTGTGCTTACAGGTTCAGCCGGATTGGCATTTCTAATAGTTCAAACGCGCAAGCGGCTCCCTGTATAGCGACCAGATCTTGATGGTCTGGCATCTAGCTGTAATGGCAGTCGGCTCCCCACTAGGCGGGATGTCCCGGCAAACGAATTTCTCTGTTTCTGGCTCTACTTCAGGTTTAGGCAATCGATGACCCATGCTGTGGTCCTTCGTGCCTTGATGTTGGCATTTGACAATGTAGACCTGTACTGCCCCGATCAGTTATTGCCCCAAAAGTTGTTGTGCGGTTTTCGCGTTCTTGAATTAGAAACGCCAATTCAACCCAGTCCGTTAGGGCTTGCGGACATACTCATCATCAGCATGTGTGCTTACACAAACCTTTTGCTCGTTATTAGTGCAGCCTTTTCTGGTGTGAGCCAGGGCTGTGTCGCCGTGCGTGCTGCAAGCGTTGCGGGTGGTGGTTTTGTGGGTGCCTGGTTCAAGGCGTCGGCACAGGCGGGTGCTGTTGTGGCTACTGCCGCGTTTGCCGCTGTGCGTGTTGTGATGGTTGCGGCCCTGCGTGTGCTGTCCGCAGGATTGGCATTTAATTTTTCGGGCAAGGCTGCTGCTATTCAAAACAGCGGGCAACAAAAAAGCCAGCACGTAATGGCTGGCTGTTTCGATGTATCTGCTAAGCAGTTCTGGCTAGTGGTTGCGGGGGCAGGATTTGAACCTACGACCTTCGGGTTATGAGCCCGACGAGCTACCATGCTGCTCCACCCCGCGCCAGAGAAAGTAAATATTAACATGGAATTTTCGTTTTATGCAAGTACCGCTAGTAAGTGAGGCTTCCCAGCAGTGACTGAAAGTGAAATAATCCGAGTCTTGGAGACGGCTTTGCTGTGTGCGCAGCAGCCTATGAACAGCGCCGAGTTGCGCAAAATGTTTGTCTCTCCGCCGCTTGGCGCGGATGATCTGCGCCGATATCTGGCTATCTTGCAACTGGATTGGAAAGAGCGTGGCCTGGAATTGGTCCAGGTTGCTTCGGGCTGGCGTTTTCAAAGTCGCCCGGCCATGCAGGTCTTTTTGTCCCGCTTGAATCTGGAACGTGCGCCCAAGTATTCGCGGGCCGTGCTGGAGACCTTGGCAATTATTGCCTGGCGGCAGCCCGTAACCCGTGGTGATATTGAAGATATCCGTGGCGTCAGCGTTTCCACGCAAATTGTGCGTACCCTGGAAGATCGGGGTTGGATCGAAGTGTTGGGATACCGTGATGCTCCAGGCCGTCCCGCTTTATTGGGTACGACCCGCCAGTTTCTGAATGATCTGGGTTTGCGCTCTTTGGATGAACTGCCCTCTGTGGAGTCCTTGGATTCCCTGGATGCGCTGGCCTCTTTGCCTGACGGGCAAGCGGCCTTGCTCAAGGAGCAGGTACTAGATGCGCAGCAGCAGGCTGAGCCAGCAATGCAAGAGGCGCAAGAGCCAGCAGAAGAACAACAAGCAGAGCAGGGCGCTGCTTTAGAAGTCAGTATGGGGTCTGAACAGACTCCCTTTACCGAGCTTGAGCCGGAGTCCGAATTGGACGCTGTGCCAGGCAGTCAGACCGATTTTCTTGAGACGGTTACCGATACGGAGCCGTCGCAATCCGAACAAGCTGAAGTGAATACGACACCGGACCCTATAGATGAGGCCCAGGCTACGGCTGGCCTATTAGAACCACAGGATCCGGAAGAAATAAAAAACTCTGGAGTAAATGATTAAAAATGACTGATTCGCACGAGACGAACACAGCCTCTATGCCCGACGCCTCCGGCGCGGCCGATCCGAAAAATCCACGCGCCAAGGGCCAGGGTCGCAAGTTGCGTACCCCGTTCCGTCGTCGTCGCGGCGATGCGGTGCAAGAGTCTGCGCCCCGCCAAGGCGAAGAAGCTCAGGCTGCCGCTCCTGGCGAAGCCAAGGCTCGCCCAGCCCGTCCACAGAGCCAGAGCCGTCGCAAACCGGTAGCGGCCAATGGTCGTCGTCCTGCTGCGCAGGGTGGTGCTGCTGGCAAGCGTCCCACATCTTCCCCTCGTTACAACAATCCTGCTGACGACGCTCCTGTTGTGGTGCTGGATGGGGATGACGATATTGCCTTCAGCCACCTGGACAAGCAAAACCGTTTGTCGCAGCGTCTGGGCAAGTACATGGGCAGTGATTTGGTGCAACCTAAATTGCACAAGGTGCTGGCTGAGGCCGGTATCGGTTCGCGCCGCGATATGGAAGAGCTGATTGTGGCGGGCCGAGTGTCTGTCAACGGTGAACCAGCTCACATTGGTCAGCGTGTTAGTGCGGACGATAAAGTGCGTATTAATGGTCAGTTGGTCAATCGTGCCAATGCCAAGCGTCCGCCGCGCGTCATTCTGTATCACAAACCGGCTGGCGAAATCGTCACCCATGATGATCCTGAGGGCCGTGCCACTGTCTTTGGTCGTTTGCCTTCCTTGAAAGTGGGCAAGTGGCTGTCCGTTGGCCGTCTGGACTTGAATACGGAAGGTCTGCTGATCTTCACAACCTCCGGTGATATTGCCAATCGCATGATGCACCCCCGCTATGGCGCCGAACGTGAATATGCGGTGCGCGTGCTGGGTGAGCTGAGCGAAGACCAAATGCAGACTCTGCGTGATGGCGTGCAGCTGGAAGATGGCTTGGCCAAGTTCGGCGCGATCGAGTTTTTGGGTGGCGAAGGCAGTAACCGTTGGTATCGCGTCACAATTCACGAAGGCCGTAACCGCGAAGTACGTCGCATGTTCGAGGCAATGGGCGTGACGGTTAGCCGTCTGATCCGCACCCGCTTTGGTGATGTGGGTCTGCCCAAGAGCGTGCGCCGTGGTCGCTGGGAAGAGTTGGATGCCGATTTGGTAGTGGCCTTCATGCTGCGCCTGGGTCTGATGAAAGAGTCGGACGAAGAGGGCTCTAACCAGCGTCGCGAGCGTCAGCCTCTGTCGCATGACAGTGCTTTGCCTCCCGGTTTTGGTACTTTGGAACACAATGGCTTGAGCGGTGCCCGTATGGGCCGAGGCGGTCGTGTGGCCAGTGGCCGCGGACGGACGTCCAATAATGTGCGGGTCAATGAATCTGTCAGTGGTGCTTTGTTCATCAGCGGTGGTCTGGCCAATGGCCATCCCGATGGTGGTCGCCGTGAACACGGTGCGCATCGTGAGCCGGGCGCTCATGGACGTGGCGCTCCTCGCTCCGGTCAAGGCGGTCGTCCTCAGCAGCGTGGCCGTTCCTCGGAAGGGCGTTCGCCAGAAGGTCGTGGTGCTCAAGAAAGCCGTCCACAAGACGGCGCGCGTGTCCACAATGGCCGCCGCCCTGCTCGTGGTGACCAGCCGCGTGGGGCTCAGGAAGGGCGCGGCCCCTCTGCGCGCCGTGGTGCTGGCGATCGTGCCGGTGCTGGCCAGGCTCCCAAGGTTCAGGTCAAGAAAACGACTGTGGTGCGTCGCACCAGCCGTCGTGATGATGACTGGCAACCGGCGAGCTCGGCAGCCCACGAGTCCCACCTGGGACGCGGGCGTCGTTAAGGCCAAGTCACACGGACTTTGAGTTTGTGGCCCGAACCCTGCGGTTTGGGCCTGTAAGCTCGTGTGAATGCACGTATTTTCCGGTTTTCTGGTAGAATATAGAACTTGGCTCAGAGACGTTTGTGTCGGCTGGGTCTTTTTTGATGCTGCGCGCCAGCGAATAGTCCGGCCTTTCCCGGTAAAGGCCGCTTGGATCATCCGGTTCGGTTGCGCCTGCAACTACCCCCGTTTGAACGCTGGCAATGCGCAAGACCAGGGCACGCTTGACCTTCAAGTGAGCATGGTGACCATGGGCTGGCGTACAGCCCATTTTTTTTGGATTTTATGGCAGACATTCTAGCTTTGGCACAAGAGACCCTGGCGGGTACCGAGTACGAACTGGTGGACGTGGAGCGTGCGCCGCTTGGCTTGTTACGCATCGTCATCGATCACCCGGAAGGGGTACGTATCGAACACTGTGAATGGGTGTCTAAACAACTATCGCGCGTTTTCGAGGTCGAAAACGTGGACTACACACGCATGGAAGTGACTTCGCCAGGGGTAGATCGCCCCTTGTTGCGCGTTGGCGATTACGTGCGTTTTGCGGGTGAGCGGGTGCAGGTGCGCCTGCACGAAGCAGTCGACAATCGGAAATTATTTGTGGGTACGCTCCACGCTCCTGAGGGAGCGCTACCGGCTAGTGTTCCGCTGGATACCGTTTTTAGGCTGGAACTGGACGAAGCATCGGGCAAGCTGACGCAGGTCGAATTCACCTATGACCAGGTGGATCGTGCCAAATTGGATCCCGTTCTTGATTTCAAGGGTAAGAAGCGATGAGTCGCGAAATTCTATTGCTGGTCGATGCGCTGGCGCGTGAAAAATCTGTAGCGCGTGATGTCGTGTTCAGTGCGCTTGAAAGCGCCCTGGCCTCGGCCATGAAAAAGCGCTTCAAGGAAGACGTTGATATCCGTGTGGATATTGACCGGGAAACTGGCGCCCACGAAGGCTTCAGGCGTTGGCTGGTCGTGCCCGATGAGGCCGGCCTGCAAGAGCCTGATAAGCAGGAAATGCTGTCGGACGCCCAGGAAATCGATCCCGAACTGCAAGTGGACGATTACATCGAAGAGCCGCTCGAGCCTATCGAGTTTGGCCGTATTGGTGCTCAGGCTGCCAAGCAGGCGATTTTGCAAAAAATCCGCGATGCTGAACGCGAACAAGTACTGAACGACTTCCTGGAACGTGGTGAAACCATTGTTTCGGGTACGGTCAAGCGCATGGATAAGGGCGATGCCATTATCGAAATGGGCAAGATCGAAGCGCGCCTGCCACGCTCGGAAATGATCCCCAAGGAAAATATCCGTGTGGGTGACCGCGTTCGCGCCTGGGTACAAAAAGTGGATTACGCCGCTCGTGGCCAACAGGTCATCTTGTCGCGTACCGCTCCGGACTTTATTAAAGAACTGTTCGAGAACGAAGTTCCTGAAATCGAACAGGGTCTGCTGGAAATCAAGGCTGCTGCACGTGATGCCGGTGTGCGCGCCAAGATCGCCGTTATTGCTTACGACAAACGTATCGATCCCATCGGTACATGTGTCGGTATGCGTGGTTCGCGCGTTACTGCAGTCCGTAACGAGCTGGGCGGCGAACAGGTCGATATCGTGTTGTGGGCTGATGACCCAGCCGAGTTTGTAATCGGTGCCTTGGCACCGGCTCATGTCGAATCCATTTTGGTGGACGAAGACAAGCACGCCATGGACGTGGTGGTAGACGAAGAAAACCTGCCCAAAGCGATTGGTTCGCGTGGTCAGAACGTGCGTCTGGCCTCCGAGCTCACTGGCTGGCAGATCAATATCATGACCCCGGAAGAAAGCCAGAACCGTCAGGACGAAGAGCGCGAAGAATTGCGCGCTACGTTCATGTCCCGACTGGATGTGGATGAAGCCGTGGCCGATATTCTGATCGATGAAGGATTTACCGGTCTGGAAGAAATCGCTTACGTGCCTATGCAGGAACTGCAGGACATCGAAGCCTTTGACGAAGAAACCGTCAATGAGCTGCGTGCCCGCGCCCGCAATGCTTTGTTGAGCGAGGCCATTGCCAAAGAAGAATTGGTACAGACTGCGGTTAAAGAACTGGCTGGAATCGAGGGCATGACGCCTGAGTTGATCGCCGTCTTGGCCGAAAACGAGATTACAACGCTGGATGAACTAGCGGAACTGGCAACGGACGAGCTGTCCGAGATGACAGGCCTGGCCCAGGAAGAGGCTAGCGATCTGATCATGCGTGCCCGTGCCCACTGGTTTGACGACGAGGCCTGATATGTCTAGCTAGGTCCCGCGCGTTGTATTCATTAAGAATAGTTGTAGTAAAGCAAGAGAGAGTCGAATGTCGAGTAACACTGTCGCCCAGTTCGCTCAAGAACTGAAAATGCCTGCGAATGTTCTGCTAGAGCAGTTGCGTAGCGCAGGTATTGAGCTCAAATCAGTTGATGACGCCATCACTGATTCGGATAAGGCGAAGCTGCTTGAATCGTTGCGCCGTTCGCACGGCAGTCAGGAGGGGAATAAAATCACCCTGACTCGCCGTCAAACATCGGAGATCCGTCAAGATGACGGATCGGGTCGCTCCCGCACAATTCAGGTGGAGACACGCAAAAAACGTGTGTTTGTAAAGCGTGATCCGTCCGAGCTGGTGGCAGAAGCCAATGCGGCATTGGCGCAGGAAAATGCCCGGGAGCAAGCTGCTCAGGCCCAAGCGGCCCAGCAGGAGCAACCCGCTGCTGAACAGGCGCCTGTCGCGCCTGCCAGTGAGCCCGTTGCTCCAGTTGCAGCCCAGCCCGAGGCACCTGTGAAGGTCGAAGCACCCGTCGAGTCCAAGCCTGAGCCCAAGCCAGAGCCTGAACCCGAAGTGGTTGCTGCGCCCGAAACGACTCCTGTTGCTGAGCCCGCGCCTGCACCTGCCGCTCCTGCCCAGCCCGTATCCGCTGCACAGGAAAGCCCAGCCCAACCCGAGCCACAGCCTCAGGAAGAAGCAACTGCTGCACCGGAGCCATCCGAAGCCGCCGCCGCTCCTGCCAAGGAACAGGCCGATTCGGCTCCCTCTCCTCAGGCCCAAGAAAAGCCCGTGGAACCTACTAAATCTGTAAACGACGCCCGTCCATCTAACTCTGTGAATAAAAATCAGCACCCTCAAGGGACTAAGACGCCCACTTCGACTGGAAAACCTCGGGATATGGCCGCGCCGCCTACTAGCCAGCGCCGTGCTGCGCGTGGCCCGGTAATTCCGCCTGTTGCCGCCGATTTGGAGCAAGACCAGGATCGTGATCGCGCCCGTAAGGCTGCAGAGGCTGAAGCCGCTGCCCTGCGCGATATGTTGAACCGTCCTCGTAAGGTCTTGCGTGCTCCTGAGCCCGAGGCTGACAGCAAGACTGGCGCCAAGGGCGCTGTGAAAAAAGACGTGAAGGGCGCCAAGACTGAAAAAGTACCTGGCAAACCCGTCAAGACTGATACCACGCCTGGTTGGACCAGCGATGCCAGCCGCAAAAAGCAGCCTTCCAAGGCTGATGTAGCGTCGGCCGGTGCCGGTGGTGGTCGCGAAGGCTGGAAAGCCAACGCCAAGGCAGGTCGTGGCAAGGGTGGCCGTGGTGGCCGTAACGCTCAAGCCGAGCGTCGCGAACCACAAGTGGCAGAATTTATCGCCCGTGAAGTACACGTGCCTGAAACCATTTCGGTCAGCGATCTGGCTCACCGGATGGCCGTCAAGGCCGCCGAGGTCATCAAGCATTTGATGAAATTGGGCCAGATGGTCACCATCAACCAGGTTCTGGACCAAGAAACGGCCATGATTCTGGTCGAAGAGCTGGGGCACAAAGCCATTGCTGCCAAGCTGGATGATCCGGAAGCTTTCCTGGTCGATACCGATGCTCAGAACGACGCCGAACTGAAGCCGCGTGCTCCAGTGGTTACCGTGATGGGTCACGTTGACCACGGTAAAACGTCCTTGCTGGACTACATCCGTCGCGCCAAGATCGCCTCGGGCGAAGCCGGTGGTATTACTCAGCACATTGGTGCGTACAACGTTAAAACCGATCGTGGCACCGCCACTTTCCTGGACACCCCCGGTCACGAAGCCTTTACGGCCATGCGTGCTCGCGGTACCAAGGCAACGGACATCGTTATCCTGGTTGTGGCCTCCGATGACGGTGTGATGCCTCAAACACGTGAAGCGATTCACCATGCTCGCGCCGCTGGCGTGCCGCTGGTGGTTGCGATCAACAAGATTGACAAGCCTGAAGCCAACCCGGAACGCGTCAAGCAAGAACTGGTTGCCGAGCAAGTGGTGCCAGAAGAATACGGTGGCGATGTGCCCTTTATTCCTGTGTCGGCCAAAACCGGCCAAGGCATTGACGAGCTGCTGGAAAACGTTCTGCTGCAAGCCGAAATGCTGGAATTGAAAGCACCGGTCGACGCACCTGCCAAAGGCACCGTGATTGAAGCCCGTCTGGACAAGGGCCGTGGTCCTGTCGCTACCATCCTGGTTCAAAGCGGTACCTTGAACCGTGGTGACAGCGTGCTGGTTGGCGCATCCTTCGGTCGTATTCGTGCCATGTTGAACGAAACAGGCAAGTCGCTCAGCTCCGCGGGTCCTTCGATTCCGGTCGAAATCCAAGGTCTGACAGAAGTGCCTGCCGCAGGTGATGAACTGGTTGTGATGGCTGACGAGCGTAAAGCCCGTGAAATCGCACTGTTCCGTCAAGGCAAGTTCCGTGACGTGAAACTGTCGCGTCAACAGGCCGCCAAGCTGGAATCCATGTTCGACAACCTGGGCGAAGGCACACAAACGCTGTCGCTCATCATCAAGACCGACGTACAGGGTTCGCAAGAAGCACTGGTGCAGTCGCTGGTCAAGCTGTCTACCGACGAAGTGCGCGTGGTGGTTGTACACGCCGCTGTGGGTGGCATCTCCGAGAGCGACGTCAACCTGGCTATTGCCTCCAACGCGGTGGTGATCGGCTTTAACGTGCGTGCCGAGCAAAGTGCCAAGAAACTGGCCGAAGCCAACGGTATTGATCTGCGTTACTACAACATCATTTACGATGCGGTTGACGAGGTCAAAGCGGCTCTGTCCGGCATGCTGGCTCCTGAGCAGCGCGAAGAGATCATCGGTATGGTTGAAATTCGCGAAGTCTACAACGTGTCGCGCATCGGTAATATTGCCGGTTGTATGGTCACCGAAGGTGTGGTGCGCCGCGACTCGCAAGTTCGCTTGCTGCGTAACAACGTTGTCCATTGGAGCGGTTACCTGGAATCCCTGCGCCGCTTTAAAGATGATGCCAAAGAAGTGCGTTCCGGCTTCGATTGCGGTATCACGCTGCGCGGTAACAACGACATCCAAGTGGGCGACCAGCTTGAGATCTTCGAGATCAAAGAGATCGCCCGGACACTGTAATTTATGGCACGACACAAGTCCAAACCAAACCCAGGGCGCAACCTGCGCCTGGCCGACCAGATCCAGAAGGATCTGGCGGTCCTGATCCAGCGCGAGATCGACATGACCCGCGCTGGTCTCATCACCTTGACTGGCGTGGAGTTGTCACCAGACTACGCACACGCCAAAGTGTATTACTCGGTGCTGGGCGCCGAGCCCGAAGCTGCTCAAGCCGCTTTGACCGAGAAGGCCGGTTGGTTGCATTCGCTGTTGTTCAAGCTCTTGCACATCCATACCGTCCCCACTCTGCATTTTCATCACGACCGACAGTTGGAACGCGGCATGGAGCTGTCCAAGCTCATCGACAGCGCCAACCAGGCCGATAGCGAATTGGCTGGCTCTGCGCCCAAAGCGGACGAGCCAGACGAACAGCCCTGACGCGGCTGTTGTTTCTTCACGGATTGACACACAATGGCTACGCGAAAACGCGGGCAGTTGATTGATGGTGTGCTACTACTGGACAAGTCCGACGGAATGTCCAGCAACCACGCCTTGCAGCGTGCCCGCCGCACACTGGACGCCCGCAAAGCTGGCCATACAGGAACCCTGGATCCGTTTGCAACGGGTCTGCTGGTTTGCTGTTTTGGTCGGGCTACCAAGATTTCCGCCACGATGCTGGAAGCGGACAAAGCCTATGAAGCCACACTACTTTTTGGTCAGGAAACCGATTCGGGTGACTTGACCGGTAATGTGGTGGTCCAGGCTCCGGCAGATTATGCCGGCGTTACCCTCGAGGCGCTGGAGGCAGTACTGCCTGCCTTTCGAGGACCTATTACCCAGGTGCCGCCCATGTACTCCGCGCTCAAGCGCGATGGCAAGCCCCTGTATGAATATGCCCGTCAGGGTATAGAGCTGGAACGTGAGGCACGACATCTCGTGATTCACGATTTGCAGGTGCAAGACTTTACGCCGCAATCGGCGCGTTTATTTGTACGTTGCAGCAAGGGAACCTATATCCGAACCCTGGCGCAAGACATCGGACGTGCTCTGGGGTGTTTTGCCCATCTGACGGCCTTGCGCCGGACAGAATTAGGACCTTTTCATATCGACGATGCCTACACCCTGGATGGGTTGCAGGCGATGGAAGACCCGATGTCGGCCTTGCTGGCCATCGAGAGCTTGCCTACCGAGATTTTGCCCAAAAAACTTCAATCAGAAGGATGAGTTATGAGACGCGCATTGCGCAATGTGGCCATTATTGCCCACGTTGACCATGGTAAGACCACCTTGGTCGATCAATTGTTGAGACAGGCAGGTACGTTCCGTGACAACGAACATATCTCCGAACGTGTCATGGACTCGGGCGATATCGAGAAAGAACGCGGCATTACCATTCTGGCAAAGAACTGTGCCGTCGAATACGAAGGTACCCACATCAACATTATCGACACCCCCGGTCACGCTGACTTCGGTGGCGAGGTCGAGCGCGTACTGTCTATGGTTGACGGTGTGTTGCTGTTGGTGGATGCGGTTGAAGGCCCTATGCCTCAGACCCGTTTTGTGACTCGTAAAGCCCTGGAACTGGGTCTGCGTCCGATTGTGGTGGTCAACAAAGTTGACCGTCCCGGCGCCCGTCCTGACTTTGCGATCAACGCAACCTTCGATTTGTTCGACAAACTGGGCGCAACTGACGAACAGCTGGACTTCCCCATCATTTACGCATCGGGCCTGTCTGGCTACGCCGGTTTGACCGACAGCGTGCGTGAAGGCGATATGCGTCCTTTGTTCGACGCTATTTTGCAGCACGTTCCTCAGCGTGAAGACGACGTTAACGCGCCGTTGCAGCTGCAGATTTGTTCCCTGGACTACAGCTCCTACGTGGGCAAGATCGGTGTAGGCCGTGTGAACCGTGGTCGCGTGCGCGCTGCTCAGGACGTGATCGTTAAATTCGGTCCTGATGGCGAAGTGATCAAAGGCCGCATTAACCAGGTACTGAAGTTCAAAGGTCTGGAGCGTGTATCGGTTGATGAAGCGGAAGCTGGCGACATCGTTCTGATCAACGGTATTGAAGAATTGGGCATTGGTTGCACCGTCACTGATCCTGCTGCGCCTGAAGCACTGCCTTTGCTGCGCATTGACGAACCTACACTGACCATGAACTTCATGGTGAACACCTCGCCTCTGGCAGGCCGTGAAGGCAAGTTTGTGACCAGCCGTCAGTTGCGTGACCGTCTGGACCGCGAACTGAAGTCCAACGTGGCTTTGCGTGTTAACGAAACCGACGACGACACCGTGTTTGAAGTGTGTGGCCGTGGTGAATTGCACTTGACCATTCTGATCGAAAGCATGCGTCGTGAAGGCTACGAAATGGCCGTTTCGCGTCCACGCGTGCTGATCCGTGAAGAAAACGGCGTCAAGATGGAGCCCTACGAGCAACTGACCGTGGACGTCGAAGACGGTCACCAAGGTGGCGTCATGGAAGAGCTGGGCCGCCGTCGTGGCGACCTGCAAGACATGGTGGCTGATGGTCGTGGCCGTACCCGTTTGGAATACCGTATTCCTGCGCGTGGCCTGATCGGCTTCCAGGGCGAATTCATGACTCTGACCCGTGGTACTGGCTTGATGAGCCACACCTTTGACGAGTTCCGTCCTATGCGCGAAGGCACAGTAGGCGAGCGTCGTAACGGTGTGCTGATTAGTCAGGACGATGGTGATGCGGTGGCTTACGCTTTGTGGAAGCTGCAGGACCGTGGTCGCATGTTTGTGTCCCCTGGTGATGCCCTGTACGAAGGCATGATCATCGGTATTCACAGCCGTGACAACGATTTGGTGGTCAACCCCATCAAGGAAAAGAAACTGACCAACGTGCGCGCTTCCGGCAAGGACGAGCACATTGATCTGGTTCCACCGATCCGCATGAGCCTGGAATATGCGGTGGACTTCCTGGATGACGACGAGCTGGTGGAAGTGACTCCTAAGTCCATCCGTCTGCGCAAGCGCTACCTGAAAGAGCACGAGCGCCGTCGCAGCCAACGCGAAAGCTAATCTTTCGAGTTTAGCGATACGAGAAAACGCCTGCTTGATGCAGGCGTTTTTTTTGTCTTACTATGGTTGGCGTCACGTCAGATTTGGAACATGATTAAAAAGTTGGGCGCTTGTTCATCACTACCCCAGCTTGATTTTTAAAATCAAAATAGGGTGAGGAATAAATAAAATTGATTAAGTGGCTTATTAGACGGATTAGACCGTTTTAATTTCCGCTTAATGCCTGTTTGATACAGACTGGCTGGACACATTACCAAGCTCGCTTTGCAAAGTCTCAGTTACGGCTGCGTATTGCCTTGTTTTCAATGAGTTTTTCTTGTTGGTGCTGGCTATTCGCAGTGGTCCCCTTAAGGAGAATACTGATGGTGCAGCATATTGTGATTGTAGGTGGTGGTATTGGCGGCACAATGACCGCCAATCATCTGGTGACCAAGTTGTATCCGGAAATACGTTCTGGAAAAGTCCGTATTACCATGTTGTCCAATTCGCCCTGGCATTATTACAAGCCCGCTTTTATGTATGTGGCTTTTGATGCTTTTTTTCGGGATGAATTACGGCGTCCACAAATTTCTTTGTTGCGCCCCGAAATTGATTTTCAGCTGGAGGAGGTCTCAGGCTTTGATTTCAAAGCAAGTCGCCTGCACTGCGCCAGTGGCAAGAAAATTGATTACGACTATCTTGTGCTCTCTACCGGCTGCGTCCCGTCTCCGGAAAAAATCGAAGGCCTGAAAGAGGGCGGGGACCATTTCTACCAGCATGCTCCAGCTCGCCAATTGGCCGATCGGCTGAGCAAACTGGAAAAAGGTCGGGTACTGATCACCGTGACCTTCCCCAAAACGCACAACGTGCCGCACCAATGCGGTATTGCTCCGGTTGAAACCACGCTGATGCTGGACGAATACCTGCGTCGTCGTGGGGTGCGCGATAAGGTCGAGATCTCCTACACCTATCCCACCACATCTCAACTGCTGCGCAATTGCCTGTTCATGCAAAACGAAGTGTGTCAGGTTTTGCCTCCCATCTTCGAAGGCCTGGATATCAAGCACCAGCGAGGCTTTACCTTGAGCCGTGTGGACCCGGAACGCAAGATTGCTTACTCCGCTGAAGGGGGGGAAGAGCCTTATGACCTCTTGATGGCAACTCCTCCGATCACTGCCGTGCCAGCAGTCCGGGATTCCGGCATTTCACAAGCGGCCGACAATGAAGGCTGGGTGCCGACCGACCACCAGACCTTGAAAGTGCTGGGTCTGGACAATGTGTACGTGCTTGGCGACACCGTGGATCTGCCCATTAGCAAGGCGGGTGGATCTTGCCATAGCCAGTCCCCGGTCATCGTCAATAACCTGGCCTCTGAGCTGCGTTTTGGCCGTACTAGCGATGAGTACGACGGCCGGGTGGTTGCGGTAGCCCAGATGGGTCTGGAGGGCGGTATGCCCCTTTGGTACAACTACAAGGAGGACGTGCATCCTACGCCCCCCACCAAGCTGGGTGGCTTGCTGCGCAAGGGCTTTAACCGGGGTATCTACTGGGCTGTGGCCCGTGGTCTTGTGTAATTCAGGAGAGACAGATGAATTCGGTACCAGAAAATGCAATTGGCCCGGAAGACACCGGCGCTGCTCCAAAGAAACCATCTGCCCTGGAAAGCTTGTTGGGAGAAGACCCTGGCATCAAGGGCCTGGAGGAATTGATCGCCAAGATTGAGCCTTTATTGGCGGGTGGACGTTTGAACCGTGTGGTGGATCTTGCCTCTTTGATGGCGGATCTGGTCGACATGAGTGACGACTACATGCTTGAAAAAGTCATGAAAGGCTTTGAAGAAGGCATAGGGGCAGCTTGGTCTGTCGGAAATGCGGCGCGCATGGCTTCGGATCAGTTGCGGGCAACCGAGACGACACCGACCCTGATGGGCTTGATCCGCTTGGCGAAAGAGCCAGAGGTTCGCCGTGGTCTGACGTTCTTTTTGTTGATGGCCGGGGTGATGGGGCGTCAGATGCGCTATCAGAACCTGGATCATACGGCAGACTAAAGGCGGCTCTTTTATTGGCCGCTCAAGAAAAAGGGCACCTGATATCAGGTGCCCTTTTTGTTATGTTCAATGATTCAGAAAAGCCATTTGGCGTTTTTCAAGAATCCTGAATAGTCCCACCAGGATAAAGGACACGCTCAGATAAATCAGGGCAGCGATCCCGTAGGAGGTAAAGGTCTGGTAAGTAGCCGCATTCGCATCCCGTGCGATCTTGAGCAGATCGGGCACGGTGGCGGTAAAGGCCAAGGAGGTTGCATGCAGCATCAAGACCACTTCATTGCTATAAGCCGGCAGTACACGGCGTAGCGCCTGGGGCAGGATGACGCGTCGGTACAAGGTCCAGCCAGACATACCATAGGCGCGGGCCGCTTCGACCTCACCGGAGGGCATGGAGCGGATGGCACCAGCAAAAATTTCGGTGGTGTAGCCCACGGTATTGAGCGTCAGGGCCAGAATCATGCAGTTAAAGCCGCTCAGGAAAAAGGCTTCCAGAGCAGGCACGGACTTGATGATGGCCAGCTTGTACATGGCGGTGTAGATCAGCAGGATCTGCACGTACAGGGGCGTACCACGGAAAAAGTAGGTGAAGGCGCCAATGGGGCGCGATAGCCAGGCTTTACCGGAGACACGGGCGATGGCTAGAAAGACAGACAGAAAAAAACCGATGGTGACCGAGATCACCAGCAGCCATAGCGTCATGGCCAGACCCGAGAGCTGCCCATTGCTTTCAAACAGATAGGCGCGCCAGAATTCGTTCAAGACATCCATTAGAACTGCGCTCCTTTCACGCCGATGTTATAGCGTCGCTCCAGATAGCTCAGTCCAATATTGCTAAAGGCAGTCAGGCCCAGGTAGATCAGGGCGGTGATACCGACAAACAGAAAGGAGTTAAAGGTGGCGTTACCCGCGTTTTGTGCAATCTTTACCACATCACTTAGGCCAATCAGGGACACTAGCGCAGTGGATTTGAGCAAGATTTGCCAGTTATTGCCCAGACCGGGCAGGGCATAGCGCATCATTTGTGGGATCTGGATGCGGTGCAGAATTTGCCAGGCGCTCCAGCCACAGGCTTTGCCTGCCTCCATCTGTCCTTTGGGAATGGCCATCAATGCACCCCGAAAGGTTTCGGCAAAATAAGCGCCGTAGATAAAGCCCAGCGTGACGACACCCGCACCAAAGGGATTGATCTCGATCATGTCCCAGTCCAACCAGTCGGTCAGCTCATTGAGCCAGATTTGCAGGCTGAAAAAGAACAACATCAACAACACCAGATCCGGAACACCACGAATCAAGGTGGTATACAAACCGCCCGCCCAGCGCAGTGGCGAGCGGCGGGACAGTTTCATCAAGGCAGCCGCCAGGCCCAGCACCAGAGATACCAGCAGCGACAGGACTGCCAGCTTGATGGTCTCCCAGGTGCCTGCCAGCAACTGTGGCCCATAACCGTAAAGCAACATGGTCAGATATCCAGGTCAGGGCGCGATGCGAATGTTTTCTTTTTGGAAGTACTTGTCGGCGAAGCTCTGCATGGTGCCATCGGCCTTCATGTCGCGCAGGACTTGATCAACGGTTTGCTTGAGTTTTTTATTGCCTTTGCGAATGCCCATGGCAATGGGTTCGTTCAGGATAGGGCTGTCGTCCACGGTGGCGCCCGTCAGTTCAAATTCCGCACCAGCTGGCTTCTTTAAAAAACCTTCCACGGCATTTTGAGCTTCCTGGAAGGTGGCATCGACACGGCCACCGGCCAAGTCATTGAACGCGTCGGTGTAGCTGGGGTAGGCCACCACAGTGATGCCATTATTAGCCCAGTTCTGGCGGGCGTAGGTTTCCATGGTGGTGCCTTGCTGCACACCCACGCGCTTGCCTTTCAGGGATTCGACCGTGGGTTCCAGGCCGCTGCCTTTGCGGGCTGCCAGACGCACGGGAACGATATACATGGGTTCGCTAAAGTCGATGACTTTTGCACGCGCCTCAGTGGCGGTCATGGTGGAGTTGGCCAGGTCGAACTTGCGCGCTTGCAGGCCGGGGATCAGGCTGTCAAAGGACTGGTCAATCCAGACGCATTTGGCTTCCAGCCGTTTACAGATTTCATTGCCGATGTCGATGTCAAAGCCTTGCAGCTCGCCGCTGGGGTCCAGATACTCAAAGGGCGGATAGCCAGCTTCAGTAGCAAAGCGGATTTCGGACGGCCCGGCTGCGTGGGCAGCGGGCACCAAGGCACTGCAAAAAGCCACCATCAAGAGGCGGGCAAGCATTTTGTTCATGTGGGTAACTCCGGCAAATATCGACTAGCTTGTGGCATTCAATACAAATTCGGCCCTGCTGATGGAGGGCCGAAGAAAGACTGCAAATTTAACCCGTACGCCTTACTGGGGCAATGCGGGTTCCGCCCTAGGCAGTACGCAGCACTGATTGATGTAGCCCATGACCTCGTTCAGATCATCGGTTACGACCAGCAAATTCAGGTCTTTGGGGCCAATCAAACCCATCTCCATCAATTGGTCACCAATCCAGTCGATCAGGCCGGACCAAAAGGAAGTGCCGATCAGTACAATGGGTGCGGGTGGTACTTTGCCTGTTTGAACCAGGGTCATGACTTCAAACAGCTCATCCAGGGTACCGAAGCCGCCGGGCAGGGCAATATAGGCCCAGCTGTGCATGAAAAAGGTGGCTTTGCGCGAGTAAAAGTACTCGAACTGCAGGCTTTGAGTCTGGTAGGGGTTGTTGGTGGTTTCATGGGGCAAGCGTATATTCAGGCCAATACTTTGCCCGCCTGCTTCATAGGCGCCTTTATTGGCTGCTTCCATCAGGCCAGGGCCACCACCGGCAATCAGGGTGACGCCGGCTTCGGCCAGACGACGGCCCAGCTCTTGAGCCAGTTCGTAGTAAGGATGGCCGGGTTTGATGCGAGCGCTGCCAAATACACTGACGCCAGCACCCATTTCTTTTAATGTATCGACCGCAGTTTGCAGCTCCTTCATGATGGTAGGAATCTGCTCAGAGGCCGGTAAACGGACGATTTTATTGTTAGACATGAAAAAAACCTTGTTGCTCGTTGATGGTTCCAGCTATCTGTACCGAGCGTACCATGCGATGCCCGATCTGCGAAACGCGCAAGGCCAGCCCACAGGCGCCTTGTACGGTGTCATCAATATGCTGCGCCGCTTGCTACAGGATTATCAGGCGGACTATATGGTGTGCGTCTTTGATGCCAAAGGCCCCACCTTCCGGGACGATCTGTACGACCAATACAAGGCTAATCGACCTTCCATGCCCGAGGATATGGCTGTTCAGATAGAGCCTATTCACAAAGCAGTACGTGCCATGGGCTGGCATCTGATTTGTCAGCCCGGCGTCGAGGCCGATGACATCATTGGTACGCTGGCCCGTCTGGCGGCTGAAAATGGCATTGAAACCGTGGTCTCCACCGGGGACAAGGATTTGGCCCAGCTCGTCAATGAGCATGTGCAACTGGTCAACACCATGAATAACGAGAAGCTGGATGTAGACGGCGTCACCGCTAAATACGGTGTACGCCCGGACCAGATTATCGATTATTTGATGCTGATTGGCGACACTTCGGACAATATTCCCGGTGTGCCCAAGGTCGGCCCCAAGACTGCTGCCAAGTGGCTGGGTGAATATGACAACCTGGATCAGTTGTTGCAGCACGCCGACAAAATCAAGGGTGTGGCTGGCCAGAACCTGCGCGACTTCAGCTCTAATTTTGAAATGACGCGCAAGCTGGTGACGGTCAAGCTGGATTGCGATGTGCCAGGCTTCACGGGCGATTTTGCTGCCCTGACTCCAGAGCCGCGAGACAAAGCGGTCTTGAAAGATATTTACGAGACCTACGGTTTTCGCACGTGGCTGCGTGAGTTGACCGATGACCCCGATCGCGTACCGGCACAAGATGCCCGTGTAGAAGCGCAGATACCGGAGGCCCCGGCTGAACTGGATTACCAGACCGTCACCACCGAGGAGCAATTGCAGTCTTTGCTGGCCTTGCTGGAAAAGTCCGATCTAGTCGCTTTAGACACAGAAACAACTTCGCTCGATCCTTTGCAGGCGCGTTTGGTGGGCCTGTCCGTATCGGTCAAACCTGGGCAGGCTTTCTATGTGCCTGTGGCCCATCGGGGCTCCTTGGATGTCGAGCAGCTGGACAAAAAACTGGTGCTGGAAACCTTGCGTCCCTGGCTGGAAAACAAAGCAGCTGCCAAGGTTCTGCATAACGCCAAGTACGACACGCATGTGTTGCTCAATGAAAAAGTAAGTTTGCGCGGTATCCAAGAGGACACCATGCTGCAAGCTTATGTCTTGCAGTCGCACAAGCGAGTCAGTATGGAAGAGCTGGCTTTGCAATGGCTGGGCCTGAAAGGCGCTTCCTATGAAGACATTTGCGGCAAAGGTGCCAAGCAGATTTGTTTTGATGAGGTCGATATCCCAGTAGCGTCGCAATATGCCTGCGAAGATGCAGACTACACCTTGCGTCTGCATCATTGCCTGCGCCCTCAAGTGAAACAGGAAGAGGGGCTAGAGCGTATCTATTTGCTGGAGGTTCAGGCCTCTGACGTGCTGACTATAGTGGAGCGCAATGGCGTCAAGATTGACGTTCCCACCTTGGCGCGTCAAAGCCACGAGCTGGGCCAGAAAATGCTGGAACTGGAAAACAAGGCCTATGAGCTGGCCGACCAGCCCTTCAATATGAATTCGCCCAAGCAGGTTGGCGAAATTCTATTCGGCAAGCTGGGCATTCCGGTAGTGCGTAAAACCGCCAGCGGTGCACCGTCCACCGATGAAGATGTTTTGACGCGGCTGGCGCAAGACTATCCTTTGCCGCAAGTCCTGCTGGAATACCGTGGCCTGTCCAAGCTCAAATCCACGTACACCGACAAGCTGCCCAAGATGGTTAATGCAGAAAGTGGCCGCGTGCATACCCGGTATGCTCAAGCTGCGGTGATTACGGGCCGCTTGGCGTCCTCTGATCCGAACTTGCAAAACATTCCCGTGCGTACTGCTGAAGGCCGCCGTGTACGAGCTGCATTTGTCTCGGACCTGGGTAAGGTGGTTTCGGCTGACTATTCCCAAATTGAATTGCGTGTGATGGCACATGTGTCAGGCGATAGCAATTTGCAGCAAGTCTTTGAGCAGGGCGGGGACGTACACACCGCCACGGCTGCCGAGATTTTCGGGATTGATGCCAAAGACGTTAGCTCGGACCAGCGTCGTGCTGCCAAGGCAATTAACTTTGGCCTTATTTACGGTATGGGCGAATTCGGCTTGGCCAGCAATCTGGGTATTACTCGTGATGCGGCCCGTGCTTATATTGATCGCTACTTTGCTCGCTACCCCGGTGTCGCCAGCTACATGACTCGCATCAAGGCCCAGGCCCATGAGCAGGGTTATGTGGAAACCGTATTCGGTCGCCGTCTGTGGTTGCCTGAACTGAAAGGCGCGAAAGGGCCGCGTATGGCGGGTGCTGAACGCGCCGCGATTAACGCACCCATGCAGGGCACCTCTGCCGACTTGATCAAGATGGCCATGGTGGCGGTGCAGCGTTGGCTGGAAGAGAAAGGCTTGCGTACGCAAATGGTCATGCAGGTACATGATGAACTGGTATTCGATGTACCCGAGGACGAGCTGGATGTGCTGCGTGAAAACTTGCCTGGTTTGATGTGCAATGTGGCCAAGCTGGATGTGCCCTTGCTGGCCGAGGTAGGGGTGGGCGATAACTGGGAACAGGCTCACTAATAGTGACAGGCGCTGTTAACGCATAGCCACGGCGGCTGAGTCAGCAAGATAGCCTTAGCCGGCTGCTATAAAAAAAGGGCGACATGGATATGTCGCCCTTTTTCTTTTGCCCGGCAGAACCTAGTCGTCGTTGGATCGAACACGGTTGGGGAGCAGTTCGTCGTGCTTGGCCAGAATCGGGTAGGCGGCAGCACTGACCAGATAGGAGTTGATTGTGCGCACATCGCGCAAAATCTCCAGGTATAGAGAGCCCTGTTCGGCCGAATCCAGCTGGCCGGATTTGATCTTGCGGATATGACGGTCTGCGGCGGCTACTTCCAGCTCGCGGAAGAAGTCTTTTTCAAAGGCCAGGAAACGGGCTGTTTTCACATCCTCGGCTACAAACAGTGCCGCTGCCTGACGTTGGTTGCGGATCAGCCTGTCCATGACCTTACCGATTTCCGCTTGTTCTTCCGTTTGCAGAATCCAGCCTTGCTTGCGCAGCTTGGCCGTATGACTCAGCAAGCCATTCACGCTAATCGTGGCCGCATGCGAAATATTGGTGGAGAAGGTCAGAATATCGTTCAGGCGACGCGTGTCTTTTTTGCTCAGGTTTTCTTGATCGAGACTGGCCAGATAGGTGGTGATCAAGGGTTCCAAGCGGTTGACGGCATTGCTGATGTAGCGTGCATGGTTAATGCTCTGCGCACTATTGTTCAGCATGTTCTGGCGGGCGGTGTCCAGAATCTCCTGCAGCATGTCGGACAGGCGCAGCGCTTCACGTGAGGCATTGCCCAACGCCACTGCAGGGACTTCCAGTGCGGACTGGTCCAGATACAGCGGCAGGCCAGGATCGTCCGGGTCGGTGCGTCGGGGCAGGTAACGGCTCAGCAGTCGGGAATAGGGCTTGAGCAAGGGCAGGAACAGCGCTGCTACCGCCAGGTTAAAGAAGGTGTGGAAGTTGGCCACCGCGCGTGCCGGGTCATCGGTAAACCAGCCCATCAGATCAGGAATCCAGGGCAGGATAATCATGCCGATCAAACAGCCAAACACACGTGTGCCCAGGTTGCCGATGGGCAGGCGTTTGTTGGCTGGGTCTTTGGTGCCGCCCGCGCCTTCCAGAATCGGGTTGATAGCGGTACCTACGTTGGCCCCCAGAACCAGCGCATAGGTCAGTTGCGGGTCCATGTGCTGGTGGCTGGCCAGGGAAATGATCAGCACCACAATGGCCACGCTGGAGTGTGCGGCCCAGGTCAGCAAGGCGGCCAGCAACATGCCGGTCATGGGGCTGCCTGCCAAGGCTTCCAGAATGGTTTGCAGCAGGGGAGCATCTTGAATGGGCGAGAACAAGCCCACCAGCTCATGCAAGGACAGCAGCAAGAGGCCCAAGCCAATAAAGACACGGCCCAGGTCACGGCGGCGGCCCGGCTCCTGGGAGCGGAATAACCAGACTCCCAACAGAATCAGGGCAGGGGCCAGGGCTGTCATCTTGAAAGACAACAATTGCACGATCAGCGTCGTGCCTACATTGGCGCCCAGCATGGCCGCCAAGGCCGGAACCAGGGCGACCATGCCGGTGGCTGCAAAGCTGGTGATCATCAGTCCGGTGGCGGTACTGCTTTGAATAGCGGCCGTAATGGCGGCACCGGCAAAAAATGCGCGGCGGGGGCGCCCCAAAGCGTGTCCCATCCAGACGCCTAGTTCGGCGCCGAAGGCACGCTGCACACCACTTTGCACCATGTGGATTCCCCACAGAAGCAAAGCGATGTATCCCCCGAAATCGAGAAGTGCGAAGATTTCTTTCATTGCTAAATAATAGCCCAGCGCATCTTACAAGCGTGAGTCGTATGTCACCGTGCAGCGATTAGTTGTTGGAGGAGCGCTGCGCACTCATCTGCCAGGGAGCCGTCGCAGTGTGCCTGACCGGGATTCTCTGTGGGGCAGTTGGCTTATTTTCTCCATCGAATCTTCATCTTTCTGTGCCACGATGCGTGCATGAATAGGCTTTCTACTTCAGCCCGGCTGGTGGGTATTTCTTTATTCGTATCGATGAGCAGCTTGGCGCAAGCCCAGCCGCAGGCGAAGGTGTTGCCGCGCGCGGATGGCAGCCTCATTAACTATTATCTTCAGCCGCCTTCTCAGCCTCCAGAGGGAGAGCAAGAACTGCTGCTGATCGTGCAGGGCTCCGATTGCAATAGCGTTGGACACAAGGCGGTGGTGTGGCAGACCTTGTCGCAGGCACGTCCCCAGGCCCACGTACTGGCTGTTGAGAAATACGCGCTGACGATGGCCTTGCCCTACAGCGATCAGGCGGAACGAAGCGATTGCCCGGCTGCTTATGTTCAGCACGATGGCCCCAAACAGCGGGTGGCCGACCTGAATGCCGTGTTAAAGCGGGTGCTGGATCAGCAGGCTTATCGCCATGTGTTTGCCCTTGGTGGCAGCGAAGGCGCTGTGATTGTGCATATGCTGGCCGCTGAACAGCCCGGTCTGGACGCCGCTATCAGTTTTAACGGCGGCGGTCGTTGGTTTGAAGAGGATGTGCTTCATAGCGCAGCAAGGCAGGATATGCCAGCAGAAGACAAGCAAGCCATGCTGGCAGGGCTGCGTGGTTTTCTAAGCCAGGCTAGAGACGGTATGGACACGACGATGAGTGACCATGGTCGTATCTGGTGGCAAGAGATGTTGAACATCGATCAGGCGACGCTATTAGGCCGCATCCGTATTCCCGTATTGGTGATTCAGTCTGGACGCGATACCTCTGTGTCCCCGGAGGCGGCGGTCCGGATGCTGGCTCAGGTCGATAACAAACATTTGTCGTGGCGCAGCTACCCCGATCTGGATCATGGCCTGAATCAGCCGGACGGGCAGTCAGCGATGGCGAGCGTGGTTGCGGATATGGCGCAGTGGCTGAATCAAACTGTGTTAACGAAATTTTAATTGGAGTTGTGAATGAGCAAGACAGTCTTGCGTGCGGCGGTACCTGATGATGCGGCAGAGTGCCTGCGTATTCGTGGCCTGACCCGCGAGAACGCGTTTTCCGAACAGGACTTGGCCGATTTGGGTATCACTCCTCAAAGTTGGGGCGAAGGTATAGCGGATGGCAGTTGTCCCGGTTATGTCGCGATGGTGGAAGACAAGATGGCAGGCTACTGCTTTGCCGACAGTGAAAGCGGTGAAATCATGGTGCTGGCACTCTTGCCCGAGTATGAAGGCTTGGGTTTGGGTCGCAGCTTGCTGGAACGCATGGTGCTGGACTTGCAGCAACGGGGTTTCAAGCGCTTGTTCCTGGCCTGCAATAGCGATCCCCAAGTTCGATCCTACGGGTTTTATCGCCATCTGGGCTGGACGGAAAGCGGACAACGTGACGAATTTGGCGACGATATTCTGGAGTACCACTTTGCTGCCTGAACCACGGGCAGATAAAGAAGGCGAGTATGTCTGATGAGACCCTGATTGATTTGAGCCAGGATGTGGCTACGCTCAAGACGCTGTATGCGCCCTTGCAGCACCATTTTCGCGTGCTGGATGTGCCCACCTTGCCCTTTGCCATTCTGGATGGAAAAGGCGTGCCTGACCGCTTGCTGGTAGGGGCGGCAATTCGGACCTTGCAAACGGCTATTGAGCCTATACGGCGTGAAGCGCGCCAACGCATGGGACGCGCTTTCGTGGAAGCACCGGTGGAGGTCTTGTATTGGGCCGCTGACCCACAGGATCTGGTCGAAGGACGGCGGGAGCGTTGGCAGTGGCGTGTACAAATTACCCTGCCTGTGTGGGCCGATGCCTTGCGTCTGGAGCAATCCGTTGCGCTGATGCGTCCTGTCCTGGGAGAGCAGCCCGTACTTCGCTGGGAAACAGTGACCGAAGGCAAGTGTGTACAGGTGATGCATGTGGGCTCCAGAACGGAGCTGTCGGCCATGCTGGATTACTTTTACACGGTGCATTTGCCCAAGGAGGGCTTGGAACCCCTGGGCGTGTATCACGAAATCTATATGGATGACGGATACAAAACGGCTTCGGGAAGTAGCAAAGTTATTGTGCGCCAGCCCGTGCGTTGATCCTGCATTTTGTAGTCGCTCTATAAAAACACCCCGAAAGCGGATGAGCTTTCGGGGTGTTTTATTGATGCCTTGCCGCCAAGGCGGCTTGTCAGGTTTTAGACCGACTGAGCGTTTTGCAAGGCGTGAATACGGGCAGGAATAGGTGGGTGGGAGGAAAAGAGGGCGCTGATTGCACGGCCACCCGAAATACCCGCCGCTTCAAAGTTCTTGGGCAGCTCGCCCGGAGCCATGCCACCCAAGCGGGCCAAGGCGTGAATCATGGGCTGACGCGAACCCAGTAGTTGAGCGGAGCCTGCATCGGCACGGTATTCACGCTGACGCGAGAACCAGGCCACGATGATGGACGCCAGCACGCCGAAAATCAGTTCGAACACAAAGACCGAGGCGTAGTAGCCAATACCCACATCACGTTCGTTGCGCAGCAGGACGCGATCGACAAAGTAGCCAGCCAGACGAGCCAGGAAGATCACAAAAGTATTCACCACACCCTGGATCAGGGTCAGGGTCACCATATCGCCATTGGCAATGTGCGCCACTTCGTGACCCAGCACGGCCATCACTTCTTCTTCAGTCATGCCGCGCAGCAGGCCGGTAGACACGGCCACCAAGGCGTCGTTCTTGAAGGCACCGGTAGCAAAAGCATTGGGCTCGCCATCGTAAATAGCCACTTCAGGGCGGCCAATGCCAGCACGGTCCGCCAATTGGTGCACCGTGTCGACCAGCCAGGCTTCTTCTGCGCTGCCGGGGGCGTTGGGATCAATCACGCGGGCGTTCACGCTTTGCTTGGCCATCCATTTGCTCATCAGCAAAGAAATAATGGCACCGGTAAAGCCGATGATGGCCGAGAAAATCAGCAATTGCGTCAGGTCCAGACCTTGTGCGTTCAGGTAACGTCCCACACCCAGAATATTCATGGAGGCGCTTAGCACCAGCATGACGGCCAAGTTGGTTATTAAGAAAAGGACAATTCGTTTCATGAATGCAGATTCCGGAATGACAGAAAAAATCGTGATCGTGTCAGCACGATCCGTGCAAATTTTAGCCTTGATTTCAGGCGTGAAAACAAAAAATTCAGCTTTCAGTCAGCTTTTGGGCAGAGCCACTTGCCAACAAGCCTGAGTACTGTTGTGTAAGTGTTCTGGATATGGGGTTAAGGGGCCATATTTACAAGGTGGGGGAGTATAGTAATGGCTTTCCCTTATACAGAATCTTGGTTTGATCACATGCAGTCATTATGGATGCTGGTAGCCTGCGCCATGTTTGCCATTATGGGGGCCTGTGTCAAAGTGTCCGCAGATGCCGGGGCGTCGATGGCACAAATCGTTTTGTTTCGGGGAGTGCCCTCCGTCCTGCTCTTGGTGTTTTGGGCCAAAAGCCGCGGACTGAGGCTGGCACCTCAAAGCTGGAAACTGCACATACGGCGCAACGTATCCGGTGTGAGCTCCATGTGGCTGGGTTTTCTGGCACTGGCTAACCTGCCTTTGTCGACCGCTGTCAGCCTGAACTACACCGCTCCCTTATTTATTGGTTTCTGGATGCTTGCCTGGGGCGGCACCCAGCGTGATCCTGTGCGCCTGATTGCCGTGTTATTGGGTTTCCTGGGTGTGGTTGGAGTTCTTCGCCCCAGCATCACCCCCGATCAGTGGTGGGCTGCCATGCTAGGTTTGACAGCCGGCGCCCTAAGCGCAGTGGCCATGATGCAAGTGCGAGCTCTAGGGCGCTCGGGAGAGCCCGAATGGCGCACGGTTCTGCTCTTTTCCTGTTTTGTGGTTTGTTCCAGCGCGGTTGGTTTGCTGTGGGATGGCTGGCGTGAGCTTAGCTGGCGCGCTTGGCTGGCTTTGCTGGGCGTAGGCTTGTCCGGTTTGTTTGGTCAATTGACCATGACGCGTGCTTTTGGTCTGGGCTCGGCCTTGTTGACCGCAGCGTTGCAATACACCACCATTATTTTTGCGGCCCTGATTGGCATTGCCTTCTGGGGTGACGTACCTGACTGGCTCGCCTGGGCAGGCATGGCATTAATTATTGGGTCTGGTTTGTTGTCGGCCTGGCGTACCTATAGCGAGGATCGTATCTTGCGAGGCCAGAACGCAGCAGCAGAGCAGGCTCCCGTCAAGGAGGCATAAGGTGTTCGAATTTCTGATTAGCGCAGAACAAGTCCAAGCCAATCTGAATAATTCCGATTATTTGATTCTGGATGTGCGCCACGATTTGGCAGACCATCAGGCAGGGCGTCGTGCTTACGAGCAGGGCCATATTCCCGGTGCCGTGTTCCTGGACCATGAGGTGGACCTGGCAGCGCCCAAGACGGGCTCCAATGGCCGTCACCCTTTGCCCAGCCGCCAGGAACTGGCGCAGTTATTGCAGAAACACGGTCTGCGTGATGGCATGCAGGTGGTCGTTTATGACGCCCAGGGTGCTTTGTTTGCCAGCCATGTGTGGTGGATGCTGCGATGGCTGGGGCACCCTCAAGTCGCCATTCTGGATGGTGGCTGGCAAGCCTGGCAGCAACTGGGTGGCGCCGAGCAAAGCGGTGCAGCTCAGGCGGCTCAGGCTGCCTCTGGTTTGAGCATCCCGGAACAGCCCGCCATGCCAACGGTGAACACCGATCAGGTGCTGAAAAATCTCTCTACGCCGGTGTTTACCGTTCTGGATGCCCGTGCCGCAGAGCGCTATCGCGGTGATGTGGAACCTATGGACCCGGTTGCCGGCCATATTCCCGATGCTATCAACCGCTCGCACGTGAACAATCTGGGCGAGCAAGGGCGTTTCAAGTCTCCCGAACAATTGCGTCAGGAATTTACGGCGTTGCTGGGCCAGACTCCTGCGGAGCAGGTCGTCCATCAATGTGGTTCCGGTATTACAGCTTGTCACAATCTTTTTGCGATGGAACTGGCCGGTTTGCCCGGCTCCCGTATTTACCCCGGTTCCTGGAGCGAGTGGGTTAGCGACGCCAGCCGGCCTGTGGCTCGTAGTTAAGGCTCGTAGCAAGCGCCCGCCTGCTTGGACAAGCCGCCCCAGGGCGGCTTTTCTGTTTGTACGCGACTGTCTGGCGCAGGCTCCCGTACAATGCCACTTCCAATCGGGCGTCAGGTGGTCCGGACAGCCCTTATTGATCAGGAATAGTTATGGTTAAATCTCGCGATGATAATCAAAGCGCCCAGGCGCCAGCCCAGCAGGATTTCGAGTCCGCTCTGGCACAACTGGAAGCGCTGGTCGCTCGTATGGAAAGCGGAGCACTACCGCTGGAGCAGGCTTTGCAAGCTTATGAGCAGGGCGTGGAATTAGCCCAGTTATGTCAGCGCAAACTGGACCTGGCGCAAGAGCAGGTCAGCGTATTGCAAGGCAATTTGTTGCGTCCCTTGTCCGGGGATGAGGCAGTTGGAGATAGTTAAGATGAGTTCTACCAGTTTTTCTGATTGGCTTTCCGCACGGGTTGAGCAGACCGAGGCGGCACTGGACCAGCTATTGCCACCAGTTAGCCAAGAGCCCAGCCGTTTGCATGAAGCTATGCGCTACTCCGTATTGGGTGGCGGCAAGCGTGTACGTGCTGCTCTGGTGTATGCCGCTGGTGAAGCGGCACTGCAAGGCAAGCCTATGGCTGCAGCGCAGTTAAAGGCTCTGGAATTGGCCGCTGCCGCAGTGGAACTGATCCATGCCTACTCCCTGGTGCATGATGATCTGCCCTGCATGGACGACGACAAATTGCGTCGCGGGCGTCCCACGACCCATGTGCAATTTGATGAAGCCTGCGCCATGTTGGCAGGCGATGCCTTGCAGCCTTTGGCTTTCGAGCTGCTGGCGCAAATGCCTATTGCCCCTGCACTGATTGTGCAAGCTATCACTCAGTTGGCTCAGGCCGCTGGTAGCGCTGGTATGGCGGGTGGTCAGGCGATTGACTGCGAAAGTGTGGGCATTGCTCTGGATCGAGACCAGTTGCAAGAGATGCACAGCATGAAGACAGGTGCCATGTTGCAGGCCAGCGTTTTGCTGGGCGGCATCGTAGCGGGCGCTTCGTCTACAGTGCGCAATGGCCTGGAAGAGTATGCTCAGGCTGTTGGCCTGGCCTTTCAGGTCGTAGACGATATTTTGGACGTGACAGCGGATACGGCCACGCTAGGTAAAACGGCGGGTAAAGATGCTGCTGACAACAAGCCGACCTACGTATCTATCCTGGGGATGGATGGTTCGCGGGAATTGTTGGGGGCTTTGAATGAGCAGGCGCAACTGGCCTTGCGTCCGTTGGGACCTGCCGCAACACGCTTGACGCAGCTGGCAGACTACATCGTCGGCCGCAATCACTAAGCCAGGCAAGCTGGTCTTGATACAAGACTGGCTTGTGTAATAGGGCCTTTGTGGCCAGAATGGGACGCCCGGCTTGCTAAGGACCTGGCTCCTGTTCTACAGGTTTAAGCTTTCTAAGCCTTAAGTTTTTCCAGGTCGGTCTTGATGCTCCTGTAGCTGGGCTTGCCACGCAACTTTGGCACAGGCAGCGAAGCGTTTTACAATAGCCGATTGGCGATTGTTTTTAGACAGTCGTTTCACTTATTTGCCCGGATAGACGTCTTTTAGTATGACAACTGTTTCCCTAGAGCAGATCCACTCTCCCGCCGACTTGCGCCAGCTTGATCCCCGTGATCTTCCCGAGCTGGCCCGCCAATTGCGCGAGTTTGTTCTGCAATCCGTATCCAAAACCGGTGGGCACTTGTCGTCCAATCTGGGCACGGTTGAGCTGACTACTGCCTTGCACTATGTGTTTGAGACACCCCACGACCGTATCGTGTGGGATGTGGGGCATCAGTCCTATCCGCATAAAATTTTGACGGGTCGCCGCGAGCTCATGTCCGGCTTGCGTCAGCAGGACGGTATTTCCGGTTTCCCCAAGCGTTCCGAGTCTGAGTACGACGATTTTGGCACTGCGCATTCCTCGACTTCAATCTCTGCGGTGTTGGGGATGGCCGTGGCGTCGCGCAATGCCGGTATCGAGCGCCAGCATATTGCCGTGATCGGTGATGGCGCCATGACGGCCGGCATGGCCTTTGAGGCTTTGAACAATGCGGGTGTCACGCCGGATGTAAATGTGCTGGTGGTGCTGAACGACAACGATATGTCGATCTCCCCGCCTGTGGGCGCTTTGAATCATTATCTGGCACGTTTGATGTCGGGCCGTTTTTACGCAGCCGCCAAGAACGTAGGCCGTGCCGTGCTGCAGCATGTGCCGCCTGTTCTGGATTTGGCGCGCAAGTTCGAAGGACACGCCAAGGGAATTTTGACCCCGGCAACCTTATTTGAGGAATTGGGCTTTAACTACGTGGGCCCTATCGACGGTCACGATCTGGATGCCTTGGTAGATACCTTGAGCAATCTGCGTGAACTGGGCGGTTTGCAGTTCCTGCATGTGGTTACGCGTAAAGGTCAGGGCTACAAGTTGGCGGAGGCCGACCCGGTGCTTTATCACGGCCCCGGCAAGTTCGACCCTTCAGTGGGGTTGGTCACGCCAACTACCAAGCCGCGCCCGACATTTACGCAGATTTTTGGCCAGTGGCTTTGCGATATGGGCAAGCAAGATCAGCGCCTGTACGGTATTACCCCAGCCATGCGCGAAGGTAGCGGCATGGTGGAGTTTGAACAGCAGTTTCCGCAGCGTTATTTTGATGTGGGCATTGCCGAGCAACATGCAGTGACCTTTGCTGGCGGTCTGGCCTGTGAAGGACAAAAGCCGGTAGTCGCGATCTACTCCACTTTCTTGCAACGTGGTTACGATCAGTTGATCCACGATGTCGCCTTGCAAAACCTGGATGTGACCTTTGCCCTGGATCGCGCCGGAATTGTGGGGGCTGACGGGGCTACGCATGCCGGTAATTACGACATCGCGTTCTTGCGCTGCATTCCGAACATGGTGGTTGCAGCCCCATCGGACGAAAATGAAACCCGTTTGCTCTTGACCTGTTGCTATCAGCATCCTGGTCCCAGCTCGGTGCGTTATCCGCGCGGGGCCGGTATTGGGGCGGCGGTCGATCAGGAGCTCAATACGGTTCCCTTGGGCAAGGCCAATTTGCGTCGTCAGGGTAAAGACCTGGCCATTTTGGCATTTGGTCCTGTGTTGCACGAAGCCTTGAAAGCAGCCGAAGCACTGGATGCTACGGTAGTGGACATGCGCTTTGTGAAACCCCTGGACGAAGGCTTGTTGCAGGAACTGGCACAAAGCCATCAGGCTTTTGTAACGGTGGAAGAGGGCTGTTTGATGGGTGGGGCCGGAAGCGCTGTGCTGGAATTTGTCAGCCGCGATTGCCTGACCATGCCGGTTTTGCAGTTGGGCTACCCGGATCAGTTCATTGACCACGGCGACCAAAAGAAGCTGGCTCAGGATCTGGGACTGGATGCAGCGGGTATTGAACGCTCTATTCGTGAGCGTTTCTCAAGCTTGTTTGAGGCTTGATGCAATTTCCGCTCATTTGAGGCATTAAATACCTCAATATGCGCGTAGTTATTAAGGTTATCGAACCTCGCTTGCGATAAGCGTAAGATAATAATTCATTATTGTTTTTATTTGCGGTTGCGGCTCTGTCGTAGCTGAACCTGATGGATATGAATACAGTGTCGGAATCGCCTTTGGTCATGCCAGATGTGCAAAGCAGCATGGACACACGTCGTGTTGCGATTCAGCGCGTGGGTGTGCGCGGGGTGCGGCATCCGATGATGCTGGACCTGCAAGGACAGGCCGTGCCTACCGTGGCGCAATGGGAGTTGACGGTGGCCCTGCCACCTGAAGAGAAAGGCACCCATATGTCGCGCTTTGTGGCCTTGCTGGAAGAATACCGCCGTCAAGCGATGACGCCAGTCGGTTTCGTTCAGATGGCTCAGGCCATGTTGCCTTTGCTCAATGCGGGTCGGGGTGACATCACCGCTACCTTCCCCGTGTTTCTGGAAAAAGTGGCCCCCGTGTCGGGCGTGGCCAGCTTGATGGATTACACCGTCAGCTGGACGGCACGCGTCGGCGTGGATGCCGAGCCGGAGTTCGAGCTGTCCGTGCTGGTGCCTGTCACCAGCCTGTGCCCTTGCTCCAAGGCTATTTCTGAATACGGTGCGCATAACCAGCGTTCGCACGTTACCGTGCAAGCGGTGTTTGCGGACCCGGCTGCCTTGGACCTGCCTGCCTTGATCAAATCGGTGGAAGAGCAGGCCTCCTGCCAGCTGTGGGGCTTGTTGAAACGTACTGACGAGAAATACGTCACCGAGTACGCTTACGACAATCCTAAATTTGTTGAAGACTTGGTGCGCGATGTCGCGGTCAGCGTTCGTGGCTTGCCCGGAGTGTTGCGTTATAGCATCGAAGCCGAGAATTTCGAGTCAATTCATAACCACTCTGCCTACGCAAGCGTGCAGGGATAAGGCTTTTGGCTTGTCAGCCAGCCTTTCTTGGTGCTAGTATCTATGGTTTCTTGCTCGACCCGGAATGAATGGGCGGGCTGTCGCGCTTGGTGCCTGGCTGTTTTGACAGCAGGTAGTAGGCGATATCCACAAGGAGTTGTTCCATGCGTCACTACGAAGTAGTGTTCATTGTGCATCCCGATCAAAGCGAGCAAGTGCCCGCCATGATCGAGCGCTATTCGGCGATTGTCACTTCCGAAGGCGGTGCTATTCACCGTCTGGAAGACTGGGGCCGCCGTCAACTGGCATACCCAATCCAGAAACTGGTTAAGGCTCACTACGTGTGCCTGAACATCGAATGCGGTCAGTCCACACTGGACGAACTGGAGCATTCCTTCCGCTACAACGACGCTATCTTGCGTTACCTCGTCGCTGGCACGAAGAAAGCCCCTGAAGGCGCTTCGGTCATGATGAAGTCTGTCGAACGCGAAGAAGCACGTAAAGCAAGCACCGAAGCCAGCGCCCCTGTGGCCGCTGAAGCTGAAGCTCAAGCTGAAGAGTAATAGCTCCGACTACGTGAACCAGTTCACCCTTGACGGGCAGCTTATCGATATCAAGCCGTTGCGTTATACGCCGGCCGGTGTCCCTGCCCTGGAATTGGTACTGGAACACGAATCTTCCGTAATGGAAGCCGGCCACGCCCGGCAGATCGCTTTGGCGATGCAGGCAGTGGCTCTGGGTAATAATGCGCTGGGTCTGGCAGACACTCCTTTGGGAGCTCGTTTGCAACTACAGGGTTTTATTGCTCCCGCCCGCAAAGGCTCGACGCGTCTGGTGCTGCATGTACAGCAATATCAGCGTCATTTTGCCGGGCAGGGCTCTGTTACGGTTTGACTGGTCTGGCTCAATCGTCGCGAAGTGTTCAACACCTCGCTTCACACTGAATTCTTCCGGGCACTGCCCGGTTACTAACGAGGCACAAAATGGCTTTCCGTAGAGGCAAAGACAAAAAACGCAAATTTGCACAACAGAACCCACTGTTCAAGCGCCGCAAATTCTGCCGCTTCACCGTCGCTGGCGTTGAAGAAATTGATTACAAAGATCTGGACACCCTGCGTGATTTCATCCAGGAAAATGGCAAGATCATTCCTGCACGTTTGACGGGCACTAAAGCTCACTACCAGCGTCAGCTGGATACCGCTGTCAAGCGCGCCCGTTTCCTGGCTCTGTTGCCGTACACCGACAACCACAAATAATCCAGAGGAACCTTAGTCATGCAAGTTATTTTGCTCGAAAAAGTCGCCAACCTGGGTAATCTGGGTGATGTGGTGCGCGTACGTGATGGTTACGCTCGTAATTTCCTGTTGCCACGCAAAGTTGCTCGCCGTGCTACGGCCGCTGCTCTGCAAGAGTTCGAAGCACGTCGTGCCGAACTGGAAAAGCTGCAAGCTGAAAAGCTGGCCGCTGCTCAGGCTCTGAACGAAAAGCTGAACGGTCAAACTTTCACACTGGTTCAAAAAGCCGGCGTGGACGGCCGTTTGTTCGGTTCCGTGACCACCATGGACATCGCCACTGCATTGAACAATGCTGGCTTTGCTGATCTGGTCAAGACCCAGGTTCGTCTGCCAGACGGTCACCTGAAAGCTATCGGCGAGTACCCTGTTCAGGTTGTTCTGCACCCTGACGTTACCGCTGAAATCAATGTTGTAGTTCAGGGCGACGTAGCCTAAGACTAGTACGTTGACGCATGGTACATTCTTTCTTGGAGTGTATCTGCCAAGCTCAAAAAAGCCGGTGCAAGCCGGCTTTTTTGTTGGCTGTTCAGACCAGTGCTGAACACGCCGCGATGCGGCCTAGCTCCGTATCGCTTCATATACTGGCAGGCCAGACATCCTGTTTGCAGCCTGCCCCAGCCGTAGATACACAGACACAGTAGAAGACCGCAAGCAAATCATTGCTGGCTGCGGCACAGATTTTTTCCTTGATTTGAAGGTAACTACATGGAAAGCAAGTCAGCCAAATCCGATGCAACCTTGGATTATCTGCGGGTCCCGCCTCATTCCATTGAAGCGGAGCAGTCGGTGCTCGGTGGCTTGTTGCTCGATAATGCCGCGTTTGACCGGGTGGCGGATATCGTCACCGACGAGGATTTTTATCGCTTTGATCACAAGCTGATCTGGCAACACATTACCCGTTTGATCAGTCTGGCCCGACCTGCCGACGTTGTGACCGTTTTTGAGTCACTGTCCGTAGCGGGCAAGCAAGAAGAGGTGGGTGGCCTGGCGTATTTGAATGCCTTGGCCCACAACACGCCCTCGGCGGCCAACATCCGACGCTACGCTGAAATCGTACGAGAGCGCTCCACACTGCGCAAGCTGGTTACAGTCGCGGATGATATTTCTTCGGCAGCCTTCAACCCGCAAGGCAAAGAAGCCCGCCAGATTCTGGACGAGGCCGAAAGCCGCGTGTTTCAGATTGCACAGGAAGGCGCGCGCGGTTCGCAAGGTTTTCTGGAAATCCAGCCTTTGCTGAGCCAAGTTGTAGAGCGTATTGACGAGCTCTACCACCGCGAAGGGGACTCTGAAGTAACTGGGGTACCTACCGGCTTTGCGGATCTGGACAAGATGACCTCCGGCTTGCAGGCCGGTGACCTGGTGATTGTCGCGGGTCGTCCTTCCATGGGTAAGACCTCTTTTTCCATGAACATTGGCGAACACGTGGCGATTGCACAGGGTTTGCCCGTTGCCGTGTTCTCCATGGAAATGGGCGCGGTGCAGTTGGCCATGCGTATGGTGGGCTCGGTCGGTTTACTAGACCAACACCGTATGCGTACCGGTAAGCTGACAGCGGACGATTGGCCGCGCCTGACGCACGCGGTACAGCAGGTGCAGGAAGCCCAGATTTATATTGATGAAACCCCCGGTCTGTCCTCTATGGAAGTCCGTGCCCGTGCTCGTCGACTAGCCCGTCAGTGTGGTCAGCTTGGCTTGATCATCATCGACTATTTGCAGTTGATGTCCTCAAGCGGCGGTGAGAACCGGGCCACCGAGATTTCCGAGATCAGCCGATCCTTGAAAGGTCTGGCCAAAGAGCTTAACTGCCCTCTGATTGCCTTGTCGCAGTTGAACCGAAGTCTGGAACAACGCCCCAATAAACGCCCCGTCATGAGTGACTTGCGTGAATCGGGCGCTATTGAGCAGGATGCTGACTTGATCTTGTTTATTTACCGTGACGAGGTCTATAACCCGGACTCGCCGGACAAAGGCACCGCAGAAATCATTATCGGTAAACAGCGTAACGGCCCTATTGGCGCGGTTCGTCTGACCTTTGCGGGTGCCAGCACACGCTTTTTGGATCATATGCCGAACTAGGTTTGCCTGCTTTTGCTGCCTGGTGGCAGCAGGCGGCGCCGCAGCGCAATCAAAAGGGGGGAGGGCATGAAGATGCCCGCCCCTTTTTTTTAATCGCCCTGACGGGCAGCCAGGCGTTTAGCCAGCCAGGCGCAGACCAGTAACTGCCACTGGTGAAACAGCATGATGGGCAGAATGATGGGGCCCACCATGGCGGTCGGGAAAATCACATTGGCGATAGGAATGCCACTGCTCAAGCTCTTGTTGGACCCGCACATCAGCAGGCTGACACGGTCTGCCGTCGAAAAGCCTAGCCAACGTCCCAGGTTCCAGGCCAGCAACTGCGCCAATGTCAGCAAAACTGCGTTGGACAGGATAATTAGACCCAAAGCACTAAGCGGGGTGGACGACCACAAACCACCAACCACCGCCCCTGAAAAGGCCGTATAGACCACCAGCAAGATAGAGCCTTGGTCTACGACCTTAAGCAGTTTTTGCCGCTTCATCACCCAATTGCCTATCCAAGGGCGCAGCAAGTGTCCGAAGACAAAGGGGAAGAACAGCTGCAGCATTATCTTGCCCACCGCCTCCAGCGAAACAGTGGCTTGGGCACTGGTTGCCCCCGCAAGCACAATGCCCACCAGCAAGGGCGTGATAAAAACCCCCAGCAAGGTGGACGCCGAAGCGCTGCAAATCGAGGCAGGCACATTGCCTCGTGCCATGGCGGTCAAGGCGACAGCAGATTGAACCGTACTGGGCAGACAAGCCAGGAACAGAATGCCGAGGTACAGATTGTCGGTCAGCCAAGGTCGCAATACGGCCGCCACACCGCTGCCCAAGATAGGAAAGAGCAGAAAGGTGACAGACAGAATTAGCAGGTGCAAACGCCAATGAGACAAGCCGCCCCAAATGGCTTCGCGTGAAAGGCGGGCTCCATGCAGGAAAAACAGCAGAGCAATGGCAATCTGAGTAGCGTGTTGAAACAAGGCCACGCCCCAACCTTGCGCGGGCAAGAGGCTGGCAAGCGCCACAGTGGCAAACAGCTTCAGTAAAAACGGGTCTATGGGCAAACGCTTGATCATGCTGGATGCGCACTCATAGAAATAGCCATGCGGTAGGCGTAGGCCAACGAGGAGGCATCAGCCTTGCCTTGTCCGGCGATATCGTAAGCGGTGCCGTGATCCACGCTGGTGCGGATAAAGGGCAGACCTACCGTCACGTTCACGCCTTCGTCCAGACCCAAGAGTTTGATGGGGATTAGACCTTGATCGTGATATTGGGCAACAACGATGTCGAACTCGCCTTGCCGGGCTCGCATGAAAATAGTGTCGCCAGGCCAGGGGCCGCTGGCGTCTATGCCTTCCAGACGAGCTTGTTCAATGGCCGGGCTGATTTGCCCTTGGTCTTCAGAGCCAAATTTCCCGCCTTCACCCGCATGAGGGTTCAAGCCAGCGACGGCCACGCGGGGCTGGGCAATACCGGCTTGATGGCAGGCTAGTTGTGCCAGCCGTATGGTTTGCAGCACTCGCTCTTGGGTGATCAAAGAAGGAACGCGGGAAATGGGTTCGTGGATGGTGACCAAAATAGAGCGCAAGTGCTCGTTGGCAAGCATCATGGCGTAGTGTTCAGTTTGGCTGCGCTCGGCCAAAATTTCGGTGTGACCGGGTGCATCAATGCCGCCTTTTTGCATGGCCAGCTTGTTCAGCGGGGCCGTCACAATGGCGCGAATCAGGCCAGCCTGGGCATCGTCAATGGCATGACACAGGTACTCATAGGAGCCGCGTCCGGCCAGGGCATGGATCTGGCCATAAGGCAGGTCCTCCGGCAAGGCTTGCCAGCGGTTCAGAACGGCAATCACGCCAGGAGGCGTACAGACTGGCTGCTCCACTTCCTGCACCTGCCAGTTCTGATCGGCGCCGATCAAGATCAGGGCACGACGCATCGCACCCGCATCGCCATAGACCACTGCCGGGTGCGGCAAGCCTTCAACAATCAGGCGGGCAATGATTTCAGGGCCTATGCCCGCGGCATCGCCCATGGTGAGCCCAATGGGCTGATTGGAACGTTTCAACATAGTGGTCTAGCCATAAAAAAGTGCCCCCACGCCGCGCCTTCGGCTTGCTGCCCCCCGAGGGGGCATTTTTGCCTTGGGACGGCCCGGCGGTAAAAAGTGCCCCCACGCCGCGACTTCGGCTTGCTACCCCCCGAGGGGGCGTTTTTGCCTTGGTGCGGCCCGGCGGTAAAAAAAAACCGGGTACAAGACCCGGTTTGTGTGAGTAGGGATTCGGCTTAGAGTGCGTCGCTGGCGTAATCGGCCAGACGGGAGCGCTCACCACGTTGCAAGGTGATATGGCCTGCATGCGGCCAGCCTTTGAATCGGTCTACCACGTAGGTCAGCCCCGAACTGCCCTCGGTCAGGTAGGGCGTGTCGATCTGGGCAATATTGCCCAAGCAGACAATTTTAGTTCCTGGACCGGCGCGCGTCACCAGTGTTTTCATCTGCTTGGGCGTCAGGTTCTGGGCCTCGTCGATGATCAGGAACTTGTTCATGAAGGTGCGTCCGCGCATAAAGCTTAAGGATTTGACCTTGATCTTGGAGCGCACCAATTCCATGGTGGAATTGCGCGGAGCCGCTTCAGCCCCTTGTGGGTTGTTCAGATTACCGGAAGATTTCCCTGTGCCCAGATGCAGCACTTCTAGGTTGTCTTCCAGCGCCCCCATCCAGGGCTGCATCTTTTCTTCCTCGGTGCCGGGCAGAAAACCGATGTCATCGCCAACCGGCACGGTGGCACGGGTAATGATGATTTCGTTGTAGCGCTTGGTCTCCAGGGTTTGGGTCAGCGCACTAGCCAGAGCCAGCAGCGTCTTGCCCGTACCGGCATGGCCTAGCAAGGAGACAAAATCAAAGTCCGGATTCATCAACAGGTTCAGGGCAAAGTTCTGCTCGCGGTTGCGAGCGGTAATGCCCCAGACGTTGTTTTTGCCGTGGCTGTAGTCGCGCAGGGTTGCCAGCACGGCGGTATTGCCGGCTGTCTCGCGTACTTGAGCGACCAGAGGATCATCGCCTTCCGTAAAGACAAACTGGTTGACCATGAACTGGCTGCACAGCGGCCCGCTGATGCGGTAGAAGGTGGTGCCGCCCTGTTGCCAGGACTCCATGTTCTTGCCGTGTTTGGTCCAGAAGTTGTCTGGCAAGGGCATGACACCGTCATACAGCAAGTCGGAGTCATCCAGCACGTGGTCGTGACGGTAGTCTTCCGCCAGCAAGCCTAATGCCTTGGCCTTCAAGCGCATATTGATGTCTTTGGACACCAGTACAACTTCACGCTTGGGCATGCGCTGGCTGAGCGAATGCACGACACCCAGGATGGCGTTGTCTGCCTTGCCCATAGGCAATTGAATAGGCAGGGAAATATCCAGGGCTTCGGTTTGAAAAATAACCGCGCCCAAAGCTTCGGTATTGCCGATGCCATCCAGGTTAAGCGGTTTTTCCAGATTGTTGTCACCCACCAGACCTTCCAGCGACCGGCTGACCTGTCGGGCGTTGCGAGCCACTTCAGACAAGCCCTTTTTCTGGTGATCCAGCTCTTCCAGCACCATCATGGGCAAGAAAATATCGTGCTCTTCAAATTTGAACAGCGAGTTGGAGTCGTGCAGTAAGACGTTGGTGTCCAGCACGAACAGCTTGCGCTGGGCTTGGGCTAGACGGATGCGTTTGGGGGCAGAGCCGGCCACCGGCTTGGGTCGAACAGGATTAGGGGTGGTGCTTTTGCTGGGGGCGGTTTTGGCCTCGCTGACCGGCGCCGCAGCAGGCGCTACGGGGGCAGGTTGGGCGGGCGCTGTTTTCTTGGCGCGTGGGGCAGCAGCGGTTTTGTTCGGTGCAGCTTTGGGACTGGCGGGTGGATTGCTTGTTTCGGCTAGTGGTACGGGTGGATCGGCAATGATGACACTGTCATCTTTTTCGCTAAGCAGGGTTCCCAGCTTGGTGGGCAACGTCGGTAGCGGCATATAACTCGTACTCCTGGTTGTGTGCCGGCTCGCGGGCCGGCACGATAAGGTTTCAGGCCGCTTGCTGGACAGCCTGTAATACAGCCTGCACATGGCCGGGCACTTTCAGGCCACGCCATTCTTGAATCAACACACCTTGGGCGTCGATCAAAAAGGTGCTGCGCTCTATGCCACGTACCTGTTTACCGTACATGTTTTTCATTTTCATGACCCCAAACAGTTCGCACAAGAGCTCTTGGGTGTCGGCAAGCAAAGGGAAAGTCAGGGCTTGCTTGTCGATAAAACGTTCGTGCGAGCTCAAGGAGTCGCGTGAAACGCCAATAATTTGCGCGCCAGCGGCCTGGAATTCGGGCAAGGCGTCGCGGAAATTCTGGGATTCGGTGGTGCAGCCCGGCGTGTTGTCTTTGGGGTAAAAGTACAACACCGTCATTTTTCCTTTCAGGTCAGCCGCGCTGAACTCGCCCTGGGTGGAGGGGACGGAAAAGTCGGGGATGGGGGCACCAATTTGTACGGCAGTCATGCTTGTTCCTGTATCAGTAAGGCGGCGACCACTTTGCGGCCTTCCGCCATGAGGATATTGTAGGTTCTGGCAGCGGCTTGGGTATCCATGATTTCCACACCTATGCCCAGCTGCAGCATTTCCTGCGTGACAGCCGGGTGCAAAAAGTGCTGGCGCTGGCCGGTACCAATCAAAATCAGCTCGGGGGCGTTGTCGGGACGCGTCATCGGTGCGTCGTCCAGAAACGCCATAGGGTCTTGCTTGACCGATTCCAGCCCGGCAATCCGGCGCAGCAAGTCTGCTGTCAGCTCGGTGGCACTTTGAATGGCCAGGTCCTGAATCGGACCTTCGGGGCTAAAGAAGATGGAATGATCGTGGTTTTTAAAGTTAATGGCCACATAGTCGTCACCGTACGCGGTGATGGCATTCATGGCTGGATTGTGTTCGCGTTGCAGTTGCACGATGAGTCTCTCCCGTTACAGGGTCGATAATAGCGCAAAGCGCCAGGTACGATGCGGCACCTGATCTGTTTGCGGTGATTCTCAGTAAGTCAATCATGGATTAAACTCTTTGATTAACTTTTGCCTTTTGGTTTGGTTCTTCGCTTTTTTTCTATCAGGGAATATCATGATTCGCTTTCCGCGCATCGAGCGTTTGCCGCCTTATGTGTTCAATATTACCGGTGAGCTGAAAATGGCCGCCCGCCGTCGTGGCGAAGACATTATTGACATGTCGATGGGGAACCCGGACGGCGCAACACCGGCGCACATTGTGGAAAAGCTGGTTGAGGCGGCCACCCGCCCTGACACACATGGTTATTCTGTCTCCAAAGGCATCCCGCGTCTGCGTCGGGCTGTGACTAATTGGTACGAGCGCCGCTACAATGTGCACTTGGACCCGGATAGCGAAGCGATTGTCACCATCGGTTCCAAAGAAGGTCTGGCTCACTTGATGCTGGCAACGCTGGATAAAGGCGACACCGTATTGGTGCCCAACCCCAGCTACCCCATTCATATTTATGGTGCCGTGATTGCCGGTGCCAATATCCGTTCGGTGCCTATGGTGCCCGGCGTGGATTTTTTCGATGAAATCGAAAAAGCCGTGCGCGAGTCCATCCCTAAGCCCAAAATGATGATTCTGGGTTTTCCCAGCAATCCGACGGCACAATGTGTAGAGCTGTCCTTTTTTGAGCGAATTGTGGCGCTGGCACGCGAGCACAATATTTTGGTGGTGCACGATCTGGCCTATGCCGACATCACCTTTGACGGCTATGTGGCCCCGTCCATCATGCAGGTGGAAGGTGCGCGTGATGTGGCCGTCGAGTTTTTTACCATGAGCAAAAGCTACAATATGGCAGGCTGGCGTATTGGCTTCATGGTGGGCAATGCGTCGCTGGTCAATGCCTTGGCGCGTATCAAGAGTTATCACGATTACGGCACCTTCACACCGATTCAGGTGGCGGCCATTGCGGCACTGGAAGGGCCACAGGATTGCGTCAGCGAAGTGGTGGAGCAGTACCGCCGTCGTCGCGACGTGTTGGCCAAGGGCCTGCATGAGGCAGGCTGGATGGTCGATGTCCCCAAGGCATCAATGTATATCTGGGCCAAGATTCCCGAGTTCTACAAGGACATCGGTTCGCTGGAGTTTGCCAAGCGCTTACTGAGCGATGCCAAAGTAGCCGTATCCCCCGGCATCGGCTTTGGTGAGTATGGCGACAACTATGTGCGCTTTGCGCTGATCGAAAACGAGCAACGTACCCGTCAGGCGGTACGCGGCATCAAAGAAATGTTCCGTAAGGACGGATTTGTTCAATGAGTCCTATCAAAGTAGGTTTGCTGGGTTTGGGTGTGGTTGGCAGCGGCACCTGGAACGTATTGAAACGCAACGCAGATGAAATCGCTCGCCGCGCCGGTCGCCGTATTGAGGTGGTGGCTATTGCTGTGCGTGACCTGGAAAAGGCACGCGCGCTGGTAGGGGACGAGGTGACCCTGACCACAGACGGCATGGACGTGGTGCGTAACCCCGAGATCGATATTGTGGTCGAGCTGGTGGGGGGCGACACGCTGGCCCGCGAGTGGGTCATGGAAGCGATTGCCCAGGGCAAGCACGTGGTCACTGCCAACAAGGCTTTGTTGGCCAAGCATGGCAACGAGATTTTTGCTGCTGCTCACGAGCGCAGCATCATGGTGGCTTTTGAAGCTGCCGTGGCCGGTGGTATTCCTATCATCAAAGCCATTCGCGAAGGCCTGTCGGCCAACCGTATTCAGTGGCTGGCCGGCATTATTAACGGCACCACCAACTACATCCTGTCCGAAATGCGCAATCGTGGCGTGAGCTTTGCCGAGGCACTGGCTGACGCACAGCGTCTGGGCTACGCCGAAGCTGATCCTACCTTTGACATTGAAGGTGTGGACGCGGCTCACAAGTTGAGCCTGCTGGCTTCCCTGGCGTTCGGTATTCCGGTGCAATTTAGCAAGGCCCATGTGGAAGGCATTACCAGCCTGGCACTGGAAGACCTGCAACACGCACAGCGCCTGGGCTACAACATCAAGCTGCTGGGTATTACCCGTGCTCGTGACGAAGGGATCGAGCTGCGCGTTCACCCCACCTTGGTGCCTCTGGACAGCATGCTGTCCAATGTACAAGGTGCCATGAACGCCGTGCTGGTACATGGCGATGCCGTGGGCCAGACCGTGTACTACGGCGCCGGTGCTGGTGCTTTGCCAACCGCCTCGGCGGTGGTGGCCGACCTGGTGGATGTGACTCGTTTGCAAACTGCCGAACCCGAGCATCGTGTGCCTTACCTGGCTTTCCAGCACAATGCGATGGCCGACACACCCATCTTGCCTATGGATGAGGTGCTGTCCTCTTACTACCTGCGCTTGCGTGTGGATGATCGTCCTGGTGTATTGGCGGACGTGGCTCGCATTCTGGCTCAAGCCTCGATTTCGATTGGTTCCATGTTCCAGGAACCGGCCGGTGAGCAGGCCGATATCATCTTCCTGACGCACGAAGCGCGTGAAGGTGCCATCAATGGCGCGATCAGCCAGATCCAGAACCTGCCTTTTGTGCGTTCTGCTGTGACCCGTTTGCGCGTGGAGAATCTGTAATGAATTACGTGTCCACCCGTGGCGGCATGAAGGCTCAGCCGTTCTCGGACATCTTGCTGGAAGGCTTGGCTCCGGATGGCGGTTTGGCCATGCCAGAAAGCTACCCGCAGGTCAGCGCTGAAATGCTGGAATCCTGGCGCGCCCTGAGCTACCCCGAACTGGCCGCTAAAGTGCTGGGCCTGTTTGTCACCGATATTCCGGCTGATGAACTGTCCGCCTTGACGGCACGTGCTTACGCCCCCGGCGTGTTCGACAGCGAGCAGGTTGTACCGGTCAAGGAACTGGAGCCCGGTTTCTCCTTGCTGGGCTTGTCCCAAGGTCCAACTCTGGCATTTAAAGACATGGCCATGCAGTTTCTGGGCCAGGTTTTTGAATACGTGCTGACACAGCGCAACAGCACCTTGAACATTGTGGGCGCCACTTCCGGCGACACGGGTTCGGCGGCTGAGTACGCTTTGCGCGGCAAGCGTGGCGTCAGCGTCTTCATGCTCTCGCCTTACGGCCGCATGAGCGCTTTCCAGCGCGCCCAGATGTACTCTCTGCAAGACGAAAACATCCATAACCTGTCGGTGAAGGGTGTGTTCGATGATTGCCAGGACATCGTCAAAGCCTTGGCAGGTGATCTGCAATTCAAGTCTCACTGGCATTTGGGTGCCGTGAACTCCATCAACTGGGCGCGTATTTCTGCTCAGGTGGTGTATTACTTCTGGGGTTGGCTGCGCAGCACCACAGCCGCCGGCCAGAAGGTGTCTTTTGCCGTGCCTTCGGGTAACTTTGGCAATATTCTGTCGGGCCACATTGCCCGCCAGATGGGTCTGCCTATTGCCAAGCTGGTTCTGGCCACTAACGAAAATAACGTGCTGGAAGAGTTCTTTCGCACGGGTATTTATCGCCCGCGTGGTTCCGAGCAAACTTACGCTACGTCCAGCCCGTCCATGGACATTTCTCGTGCCTCCAACTTCGAGCGCTTTGTGTTTGATCTGCTGGGCCGTGATGGCAGCAAGGTCAAGGCATTGTGGGAACAGTTAGCCAGGGAAGGCCAGTTCGACCTGAGCGAGCATTTGCCACGCTTCCAGGAAGAGTTCGGCTTTGTGGCCGGTGCCAGCTCCCACCAGGATCGTCTGAACACCATTGCTCAGGTGAATAAGGAATACAAAGTCTTGATTGACCCGCACACGGCAGACGCTGTGAAGGTCGCTCAGGATTTCCGCGAGCAGGGTGTCCCTATGCTGGTGCTGGAAACTGCACTGCCTGCCAAGTTCTCCGAGACGATTGAGGAAGCCATTGGACAGCCCGCTCCGGTGCCAGCGCACTTGGCTGGTCTGGCTGATCTGCCTCAGAAGGTCGTTGTCATGGACGCGGATCTGGCGCAAGTGCGTAGCTACATCGAAGCGCACGCTCCTCGCTAATCATAGTCAAGGGTGCCGGCATTTTTTGCTGGCGCTGTTCTTGAGCTTGGCGGGTAGCGTCTAAACCCCGATTTTTCTTTTTCTGCTGGCCTGAATGATATTCAGGATGAGGTGCAGGAAAGTGAAAGTCGGGGTTTTTTTGCGTCTTTACTGCCGGGAAATGGGCGATAAAGCAGGCAAATCCTTACTTATCTGAACTTTTTCTATCCGGTCTTCATCAAAAAAACACGATTCAAAGGCATGATGTCTATGGCCTTTGGTATAGGCGGATAGGCAGATGGCCTATCAAATGTAGAGAAAGGATAGAAACACCATGAGTAAAACGACGCTTGTTAAGTTACGCCCTCTGGAACGCGAAGATTTGCGTTTTGTGCATTTGCTGGACAATAACGCCAGCGTGATGCGCTACTGGTTCGAGGAGCCCTACGAAACTTATGGCGAGCTGGCTGCCCTGTACGACGAGCACATTCACGACCAGCGCGAACGCCGCTTTGTAGTGGAGTGGGAAGGGCAGCCTTCGGGTGTGGTGGAGTTGGTTGAGATCGACTATGTGCATCGCCGGGCTGAATTCCAGATCATTATTGCGCCGGAGTTCCAGGGCAAGGGTATTGCCTCACGTGCCACGAAAATGGCAATCGAGTACGGTTTTGGAGTCTTGAACCTGTACAAAATCGTGCTGATTGTGGACAAGGAAAACCACAAGGCCATTCACATCTACCAGAAGTTCGGTTTTCAAGTGGAGGGCGAGCTCAAGCATGAGTTCTTCATCAATGGTCAGTACCGGGATGTGGTGCGCATGTGCTTGTTTCAGCCCGAGTTCCTGGCAGCTCATAAGCCCCCACAAACCTTGTTGACGCCTGCTGCGCAGTAAGCGCGCCAGAGGGTAGTGATGTTCAAACCTAGTATTGAAGTGCTTGTGCAAGCTTGGGTTTGCCGCCAGCTTGAACCGCCCTGGTGCTCAGCCTAGATGGGCTGCTTTCAAACCGCTGCGTACGGCCCCTTCCAGCACTCCGGGGTAGCCGGTATCAGTCCAGTCTCCTGCCAGTCGAATGGCAGGCCAGGGCGTTGTGACTGGGGGGCGACGCAGCCCGGGGACCGCTGCGAAAGTGGCGCGTTTTTCGATGATCAGTTCGCTGGCGCGTACCGCGGGCATGGCTTTGATCTCTTGAGTTTGAGTTCGAACTTGATCAATGATGGTGTCAATCGCTTCTTGGCGGTCCAGCTCTTGGAGCCGTACTGCGTCGCTGATGACGATGCCAACCAAGGTTTCTCCGCTGCCGGGCTTGAGTGCGCTGTGATCAAACAGCCATTGCCCGCCCATGCCCTGGAGATCGTCCAGCATCAACATAGGCTGGGGCAGATTCCAGGCTTGTTCCAATTCCAGGTACAAGGTAGCAATAGGGATGTACTCAAATGCCTGCAGATCGGCCAGGAGCCGTTCACTGGCAGGGTTGCTGGGCAAGTTCTGCAGCAACCGTGCCGCCTGCACAGGCGGGCAAGCCACAATCGCAGCGTCAAAGTGCAAACCATCCACCAGTACTCTGGACTCGTCCAGTTCCAGCCTTTGGACTCGGTGGCCTAGTTGCAGCTGTATATCGCGCAGCGCCGGTTCGCACCAAAGCTGGCTTAGGTCGGTCAAAGGAATCAGGGTTTGGCTGGCTTGGCGGGCACCGCCCAGGCTATCGCGCAAGACATGGGCAAACAACTGGGCGCAGGCTTGTTCAATAGGGGTATTCATGGCGGCCACACATAAGGGCTGCCAGAAAAGATGAATCACCTGGCTGTCTTGCTGCTGTGCTTGCAATAGTTGCAAGACCGTCAGTCCGGCAGGCGTGCGCCATTGGTGCTTCATCAGCCAGCGGCAAAAACGTGCCAGCCTGATTTTTTGAGACCAGCTTAGCCCTTGTGCTCCCAGCAACCCTGCCAGCAGATGAAAAGGGGCGGGCAAAGCCCGGTTACGCAGACGAAAGCGACCATCCGCCGAGACGACATCCAGATCTTGGCGCTGCAGGCGGGATGATTCGTCCAGGCCAATTTCTTTCATCAGCCCCAGTGAAACGGAATAGGCACCCAGCATGATGTGCTGGCCGTTATCGGTATCGCGTCCCAAGTTGGGACTATGGATGCGGCGGGCCCGTCCGCCTATGTGGCGCGAAGCTTCAAAGACACTGGCCTGATGGCCCAAGGTCTTTAAACGCCAGGCGGCAGCACAGCCCGCCCAGCCTGCTCCGATAACCGCGACCTTCATTTGCCTAGTTTGCGTTGCAAGCTACGTCCGCCCGATACCCAGGTTTTCCAGGCCAGCCAGAACTTGCGAATAGGGGTCAGCGAGATGCGCTGCTCCAGCACATGCCAGCGGTCATTGGCAATCTCCACCAGCAAAGCATGGTAGATGGCCGCCATCAGCAAACCAGGGCGCTGTGCACGGCGATCCGCGGCGGGCAGGGCTCGCATGGCCTGTCGGTACAAGTCCTGGGCACGTTCGGTTTGAAAGGCCATCAAGGCTTCGAAGCGCTCAGAATGCTGTTGGTCCAGGATTTCGTGAGGGGCCACCGCAAATTTGTCCAGATCTTCTTGGGGCAGGTAGATGCGGCCGCGGCGAGCGTCATCGCCCACATCACGAATGATGTTGGTCAACTGAAACGCCAAGCCCAGTTTTTGGGCGTAGTCGCTGGTTTGTTCGTGGGTTTGACCGAAAATACGCGCCGACAGCAAACCCACCACGCCGGCAGCGTGCCAACAGTAGCGCTCCAGATCCGCCCAAGTTTCGTAACGCACCTGGTCCAGATCCATTTCCATGCCGTCAATGACAGCCAGCAGCTCGTCCTGGGGCAGACCAAAGGCCTTCACATGGGGGGTCAGAGCCTGCATCACAGGATGGTGAGCGCGGCCTTCATACAGGTCCGCTACTTGCGTGCGCCACCACACCAGCTTCATGCGGGCTACCGACTCTTCGTGAACCTCGTCCACCACGTCATCGACCTCGCGGCAAAACGCATACAAGGCCGTGATGGCGCGGCGGCGTTCGGGCGGCAGAAACAGAAAGGCGTAGTAAAAGCTGGAGCCACTTTGGGCTGCCTTGTTCTGACAATACTCGTCTGGGCTCATGAACGTTCAGGGTCGGTAAGGGGTGCGGCTCAGACCGCGGGCAATCAGACGCAGCCAGTCCAGGCGGGACAAGGTGGGGCGTTGACTGAAGACGTCAAACTGCACCGCTTCAAGGCGTTCCAACACACGCAGACCACCCAGCACCATCATCTTCAGCTCCAGGCTGATGCGTCCGGGCAGGTGCGAGGACAAGAGCAGTCCGGCCTGCAGGCGTTGACGGGCATCGGTGACCAGCAGTTGCATCATTTCTTTCCAGCGCTCGTCGGCCTGGGGCTGACGCTGCAGCTGGCAACGTGCCTGAATGTAATCGTCATCCAGATCGTATTGTGCCAGCAGATCCTGCGGGATGTAGACCCGGTTTTTATGCCAGTCCAGGGCCACGTCCTGCCAGAAGTTGACCAGTTGCAGCCCCGTACAGGTGGAGTCGGCCATCTCGACCAGCTCCGGGCTGTGGGCTTGATACAAATGCAGCATCAGGCGGCCCACTGGGTTGGCTGACCGCGTGCAGTAGTCCAGCACCTGGGCCATATCGGCATAGCGATGCGTAGTGACATCCTGGCGAAAGGCAGACAGCAAATCCAGAAAAGGCTTGAGTGGCAACTGGAAGTTACTGATGCTACTGGCCAGCGGGACAAATATCTGGCTGTGGGGCGTGTCCGCCAGAACGGGCTGGTGATATTGCAGTTGTTCAATGCCGGCTTCGAACTGTGCCAGCAATTCCAGGCGTTCAGCGGCGCTTAAGTCGCCTTCGTCGGCGATGTCGTCGGCGCTGCGGGCAAAACGATAAATATCAAGTACGGGTCGGCGGAGCCGACGAGGCAGCAGCACAGAGGCGACAGGGAAGTTTTCATAGTGCTCGATTGACATAGTCCGCCAGTATACGGCTTTCGTTTCCACTAGGGCTGGTTTAGACTTTCGTATTGCTTCGGGGAGAACCATGCCACGTCCTATCTCGGCCACCATTCATATTGCGTCACTGCGTCACAATCTCGATATGGTTATTCAGAGCCTGAATAACGCCACGGCTCCATCCGGGGTGAAGCGGCCCCATATCTGGGCCGTCATGAAGGCCAATGCTTACGGTCATGACATTGAAAATGCCGTGCGAGCCCTTCAGGCCGCCGAAGGCATGGCGATGCTGGATCTGAAAGAGGCTGTGCGCTGCCGCGCCGCCGGCTGGACAGGTCCCATCATGCTGCTGGAGGGTTTTTTTCAGCCGGAGGATCTGGATGTCCTGGCTGAGCTGGGCCTGACCACCGTTCTCCATTGCCACGAACAGCTGAAAATGCTGGAGCAGTGGAAGGGCGGCGTGGCCTTGAATGCCATGGTCAAGCTCAATAGCGGCATGAACCGCCTGGGCTTTAGCGTGGATGATTATCCTGCCGCCTTTGAACGCGCCCAGCGTTTGCAAAAAGCGGGCAAGCTGGGTTCAGTCGGACGCATGACACACTTTGCGCGCGCCGATGACAATATTGACGCGACGCTGGAACAGATTCGCTGCTTCAACCGTATTACTGACGGTTTGCCCGGCCCGGTCAGCGTGTGCAACTCGGCAGCGACACTCAGTCCTGATCTGGGGGTTTATATGCCTTCCGGTCCAGACCATTGGGTGCGTCCCGGTATTTGCCTGTATGGCAGCTCCCCCTTTGCGGATATGAGCGCCGAAGATTTTGGTTTGCAACCCGGCATGACCCTGGCGGCTGAAATTATCAGTGTGCGCGGCGTCAAGCAAGGTGAAGGCATTGGCTACGGCCATACGTATATTGCAGAGCAGGCTATGCGCATTGGCGTGGTGGCTTGTGGTTATGCCGATGGTTACCCGCGTCACGCTGGCACCGGCACCCCGGTTACCGTCAACGGTGTTCGCACCCGTTTGCTCGGTCGTGTCTCTATGGACATGCTGGCCGTAGACCTGACCCCGGTGCCCGCCGCTGGAGTCGGTAGCCAGGCGGTGTTGTTCGGTCAGGGCGGACCCAGTGTGGACGAGGTTGCGGCGGCGGCTGGAACCCTGGGCTACGAATTGATTTGTGCGGTCGCCCCTCGCGTGCCGCGCATCATCCAGGATTAACACCACCAAAGGCACAGCCATGAAAAATAAATGTGTATTAATTACCGGCGCTACCAAAGGAATAGGCTGGGCAATCAGCCAGCGACTGGCCGATGCCGGGGCTCACGTAGTGGGTCTGGCCCGTCACACCGAAAATATTGATTTTCCAGGGTATCTGTATTCCTGCGATTTGAGTAATGCGGGTGAAACCGAAGAAATGCTGCGCGTGATTCGCGAAAAGTATCCCGTGGATGCCGTCGTGAATAATGTCGGTCTGGTGGCGCCTGAGCCTATTGGGCAGGTGGATCTGGGCAATCTTTACCAAGTGTTCGACCTGAACGTGCGCGTCGCCGTGCAAGTTGCACAGGCTTTCATTCCTTCCATGAAAGCGCGTAAAGAAGGGCGCATCGTCAATATTTGTAGCCGTGTGGTGCATGGCGGTTCTGACCGCACCAGCTACGCGGCAGCTAAAAGCGCTTTGCTCGGTTGTACCCGTACCTGGGCGCTGGAACTGGCTCCCTACGGTATTACGGTCAACGCCGTATCGCCCGGTCCGATTGAAACAGAAATGTTTCGTGCCAATCACCCCGTAGGCAGTGAAGCGGAGCAACGCAGCTTGTCCTCCATTCCCCTGGGACGTTTTGGGCAGGCAGCCGAAGTGGCTGCTGCCGTCACCTTTTTGCTAAGCGACGAAGCGGCTTACATCACCGGCCAGAATCTGGGCGTGGATGGCGGTGGCAGTTTGGCCGGACGCTAAGGAGTTTCTATGGCCACCAGTACTCGTGCGGCCCGCAAGGCCAAAGTGGTATTTGTTTGCACAGAGTGCGGGGCAGATACTCCCAAATGGGCGGGTAAATGCCCGGCCTGCGGGGCGTGGAACAGCCTGCAGGAAACGGTAGAGGCCACACCCACGGCAAGCTCCCATCGTTACGCTTCTTTGGCCGGCTCCAGTCCAGTCCAAAGTCTGTCTGATGTACAAGCGCGTGAATTGCCGCGAGTGCCCACTGGCATTGGCGAGTTTGACCGTGTTTTGGGCGGTGGTCTGGTCGAAGGGGGGGTGATCCTCATCGGGGGCGATCCCGGTGTCGGTAAATCCACCCTTTTGCTGCAGGCCATGGCGGCCCTGGCCCAGCAGACCAAAGTGCTCTATGTCACCGGCGAGGAATCTGCCGAGCAGGTTGCATTGCGGGCCCGACGTTTAGGCGTGCCCACTGAAGGTGTGGATTTGTTGGCGGAAATACGTCTGGAATCCATTAGTCAGGCTTTGCTATCGCACAAGCCCAGCGTGGTGGTGATCGACTCTATCCAGACCTTGTATTCGGATCAGCTCAGTGCGGCCCCCGGCTCGGTGTCGCAGGTGCGCGAATGTGCTGCCCAACTGACGCGCCTGGCTAAGCAAAGCGGTACCTCCATGATTTTTATCGGTCACGTCACCAAAGACGGGACCTTGGCCGGTCCTCGTGTGCTGGAGCACATTGTGGATACCGTCCTGTATTTTGAAGGCGACACCCATTCCTCTTTCCGTATGGTGAGAGCGTTCAAGAACCGCTTTGGTGCGGTCAATGAGCTGGGCGTATTTGCCATGACGGAAAAGGGTCTGAAAGGGGTCAGCAACCCGTCGGCCTTGTTCTTGTCTCAGCATTCTCAAAGTGTGGCGGGCTCTTGCGTCATGGCAACCCAAGAGGGCACCCGCCCTTTATTGGTGGAAATCCAGGCCTTGGTGGACACGGCTCACGTGCCTAACCCACGCCGCTTGTCGGTGGGTTTGGAAAGCTCGCGCTTGGCCATGTTGCTGGCTGTCATGCATCGCCACGCCGGGGTCGTCACTTATGACCAGGACGTGTTTGTGAATGCGGTGGGCGGGGTCAAGATTACCGAACCGGCTGCTGACTTGGCAGTGCTGCTGGCTATTTTGTCCTCTCTGAATAACCGGCCACTGCCACGCGGCCTGGTGGTCTTTGGTGAAATCGGACTGGCTGGCGAAATCCGTCCCGCCCCGCGTGGCCAAGAACGCCTGCGGGAGGCCGCCAAGCTGGGCTTCAGTATTGCCCTGATCCCCAAGAGCAATGCCCCCCGCCAGCCTGTAGAGGGCTTGGAGATCTGGGCAGTTGACCGGGTAGAGGACGCCGTCGAGCGTCTACGTAATCTTTAGTCGCCATGATAAGTTTTCAATTGATCCTGGCCTGCATGCTGGGAGGCGCGCTTATTGGCTATGCCGGCGGCGTCCTGGGCATTGGCGGTGGCTTGCTGGCGATTCCTTTGCTCGGTCTGATTCTGGGCATGGACCAGCAAACCGCACAGGGGACAGCCTTGATTATGGTGGTGCCTGCGGTCTTGCTGACCGTGCGCCAGTACCACCGCCGCAATCACATTGATTTTCGCCGGGCGGCCTTGGGGGCGATCTCCTCGATCATCTTTACCTGGTTAGGGGCACGTCTGGCGTTGGGCATGGATGCAGTTTTGCTGCGCCGTATTTATTCGGTATTCGTGCTGGCGATTGCTTTGTATTATTTTGACCAGAGTTTGGGTTTTTCCCGGCGCCGTCGTCGCAGTGATGCCAAACGTCCGGACCCGGACTCCTTCGGTCAGCTTTGGTATATCGCCGTTGGCATGATGGCCGGTTTGGCCGGTGGTGTCTTTGGGGTAGGCGGTGCGGTGTTGGTCGTGCCGTTTTTGACCAGCCGCATGGGATATAGCCAAACAGGAGCCCAGGGCTTGGCCTTGTCCATGATTATTCCTGGCACGCTGGTCGCTTTGGCCACCTATGCTTATCACGGCCAAGCTACATGGCAAGTCGGGATACCGATGGCCATGGGCAGTTTGCTGCTGGTGCCTTTCGGTGTGCGTTTGGCATACCGCCTTCCTGAAAACCGTCTGAAGTTTATCTTTGCCTGCATGCTGGTGCTGATCATGGCTTTATTGCTGGCCCGTGCCTAAGGAGCTGCTGTGAACGAAACATCCGATTCTGTTTACACCTTGCCCGGCGGCGGCGCTTTGCTGGCACCGGAAATGGCAGACAAGGTAAATCTGGAACCTGTCGCTTTGCAGCGCTGGTTCGATGCCTCCTCCTATGGCGACCAAGCCAGCAAAGTCGGTCAGGGCGGGCGTCAGGCTGCCTGGTTTGTTAACGGACCATTCGGGCAGGCTGTGCTGCGCCATTACCGCCGGGGCGGTTTGGTAGCGCGATTCAATGAGTCCAGCTACCTTTGGCAAGGGGCCTCGCGTACCCGCAGCTGGCGTGAATTCCAGGTGATGTCTTATTTGCACCACAAGGGTTTGTCGGTTCCTAAAGTCCTGGCGGGCGCGTGGTGGCAGCAGGGTTTTTGGTACCATGCGGCGCTGATAAGCCAGCGGGTGCCCAATGTGCAGCCTTTGAGCATGTGCCTGGATCGCGCTTCGCCCGAAGCGGTAGCGCACGAGATTGTCCGCATGCACCAATTCAAGGTTTGGCACGCCGACCTTAACGCCTACAATATTTTGCTGGATGCGAATGACAAAGTCTGGCTGATCGATTTTGACCGTGCACGACAAGGGCCAGTCAGCCCTGCCCAAGCGCTGGGTAATGTGCAACGTCTCAGGCGATCTTTGCTCAAAGTGTGTGGGCCGCGTGGCGATATGTGGTGGCAGCAGATGTTTTCTGCCTACCGTCACGAAACGCAGCGTTAATTACGACTACGGGCGTTAAAAAAGCTTTATCATCTCGCCTTTTGGGTTTTTCGCTTTCGATAGGAAGGGGACTCGTGATGTCTTTTGGGATGAACACACCACAGGTACTCGCCGGCCTGCTGGCCGCTGCTGCCATCATGCCTGTTGCACAGGCACAAAATCAGGTTGTTAACGTCTATAACTGGGCTGAATATACTGCGCCCGACACCTTGTCCGGCTTTCAGAAAGCCACGGGCATTACGGTGCGTTACGACGTTTATGATAATAACGACACCTTGCAAGCCAAGCTGTTGACGGGTAAGTCGGGTTACGACGTGGTGGTTCCCTCCACGCACTACGCAGCGCGTCAGATTGAAGGTGGCCTATTCCAGAAGCTGGATAAAAGTCAGATTCCGAACTGGTCCCATCTGGACCCGGACATCATGGCCTTGCTCTCGGATGTGGACCCCGGCAACGAATATCTGATCCCTTGGGGCTACGGCACCAACGGTTTGGGCTACAACGTCACCAAAGTCAAAGAAATCATGGGTGAGCAGGTGGACCTGGGTAACTGGGACATGCTGTTCAAGCCCGAAAACGCCGAAAAGCTGAAAGGCTGTGGCATCTCCATTCTGGACGAGGCGGCCCAGGTCTTCCCGGCCGTGCTGCACTATCTAGGCAAAGATCCCAATAGCAGCAATGAAGCGGATTACCGCGAGGCGCTGGACCTGCTCAAGCAAGTTCGCCCCTATGTGCGTCAGTTCAGCTCCTCGGGTTATATCGATGAGCTGGCGGCGGGTGATCTGTGCATGGTCTACGGTTTCTCCGGCGACGTCATGATCTCGGCTGACCGTGCGCGCCAGGCTAAAAAGCCTTACGCCATTGATTACTTCATCCCACAGGGTGGGGCACCGGTCTGGTTTGACACCATGGCCATTCCCAAGAGCGCCGGCAATGTGAAAGAGGCCCACGCCTTTATCAACTACATTGAAACGCCGGAAGTACACGCTGCCATTACCAACACCATGTTCTATCCGAACGCCAATAAAGATGCGCGCGAGTTCGTGGTCAAGGAAGTGGCGGACAACCCCATGATTTACCCGTCGTCCGAAGTCTCCAAGACTTTGTTTGTCATCAAACCGCAGCCATTGAAGGTGCAGCGTTTGCAAACGCGCCTGTGGGCTGAACTCAAGTCTGGACGTTAAGGCATCATGCAAGATATCCGTACCGGAACCTCGCCCTGGATGGACGGCGAGGATGCATTTGTGCGTGTGGACGAAGTCGTCAAAATCTTTGGCGACACGGTAGCGGTCCAGTCTGTCAGTCTGGACGTTGCCCGCCACGAAATTTTTGCACTGCTGGGCAGCTCGGGGTGTGGCAAGTCCACCTTGCTGCGCATGCTGGCAGGTTTTGAGGAACCGACTTCCGGTCGGATTTATCTGGACAACGAGGACATCACGGATCTGCCGCCTTACCGGCGGCCGGTCAATATGATGTTCCAGTCCTACGCCTTATTCCCGCATATGTCGGTCGAAGCCAATGTGGCTTTTGGCCTGAAGCAGGAAGGCGTGCCCCGCAACGAAATCCACGAGCGTGTATTTGAAGCGTTGGATCTGGTGCAGATGGCCGGTTTCTCGCGCCGCAAGCCCAGCCAGCTATCGGGTGGACAGCAACAGCGGGTGGCCTTGGCACGCAGTCTGGTCAAGCGTCCCAAGCTGCTTTTGCTGGATGAACCCATGTCCGCCCTGGACAAGCAGATTCGCCAAAAGACCCAGATCGAGCTGGTCAAGATTTTGGAGCGCGTGGGTGTGACCTGCATTATGGTTACCCACGATCAGGAAGAGGCCATGACCATGGCCAGCCGCTTGGCGGTGATGTCTGACGGGCAAATCATTCAGTCCGGCACACCGTACGATGTGTACTCCTTCCCGAACTCGCGTTTTGTAGCGGGCTTTATCGGCTCTACCAATCTGTTTACCGGCGTGGTAACGGTGGACGAGCCTGATCACGTGCATATCGAGTGCGAAGAATTAAGTCGTCCTTTGTATGTCAGCCACGGGATCAGCGAGCCCTTGGGCATGGACGTGTATGTGTCTGTTCGTCCCGAACAGATCAAGGTGAGCCGTGACTTGCCTACGGAAGATACCAACTGGGGCCACGGCATTGTGACTCACGTGTCCTGGATGGGCAGCTACACCCGCTACCAGATTCGTCTGGATGCCGGGATGCTGATCGAGGCGCAGATGCCCAGTGGCACGCTGGCCCAGCCAGATGCACCCGGTGTGGACGAAGAGGTTTATGTGTCCTGGTCCGATGACAGCGCAACGGTATTGAGCACATGAAGAACCTGTCCTGGCGCAAACTGCTGCCCACCAGTCGCACGCTGGTGGTCGCACCCACATTCTTGTGGATGATTCTGTTTCTGCTGGTGCCGTTTTTGCTCGTGCTCAAGATCAGTTTTGCTGATCTGGACTTCGGGGTGCCGCCCTATACACCGCTGGCTCAGTTTGCCGAGGAAAGCATTTCCTTTGTGCTGAATCTGCGCGGCTATATCCTGCTGTTCAGCGACAATCTTTATTTGGCCACCTACGTCAGCTCGTTGAAGATGGCCGCGGTCACCACGATCTTTTGTATCCTGATCGGCTACCCGGTGGCGTACTACATTGCGCGTTCGTCCCCGGCGGTACGCAGCTTGTTGCTGCTGGCCGTTATCCTGCCGTTCTGGACTTCCATGCTTTTGCGTGTGTATGCGTGGGTAGGCATTTTGCGTGGGGATGGCTTACTGAATCAGGTGCTGCTATGGATAGGGCTGATTGATACGCCTTTGGAAATCTACCGTACCGATCTGGCTGTCTATATTGGCTTGATCTACGCTTATTTGCCGTTCTTCATTCTGCCCCTGTATGCCAATTTGGTGAAGCTGGACATGCGTCTGCTGGAAGCAGCCTACGATTTGGGCGCACGCCCCTGGTCGGCTTTCTGGAATGTCACCTTGCCCATGTCCATGTCTGGCGTGATCGCCGGTGCCATGCTGGTCTTTATTCCGGCAGTCGGTGAATACGTCATTCCGGAAATGCTGGGTGGTGCCGATACCTTGATGATGGGCCGCGTCATGTGGACGGAGTTCTTCAATAATGCGGATTGGCCGATGGCCGCTGCGGTTACCTGCGTGATGGTCTTGTTGTTGATCATTCCTTTGATTTTGTTCCAGTACAGCCAGATGCGGCAGATGGAAGCGCAGCGAGGAGGTCGCTCATGACCAAGCCGAATCCTTGGCTGCGCGCCCTGGTTTTGACGCTAGGGTTTGGCTTTCTCTACGTGCCGATTCTGTTCCTGATCGTTTTTTCGTTTAACGACTCGGCCATCATGACGTCCTGGTCGGGCTTTTCGTTTCGCTGGTACGAGTCTTTGTTCAAAGACCAGGCTTTGCTGAGCGCTGCAAAACTGTCGTTTTTAATAGCCGTTCTGACGGCCACCATGGCTACCATTCTGGGGACCTGGGCCGCTTATGTGCTGGCTCGTATGGGACGCTTCAAAGGCTTTGCCTTGTACATCGGCCTGGTCAGCGCGCCATTGGTCATCCCAGAAGTTGTGCTGGGTATTTCCTTGCTGCTGATGTTTGTGGAGTTGAACTCCCTGTTTGGCTGGCCGGAGCAGAACGGTATTTTCACGATCTGGATTGGCCATGTCGTGCTGTGCACGGCCTACGCCACCGTGATCCTGCAATCGCGTATGCGTGAGCTGGATCGCTCTCAGGAAGAGGCCGCGCTTGATTTGGGCGCCACGCCCTTGAAAGCCTTTTTCCAGGTTGTGCTGCCCTCGATTGTGCCCGCCTTGATGGCGGCCTGGTTGCTGGCCTTTACCCTGTCGCTGGACGATGTGGTGATTGCCTCTTTCCTGTCCGGACCGGGTTTTACCACCTTGCCGGTGGAAGTGTTTGCACGCGTACGCTTGGGGCTGAAACCCGAGATCAATGCTTTGGCGACCCTGCTTATTGTGGTGATTGGTATTTTTGTGATCGTGGCCAATCGCTTGCAGGCGCGCCGTGAGCGTCGCGTCTGATTGATAAGGAGTATTGCTGTGTTCACCATGTATGGTCTGAAAAACTGTAGCACTTGCCAGAAAGCGGTCGCCTGGTTTGAACAGAACGGCTTGCCGCTGACCTTTGTTGACTACCGCGAACACCCCCTGGAGCCTTCTCGCTTGCATCAGTGGGCGCAGGAGCTGGGCGGCTGGCCCAAGCTGGTCAACCGTGCTTCTATGACCTGGCGTCAGTTACCTGCAGAACGTAAAGAACCGCAGGACGATGCTCAGTGGCTGACCTTGATTGCTGAATTTCCCGCCTTGGTCCGACGCCCCTTGCTGATTACGCCCGAGGGCGAGGCCAGCGTGGGGTTCAATGACGGCAAGTTTGCAGCCCGTTTTCTTAAATAAACCAAGGGGGGCTAAACCCCCCGTTTTTTATAGCTACCATGTACTCACAGTCCGAACTTAAACAACAGGTGGCTCAGGCCGCTGTTGACTACGTCCTTCCTTTCCTGACCCCTGATTCCATTTTGGGTGTGGGTACAGGCTCCACCGTTGACCTGTTTATTGACGCTCTGGCGGCTCACAAGCACGCCTTCAAAGCAGCCGCCTCCAGCTCCGAGCGCTCGACCGCCCGCCTGCAAAGCCTGGGTATTGAAGTGCAAGACCTGAACACCATCGAACGCATGGACTGGTATGTGGACGGTGCTGATGAAATCGATGCCGCTTTAAACATGACCAAAGGTGGTGGTGGTGCACTGACCCGCGAAAAAATTGTGGCTTCGGTGTCGGACAAATTCCTGTGCATTGTGGATGAAACCAAGCTGGTGGAACGTCTGGGTGCCTTTCCCCTGCCAGTAGAAGTGATCCCCATGGCCAAGAATGCCGTGGCGCGTCAGTTGCGCGAGTTAGGCGGCAAGCCCGTTGAGCGCGAGGGCTTTGTGACCGATAACGGTGGCCTGATTCTGGACGTGTCCGGTTTGTCGATTGCAGACCCGGCCGCCTTGGAAGCGCAGATCAACAATATGCCCGGTGTGGTGTGTTGTGGATTGTTCGCTATTGCCCCGGCCAGTGTGGCTTTGATCGCCGGTCAACAGGGTGTTCGTACTCTGTCGGGTGCCGGTTTCTGAATTTTAATGTCTCTGTCATAATCGGTGCTTAATCTATCTGGGGATTAAGCGCTGGCGCGAGCCATTTTGCTGTTACAGAAGGCCACTATGAACGAACATACCAATAAGCAGTTTCACTCCGATCTGGAGGCCACCCGTTCGCTGTTTTTGCAGATGGGGGGCATCGTTGAATCTATGGTCCGGAGTGCGACCGAAGCCCTGCAAACAGGGGATATGTCGCTGGTCGATCAGGTTCGCGAGCGTGAAAAAGAAATCAACCGTCTGGAAGTTGAAATTGACGAGCGCATCACCAATCTGATCGCCCGCAATCAACCGACCGCCATTGATTTGCGCTTGCTTTTGTCCATCTCCAAAATGCTGACCGATATGGAGCGCTGTGGTGACGAGGCTGAACGCATTGCCAAGATGGCACGTCGTTTGCACGAAGGCACTGCCGGTTACGAGCCCGTCGTGGAGTTGCGTCACATGAGTTCCTCAGTGGCTGGCATGATTCACGATGTGCTGGACGCGTTTGCGCGCCAGGATGCCGTGCACGCGGCACAAATTGTGCGCAGTGACAAGGAAGTGGATCGTGAATGGAAGGGTTCGCTGCGTCACATCATCACTTACATGATTGAAGACCCACGCACCATTTCGCACTCTATTGACCTGATCTTTATCGCCCGTGCGCTGGAGCGCATTGGTGATCATGCCAAGAACATGGCTGAACGCGTGATCTATATGGTTCGTGGCGACGACGTACGTCACACCGGTGTCAAAAACACCGAACGTACTGCACGCGGTGAGCCTTTGCCAGAGCCAGAAGACAAAGTCTGATTCTGATCCGGGCCTTCCGTTTGCTTTTCAAGCCTTGCATGTTGCCATGCAGGGCTTGAATACTTTTGGGGCGGAGAAAAGAGATTGTCTTTAGCGATAGCGCGGCGATTGCGGGTTTAGAACCTAAGGCCATAATCCGCCATAGGTTGGCCAGGGTAGAACTGTGTGCGGGCGTACACCGCGTCCTGAACCGTAATCAGGGCAGGGGCCTCCAGCCAAGGCGGGTTTATAGACGGCAAAGCCAGCAAGAAGCCCTGTACGCCATGTGCACCGGCTTGGCGCACAAACTCCAGGTCAGCCTCATCTTCCACGCCCTCGATAACCACATACGGACTGTAGTCCGCACAAACATTAACCAGATTACGCAGTAAATGGGCGGGCTGCCCGGGAGTACGCGCCCGCAACAAAATAGAGCGATCAATTTTGATGATGTCGGCATGGGTTTGGACTAGAAAGGCCAAGGTGCTATTACCAGAGCCGGTGTCATCCAAGGCAATCCGCACCCCTAAATTTTGCAGTTGAGCGATTAAGCGCAGGGCAGTAGGTTTGTGGGCGATCGTGCCTGTTTCCGTCACTTCCAGAATGAGTCGCTGCGCAACATCGGGGCGGCTATCCAGAAAGCTGAACAGATCTTGCCACCACAAATCGTCTTGCAACGACCCGGCAGACAAATTGGCGCCCAGGCACAGGGCGGGCCTGGCGCTCAGCAGCTCAACCACACTTTTGAGCACACTGCGATCCAGACGGGAGATCAGGCCCAGCCGCTCCATGGCAGCAATCGCTTCCGGCAAGTTATAACCCGCCTGCCCTTGATGCCGGATCAGCACTTCTTCATAAAAATATTTGTTCTTGTGCTTGTCACTCAGATGGTAGACAGGCTGGAAAGCCAAGGCCAAGCTACCGGCTTGCAGATCATCCAGCATTTGTACTGCCAGTGTCATGTCGTCCCGGTACGTCTTGGCCCACACCCTGTGCCAGGCCGCCAAGGTCGCAGGATGGTTGTGAGAGCAGGGATTGGGGGCGGGGGCGTGCAACAGATCCGTATCGTACTGGCGGCTGTCAAAGTGATAGGCCACCTGCGTATGCAAATAAATACGCGTGTCCGCGTGGGTGATGGGGTCACACTCCAGAGCAGCACCCAGCAATTGAGCCAAGGCGGTGGGGTGGGCACGCTGAAACCGGACTTGCTTGCCTAACTGCTTGATGGCAATCAACACAAAATCGCCTTCAATAAAAACCTCGTCCGCTCTCAGGCCGCAATCCAGAAGTCTTTGCTGCACGGTATCCAAAACAAAAGCATGGAACTGCGTGCCATACAAAGCTTGCATATAGCTGAGATTGACCAGCCACAGGCGCAAATGGGTGGAGCTTTGATCAATCACGGGTAATTCTAAGCGGCTCATGAACTTCTATTCCTGTGGGTAAAGCGGTAAGCGGCTGCGCAGTATAAAAGCACGGCTATACACACATGCCTGGCTGCTCAGATAGGGGCAAGGGATGGAGAACCCGTTTAGCTTCAGAGAGCTAAGCTTGCCTACGCGCACCCCACGAGTGCATCAAGGCCACCCGTGATTCTGTGCCTTAGAAGCGGGAATAAGCGTGAAAATAGTCCATTTCATTTGATTATTGACCATTCGGAGCCAAAATTGTTGCGCTACGTTGCGGTTTTTTACGGTTTGTGTGTGCTTAGGCTACGGAAGATGTGGAATAAACCGAGCTTTGAACTTCGGGAGGTCTTTGTATGGCGCGGATAATTGTTTGTTTTTAAAGGTTTTTGAAAGACTGTTTTGATGTGAATGATGAAAAACCTTTTCATGGATCTATGTCGTCTTGATAAGGTGATCGCCTGTGTTTTTTTTGCAATGGATTTCTTGTGACCTGATCTGTTTGCTATGTACTAGATCTGTTGGTCTGGAATTGAAAAAGCCGTCAATGCGGATTTCAAGTGAAGTGCTATTGAAAGAGAAGTAGATATCGAAAAAAATCAAGTGTCTGCTTGCTGCAGTCTTAAAAAATGACACTGTGAAAGTGTCAGTTTAAGCACGCTTGATTTTCTTTGACCTAGAGAAGCTGCAGCTACGAGCCTGGATTGCTTGTTGTCGACTCGAAATGCAAGGCGCGGGAGGGGGGCTGAAAATTAGTGGCAACTAGACTGTTTAAATTAAAGGGTTTTAACGTGTTAGCTGAAAGTTATGCTGTGAAACTTCAGTGCTGAATTGTGTTTGCTCTGGTCATGTGAACGCTTCACGGATTTAAGCGATATTACAGACACCATGGTTGTTTAGATAAAGGTTCGATCTATAGCTGTTTATCGAGTAGCCTAGCAATTAAACCTATGTTCTTTCTTGTTTGAATGTCGATCTGTTTTGATAGTGATTTGATACTTAGGGCATGGATAAATTTCACGACCGTATATTTATCTGATTTTGGATTAATTGGATTTGGCTGCAAGCGGCCGACCTTCGTCGACATTGCACCGCATCAAATAAATAAACCCCTGAGCATGTCAGTCATGCTCAGGGGTTTTTCTATCCGTATTCCGCTAGATCTTAAGCGTCAGGCGCTCGGAAACCGTCGGCTTCCACATCCTTGTCTTCAAACAGATACTGCTCCATCTGTTCTTTCAAATAGCTGCGGGCGCGGGCATCAGCCAGGTTCAGGCGGTTTTCGTTGACCAGACGGGTTTGCACCTCCATCCAGTTTGCCCAGGCTTGCTTGGAAATCGAGCGCCAGATTTTGGTGCCCAGATCGCCAGGGTAGGGTGGAAATTCCAGGCCCTCGGCTTCCTGTTTCAGCTTCACACAGTGAATCATGCGTGCCATATGCTTTCCTTTCTAATCAAATGCTTGAATGGGCGTATTGTACTGAGGGCATGAGGGGCGTCAAACCGGCTGGAGAGCCGCTTGCAGCTTGCGCTGAAATTGTGCCGCCCATCATGCCTGGGGTGGGGGACAGCAAGGTGATGAGTAGTCAGCACCTTGCTGTTCTTATTGAGGACTCTTGGGGTGCTGGAACGTCAGCACTCAGGCTCAGAGCTTTTTGATGAAGACCATGCTGTTGCGTGAGCGGTTGTAGTGCGACTGCTTGCCTTTAGGCAGGTCAGACACGCCGCCTTGCACAAACCCGCGCTTGATGAACCAGTGCGAGGTGCGTGTGGTCAGCACAAATAGGCGTTTGAAGCCGGCAGCGCGGGCTTTGGCTTCGGCGTGACGCAGCAAGATTTCGCCTTCGCCCGAACCTTGCCATTCAGGATGCACGATCAGACAGGCCATTTCGGCCATGCTGTCTTCTTCGTAAGGAATCAGGGCAACACAGCCGTAAATGATCCCGTCGTGCTCCAGCACGGTAAAGCGTTCTACTTCGCGCTCGATCACCGAGCGCCCGCGTGGAACCAGCGTGCCGTCTATTTCCAGGGGTTCGATCAACTGCACAATCGCCCCCACATCATCCAGATTCGCGGGGCGCAGGTCGTCCAGCGTGTCTTCCACCACCATGGTGCCGACCCCGTCGTGGGTGAAGATTTCCAGCAGGATGCTGCCGTCTTGCTTGTAGGGCACCAGGTGCGCACGGGCAATACCGCGTTTGACGGCCTGCGAGGCATAGCGCAAGAAGGTGGAGCAGTCCTCGTCCAGCTTGCCCGAAGCCAGCAGGGAGTCCGCATCGGCACGGGCCAGTTCCGAGTCAATATCCAGATTATTGGAGTGACCAATATGTTCTGGCGTCAGGAAAATCAGTTTTTCGGCACGCAGGGCAATCGCCGTGCTGGTGGCCAGATCTTCCATGTCCAGGGTAAACGCCTCGCCAGTTGGAGAAAAACCCAATGGGGAGAGTAGAATAAGCGCTCCTTGGCTCATGATCAGACGCATGGCGTCCACGTCCAGCTTGCGCACAGCGCCAGAATGCTTGAAGTCCAGGCCGTCAATAACGCCCACCGGACGCGCGGTCACAAAGTTGCCCGAAATAATGCGAATCTGGGCGTGCGACATGGGAGTGTTGGGCAAACCCTGGCTGAAGGCGGCTTCAATATCCAGGCGGATTTCACCGGCGGCTTCCTTGGCGCATTCCAGAGCGACGGCACTGGTCGGTTCCGTACCACGGCCAAATTGCGTGGTTTCGCCTTTCAGGCGCAGTTGCTCATTGACCTGGGGACGTGAACCGTGCACCAGCACCAGCTTGATGCCCAGAGCCGACAGCAGCGACAAGTCCGGGATCAGGGTATTGAGCAGCCCGTCATTGATGAGCTCTCCCCCAAAGGCCACCACGAACGTCTTGCCACGAAAGTCGTGTACATAAGGCGCCACCTCCCTGAACCATCGCACAAATTGTGCTTGGAGTTCGTCGGGTGCTTCGATGGCGTTGTACGAGTCGGGGGTGTCTGTGTTCATTGCGGGGGATCTTTGCGTCCAAATGGCTTGAAGCCAAAATTATAATGATGTCTGTACCAGAAACTACCTTTCATGCACGAGTCCGACGAATTGACTGAAAACCCACACTCTTTACCAACAATTTCTTATCCTGATGACCTGCCTGTCAGCGCTCGCCGGGCCGAAATTGCCCAAGCGATCAAAGACCATCAGGTGGTCATTGTGTGCGGTGAGACGGGCTCGGGCAAAACGACACAGTTGCCGAAGATCTGTCTGGAGCTGGGGCGCGGGCTGCAGGGCAAGATTATTGGCCACACGCAACCCCGTCGTCTGGCTGCTACCTCGGTTGCCAAACGGATTGCGCAGGAGCTGCAATCGGAGATCGGTGACTGGGTAGGCTACCAAATCCGTTTCAATGATAAGACAGGACCACGTTCGGCCATCAAATTGATGACGGACGGTATCTTGCTGGCCGAATCGCAGCGCGACCCTTTATTGAGCCGCTATGACACCATCATCATTGACGAGGCGCACGAACGCAGCCTGAACATCGACTTCTTGCTGGGCTTTTTAAAGCAGTTGCTGCCGCGACGTCCGGACTTGAAGCTGATTATTACCTCGGCCACGATTGATGCCGATCGCTTCTCGCAGCACTTTGCTCACAAAGGCAAGAATGCGCCGGTGATCGAGGTCTCCGGCCGGCTGTACCCCGTTGATATTGTGTATCGCCCGATTCAGGACCCGTCCTTGGTCGATACCGAAGACCGGCGCTCCGCTTCGGAAGAAGAGCGCGATTTGATGCAGGGCATTGTGGATGCCGTGCAAGAGTGCGCGCGTCATGGCATGGGCGATATTCTGGTCTTCCTGCCCGGTGAGCGCGAAATTCGGGAAGCGACGGAAGCGCTGGAAAAAGAAAAACCCATCAATACGGTGATCCTGCCCTTGTTTGCACGTTTGTCGCAGGCTGATCAGGAACGTATTTTCCGGCCCAAGGGTAATGCCCGGCGTGTCGTGCTGGCGACCAACGTGGCCGAAACCTCCCTGACGGTGCCGGGTATTCGCTTTGTGGTTGACAGTGGTTTGGCGCGTATCAAGCGTTACTCCTGGCGCAACAAGGTTGAACAGCTGCGTATTGAGGCCATTAGCCAGGCTTCGGCCAGTCAGCGGGCAGGGCGTTGCGGTCGTATTGGGCCCGGTATCTGTATTCGTCTGTATGACGAGCAGGACTTCAAAAGCCGTCCTCCTTTTACCGATCCGGAGATTCTGCGCTCCTCCTTGGCCTCGGTGATTTTGCGCATGAAGGCGCTGCATCTGGAGGATGTGGAAACTTTCCCCTTCGTGGAGCCGCCCACCGGGCGTGCAATCGCCGACGGCTATCAAATTTTGCAGGAACTGGGGGCGCTGGATGAACAGCAGCGGCTGACCAAAGTGGGCCGCTCCCTGGCGAAGCTGCCCGTGGACCCGCGAGTCGCCCGGATGATTCTGGCCGGCAATGAACACCATTGTTTGACGGAAATGCTGATTATTGCCTCGGCCATGTCGGTACAGGACCCGCGAGATCGTCCTGTGCATGAGCGCGAGGTCGCCAATCAGGCCCATGCTCGTTTTAATGATGACAAGTCCGAGTTCCTGTCCTACGTGAAGCTGTGGAACTGGCTGGAAGAGCTGACGCAGGAACAAAGTTCGCAGCGCAAGTTCGCCAATAGTGTCAAACAAGCTTTGCTTTCCCCACTGCGTATTCGGGAGTGGCGAGATGTATACACCCAATTGCGTAGTCTGGTGCAGGAGCAGCGCTGGGTGGCGAACCCCTCGGCGGCCACTTACGAACAGGTCCATCTGGCCTTGTTGACGGGGTTGATCGGCAATATTGGCTACAAGAGCGAAGAAACCGGCGTGTACCAAGGTACGCGTGAACTGCGTTTTGTGATCCACCCCGGCTCAAAGCTGGTAAAAAAAGCAGGCCGTTGGATCTTGGCAGGCGAGTTGATGGAAACTACGCGCCTGTTTGCGCGCTGTGTTGCCCGTATCGAGCCTCTGTGGATCGAAAAAGTCGGGGCGCACTTGCTGCGTAAAACCTGGGGAGACCCGCGCTGGGAGAAAAAGGCAGGTCAGGTGGTCGCTAATGAGCGTGCCACCCTGTACGGGTTGCTGATTTACAGCGGACGTCGCATTCATTTTGGACGTATTGACCCGGTTCAAGCCCGCGAGCTGTTTTTGCGACAGGCGCTGGTGCCGGGCGAAATTGATTCCAATCTGCCTTTCTTGCGTCATAACCGTCAGCAGATTCAAGCGGTAGAGCGTTTGGAGCATCAGTCCCGTCGTCCCGATATTTTGGTGGACGAGGAGCTGATCTATGCTTTCTACGAACAACGCATCCCCCAGGATGTCTATCAGACGGCTACCTTGGAGAAATGGTTTAAGGGCCTGTCCAAGGAAGAGGCTAAAGGGCTGGAACTGAACCGTGACGAGCTGATGCAGCACGACGCGGCAGGCATCACAACCGAGGTATTCCCGCGCTCTGTGGAATGGCAGGGCGTAAAGATGGCGCTGGATTATCACTTTGAGCCCGGTTCGGTGCGGGATGGTGTCACGCTGAGCGTGCCCTTGTTCGCCTTGAACCAGATTGAAGCGGCTCGCTGTGAATGGTTGGTGCCGGGCATGCTCAAGGAAAAAGTACTGGCCTTGCTGAAATCGTTGCCGCAGCGTATTCGTCGCCACTGTGTGCCTCTACCCGATTACGCAGCCGCCTTTCATCAACGCTGGTTCGAGAAAGCCGCTGATCCGGGCATGAGCCTGCTGGATGCGATTTCTCAAGATATGTGGGAACACGTCAAGCAGCGCCCTCAGCGTAATGATTTCAAGCCAGAAACCTTGGCGACTCACCTGTTCATGAATTTCCGGGTGATTGATGAGCACGGCCGCATGTTATCGGGCGGGCGCAATCTGGATCAGCTCAAGGCGGAACATGGTCGTCAGGCTCAGGCTTCTTTCCAGCAAATGGCTGCCGGTGACGAACAGGTGGCGCAGGTGCTGGACCACGAGCAACTGACCAGCTGGAGCTTTGGCGAGTTGCCAGAGCTTATGGAGATCAAGCGCAAGGGGCGCAGCTTTATTGGCTACCCGGCTTTGATCGACAAAAAAACGCACTGCGATCTGGACGTGTTTGATGACCCGGCCCAGGCCCAGCGCCAACATCGACAAGGTTTGCGTCGCTTGTTCCGTCTGGCCTTGCGTGAGCAAGTGCGTTTCCTGGAAAAGAACATCACGGATCTGACCCGTATCAGCATGCTGTATATCAGTCTGGGTACGCAGGAGCAATTGCGCGATCAGATTATTGATGTGGCTCTGGAGCAGTCGTGCATGATGGACCCTTGGCCCAAAAACCAGGCTGAATTTGATGCGCGGGCCCACGAAGGCCGCAGCCGTCTGGGCTTGGTGGCACAAGAGGTCGCCCGTCTGGCGGGGCAGATTCTGACAGAGTGGAGTGGGGCCCAGAAAAAACTGGTGCAGATCAAAGCCCATCCTGACGCCTTGAAGGATATTCAGCAGCAATTGAATACCTTGATGCCAACGATGTTCTTGGAAAGTAACGAATACGCGCAATTGGCACATATGCCCCGTTACTTGAAGGCGGTGCAGATACGCGTGGATAAATTACGCGCTGATCCTGCGCGTGACCAGCGCTTGATGCAAGATATGTCGGTGTTGCTGAGCAAGTACCAACGTGCAGTGGCCGCCCTGAAAGGGGCGACGGATCGCGGCTTGCGCGATTTTCGCTGGATGCTGGAGGAGCTGCGTGTGTCCTTGTTTGCACAGGAGTTACGCACGCCTATGCCGGTATCGGTCAAACGTCTGGAGAAAGCCTGGGCTGCGCTGCAGCGCTAGGGTTTCATCAGTTCTGGGTCTGTGTGGGGGCGTCGGGCTTTTAGTGCGCCCATGCAGACCTTAAGGTTTGGGCTTGGCTGGCTTGCAATACTTTGCAGCGTCTTATTCAGTCAGAGCGCCATTCCAGGGTCACCAATGTCCATTGGCTTAAGTACAATTCCATCATGAGCGAAATCACCCCTTCCTTTGTCCATTTGCGATCCCACTCGGAGTTCTCCGTGGTGGACGGTATCGCCCGTATTCCCGAAATGATCAAAAAAGCACAGGCCTATGGACAGCCTGCGCTGGCTTTGACGGATCTGTGCAACTTGTTCGGACAGATCAAGTTCTATACTGCGGCCCGTAAAGCCGGGTTGAAAGCCATTATGGGTTGCGACATCTGGCTGCAGAACGAGGAAGATCGTGAAAAACCGTCGCGCTTGCTTTTGCTGGTGCAAAACGAGGCGGGTTATTTAAGCCTGTGCGACATTTTGACCCGTGCCTGGTTGGGCAACCAATACAAGGGACGGGCCGAGGTACAACGCGCCTGGTTGAAAGAGTGCAGCGGTTTGATCGCCTTGTCGGGTGGCCGCATGGGTGATATAGGCCAAGCCTTGGCCGACGGCAACCTGGATTTGGCGCGAGACTGCGCGCGCCATTGGCAAGATTTGTTTCCCGGTGCGTTCTACGTTGAACTGCAACGCGCCGGTGCGGACGGGGATGAACTTTATGTGCAGGCTGCCATGCGCGTGGCCGCTGATCTGGATTTGCCTGTGGTGGCAACGCATCCGATCCAGTTTATTTCCCCAGATGATTTTCGCGCTCATGAAGTGCGTGTGTGTATTGCGGACGGCGAACAGCTGGCCAATCCCAAACGTACTAAGCGCTTTACGCCCGAGCAGTATTTCCTGAGCTCGGACGATATGCAGCAACGTTTCGCAGATGTACCTGCAGCCCTGGCCAATACGCTGGAAATTGCCAAGCGTTGCAACCTGGAAATGGAACTGGGTACGCCGTATTTGCCGGACTTCCCCACCCCTGAAGGCATGTCGCTGGGCGACTTCCTGATCCAGCAAGCCCAGGAAGGACTTGAAAAGCGTTTGTTGCAGTTGTATGCCGATCCGGAAGAGCGTGAAAAGCAGCGCCCCACCTACGAGGAGCGTCTGGCCTGGGAGTGCAACACCATTATTTCCATGGGTTTTCCCGGCTACTTCCTGATCGTGGCGGACTTTATCAACTGGGGTAAGCACAACGGCGTGCCGGTAGGGCCGGGCCGGGGCTCGGGTGCGGGCTCTTTGGTGGCCTACAGCATGGGCATTACCGATCTGGACCCCTTGCGTTATGACTTGCTGTTCGAACGTTTCCTGAACCCCGAGCGGGTTTCCATGCCTGACTTTGACGTGGACTTTTGCCAGGATAACCGCGAACGCGTTATTGATTACGTCAAACAAAAGTATGGCCGTCAGGCCGTGAGCCAAATTGCCACTTTTGGCACCTTGGGCGCAAAGGCCGTCGTGCGCGACGTGGGTCGCGTCCTGGAGTTGCCGTATAGCTTGTGCGATGGCTTGTCCAAGCTGATTCCTTTTAACCCCGCCGACCCCTGGACGCTGGAGCGTGCGCTGGCTGATGAGCCCGCGTTTCGCGAGCGTTATGAGAACGACGAGGAAGTAAAAGCGCTGATTGACCTGGCGCGTCCGCTAGAAGGCTTGACCCGCAGCGTAGGGATGCACGCCGGGGGCGTCTTGATTGCCCCCGGCAAGTTGATTGATTTTTGCCCCCTGTACGCACAGCCTGGCCCGGATGCCAACGCCGTGTCCCAGTATGACAAGGATGACGTGGAGGCTGCAGGCCTGGTCAAGTTTGACTTTCTGGGCCTGCGTAACTTGACGATTCTGGACTGGGCCGTGCGTTACGTGCGCCAGTTCAATGCGGACAAGCGCGACTTCGACATCATGGCTTTGCCTCTGGATGACGAGGCTTCCTACAAAATTTTGTGCGAAGGAAATACCACTGCGGTGTTCCAGCTGGAATCGCGTGGGATGAAGGAGCTGCTGCGCAGCCTGCGTCCGTCTACCTTTGAAGACATTATCGCTATGCTGGCCCTGTATCGCCCGGGGCCGCTGGAATCGGGCATGGTGGTGGACTTCGTGAACCGTAAGCACGGTAGAGCCGAAGTTGACTACTTCCACCCGGATTTGGAAAGCACGCTCAGCAGTACCTACGGGGTCATCGTCTATCAGGAACAGGTGATGCTGATCTCGCAGATTATCGGTGGCTACTCGCTGGGTGGCGCTGACTTGCTGCGTCGGGCAATGGGTAAGAAAAAACCCGAGGAAATGGCCAAGCACCGTGTCCTGTTCGAGGAAGGGGCGGTCAAGAAAGGGCACGATCCGGAGTTGGCGGTCAAGCTGTTTGACTTGATGGAGAAATTCGCAGGTTACGGCTTTAACAAGAGTCACTCGGCCGCTTATGCTCTGATTGCGTATCAAACGGCCTGGTTGAAAGCACACCACCCCGCCGAGTTCCTGGCCGCGACCTTGCTGTCCGATATGGACGATACCGACAAGGTACAGATTTTCTGGAAAGACGCGCTGGCCAATGGGGTGGAGGTCTTGCCACCCGATATCAATGCGTCCAACTATCGCTTTGAGCCTGTGCAGGACAGCTACACCGAAAAAGGTTTGCCACCGCGCACCATGCGCTTTGGCTTGGGGGCGGTGAAAGGCACGGGTCAGGCTGCGGTCGAGGCCATTGTGCAGGCCCGCAAAGAAGGTGGTCGTTATACCAGCTTGTTTGATTTCTGCCGCCGTGTGGATCGTCATCAGGTGAATAAGCGCACGATCGAAGCCCTGGTGCGTGCGGGAGCGTTTGATTCCATCGACGAGAACCGTGCAGCCCTGTTGGCCAGTATCGCTGCTGCCACTGAGGCGGCCGATCAGGCTGAGCGCAGTGCGAATCAGTGTTCTTTATTTGCAGACGACTCTAACGATATTGTGGAAGGCGAGGTCGCTAAGGTAGCGCCTTGGAGTCTGCAGGATCGTTTGCGTCAGGAAAAAACAGCGCTGGGGTTTTATTTCAGCGGCCACTTGTTTGATGCCTGGCGCGATGAAGTGCGTCGCTTTGCTCCTACGCCGCTGGCGCGTCTGGAAGCCTCGCGCAGTCCGCAGTGGTTTGCGGGGGTGCTGTCTGCGGTACGGGTGCGCATGACGCGTCGTGGCAAGATGCTGTACGCCATGCTCGATGATGGCTCAGCCCAGCTGGAAGTGGCGATCTTCAATGAGTTGTTTGAAGAGCATCGCCAGCGCCTGAAAGAAGATCATTTGGTCATCATCCAGGGCAAGGTCAGTAACGACGATTACACCGGCGGTCTGCGTATCAACGCTGATTCAATCTTTGATCTGCAACTGGCTCGTGAAGCCCGTGCCAGCTGCTTGAGCATCGGGTTGAACAATAATGCGGACGCCAAACGCTTGCAGACATTGCTGACGCCGTATCGTGCCGAGGAAGTAGGTGGTGTTCCCGTAGAAGTTCAGTTGCAGCGTCCGGACTATGAGTGCGTGGTGCAGTTGGGCCAGCAGTGGCGTGTGCGCCTGGCGGACTCCTTGCTGGAGCAGCTGGAAGAATGGGATGCCACACACGAGGTGGAGATCAGCTACCGATGAGGCCTTTGCGCATTCTGCACTCGGAAGCCGCTACCAGCTTTGGCGGTCAAGAAAACTACATTCTGCGTGCCATGCGCATTTTGCGTGAGCGTGGGCATCAGGTGGAGGCCGCGTGCCAGCCCCATGCTCAGCTCACCGAGCGGCTGCGCGACGAAGGGTTTACGGTTCACACTTTGTTGATGGACGGGCCGGCCAACTATATGCGTGGCGTACGTCAGTTACGCCGGGTATTGCGCCAGGGCCAGTTTGATGTGCTCAACAGCCATAGCCGCCGCGACACCATGCTGGCTGGCATGGCCGGGCGTCTGGCCGGAACGCCATTGATTGTGCGTACCCGTCACCTGGCTAAGAAAGTGGGCTCTTTAATGTCCTACACCATCGTGCCCAAGCGGGTGATTACGCCCAGCGACTACGTGCGTGAGCACATGATTGAACGCGGTGTAAAACCCGAGCATGTGCAGGTGGTGTATCCCTGTGTAGACCCTGCTGTGATTGATTCCGCGTCTGTTTTGGATTTGCGGGCGGAATTGGGTTTGGCTAACGATAGTGTGCTGGTGGGCTGTGTTGCCGTGCTGCGGCGCGAGAAAGGCCACCATGAGCTGATCGCTGCCATGCAGCCCTTGTTTGGCCGCTACCCGGATTTACATCTGGTTCTGGCCGGTGGCGGATCGCCCGGCTACGAGCAACTGCAGGCTTTGATCACGGAGCAGGGCTTGCAAGGCCGAGTTCATTTATTAGGTACGCGTTCGGATGTGCCCTCGATCCTGCGCAATCTGGACATCTTCGCTCTGGCAACGCATATGGAAGCCTCGGGAACGGTTTTTGTGGAGGCTGGCAGTGCGGGCATTCCTGTTGTAGGAAGCCGCGTGGGGGGTGTGCCTGAAATGATGCAGGAAGGGCGTAGTGGTTTTCTGGCTGATTTGCAGGACCCGCAGGCCTGGCGTGATGCGTTGGAGGAACTGATCCAGAGCCCGGAATTGCGTCATGAAATGGGAGCCGCGGGACGAGTTTTTTGCCGTAGCGACGAGCGCTTTACGCCCATTGCCATGGGCGATAGGCTGGAGGGCGCTTATTACCGTTGGTTAAAGGAGCTTCAGGGATGAAAGTGGCCAATACGGTGCCCGTCATGATGTACCACCATGTCACCCCTGAAGGGGGCATGATCAATGCCAGTCCCGAGCATTTCGAGCAGCATTTGCAGTGGTTAAAGAAGCATGGCTGGACAAGTCTGAACTGCGAGCAATTCGTGGCGCACTTGCAGGGACAGGGCGTCCCACCCAAGTCCGTACTGATTACCTTTGACGATGGCTATCTGGATAATTGGGTCTATGCCTATCCCTTGCTGAAAAAATACGGTTTCAACGCCGTTATTTTCTTGGTGACTGACTGGATTAAGGATGGTCCTGTCAGGCCGTATCTGGGGCAAGGCCAGGATGTGCCGGCGTGCCCGGAGCATCGCGAGTGTGAAGCTCGAATTGAACAAGGGCGCAGCGACGACGTTATTTTGCGCTGGAGTGAAATCCACGCCATGCAGGCTGATGGTGTGTTTGAGTTCCACAGCCACACACACACGCATACTCGTTGGGATCTGGGCGAGTTTCGCGACCAGAAAAACGAAAAAATGCGCTGGGAGCTGGAGCAGTCCCGTAAAACCTTGAAAGCCAATATGGGGACGGTATCGGATCAACTGTGCTGGCCACAGGGCTACTTTGATCCGGACTACGTGCAGATTGCTCAGCAAGCCGGTTTCCGTTACCTGTATACGACGCGCGCGTTTGGCTCTAATCAGCCCGGTACGGACCCACTGCATATTTATCGTTTTGCAGTGCGCGATACCACTGGTGTATCGGTAGGGCGCAGGCTTAAGGTGGCGGTACACCCGGTGATAGGTCCCATATTCAATAGGTGGAAAGCATGGCGCCGTCGGCAAAGACAGAAGTAGGCAATAGCGGGGCCAGCGGCTCGGGCAAACGTCTGTCTGTCATTTTGATTACCAAAAACGAGCAGGCTCATATACGGGCCTGCCTTGAGTCTGTCGCTTTTGCAGACGAGATCATCGTCGTGGATTCAGGCAGCACTGACGACACCGTGGAAATTGCGCGGTCAATGGGCGCGAAAGTGACCGTCACGCAGGACTGGCCAGGCTTTGGGCCGCAAAAGAACCGCGCTTTGGATCAAGCAAGCGGTGACTGGGTGCTGTCGATTGATGCTGATGAACGGCTGACACCAGAATTAGCCCAATTAATTCAGCAAGAAATTCAGCAGCCTCGTGGTACTGCTTTCCGGATGGCCCGCCTGTCGGAGTTTGCCGGGCGTTGGATGCGTCATAGTGGCTGGTGGCCGGATCTGGTTTTACGCTTGTTCAAGCGTGGAACAGCCCGGTTTAATGACGCCAAAGTGCATGAAAGTGTGCAGACTGATCAGCCCGTGCTGATTCTGGATGGCCACTTCCTGCATTACCCCTACGCTAGTCTTGAAGTGTTTATCGACAAGATCAACCGTTATTCCACTGATGCGGCGCGCCAAATGCAGGCCAAGGGCAAGACCACCAGCCTGCCGGGCATTGCTGCTCATGCCAGCTGGACCTTCGTGCGGCACTACGTCGTTAGACGCGGGTTTCTGGACGGGCCACAAGGTTTCATTCTGGCGTGTATGGCGGCTTCGGGCAGCTTGTTTCGATATAGTAAGCTCTGGTATTACACACGTCAGAAGTCTGATTAGCCCCTTATAATGCCGCCTATGATTCCGATTCTTATGTATCACCAAATCGGGGTGCCCGCTCCTAAAGGGTCACCGTATCGCGGTTTGACCGTGCACCCCACCGATTTCCGACGCCAGATGACCTGGCTGAAGCGTTTGGGCTATCGTGGTTTGTCGATGGCGCAGCTGATGCCGTATTTGCGGGGTGAAAAGCAGGGCAAGGTGATTGGAATCAGCTTTGATGACGGCTATCGCAATGTTTTTCAAAACGCCATGCCGGTGCTTGATGAGTTGGGCTTTACCGCCACCAATTACATCGTGGCCCGACATCTGGACGGCTCCAATTTCTGGGACCAACCTAAAGGTGTACCGCATTCTGGGCTGATGTCTCTGCCGGAACTGCGAGCCTGGGTCAATGCCGGTCACGAAGCGGGTTCACACACGCTGGACCATGTGCACCTGACGGATGTCTCCTCCGAAATTGCCCTTTATCAAATCGCGCAGTCCAAGACCGAGCTGCAGGACGCCCTGCAAGTTGAAGTCAACGCCTTCTGCTACCCCTATGGGGATCAAAATCAGGCGATTCGAGATTTGGTACGTCAGGCAGGTTACCTGAATGCCACCACCACAAACCGGGGGTTGGCTCGTTCGGACGATGATTTGTTTGATCTGCCCCGCGTCACGGTTGCGCGTTCCACCAATATTGTGCGCTTCTTGCAAAAGTGCGTGACACGCCTGGAAGACAAGCGCAGAACGGTTTCCCGCTCATGAGTTCAGACCAGCCCCACGACACCACATCCCCTCAGCGCTTGCGTATTGCTTTTGTCGTCGACCGTTTCGGCAACCGCTTTGGCGGTGCCGAGGCTTATGGCGTGGAGTTGATGCGTGAACTGTCCCAAAGGCACGAAATTACCGTTTTTGCCCGTGAGTACGACACTCGCTGTGATTTGAAGCTGGCCTATGTGCCTATCCGCCATTGGTCACACTGGCCAGGCTGGATACGTGGCATTTTGTTTGCCCGCCAGGCCGCTAAGGCCACTGCTCAAGGCTTTGACATTGTGCATTCGCACATGAACGGCTGGTGCGGTGATGTGGAAGTCGTGCACGTGACTCCCGTGCGTTTCAATTGGCGCGTGCGGCCTTTGCCGCTGCTCAAGAAACTGGGTTCGTATATCAGTCCGCGTGTATGGGGTTATTTGGGCTTGGAAAAACGACGCTTGCGTCCTGGCCCTCATGAGGTGGTTGCGGTGTCTGGCCTGATTGCTGAACAACTGCAGCAAGCCTACGGCAATGTGCATGAATATCCGGTTATTGCTCCCGGTGTGGCCTTGCCACAAGCCGATCATCAAGGTGAAGAGCGCGCCAAAGTGCGTGAGTCCTTGGGGTTGAGTGATACGCAGGTAGTGTGCCTGTTGGTCGCCCGTAATCCTTTACGTAAAGGCTTGAATACGGTGCTGGAAGCTTTGGCCAAACTACCCGAGCATTACCGCTTATTGGTGGTAGGCGGAAAGCCAGGGTTGCGGGACCAGATACGCCAGCAGCTGCAGGCGCTGAATATGCAGGACCGCGTTATTTTGCAAGGTGAGACCTCTGATGTTGAACCCTTTTATCGCGCTGCGGATATTTACGTACATCCCACGTTAAATGACAGCTTTGGCATGGCACCCTTGGAAGCCATGTCTTACGGCTTGCCAGTCGTTTTGAGCCCCAGCCCCTGGTGTGGCTTTGCTCAGTACGTGCAAGCTGGCTATCACGCTTTGCTCTTGTCTCATCCAGAAGATGCCCAAGAACTGGCTGACGCCATCGTCAAGATCAGCAAGGACCCAGCACTGACGCGCAATCTGTTGGAGAATTCGCGCGAGCTGCTGGTTCAATTCAGCTGGCCTGCGGTTGCCAGCCGCTATCAGGACCTTTATCAGAAAGTGTTGCAACGGCGCCAAGCTTGAGCCTGATTCCGGCGCTGTTTTCTCTTTTACTGATAGTAAAACGCTCAAATTTCTGTTCAGTTATTGTTCAGTTTACGCAATAGCGGATACACTCTGTGGCCTATCGCAGGCAGATGCTCGCCCTGAGCGTCTCCCATTTCTGGCGGCTGGCGGAGCATGATTTGAAGGTTCTGATCACTGATATTCACCACGGTAACGGTGGCGGACACGTAACTTACATTTTGGGCCTGCTGCGTGGCTTGGCCGGTCAATGCGAGTTCACTTTGGCCGCGCCGGCAAGCGGACGGCTCTATCGTGAAGCCTCCCAGCTAGCGGGTGTGCGGGTGTTGCCCGGCCTTTATACCGCTCGTATCGGAACAGCCTTGAGCGAGATCTGGCGCTTGCGCCGTTTTCTGCAGCAAGAAGCCTTTGATATCGTGCATTGCAATGGCAGCACTGATCATCGTCATGTCATGATCGCCTGCAAGACATTGGCCAAGCCCCCCGTCATTATCTGGACCAAACACAATACCAATCGTCTCCATAGTTTGGGCAACCGCTTGCGTGCCCGCTTTGGGACGAATCTGTGTATTGCTGTCAGCGATTACGTGGCGGGGCAATTAGCGAAATCAGATTACCGGCACTGCCGCGTCGAACGTATTTATCACGGCCTGGATCTGGACCACTACCGTCCCGTGTCACTTCAAGAGAAACAGGCAGCCCGTCGTGAGCTTTTTGGAGCGGACTTGCCGGACGACGCCTTGGTGCTGGGTTCGGTCGGGGGGACTGATCTGGAAAAAGGCTGGCTCCTGCTGGTCCAGGCAGTTGCCAGCCTTGAACCTGAGCTCAAACGGCGTATCCGGATTCTGGTGGCGGGTGATCCACCTGCCGCGGCCGTTTGTGAGCAGGTGCGAGCCCTGGGTTGCAGCAAGCAAGTCATTTTCCCCGGCCTGGTTAAAGACGTTCGCTCTGTGTTGGCTGCGTGTGATGTGGGCTTTGTGCTGTCTTACAAAGAGTCAGCCTCGTATGCCTGCTACGAATCCTTGGCGCTAGGTCTGCCTGTGCTGATTTCAGATGCCGGTGGTCTGCCGGAAAGCATCAGTAACCAAGAAGAGGGTTGGGTCGTGCCTTGCGGCGACGTGGCGGCGATTGAATATCATCTACGCGCCATGCTCTGCCAGCAGTACTGCCTGAAAACTGCCGGCGAACGGGCTAGGATGCGCGCAGAACAGAATTTTGACATGCGACGTTTTTCGCTCGATACCTATCAGGCTTATCTGAAGGCACGCGCACAGTCGTAAAGACCTAAAAAAGAGGCGTGCCGATTTTTGATCGGCACGCCTCTTTTTTATTCCTGGTTCAAGGTGCTGTCAGGGTTTCCAGTTCGCCCAGCCAGACCAAGGCATCTTCCCGCCTGTCCCCACACATTTCCAGCGACGCCTGTAAACCTGAACAACAGGCCGGCCGTTCTGGCTGACCAAAAATCCGGCAGCGCATTTGTTCATCTAACTGGATACAGGGCACACCCGCCGGTTTTCCGTCGGGCATGCCGGGTATGGGGCTGGAAATGGAGGGGGCAATGCAGCAGGCCCCGCATTCGGCACGGCAAATCATGCCCAGCCTCGGGACCAATACACTAAGATTCCCACGTATTCCTTGATGATGGAACGGCTGGACTGCAAAGCCATCAGGTTAGGCTTCCACATGGAGAAATCAGGGCTGTCAGGCACAGTGAGCTGGGGAGCGGCACCCGCAGCAATTACATTCACGCCTTGTTTGCGGAAAATGGCCATCGCGCGTGGCATATGCAGGGCAGACGTCACGAGCAAGACCTGCTTGGCCTGTTTCTCCTGCAACAACTGGGCGGTGTACTCACCGTTTTGCTGGGTGGTCAGGCTATTGTTTTCCATCACCGTAGCCGACGCAGGCACATCCAGATTTTTCAGGGTGTTGGCCATCATTTGGGCTTCACTGACCCCGCCATCCAGAGCTGCACCGGACAAAACGATGTAGGGTGCACGACCGGCTTTATAAAGATCCGCAGCACGTTCCACCCGCGCCGAGGTTTTCTGGGCGGTTTGCGGCAAGAACCAGTTGCTGCGGTTCTGCGCGGTGTGCCCACCCAGCACGACAATGGCGTCGCCCGGAGCAACTTGCTCCGCGGGTTGGTAGGGATACATTCGTTCCAGATATGCACCGGCATACAGGCTGGTGGCCGGCAGCGACCAGGCCGCAGTCCAGAGCAAACCTGCCAGAGCCAAGACCACGGCGGTCTTGCGTAGTCGCACGATGAACAACAGTACCGCCAGCAATAAGAGGGCGGCAAACAGATTCAGAGGGATGACCAGGCTGGTCAGGATGCTCGATAGACTCATGGGCGCTCCCGCTCTGACTCCAGCACGTTCACCACTTCATCCAGCGTAGGCCATTGGCCGTCACGTCCCAGGCAGATCGCCCTTGGTGACCAGGGGCCAGTGTCTTCAGGATTGGTGACGCCACATAAGGTCAGCTGCTGGGCCTTGATGGCCGCGGCGACATGTGAGACGCCAGAGTCATTGCAAATAACCCACTGGGCCTGCTGGCAAAGTCGTGCAAACGCACCCAGGGGCAGGGGCGGCAGACAACGTGCGCTGGGCGCATTGGTCAGGGCAGCCTCATGCTCGTTCGGGGGGGGGCACATAATGACGGTTTTGCCTTGGGCTTGCAGATGGCGGGTCAGTTGGTCGAAATAAGGCCAGACTTTGACGCGACCCTTGTGCAACCCTGTTGCGGTCGGGGCGATCAGAATGTAGTCACCGGGGCGCAAGGCAGCTTGGCGCAAACTATTGTCGCCTTCTTGCCGTTGCAGGGGGCTAAGCGTCAAATCCAGGGTGGCCGGGGCCTGTTCAGGGGCTGGGCCAAGATTCCACAGGTCCAGCGCCTGCTGAACAATATAGAACCAGGATTGCACCGCATGCAACTTGTTTTGGGGCTTATTTAAAGGCCAACGTAATAAAAGGCTACGGCCGTCGTCCCGATACCCGCAAGCGGGCAGGCCAGCCAGTTTGAAGCTGAGCGCACTGCTGAGCGAGTCCGGCAGCAAGACTCCATAGGCTTGGCGATGACCGTGCTGGCGACGGTAGCGTCGTATGGCCTTGGCGTCTTGGCGCCATTGGCTGGTCATGGGCACAAAGCCATGCAAGGGGTAGGCGGACAGCAGCTCGCGGGCCCAGGGGCGAGCACAAACAACCACTGGCAAGCCAGTGTCCAATAGAGCCTGTAAACACGGCAGGCTCATGCATACATCGCCTAGCCAGTTAGGCAATCGTAAATAAAGGGCAGAGGGATCAGACATGAACAGGACAACTAGGCTGAACGAACCAGAGCAAGGACGCTCGATTCAGGGAATGAGCGTTAGAATAAACACAATTAGATAGTATATAGGTGTCCTCGTTGTCCAACGCCATAGAAACCAAAATCAAGCCTGCTGGGCACGATCCCGTCAAATCCGATCTCTGGAAGCGCATTTACAGTCGTTTGCTGCCTTATTGGAAGGTTGCAGCGCTGGCGCTGTTGCTGGTTAGTATCTCCTCAGCCACCCAGCCCGTGCTGGCGGTGATCATGAAACCCCTGCTGGATGACGGCTTTACCGGTGCCAAGCCGCACTATATGTGGTCCATCCCCCTGGCGGTGATCGGGCTGATGTTTGTGCGCGGGGTAACCAGCTACGGCAGCTCGTATTTGTTTGCCTGGATCGCCAACAAAATGTTGCTGACTTTACGTGGTGACATGTTCTCTCGCCTCTTGGGTTTGTCGGATTCAGAGTTCAAGCAGGGGGATACAGGCCGTCTGCTCAATCGTTTTACGATTGACGCGGGCACTATGACCGGGGTCGCTACGGAAGTAGTGACCGTCGTGGTGCGTGAGACCCTGACCGTCATCGCTTTGCTGGGCGTGCTGCTGTATATGTCCTGGCAATTGACCGTGATCGTCTTTCTGGTCATGCCAGCCTCGGTCTTTGTGGCCAAGCTGGTATCGCGCCGCTTGCGCCGCATTAACCGCGATACCGTCAATATGAATGCCGAACTGACACGAGTGGTCAGCGAAGCCATTGATGCTCAGCGTGTCATCAAACTGTTTGACGGTTACGAGCGTGAAAACACTCGCTTTATGTATGTGAATGCGCGTTTGCGTCGCTTTGCCATGCGTGCCGCGTCTGCGGATGCCGCCTTGTCGCCCATTACGCAGTTGTTTGTGTCCATCGCGGTGGCCGGGGTTATCTTTGTAGCTCTGTACCAAGCCAATACAGGCACCCTGACGATCGGTAGCTTTGCTGCATTTATGGCGGCTCTGGGCCAGATTTTTGACCCGATCAAGCGTCTGACTAATATCACCGGCACGATGCAGCGCATGCTGGTTGCCGCTGAAAGTGTGTTCAAGCTGGTCGATCAGGACCCTGAGCCCGACACAGGCACCCGCGAATTTACCCAGCCAGTGCGCGGGCATATCGAGTTCGAATCCGTGCGTCATCGTTTCCCCGGAGCGCATCGTGACACGCTGTCGGATGTGAATTTTGCCGTGCAGCCAGGCCAGACAATTGCCTTGGTCGGCCGCTCGGGCAGCGGGAAAACGACGCTGGCCAATATGCTGCCGCGCTTTCTGCTTCCCAGCAGCGGCCAAGTCAGGGTGGATGGCATCCCCTTGCAGGATCTGACTTTACGCAGCTTGCGCAGCCAGATTTCTCTGGTCAGTCAGGACGTGGTTCTGTTCGAGGCCACTATCGGCCAGAACGTAGCGTATGGGGCTGGCGCTGATGTTCCCCCGGAGCGCATTTGGGAAGCTCTGGAAGCAGCCAATTTGCGCGAATTTGTAGAAGGCCTTCCTCAGGGCCTGGATACGATGGTGGGCGAAAATGCCAACTCGCTGTCGGGCGGGCAGCGTCAGCGTCTGGCTATTGCTCGTGCTCTGATCAAAAATGCACCGATTCTGATCCTGGACGAGGCGACTTCGGCATTGGATAACGAGTCCGAGCGCCAAGTTCAGCTTTCTTTGGAAACCCTGATGAAGGGGCGCAGTACCTTGGTGATTGCACACCGTTTGTCTACGGTACAAAATGCGGACCAGATTCTTGTGCTGGATGAGGGGCGCATCATCGAGCAAGGCCGCCATGAGGAATTGTTAGCCCGCAATGGCGTCTACGCCGGTTTTTACCAAATGCAGTTTCAGTTCAACGAATAAGCAGCCCAGCGCTGCACCACAAGGAACATCATGAAGAAAATCATTCTTGCGCTGGCTGGGCTGGCGGTATTGGCGGGATGTGCGAATCAGGGCGGAGAACTGCGAGAACAAGATGTACGTATTCCCAGCTACTACAAGACTGAGCGACGCATTAATGCTGATTTTGTGACAATTCAGCGCGCCTTGTTCAAGCACCAGGCGGAATGCGGTAAAGCGGCCACGTTCAAAATGGATGAACGCCAAGCCAGCTACGGCACTTTGCGTTACGAGTTGGCACCGGGCGCGGGTTGGGATAACTCCATTCTGGTTGACCTGACGTTGATGCAAAAAGGGTGGGTGGATGCCAAGGTGTACAGCTATCGCGCTGATGTAAAGCGTGAAATCAAAGAAATCTTTACCTCTATTCGTGCCCCTGGCGTGTGCAACCCAGACGAAGCGCCGAAAGAGGTGCTTCCCGAAGACGATTTCGTCCCAGTGGCGCCGCGGTAAGTGGTTTGAGCCGTGCCAGAAGTTTGTTCTATCTGGCGAACTTCAAGGCACTGCCCGACGGCTTGAATACCTTGACCCGCCTTTCTAGGCGGGTTTATTGGTTCTGAACCCTTTTCATTACTAGAGATCATTATGGATTTTGCTTTCACGCCCCAGCCCACACAGACAGAGACTGCCACAGCCACCCTCTATCTGATTTGCGGGAAAATTGCGGCGGGCAAATCCACTTTTGCCAAGCAGCTTGCTGAAAAAGCTCAGACCGTTCTGATTAGTGAAGATGTCTGGTTGGCCAACTTGTACCCCGGTCAGATCCAGTCTTTGGAAGACTATGCGCGTTGCTCGGCGCAACTGAGGGCCGCTATGGCGCCGCATATTGTTGCTCTATTGCAGGCAGGCATTTCGGTCGTACTGGATTTTCCGTCCAATACACTGGCTACTCGGGCTTGGGCGGGGGAGTTGATTGTGCAAGCGCATGCTGCTCATGAACTGCATTATCTAGATGTGTCGGACGAGATCTGCAAGGCTCGCCTACATGCACGTAATGCCGGTGGTGAGCATCCCTTTGAAACGACAGAAGCGCAATTTGATTTGTTCAGCCGCTATTTTGTCGCGCCTCAAGAGTCAGAGGGCTTTCAGATCATCCGTCACCCTATCAGTGAGTGACGGATGGTTTTGGCATTTACAGCAGAATAATGTCGTATTGTTCCTGGGAGTAGTGAGCATCTACTTCCAGGGAGATGGGCTTGCCAATAAAGTCGCCAGCTACGGCCAAGTGTTGGCTTTCCTCTTCCAGAAACAGGTCCACCACCTCTTGAGCCGCCAAAATGCGGAACTCTTTGGGGTTGAACTGTTTGGCTTCGCGCAGAATTTCCCGCAGGATTTCATAGCAAACCGTGCGGGCAGTACGGACCGAGCCGCGCGATTGGCAGGTCGGGCAGGTTTCGCATAACTGGTGGGCCAGCGAATCACGCGTGCGTTTGCGGGTCATCTCCACCAGGCCTAGCTGGCTGAAACCGTTGATCGTCACTCGAGTGCGATCTTTGGACAGAGCCTTTTGCAGTTCCTGCAGTACGGAATCCCGGTGGGTGGCATCATCCATATCAATAAAGTCCAGGATGATAATGCCGCCCAGGTTGCGCAGACGCAGCTGGCGGGCCAAGGCAATTGCCGCTTCCAAGTTCGTTTTGAAAATAGTGTCATCAAAATTGCGGCCGCCCACAAAGCCGCCGGTATTGACGTCTACCGTCGTCAAGGCTTCGGTCTGGTCAATAATCAAATAGCCACCAGACTTCAAATCCACCCGGCGAGACAAGGCTCGGCTAATTTCTTCATCCACATGGGCGGTGTCAAAGAGGGCGCGGCTACCTTTGTGATGGCTGATGCGTTCCAGCACGGATGGAGTATAGATTTGAGCCCATTCCTTCATCTCCTGGACGACAGTACGCGAATCCACAATGATGGACTGCGTATTGGGCGTGACCATGTCGCGCAAAACTCGCTGTGACAGGTTCAGGTCTGTATAGAGAACGGAGGGGGCGCCTTGCTCGCGTATCCGTTCTTGAATACGCGTCCACAGGGTGCGCAGGTATTGCTGGTCAGCGCTGATTTCTTCATCGCTTGCGCATTCAGCTTGAGTGCGCACGATAAAACCGCCTTTTTCGTCCTTGGGCATCAAACGGGTGACGCGTTCGCGCAGTTCTATACGGTCGGCATCCGAGCCAATGCGCTGGGACACACCAATATGGGGATCAAAGGGCAGATACACCAGCATCCGGCCGGCGATACTGATTTGCGTGGAAACGCGGGCGCCTTTTGTACCGAGAGGATCTTTGATCACCTGTACTAATAGGGACTGACCTTCAAACAAGAGCTTTTCAATGGGTGTGGTGGCACTGCCCTGGTTGCGCTCGGCGCGATTTTGCCGCAAATCAGCGACATGGATAAAAGCGGCGCGCTCCAGGCCGATATCGATAAATGCACTTTGCATGCCGGGCAGAACACGAGCCACCTTACCCAGATAGACGTTTCCCACATACCCGCGTTGGATGCTGCGCTCGATATGAATTTCCTGGACAGCACCTTGCTCGACCAGGGCAACACGGGTTTCAAAGGGAGTGACGTTAATCAGGATGTCTTCATGCATAGTAGTTTTCGCTTAGATTGCTGTTCTGGGCTAGTGTAGGGCCAAGTCTGTGAGGCTGCTATGCCTTTATGACTATATAGAGTGTTTAGGGCGGAACGGCAGGGCCCTAACTAGAAGGGGGAGGTAGCAGGTATTGTCAGTGCTTCTATATATAGAGCAGATGATGCGGCCACTTCCTGTCTACCTGTTCCGGGCGTCAGTTCGCTGTCCAGGTCTGGGGTCTCTATATAGAGAGGAGCTTTTACCGAGACCTGAATAAGTAGTGTGAGCAAGGTTTCGAGTAGCTGAAGGACTTCATCAGGGAGAGGGGAAGGCACTATCAGAGAAGGCGGACTGGTCGTTTTCTCAGGTAGCCGTGACAACAGTGACTGATCGACGGCTTGGACGGATGCAATAACAAGCTAAAAAACCTTCAGAACACCAGTCGTTCGGGCTCGGGGAAAGTCTCTGCTCCTACGACCGAAAAAAATTACTCAAGGGTATATCCCAGCTTTCCTTTATGATTCAAACGCTTAGGATGGAGTAGGGAAAAAAGTGCAAAATAATCTACGTTTTATCAGCGAATTTGCTTGCACATTCGAATTTCATCGTGCTATAGTTCTTTTCTCGCTGCAGCACACACAGGGTTTTCCCTCTAAGCGCTACAGCAAGCAGTCAGCAAGAGATCACCGCTTTGGCCAAAAGGCCCGCACCGATTTCCAGCCAGGCTGGCCAGGTAACTGGCAGGGCGCAAAACCCGGGGCTTGACAGATCAGAAAATTCTGTGTTAAAGTTCTAGGTTCTGCTCCAGAGAACGCAGCGTTAAGTTTTTAAGTGTTGAAAAACAGTTTTGAAAATTTAACCTTGTTTGTGAAGTTGGATGGTTAGCCTCACGGTTGATTGTTCATCAGGTTGATCGGAACGAAAGTTCTGGTGCAAGCGGGACGAGTTAGTCGGTTTTAAAAACTTTCTAGCTTCTTCAAAAAAACGCTTGACACACTGCCTGATCTGCTTCATAATCTCGTTTCTCTGCTGCTAACACAGCGAGGCACGAAGCGCTCAGCGCAACGAGCCAGCCGGGTTAGTCAGTGGAACGACAGGTAACTGTCACTGCTCTTTAACAATTAACAGCCGATAAGTGTGGGCGCTTGGAATGAGCGAGTCGAACCCTTCGGGGAT